>CAINGU010000069.1 GCA_903848645.1 uncultured cyanobacterium | reverse complement strand
GACGAATCAAATGTCGAATATATTCGCTTGTGGTACTGTAGCCACATTTTGCAACCTGTTCATTGATAAAGTCCCGCATGGAATCGGGAAGAGAAATATTTACTGTAGTCATAGCTAATAAGTCTTTAATATTTCTGATTCTTTAATTATGGCAAATATTGTCAATTTTTGTCAAATGTTTTGTAGGGATGTGGGTGCGATAGCGAACGCATTGCGTCCCGGAGGGAACTAGCGCGATCTAGGAATAGCTGTTTGGGGAGTTGAGGGAGTGCGATCGCTTTCCTATCTTCCTTTGCGGCTTTGCGTGAGGTAAAAAGTGATATTTGGGCGATGGGATGCGATCATCCAAAACAAAACACTAATTATAATTAAACGGGGAAGAAATCAGCATCTAAGATTTCATCAACAGAAAAAGGACAATCTTGAGGAAAAATAGACAGAGGAAGTCCAGTTTCAATCGCTGCTTCTTTGCGAGCGTGTTGGTAACAATTATCAAAAACTTCGATATAATAGCTTTTTAAACTAGGACTATCTAAAAATGCTTCTTGCAATCTTTGACGATGTTCATAGATTGTATATAGCCAGCTATTAGAGCGGTTTTGGGGTTGGAATTTGTATTTAAGAAGGTGCATAATCAGCACTCTAAGATTACTTCTTAAAGAATTTTTATCACTTCTTCCCATACTTTCAATTTCTTCAATTAAATTTTCTAATTCTAATTCTGAAAAATTTTTACTCTTTAATAAATAAGCAGTTTTTTCTAACCACAAGTTATGATCTTGTGCATAAAGATTACTACCTTTAGTAACAGATTGATGGATCATAATCTTCTCCTGATTTGATTTATTTGTACAGGTAAGGTTTTCCATTAACTACCAAATTAACCACAAAACCATTATCAATATTTTATTATGTTGATTTAACTTTGTTGATTCTATGTTCTAGAATATCACAAATTGATATAATTATATCTGTTTGGGGAAGTTGAGGGAGTGCGATAGCGAAGCACTCCGCAGGAATCGCTCTTCTAATATGATTAAACAAGACTACGTAGATCAACAACTACAATATCCGAAAACCGTTTAAAATCATCAACATTAAATGTTAATAAATGTGTAATATTATGAGCTACCATAGCCGCAGCTAAACGTGCATCATGTACCTGTTTTCCCATCACTTGATATTTAATAACAAGTGATTCCCACTCAGTAAAAATTTGTGGTGTATCCAATTCCAATATAAATATCTTTTTAAGTTTTTCGCTTTCTTCTTCAGCTTGAGTGATAGATAAACCTAAGCCATTTTTATCAAGAGGTCTTGTAGCAACAGCCCAAAATTCAATTATATTTTGTGGGATAATACATAAAAAATCACCTTGTTTTTTGAGCGTTAAAATTGCTCTTTGAGTATCAAGGTGCATGGAACTATTTTTTTGTACTAAACGCAGTAAAATATTAGTATCTACCAGATATTTCATAACATTTCATCTTCTCTGGTATAGATACTATCTCGACTAATAGCTGCATCTGAAAGTGGTGGTGCTAAAGCAAAAGCAGGACTATTGATTAAACTCATTAGTGCTGTTTTCCAATTTTCCTCAGTTGTTACTTGAGAAAAAGGGTTTTCCTCTTGATTTTTCAAACTATCTTCAATCAAAGATTCAAGATAAGATTCAATTGATAAACCTTGTTTATTAGCTTGGGTAATAAGACGAGCTTCTATTTCTGGTTTCAATTGTAGCTGTATATTCATTTATTGTTTCATCCTCTTGGATTATAAGTTAAGTGACATCAACTACCAGATTTAATTACATTGCCATATTACAAGTATATCATCCAAAACCCAAAACCACATCCAAAGCAATACGAATTTCTTGCCAATATTCAGCTTCTAAAATCCCCACAAGCCCCAAAACGCGACGATAATCTACAGCACGAATTTGAGCAACATCAATAAAACGATCTTTATCTAATCCATTAGTTGCTGTTGCTTTAACATTGACAATATAGGGAGCTTGTTTACTTCCTGGTCGAAATGGCATCACAATAGTTAATAATCCATATTGATTGATAATATCATTTTGAACTATTAAACAAGCACGGATTTTTTGTGCTTCTGCTCCCACAGTTGGATCAAGATTTACCCAGCGAATTTCACACCGTTTATAAGTTAAATTACTCTCTGGCATTAATACCATCTCCCGCTACATTATCCCAAGCAGAAATCTCATTTTGATATTCTAAATCTTTGGCATCTTCTTGGAGTGCAGCAATTATTTCTGCTTCTAAAATTTTGCGTCTTTGTTCTGCTAATAGTGCATTAATATAGGCACTACGATTACCTTTTGCTTGTTGATCAATAAATTTGAGAATGTCTTCTTCTAAAGTAATTGTGACCTTCATCATCATGTATTACTTATTTATCTTACTCAATAATCATACCATAATTTTGTACAATTTGCAAAAGATAAATTAACAGAAATAAAAAAGGGCAGGTATCAAACCCACCCTCATTATAAATCATAGCTGGAATTAAGAATTAATTACCAATTACCGGCGCACTTAAAGAAACATTTTGCACTGCTTTACCTGCTGCTAAAGTTGGGACAGAATCACGCAATCTTGCCGTCAATTGTACAGTTGTAGCGTCGTACATTTGCGTTAGCAACTTCGGATAGAAACCAATCCCAATAATAGGTATCAACAAACAAGCAATGATAAAGACTTCACGGGGTTCAGCATCTATCAAATTTTGGTGAGAAACTAACTCTTCATTTTCTTGTCCGTAGAAAATTTCTCGCAACATTGACAGTAAATAAATTGGTGTTAAAATTACACCAACAGCCATTAAGAAAATGACAATTACTTTGAATGTTGGGTTATAAGCATCGCTAGTTGCAAAGCCTACAAATACCATTAATTCAGCGACAAAACCGCTCATTCCTGGTAATGCTAAAGATGCCATAGAACAAGTTGTGAACATAGCGAAAATCTTCTGCATCTTCTTGCCAACACCACCCATTTCATCTAACATCAAGGTGTGTGTGCGGTCGTAAGTTGCACCGACTAAAAAGAACAAACTTGCCCCAATTAATCCGTGAGAAACCATTTGTAAAACTGCCCCACTTAAACCCAAATCGGTGAAAGAGGCAATACCAATCAGCACAAAGCCCATGTGAGAAATTGAAGAGTAGGCAATTTTCCGTTTTAAGTTCCTCTGGGCAAAGGACGTTAAAGCAGCGTAGATGATATTTACTACCCCCAAAACCACTAACGCGGGGGCAACATAAGCGTGGGCATCGGGCAGCATTTGGGCATTCATGCGAATTAAGGCATAACCACCCATTTTCAGCAAAATCCCTGCTAGTAACATATGCACGGGCGCTGTAGCCTCACCGTGGGCATCTGGTAGCCATGTATGGAGGGGAATGATCGGCAACTTAACAGCGTAGGCAATCAGGAAACCAGCGTATAGTAAAAGTTGTAAATTGAGGGCGTAGTCTTTCAAGGCGAGCGATCGCATATCGAAAGTCACAGTATCGCCATAAAATCCCATTGTCAAGGAAGACAGCAAAATAAACAGCGACCCACCAGCAGTGTATAAAATAAACTTGGTCGCTGCATATTGGCGCTTTTTACCTCCCCAAATTGACAACAGGAAGTATATCGGCACAAGTTCCAGTTCCCAGACCAGGAAGAATAACAGCATATCCTGGACAGCAAAAACGGCAATTTGACCGCCATACATAGCCAAAATCAAGAAGAAAAATAATTTCGGCTTGAGTGTGACAGGCCAAGCTGCTAAAATCGCTAGGGTAGTAATGAATCCAGTCAAGAGAACCAGAGGCATGGACAAGCCATCAACCCCTAAAGACCAATTCAAACCCAATTGGGGAACCCAGGGATAACTTTCCACCAGTTGCAAATCGGGATTAGAGAAATCGTACCCAGTACAAAAAACGTAAACAATCAGCGCGAAATCTATCAACCCGACGAAAAGGGAATACCAGCGCACCGTTTTGCCGTCTTTATCTGGGATGATAGGCAGTAGTAGTGACGCGGCTATGGGGAATAAAATAATCGTCGTCAGCCACGGAAAATTAGCTATATTCATCTCAATCAATCTGCAATTAAAATCATGTTTGCTAAAAAGTCATTAGTTATTAACTAACAGCTTTTTGGCAATTTTCCCTTCATTGTTAGGTTGATTTAATTAAATTGGCAATACCCAGTTTTTCCGCGGAGGAGTCTTTTTTGATAGTTAGGGGTGAAGAATATGGGTGGGATTACTCCAGCCAAGTTAAAAATTTACCTTATAAAAGCCGCTAAACTGGTATTTACGCAATGGAATACAGGCATTGCTAAAAATACACCATGAAAATGAAGAACAAAACCAAATTACTAACTTTTGTAACTGTCACCCTCACAGTTTTTGCTGCCACTGTCGGAATAGTCATGGCACAGACCAAACTCACCAGCCAAGCTAAAGTAACTATCAATGGTATTGGTTCAGTAAAAATAGGGATGAATCTTCCTGAAGCTGCTGCTGCGGGTAATGCTCGTTTATCTGTTAGCTACGCGGGAAGTGATAGTTGTTACTATCTGCAAACAGAAGAAGAACTGAGAAGATTCACTGCAAGAAAATATCATCAGTTTAACAGATAAATATATTACTTCATTAGCATTAACATATATAGCGAGAGCGCGTTGTTGTTTAGAATTAGGAGAAATTAACGATGCTGTAATTTGTCTTCAAGCAGGTTCTAAATTGATTCGTAATTATGTTGCACGTAATTTATAACGATAAAATAGAGGATAAGACTTTAAATTTATAGATTAAAATAAAGTTAGCAAAAGTATAACCTTGAGTAGAAGTTTCTACAATTTCTCTCCTATCCTATAATTTTTATCCCTGCTCGAAATTCCCGCAATGCTTGAGCATGATTTTCTATATTTATACAACTCATTAATAAAGCCACATCTAAATTAGGTAAAAGTTGTGATTTACTAACAGCTTCATATCCCTCACTTCCTAAACTATAAAATAATAATTCATCATTAATCCAAAACCAAAATTCAGGAATTTGTAACCGTTTGTATGCTTCCAGTTTGTCAATTCCTCCACTACTAACAACCACCTCAATTACTAAATCAGGGCGTTTTCTATTTGCTCCCAATTCATAAGATTTATCACCTTCTTTTTTGACCTTTTTAAATTCACTTTCTAGGGTAACAGAACCAGTAGGAGTAAAATCTAATTCCAAAAATTCTAAATAAATTTCTAGTAAAGCACCAATACATTCTTTGATAGTTTCGTGTTTTTTTCCTGGCATTTTCCGAATCTCCAACACTCCATCTAAAAAGGATAACCTTAACCCTGGACGCTCAATTAGCTGTTCAACAGCTTTAAATTCTCTCCAGGTTAAGTCACTAATTAAAACTGGTTCTGCTTCTCGTTCAATGAGTGTAGTTATCATAATTTAAACCCAAGTTTAGAGATTGAATTTATTTTATCTTAAATTCCCAATCTTCAAAATATTCGCCCATTAGAAAGATGCCTCCAGTACGCTACAACACAAGCAAAGTCAGCCTACGCGGACTAAATATTTTATAACCCACGCAGGTGGGTTTCGTCTGTGTAGCCGTGATTTCTAATCGCTGGGATTCCTGTATTTCTTCTAATTCTTTCACTGTCAAAGACATGATGGTTTTCTCCTGAAATACTACGGAAATACTATCAAGTCCCTATTCCCAGCGATATTATTCATCATTCCAAATTTCTTCCTTAATTCTCACAGGCAGTTTCGCCAAATCAGGCAACTCTATCGCTTCCACATCTGTTATTTTATCTTTAATATTAATAGGTATATTAACTGGTTGACGTTCTTCCATCCAGCAACTAGCCACAGGTAAAGTTTCTTCCAACTCATCTAATGGCCGAGGAATCACCATAACTGCATTTAACTCACCAATGCGTTCCGCTTCAAACATCCCCGCTTCCACAGCTACCGCCACATTAGCCACCGAACCGCGAATAATTGCCGTACACAAACCAGCACCAATCTTTTCATAGGATGCTAATTGCACATCAGCAGCTTTAAGCATAGCATCACAAGCCCCAACCATAGCGGGAAATCCGCGAGTTTCCACCAAACCAATAGCTTGATTACTCAAACGGCTGTATCCACCACCATCTCCCATAAATCGAGTCAGACGGTTAATAGGTAGAATTATATCTAAATTAGGATAAGGACGCGCAATCACCAAACTAGAAACCAACTGGCCAAACTGTTCAGCCGTTTGCACACCAGCTTCCACAGCCAAGCGCACATCAGCAATGCCACCTCGGACAATTGCTGTACAATGACCACTACCAATTTTTTCATAACCAACTAAGTGGACTCCAGCCGACTTTAACATCATGTCAGCCGTGCCAACTATAGCGGGGAAACTGAGGGTTGATACCATACCCAAAGCAGTATCTTTGAGGCTATCACGGCGACTTGCTGCGTGAATCGTACTCAAAGCGTGTTGATTATATGTTTCCATTTAAATTTTCCAGGATAAGGTTCATATAGGGTCTTCAATCATAGAAGAATGAAAACTAGCATTTCAATATGGACTTAAGTTCACACTTCATACTTAACACTTAACCTGAAGAATTGTCAGGGTTTTCGTTACCCAAAGATTGCCTATGGGGAAACAATGTACTCAGCAGCCTATTTATGCTACCTTGTCCATAAATTTGCGTGCCAAAAATATTGTGAGTTTCCAAATCAGACTCACTGGGTTCTAAGTCCCCAGAGGTAGTTTCTGTAGACTCTGGGAGCGGAGTTTCAACCGACGTAGAATCACTAACCGCAGCCGTTTCTGACTCTGGTGGAGACTGGCTTTTCGGTGTAGGTGAAGGTGGAGATACAGGCGTAGATTGGTGTTTAAACTCCAGAAAAGCCGCAACCGAGAGTTGAGTTGAGGAAATAAATTTTTCCTGTTCCTCTGGTTTCTCTGGTTGAGAATCAGGAGATTCAAGTTTTTCCGCTGATTCCGCTGGTTTCTTTGGTTGAGAATTAGTAGATTGTGGTTGTACCGCTGACGGTTCAACAATCTGCCGACTATTATCTCCCAAAATTGAACCAGAGGGAATAACCTGACCTGGTGCTACGGAACAGTTAAAAACCGTTGTCGCTGCACCAATACAAGCATTAGCCCCAATTTTGCCTTCACCAACCATCAAGAAACCGGCTCCCAGGTTTGCTCCTGCTTCTATTTCTAGAATACCCTCACTTACTTGGAGAATTGACCCCATACCCAGACAGACCCCAGCACCAATCACAATTGTACTGTTATTAGCCGCTTGGAGAATTACCCCAGGAGCTAACACCGCGCTGGGATGAATAATCACGTCGCCATGAATATGAGCATCAAATCTATCGCCCAGGCGTAGCAGCGATACAGACATGGAATTTATTACCTCGGAAGCCGGAAATGGACGATGTATCAGGAGGTAGGGGCGCAGGTCCTGCGCCCAGTCAGGAGTCAGAATAATAAAGAACAAAGAAAATTTCTCTCATACTCCCTGCTCCCTGCCTCTTTATGGACGTTGAATAATTGCTTCTAATACGCGGCGTTTGGCTTTGGGGTCAGTCCCAACTAAACGCACATATTCGCCTGGATATTCAGAAACATATCCTTCTAAAGCAGCGATCGCTTCTCTGTCAGATGTAGCCTGAATTTGACCCGCAACTGCCCAAGTCCCTGTGCGGAAGCGGCGTTGATCTACGTGTTCAACCGCAATTTTTGCCCCACTGGACAACAGTTGGCGTAATTGATCTACTATTTCGCTACTTAAACGGGTGCTGGTAGCTGTCGCAGTTGCGGTTGCAGTTCCAGAACTTGTACTGGTAAATGATTTGGTGCTACCAGAAGATACTACTTGTCCGTTTGGTCTTTGGATAATTGCTTCCAATACGCGGCGTTTAGCCTTGGTGTCAATCCCAATTAAACGTACATACTCGCCTTGATGGGATTCTATACACTCTTCCAAAGCAGACACAACTGCTTGAGTCGAATTAGATTCAATTGGTTGACAGGTATCCCAAGACCCTGTACGGAAACGGCGCTCATCTACGTGTTCTGTACCAATTTTGAAACCACCAGCCAAAAGTTGCCGGATTTGATCTACAGTTTCCGCACTTAGTTTGGCACTACCAACAGCACTTCCGTTACCGTTGCCATTGCCGTTGTAACTGCCAGCAGATGCAGCAACAGGGGCTTTAAAGCTAGATGTACCAGCAACAACACCTTCAGGACGTTGAACAATAGTTTCTAATACTCGTCTTCTGCCGTTATCAATACCAAATAGACGCACATATTCGCCGCTGTGATCTCTTAAACAAGATTCTACAGCAGAAACAGCTTCACCTAAAGACCGAGTTTCAATGGCTTGACAACTTTGCCAAGAACCTGTCCGAAAACGTCTTTGGTCTACGTGTTCTGTACCAATTTTAAATCCTTGCTCTAGTAGATAACGTAATTGATCTACTGTTTCTGTACCTAAGCTATAGCTCACAACGTCACTACTCCTATCTAACTCTTCAACTTCAATACTTGTATAAGATTTAGCCACGGAAAGATTTAGTTCATCCCGAATGGGCGCAATACACTTGCTATCCGCAGCACAGTGATAACCAGCCCGTAAAGCCTGATTTATCCCTACTACATGGTGAGCAAATTCTTGATCCTGCACTTGGACATCTGGCAATCTATCCGCTTGCTGCTGGGTAGTAATTATTGATCCAGAAGCTACGTATTTACCCGGTGGAATTTCTACATCTTGAATTAAGGCGTGCATCATGACAATGCAGCCTGGACCAACCTTGGCATTAAATACCGTAGAACGAAAGCCAATAAAACAACTATCGCCAACGTAAGCAGGTCCATGAATCAGTGCCATGTGGGTAATGGAGGCACTTTTCCCAACCCATACTGAGTATTCCTTGCCATCGTCACCAATGACTCGGCCTTGCTCCAACCCATGAATGACGACACCATCCTGAATATTGGTATTTTCACCAACACTAAAAGGTGTACCTTCATCTGCTCTAATCGCAGTCCCCGGTGCAATGATTACATTTGCACCTATATTGACATCACCAATGAGGTTACAAGAAGAGTGGACAAATGCAGTTTCATGAATGTTTGGTTCTGCTAAACTCCTTGACCACGGGGTTGGGGGTGCCGCCGTGCTGCGGACTACCATTGCGAGATTCCTCCATAAGCTTTTTCTTAATAGTCAGTGGCTACGCTCCAATTCAAATTTCAAATCTTAAATTTCAAAATTGATTTCTTCTTTTTGAATTTTGAATTTTTAATTTTGAATTCCCCGTCAGGGGTGACTATCTATACTGGTCTTTTTTGCTGTAAATTACACGATCTTCAACGTAAATGGTGTCTATAATTGCCACTACTGCTGCGTCTAACGGTCGTTGTTCATTACCTGGGACTTGACGAGCCGCGCTACCACGACTGATAAGTACCCACTCATCCACTCCTGCCCCTACACTGTTATCGGCTGCTACCTCGTATACTGGCAGGAGATTGCCATTTTCATCTATTAATTGCAACATTAGTAGTTTCACACCCCGCAGACTGGGATCTTTTTGGGTGCTAGTTACCGTGCCACGAACTCTGGCAATTTGCATTATTAATTATGGTCTTCTACCGAAAGGGCGAATTGTGTTAACACCTTCCCGGAATTGTTCTACATCTTCGGTATAACGAATGGGGAGGACATATTCCAAGTTTTCGTGAGGACGAGCAATGATGTGGGTAGATAGCACTTGTCCACCGTTGACGCGCTTAACTGATTCTACTCCAGCACCTACGGAAGCTTGAACTTCAGAAACGTCACCACGGACGATAACTGTTACCCGACCACTACCGATTTTTTCATAGCCGACCAAAGTAACACGAGCAGCTTTTACCATGGCATCAGCAGCTTCGACTACGGCTGGAAAGCCTAGAGTTTCTACCATTCCTACAGCAATTGACATTTGTTTTTGTCCTTAAATTAAATTTTTACTTGTACCAGATTTAAACTAAGCGCGGAACTGTTCTACTGCTTCTGTATAACGAATTGGCAAAACGTATTCTAAGTTTTCATGGGGACGAGCAATGATGTGGGTAGATACCACTTCACCACCGTTGACTCTTTTTGCCGCTTCAACGCCAGCAGCTACTGAAGCTTGTACTTCAGAAACATCTCCCCTGACAATAACTGTAACGCGAGCGCTACCAATTTTTTCATATCCTACTAAAGTCACACGAGCGGCTTTCACCATTGCGTCAGCAGCTTCTACTACTGCGGGAAAGCCTTTAGTTTCAATCATTCCAACTGCAATGGGCATCGCAGAACTCCTAAAAAATTAATCGAATTAGAACTATGGGTGGAAATTTTGGACGGGGATGCTCATCCTGATTCCAAAATACCGCCACATTTAAGCTTATGAAACCTTGGCATCCCTGGCAACATAAATTACTATAATAGTTTGTAATAAAATATATTAAAAAAAGTTAACAAAAGTTCATGCGCTCTTTTGTGACACTAAAGTTCACTGATCCCTAGAGTGACAACTTATGCTTTATAATTTCTTTATCACTTTGAGAATTACTATAGTTCATAGTCTGGGCTAATTCTTTAATAAGGAGGAGCGGTGAGTGCTATGTATGAGATGGACGAGCTACTGGCTATATCTTTCTTACAGTTCGCTATTGCCATAAACAGGGGGTAAAAATCTGCAAATTTTACCAACGTACTTAAAAAACAAATTTTAAAAAAGTGGAAAAATAAAAAATGTTGTTCAACAATTACTAGAATATCTAAAATGTTAAATTATATTTAATTGCTCGACAATAGGCTAATCTAAAGTAAATGTGCTTAGGCAGATTGAGCTAAAAAAAGTTAAGAAAACATAGATTTTCTCAAAGATATTGTTTTTTGAGCAAATGATTATTTAAAGGCTGTTTAAGAGAATCAGGAATATGTTGTCAAGGAAAATATTAAATGAATGAGTTTCTATTTTTAACAAGTTGGTTCGTACCTCTTTATAGCTTACTAGGGGCAATTTTAACATTGCCTTGGAGTATAGGAATCATCCACCGTACAGGACCTAGACCTGCGGCCTACTTGAACTTATTGACTACCATCTTGGGTTTTGTCCATAGTTTATTAGTATTTAAAGATATCTGGAATCGAGAGCAGGAAAATTTAGTAATTACTTGGTTTCAAGCTGCTGATTTTCAATTATCTTTTGCTTTAGAAATTTCCGTAGTCAGTGTTGGGGCAACAGTTTTAATTACTGGATTAAGTCTGTTGGCACAAATTTACGCCCTGGGCTACATGGAAAAAGATTGGTCTTTAGCCCGGTTTTTTGGTCTAGTAGGATTTTTTGAAGCTGCTCTGAGTGGTTTAGCAATTAGTGATTCTTTATTTCTCAGCTATGCTTTGCTGGAAGTTCTCACCCTTTCTACTTATTTACTTGTCGGATTTTGGTATGCTCAACCGTTGGTAGTTACGGCGGCGCGAGATGCTTTTTTAACGAAGCGGGTAGGGGACTTATTGCTGTTAATGGCTGTAGTCACTCTTTCTACTTTAGCCGGCAGCTTAAACTTTTCGGATTTGTATGAGTGGGCGCAAACGGCTGATTTAAACCCAGTCACAGCAACTTTACTCGGTTTAGGTTTAATTGCTGGTCCTGCGGGTAAGTGCGCTCAATTTCCCTTGCACCTGTGGTTAGATGAGGCTATGGAGGGACCTAACCCAGCTTCGGTAATGCGAAACTCTTTAGTCGTAGGTGGCGGTGCTTATGTCCTTTACAAGATTCAACCATTATTATCTTTGTCCCCCATTGCCTTGAATACTTTGGTAGTAGTGGGGGTAATGACCGCAGTGGGCGCGACATTGGTATCTTTAGCCCAAATTGATATTAAGCGAGCGCTCTCTCATTCCACCAGTGCTTACATGGGATTGGTATTTTTGGCGGTAGGCTTGGAACAGGGTGGAGTAGCGTTAATGTTACTTCTGAGTCATGCCATTGCCAAAGCCTTATTATTCATGAGTTCTGGTTCAGTTATCTATACCACCCAAACCCAAGACTTAACAGAAATGGGGGGTTTGTGGTCAAAAATGCCAGCAACTACCACCGCTTTTATAGTCGGTTCGGCAGGTATGGTAACACTACTGCCTCTGGGGAGTTTTTGGGCAATGTTAGCATGGGCTGATGGCTTAGTAAAGATTAGCCCTTGGGTAATTGTGGTTTTAATCTTAGTTAATGGCTTAACCGCGTTGAATTTAACTAGGGTATTCCGATTAATTTTTTGGGGACAACCCCAACCAAAAACCCGCCGCGCTCCAGAAGTTGCCTGGCCTATGGCATTACCAATGGTGACTTTAACTATTCTGACCCTATTATTACCTCTAATGCTACAGCAATGGTATTTATTACCTAGTTGGGAAAGCTTAGATTGGTATATAGTTGGATCTTTAGTCGCTTCCACAGTTACTGGAGTAACTATTGGCGCAACAATTCATCTTCACAAAGCTTGGTCAAGATCCAGGATTTTGATTTGGAGACTTATACAAGACTTATTAGGCTATGATTTTTACATAGACCGCATTTATCGCTTAACGATTGTAAGTGCTGTGGCGCTGTTATCGAGGATATCCGCGTGGAGCGATCGCTTTTTGGTAGATGGTCTAGTCAACTTAATCGGCTTTGCTGCGATTTTTAGCGGACAAAGTTTGAAATACAGTATTTCTGGTCAATCCCAAGGCTATATGCTGACAATTCTTGTCGTCATTAGCATTCTCGGTTTTGCCATTAGTTTGTCATTGGGTTTATTCGATAAATTGCCTTTTTAGGTAGTAGGGGCGCAGGGCTTGCGCCCAAAAGTCAGAACCAAGAAGAAAATTCCCCCCTTATTCCCTAATTGCTATGCTCAGTACATTGATTTTACTGCCGTTAATTGGTGCGGCTTTTATTGGTTTCTATCCTTTTACCATCTCTGGTAAACTATCCCGAATCATCGCTTTCGTCTTTAGCGTGATTATTTTCGCATGGAGTATTTTTCTGGGAATTCAGTTTAACCCCGGAGAAATTGGTCAACAGTTTGCTGAATCAATACCTTGGGTAGATGCTATTGGCTTAAACTACAATCTAGGTATAGATGGTTTATCTCTACCGTTATTAATTCTCAATGGATTATTAACTTGTATTGCCATTTATAGCAGCGATGAATCCCAACAACGTCCGAGATTTTACTACTCTCTAATTCTGCTATTAAGTGCTGGGGTGACAGGGGCATTTTTAGCACAGGATTTATTATTATTCTTCCTGTTTTATGAGTTGGAATTAATACCCTTATATTTGCTAATTGCGATTTGGGGAGGTGAAAAACGAGGTTATGCAGCCACAAAATTTCTGATTTATACAGCTTTTTCAGGAATCGTCATTTTAGCCAGTTTCTTAGGAATGGTTTGGTTGAGTCGTTCTCCCAGTTTTGGACTAGCAACATTAAATGCTCAATCTCTACCCTTAGCAACGCAAATTTTACTGCTTGTCGGCATTTTAGTCGGTTTTGGCATTAAAATTCCCCTCGTTCCCTTCCATACTTGGCTACCAGATGCCCACGTAGAAGCCTCCACACCCATATCTGTGTTGTTAGCTGGGATATTATTAAAATTAGGGACTTATGGCTTACTGCGATTTGGCATGAACTTGTTACCAGACGCTTGGGCTTATGCAGCACCTTGGTTAGCCACATGGGCGGTAGTTAGTGTCTTGTTTGGGGCATCTTGTGCGATCGCGCAAACAGACATGAAAAAAATGGTGGCTTATAGTTCTATCGGCCACATGGGCTATGTCTTGTTAGCAGCAGCCGCATCCACACCCCTCAGCGTCTTGGGTGCAGTTATGCAAATGATTAGTCACGGATTAATATCCGCTATGTTATTCCTGTTGGTGGGAGTGGTGTACAAAAAAGCTGGTAGTCGAGATTTAGATGTAATTCGGGGACTACTCAACCCAGAACGTGGTTTACCGGTGATTGGTAGCTTAATGATTTTTGGTGTCATGGCCAGTGCAGGTATACCGGGAATGGTGGGATTTATTTCCGAATTTATTGTTTTTCGGGGCAGTTTTGAAATTTTCCCAGTGCAAACATTGTTAGCAATGCTCGGAAATGGTTTAACTGCGGTTTACTTTTTAATTCTCGTGAATCGTGCCTTCTTTGGGCGTTTATCAGCGGAAGTTACTAGCTTACCCCGTGTGTATTGGAGCGATCGCATACCTGCAATTATTTTAGCAGTAACTATCGTTATTTTTGGGATTCAACCTAATTGGTTAGTCAATTATACCCAAGCCACAATTACCACAATGGTAAAAATGAATAATCATCATGTAATCGCAAGTCGGGAGTTATTGGATTTTTAACTTCAAAAAAATCCCAAAAATCACAGTTTAGACATTTGAATTCCAGGAGAATTAACATGATAACAACTGAAAAAAATCCCGCTTACAACCCCCTAGCTGAATATATTCAACGCTTACAAACTGGTGAAGCATTACTAAAAGATAGTCCCGAAAATGTTTTAGAAGTTGTTGGTATTCTTAAAAGTTATGGTGTAGTTTTAGATGCCTATTCTAAAAATCTCATTTACATTGCTGAACATCAATTTTTAGTATTTTTTCCCTTCTTTAAATATTTTGATGGCGATATTTCTGTTGCTAAATTATTCCGTCATTTATGGCATGATCGGATTAATTTTGAATATGCGGAATATTGCATGAAAACCATGATGTGGCATGGTGGTGGCGGTTTGGACGCATATCTAGATACCAAAGAATTTCAAGATAGAGCTAAAGCTGTTATTGCTGCTAAATTTAAATATAATCCCCTCATTTGGGGACTAAATGAACTGTTTCCCGAATTCTTAATAGAACAGTTACGAGTCTCGGCTTATTACACTGGTTTAGGTCAATTTTGGCGAGTCATGGCTGATATGTTTCTGAGTTTATCAGATCGCTATGACAACGGACAAATTAAATCAATTCCCCAAGTTGTAGAACATATTAAACTGGCTTTAGTTGCAGATGCAATGACACCAATTACATACAGTGTCAAAATTGGCGATAAAGTCTATGATCTGATTCCCAAATCAGTTGGTTTAACCTTCCTTGCAGATACCGCAATTCCCTATGTAGAAGCGGTATTTTTTAGAGGTACACCTTTTTTGGGTACAGTGTCTTTAAACGCCCAAGCATATCAAGTTCCCCCAGATTTATCTCGATTCCAATATGGTGCATTATACGCAGATCCTTTACCTATTGGTGGTGCAGGTATTCCTCCCACATTATTAATGCAGGATATGCGCCATTATCTGCCAGAGTATTTACATAATATTTATCGTCGCAGTCTTCGCGGGGAAGATGATTTGCGAGTGCAAATTTGTATGAGTTTCCAAAAGTCCATGTTTTGTGTAACTAGCGCCGCAATTTTAGGACTTTTACCTTATCCGTTAGATACTCAGGATTTATCTGAGCAAAAAAACAATCAAATTTATTTAGAAAAGTGGTTAGCAAGATTAGAGAATTCCCAGTTATTAGCAGTAAATCAATAAAAAGTGTGTGGAATTTTCAAATTTTTAACCTCTCATTCTTAATATTAACTGCGGCATTTTCATCTAGATATTGAACATGACCACAGTTAACACATTTATAGTAGGTGACAAGGGGCAGAAGAGAGATATATTCTCTATCAGAAACGAGTCAAATCTTGTTGATGTCCTCAATTAAAACATGATTTAGAGGAAGGATGCCAGAGGCTAATTATTAGCCAATATGAACCCTACCAACAAGTATTAATTTCGCCTCATGAATATCCTCCTGAGCAGAAAAATCTGAATATTGAGGCTTTTATACCCGATTACCCAAAATCTGTTTGTGATAGTCAAACAGATTCGTGAAAATGAGGAGCAGGCTCAGGAACTAATTACCCAATCTGGGTTAGTCAGAATCCACTGATACCTGCCATTGGTGTGTCCGAGAGTGGCAAGCTCTCAGTCAACATCTATACAACTTGCTGCTTATTAGCGATTGTAACTTCGCTTTAGCTGGCTCTATTGATAGATTCTGCGGGTAGGCAAATCAGATTATCTCCTTGAGTAAGGATTAAGCCGCGTTGACGTAATTTACCCATTAAACGAGTGACAGTCACACGGGTTGAACCAATGGCGCTGCCAATTTGGGCATGAGTCAGAGGGAAAGGTAAGCAATAACCACGAATCACATCAGGATCGGTTTCGCTCATGGAAGGCTCTCCATACTCCTCAATCAGTAAGGTGAGAAACCCTAAGAGTCGATCAATTGTCCGGCGTTGTCCCAAAGCACTCAACCATAGCAACTTACGCTGGTGCTGATATCTAAAGGCATCCATAACTTCACGACGGAAGTGAGGCCAGTTGTCTAGATCATGCCAGTACATCCACAGAACCGCTGTTTGGTCAACGTGGGCATAGGACTGGAGTGTGAATGGAGACTGGGCGACAATTTCAAAAGGTTGTCCTGCGCCCACAAAACCTAAGAAGGCTTCTTCTGGAGTTCTGTTAATGCGTCTAGATGTTAACTGACTAGCGGTAGCACTGACTTGGGCAGTTCCTACCATGCGGATAGCACCTCTTTGGACTAAATAGAGCAAGCCTGGTCTAGCGGGAATGCGCTCATCTTTACTAAAGGTGCGGCAGCGGTAGTGTTCTTGGGCCCAGTCAAGAATACGCTGCCAAGTGAGGAAAGGACGTGAAGCTTCGGAAAAGGAGGATTGAGATTGCATAGGTAACAAAGAGCGTTTGGCTGAAAACAAAGACGTGGTAAGAAAAGTGCAAGGAGTGTCTTTGTGTTAACGGGATAGGCTTAACGCCTAACAGCGCCAGCCCTCCAATGAGATAGAAAGCTAAAATGCTCTCTATTTTTTTCTTATACTTCCTACTGTACAACGAGGGTAGTAAAATTTACCCATCGTTTATAAATTATTCATCAAATTTTATCCTACTCTCATTTTTATGTACCTAGACTAAACTTCTATCTCAAGGTAGATGGAACAGGATAAAATGATGCACTCCATAAATTTTTTACAAACAATACGTGTATCATAAGCAACTTTTTGAGGGAAATAAAGCAATTAACCAGTTAATAAAGGGGTATTTAACTTATTCTTTCAGTGTTTTTACTAATAAAAGCAAAATTACAGGCATAGAAGGTAGAAAAGTTCCTCTCTATCAAGGAGGATATAATCAGAAAATTTTATATATCTCTAGTGTGGCCATAGGGATATCAAAATCTCAGAATTCACCAGCTATGGAAATCGCTCAGGCCATTGCGGGGCATTTATCCCAGCACAGTGATAGTTTATTTAGAGTCAAAGTAGTTCCCCCTGGTGAGATTCATATAGAACTCGTTGACTCTACCTTAGCGGCTTGGTTACACAGTCTCACTGTCAGAGAAAATGGGGACTGGAGACCAGAACAAAGTGAACAACAGAGAATAATCACCTATGCTCCTAATCACCAATTCACAAATTCATTAACAATTTTTAAAATTCAATACGCTCATTCACGCTGTTGCTCTTTATTGCGGCTAGGACAGCAAGAGGGATTAATTGAACTTCCTAGAACAGGTATTAAAAGTTTTATATCTGTCAAACCGATACCTTGGCTCAATGGTGATCAAAAACTTTTGCTTAATCATGTTGATGAGAGTTTTCTGATTTACCAATTAGTCAAAGTCGTAGATAATTTAGTTTGTGCTGATAGTAGCAGTGATCTGAACTGGGAAAAAATCGGGGGAAACTTGAGTCAAGCTTTTGAGAAATTCTGGAGTAATTGTCGGATTTGGGGGGAAGTGAAGATTCATTCTCCAGAATTAGCTCAAGCTAGATTGGGATTGCTGATAGCGACTCAGTGGGCTTTAAAGTCTGTGTTAGAAGATAAGTTGGGGATTGTTGCACCTGTAGAACTTTAACCAGATACTAGGAATTTTATAAAAACTTCTAGAAAATATATTGACAAAATCAATATCTCTGGCTAAACTATCATATGTGTGAGGAGCGAACCAAAAAGGACACCGAGACGAAACACGGCCAGTCGTCGGTGTCCTTTTTGTGTGTATACTAAGATTTGTGTGAATTATCTTAGGAAAGTAAGAATTTTTCCATCGCTACTGCTGCACCATCTGCATCTACACCGGGTGCTACCCAATCAGCTATCGCTTGTACTTCAGATGGCGCGTCCCCCATAGCTACACCAATGCCAGCATAACCGAGCATTTCCACATCATTGAAATTATCACCAATAGTCATCACATTATGACTTTCTAAACCTAGCATTTCTTCGGCTAGGTAGCGGACAGCATTACCTTTATTGACAAAGCTGTTAGCTGCTTCTAAGAAGCTAGGGACTGATGTAGTCATATATAACTCTGTTGGTTTGTATTGACGACGTAAATTAGCCAAAAGCTGTTGAATTAAATTTACGTCATCACACAAAGCTAAAATTTTAGTGGGTTCATGATCTAATACTTGACGTAAATCACCCACGGGAATAGCAGTCACACCACAGCGTTCTTGATAACTTTCCGTTTCTTTGGTGATTTCCCGCACATGAAGTTGATCATTAATGTAAAAATGGACTGAGAGGAGCGATCGCAAATGTGGCTGTTCAAAGTATTCTAGTAGTTGGCGGGAAATTTCCCTAGAAACTGGGAAATGACGATGAATTTTGTGAGTATTTGGATCTTGAATCCAAGCTCCTTGATAAGCTACCAATGGCAGCGTAGAGGCAATTTCCTGATGAAAACGCAAAGCTGAACAATACATCCTTCCTGTGGCTATAGCTACTTGAATTCCTTTGGCTTGTACCGCAGCAATAACTTTCTTCACAGTAGTGCTGAGAGTATTGGAATTTCCAGCAATTGTCCCATCTATATCTAAAACTAAGAGTTTAATATCTTTGCTATCAGTGGACTGATTGTGAAGAGATGTGAAATCAGATAGGTTGCTCATAAATTCCCCAACTTAGAAGTATTCTTGTAAGTAAGAGATTAACAAGCTCTGGTATTTTATAGAGAGGATTCGCAGTCAGGGAACACCAAAAAATAAATTATCTCATGTTGTGACATGGGGGTTTTGGTGGGCAATGCCCACCCTACACTACTTAAAATTTTGCAAATATCACTTGTGATTCCTATAGTATGGTATAAAACCATTAAATGCTTAGTAGAGATAATAAACACATAACATCTGCAAGCAATCTTTATATAAAAAATATATTTCCTAAGCATAGATTTTGAGTCAAGATCCTTGTAAATCCTAGACAGTCAAAGGTTAAAGGGTATTTTGGACATAACTTGCTCACAGCTAAGAAATTTAAAGATTGTGTAAAGTCGTGTATTCACTTATGGACAAAGATAAAATTTCGATCTATTAATATATAAGTAAGGTTCACCAAAACCAAACCACAGTTCAATCAAATTGAAGATCAAGGGTAAGCGATATGAAACTCAAAAACTTCTTAGTACCTGCCGGTTTAGTGATTAGTTCAGTATTAGCAGTATCTAGTTCTGCTCAAGCTGCTAATTTTACCACCCAAGTTAACCAACAAAACTCTGATGCTACACAAGATACTTGGTTGCAATCTATTACACAGAATGGCAAAACAGTCAGCAACTTTTCTTTGGTTAAAAGTGCTAATATCATTCAGAATGACAAATGGACTGGAGGCAACACAGGTGCTGCTAGTACAGATAAAGGCCTAAACGCCACCGGTCCGGTTGCTAAGGAAGATCCAAACAGTTCTGACATTGCTGCAAGCTTGGGTAACAAAAACCTGAACAATATCATCGACACCGAAGACAAAGGTACCTTTGATATTAACGTATTCTTCGATAGTCTGATTCAAGCAGATAACTCTGGACTAGATAATCTGTTCTTTTGGGAACGGGGTAAAAATAGTGACTTGGGAATTCAAGCTCTAGATGCGGCTGGGAATGTAATTGGTAATGCTTTAACATTATTACGCAAGGACCAAGCAGATGCTGGCTACAGTATTTCCACAACAGAAAGTGGTGGTAGTCAAAAAGTCGGTTCATGGGGAGTCAACCTAGCGCAGTTAGGAGTAACTCAATTAAGCGGTTTGAAATTAACAACTAATGCCGACTTTAGTGGGCCTGATTTCAAAGTTGTTGCTAGAAAAACTCCTGAACCTGGTGCAATGCTCGGTTTAGGTGCAGTAGCTACACTCGCTTTCTTCCGTCGTCGTCAACGGAACAATGCTATTTGCAAAGCTGCTAATTAATAGTTTATGGGAGTGTCTGTTTACAATAGAATAGTTCCCTAACTCGGCTAATCAGTTGACTTTTATTTCTTCAGTTATAAACACACCTACATTCATCCTCGTAGATGGACACTCCCTCGCTTTTCGTTCCTACTTTGCTTTTGCTAAAAGTAGAGATGGGGGACTTCGCACACACACTGGTATACCAACTAGTGTGTGTTTTGGTTTTCTTAAATGTTTGTTAGAGGTAATAGCCACACAACAGCCACAAGCAATAGCTGTAGCTTTTGATTTAGCTTTACCTACTTTCCGTCATGAAGCTGATGATACTTATAAAGCTGGACGTGCAGAAACACCAGAAGACTTTATTCCCGATTTAGAAAATCTCTATGAGTTACTTAAAGGTTTAAATCTACCTATAGTCACTGCACCTGGTTATGAAGCAGATGATGTATTGGGAACATTAGCGCAAAAAGCCGCTGCGGCTGGGTATCGAGTTAAGATCCTTTCAGGTGATCGAGATTTGTTTCAACTCATTGATGCGGATCAAGAAATTAGCGTTTTAAATTTTACTCCAGAAGCATTAAAACGTTCTGCAAATAGTATTGCTGAATTTAGAGCCGAACAGGTAAAAGAAAAATTAGGGGTATTACCTACGCAAGTTGTTGATTTTAAAGCCTTATGTGGTGATAAATCAGATAATATTCCCGGAGTCAAAGGAATTGGTGAAAAAACAGCCGTACAACTCTTAAATACTTATAATTCCCTGGATCAGATTTATGCAGCTATAGACGAGATTAAAGGTGCAATTCAGAAAAAACTAATTGCTGGTAAAGAAGACGCGGAAAAATCTCGCTATTTAGCTAGGATAGTTTGTGATGTTCCTCTAGAAATTGATTTAGAAGATTGTCAATTAAAAGGTTTTGATAATAATTTGCTAATTCCGATTTTAGAGAAATTAGAATTTAAAAGATTTTTAGATAAAATCAATGAACTCCAGCAAAAGTTTGGTGGAGAACTTGTAGAAACTCCAGTACCTGAAGCAATAGAAGCAGAAGATGATTTGTGGTTTTTTAGTGCAGAAGACACAGCACAAGAAATAAAACAGAATGCTTCAATCATTCAACCGCAGATTATTAATACAGAAACTAAACTAACCGAATTAGTGGAAGTTTTAAGAAAATTCACTAACTCAGAAATACCCGTTGCTTGGGATACGGAAACTACTGCATTAGAACCGCGAGATGCAGATTTAGTAGGAATTGGTTGCTGCTGGGGAACGCAATCAGATGAACTTGCTTATATTCCCATTGGTCATAAAAACGGCGATAATTTAAATCGAGATTTAGTATTAGCAACACTGCGGCCAATTTTGGAAAGTGCTGATTATCCCAAAGCTTTACAAAATGCTAAATTTGATCGGTTAATTCTGCGGTGTCAAGGAATTAATTTAGCTGGAGTGGTATTTGATACCATGTTAGCGAGTTATTTGATTAATCCAGATAGTAGTCATAATTTAAGTGATTTATCTTTGCGATATTTGGGATTAAGTGGGAAAAGTTATGGAGATTTAGTTCCTAAAGGACAAACTATCGCTGATATTAGTATTCCTGCGGTTGCTGATTATTGCGGTATGGATGTTTATTCCACATTTAACTTAGTACCAAAATTACGGGAAAAGTTAGCAGAAACTCCGGCTTTATATAAACTTTTGAATGAAGTTGAACAACCATTAGAAGCAGTTTTAGCGGAAGTTGAATATACAGGAGTTCGCATTAATTCAGCTTATCTTCAAGAACTTTCACAGCAGTTAGAAATAGATTTAGCAAAGTTAGAAATAACAGCTATCGAAATTGCTGGAGAAAAATTTAATTTAGGTTCTCCTAAACAATTAAGTCAGATTCTTTTTGAAAAATTAGGCTTAAGCACCAAGTATTCTCGGAAGATTCAAACTGGTTATTCTACAGACGCAGCCACTTTAGAAAAACTCCAAGAAGTTGATCATACTGGATTTGTAGAAGCGATTATTGAATATCGGACTTTAGCAAAATTAAAGTCTACCTATGTAGATGCTTTACCGGCTTTAGTACATCCGAAAAGCCAAAGATTGCATACTGATTTTAACCAAACTGCAACTTCTACCGGGAGGTTATCTTCTTCTCACCCAAATTTACAAAATATCCCCATTCGCACCGCTTTTAGCCGGCAAATTAGAAAGGCGTTTTTACCAGAATCAGGTTGGTTAATGGTAGCTGCTGATTACTCACAAATTGAGTTAAGAATTTTGGCGCATTTGAGTCAAGAACCTGTGTTAATTCAAGCATATCAGCAAAATGAAGATATTCACACTGTAACGGCAAAATTAGTCTTTGAGAAAGAAGATATTTCTTCAGAAGAACGGCGATTTGCGAAGACGATTAATTTTGGGGTAATTTATGGTATGGGAGCGCAAAAATTTGCCAGAGAAACGGGAATAAATCCCACAGATGCGAAATTGTTTATTGAGCGATTTAATGAAAGATATGCTCATGTTTTTACATATTTAGAACAAGTGAAAAAAGAAGCGATTGCTTATGGTTATGTAGAAACTATTTTGGGGAGACGACGTTATTTTGAGTTTACTAATAATAGTTTACGTCAGTTAAAAGGTAGCCAATTAGAAGATATTAATTTGCAAAAATTAAAGAATTTAGGGGCTTATGATGCTGGCTTACTTCGTTCTGCTGCTAATGCCCCAATTCAGGGTTCTAGTGCAGATATTATCAAGATTGCTATGGTACAATTGCATGAAGTTTTAAAGAACTATCAAGCGCGGTTGTTGTTGCAAGTTCATGATGAATTAGTATTTGAAGTTCCTCCCCAAGAGTGGGAAGAATTGCAACCACAAATAAAGTCGGTAATGGAAAATGCTGTTTCTTTATCTGTGCCTTTAGTTGTTGATATTCATGCAGGAGATAATTGGATGGAAACTAAGTGAATTTGAATATACTAACTTTAGCGAGCATGACAAAACTTCCGTTCACCATCATCTTCTGGATATTGCCAAGAATAAGCAAAATGGCTGACACCCTTAATTTGAGGAGATAATTGACGTAGTGCTTGCATTTGTGCTTCTAAGGATGGACGATTATTAATTGATTCTCCCCACTTCCCAGCTAAGGATGGAATTACCTGTGTACCTGGTTGCGCCATCTTCAAAACCTGTCGTACTTGTGCCACAATGCAATTAGCATTACCACAAGTTGCATAAGACATGGGATGCCATTCTAAGGTACTAGGAAACTTATCCCAAGGTTGCAAACGGGAATCATACCCTTGGCCTAAAGCTTGATTACCTTCGGGAAAAAATACTACTCCCGCCGGAATACCTTGTTGTTTTGCTGGATAACTTGCTAAAGCAACAAAATCTAAGATCCCTTGCATCGCGTGAGCAACTGTGAGTAACCACAAATCTGATTGCAAAGTCCGTTGTTTTTCTGCAGGGGAAAGCAGAGATTTTTGTGTTTTTGGGGGAATACGTCCTTCCCATAATGGTTCATCTTCTTGAGGATAGCGTTTATCAACTTCCGCGATATCGCCGGTGCTAATATATCCCTTACTTAAAAACCGACGAATTAATTCTAACCCTTTAGAATTTTGGGCGCGGTGAAATAAGGCTTCTTGGGTAGCAGCGGTAAATAACCATAAGTCATGAACTTTGGTAGCAATAGAATCAGTTCCAGACTGGCGGGGATAGCGAACATAGTCGAAGAGAATACCATCTGGACGACGGCGCACAACCTGCTGAACCATGCGGTAGTAGTCGGTTTTAGCTTTTGTGTTGTAGGGATCAATGAAGACTTGGGAGCTATCTTCTACTACAGATAAACTAGTTTGATTTTTGCCATTACGGGCGATCGCATCTTGTCTATCTGCCCGTTGAGCATAGGTATAACCAAAGTTATTAGTAAACATCCAGGCATAGACTTTTAACCCCCGTTGTTGCCCTTTTTTGATGGCTATGGCTAACAAATCAACTTTTTCCGCACCAATAGTGCGAACTACAGCAGGCCAAACAGTTGGGTTAGCTGCGGCTGGTAATAGTACCTGTCCATCATAAAATACTTCTAAATAAACTTGGTTATAGCCTTGGTTGACAATTCGATCCATAATTTGATCAATTATTCCTGGCTGAGTATCACAGGGATATAAGCGTAACCAAATAGCTTGAGTTTCTGGCCAAGTTTGACTGCGGCAATTTTGTAATTCTTGTGTATGCTGTTTTAGTAATTTTTGATAGCGACTTTCCGCATCTTTATTACCTTTGAAAGCTAATAACCGTAAGTTCTCTTTTTCTTGGACTACTTTTGATGATACCCGACAATCCTGTCTCTTTTGAGCGAACGCGGGTTGATTTCCTAAGTTAAGAATCAATAAACTATTACTAATAATTACAGTAAACAAACTTTGCCAAGATAAAATTAGCCTTAAAAATTTCCATTTGTGATCAGACATAGATAGTAATCAATTTTGATGTATAGCGTTTTCTAATCTAAGAGGTTGTTTGATAGCGTTCACGAAGTGTGCCGAAGGCATAGCGTGGCGTTAGCCATAAAGTATTATATGAAACCCATAATCTCTAAAAACCTAACCCCCCTTCCCCCCTTCCTTACCTCTCCCTAACCCTCTCCTAAGAGGAGAGGGAAGCGGAAAAACTTTTGTTAGCTGGAATGGGGGTTTTACTTGAATTATGAAACTCTTGTAGTGCGGGCATCTTGCCCGCTATATATGTACCTCATAACACCGCAAAGTGCTGTAAAGCCTCTCCCCTGGTAGAGGAGAGGTTTACCAGAGGGGTCTGTTTACACATTAAAAACTTTTAAAACATCCTCTAACGAGGTACAAAATTATCTGCGTTCATTTGCGTTTATCTGCGTTCAATTCTTACTTCTTGTACCTCACTTGAATGGTAATTGCTATATATGGCAGAAAACAGGAAATAGGGAATAGGATTGCAAGTATAAATAGTGTCTGATTTTTTTGATTACTTTCCATCCTCATCTTCCTGGTAACTGTTATAATAGCTCCCATGAGCTATAGTTATTTGTCACACTCAGAAATAAAAAGACAGAATATCGGCGGATAATTAGGGCTTGCTGATAGCGAAGCGTGGCGCAAGCCATAAAAGTTTTTTCGTGGGCGTTAGGAGTTAGGAGTCACCAAGTCAGAAGGGGAATTTAAGAATTTTTTAGAATCCTTGAATACCTCCAAAAGTGCTTGACAATTGATGCTATCGTCCCTTATTCCTGGCATTTTTTCATCAATTCCTGAACTTGAGCCGCTACCAGAGGATGTGGATCTGTTTTTAAGTAGGGAAGAATCTCTTGGACAACTCTTCTAGAAACTACACTCAAATAGGATATAGCCGCTTCTCTGACAAAGCCTGTAGGATGACGTAAAGTTACCAAAATTTCATCGGAACTGATCCGGATATGGGCAGCTTGGGCAAAATGGAAACAGCAAGCCAAACACCAATCAGAAAGCAGATTACCAAGGTTAATCAACTTCCGCAGACGATTAGCAATGATAGTGTCTTCTTTTTCATTACTTCCCGGAATTTTTTCCCGTTCTACAATCCCATTCTCTATAAGACGCTGGAGTTTTTCCTGGGGTGGACGGCGATCTAAAATCTGCAATAACAGTGATTTAGATGATAACTTGATTGTATGGTCTAATATCTCTAAACCTCTGGCTAAACTTACCACCGATTCAGATTGAAGATTCAAGGCTGCGGCTTGGATCTTAGCGGGAGAATAAAGTAATTTTAGGAGTAATAGCAATCGATCTTTAACGTCAATTTCTCCTTCTAATAGTGATTTTTGCAATAATTCACCAATAGCCATTAATCTGTCATTATTGTGATGATTGTCTAGAGAATGGATCATTTGCAAGTCTATATAGGCAGCATAAATTTCGCCTAGAAATCGCAATTCTTCCTTAATTAAAGCTTCTATTCTAGTTTCATCCAACCGATGGATAACATTCTGATTTTCTGACTGTTGATTGATTTTAATTAAGCTACGGAGAATAGATTCCCTGGTACTACCCCAAGATGTTTCCAGATTTACCCATAAACTTTCCTGTGCTTCTACAGTCCCAATTTGAGCGATAGTTCGCCAAGCGTGCATTCGCACCACATCAGGTTTATAAATATTTGTCCCTAGTTGTAATAACAAATGCAGTCCATCGTTTTCCAATTTCACTAAAGAATGGATGGCGGTAGTCCGGGTAGATTTGTAGGATAATGCGGCTAATAATGTGGGATAGTATTCTTCTAATTTAGTCGCCGCAATCATTTCTAAGACAGCACAACGCACCCGCAATGATTTATCTGTTAATAAGTTGGGGATATGTACTCGTAATTCTTGCAAATCTACGGATTCTCTGAAAGCTTTCACCGCATTAATCCGTTCTTGTTCCTGGGGGTGAGTCAACATCTCCCGGAAGATTTTTGTGGCTGCTACTCTTTGGCTAGTTGTTCCCTGACGCAGGAGTAAAGCCGCAGCGGTAGCCCGAATTAGGGAATGGTGTTGGGGGTGTAGATACTTTTCTAATAGGCTTAAATCAGGATTGTTATTAGCTAACCAAACGTAACGTAAAGCCAGCGCAAACACCTCTGGTGCAAATGTTTCTGGAGACTGTTCTAATAGGGGAGTAACTGCATTTAAGTATGCTGGGTTTGCACCGGCTAACAGCATTACTTCTAGGCTTTTAGACTGTAAATCCGGTGGCAATTGTCCGAGTAAAGGGGCTAAAACCTCGGCTGCTCCCTGGAGATCAATTTGGGCTAAAAGTTCGACACAAGCACCTTTATCGGCTTCGTTGCCTGTTTCTACTAAGGCTTTGACTACCCCTTGTTGGAATACTCGTAAACCAACGGTGGCTGCACTGACTTCTCCTCTTTCGGCACTTAAAACTAACAAATCAACGTAGCGCGATCGCAATTCCCAGACGATTTTTAAACAACTGGCGGCGATAATCACAGTTTCTCCCACAAACACCCATTTTTGTAAGGATGTAGGCACATATTGTTCGACAAACCACAAAGTGACAAAAATTGTTAATCCCGTTAAACCACTGGAGATGGCTTCTGCTGTCCCACCCGATAGGGTTTGGATCCAACTGCGAATTTCTTCAGGAATCGGTTGATATAAAATGGGTCCACTACTAACAACAAAGGTGTAGCGGAGGAGTTCATCGCAGAATTTCAGGCTGACCAAGCCCCAGAAGACGGTTTGAGCTTGGAGAGAAGGAAAGAAACTTAAAAGAGCGATCGCTGAAGGTAATAAAAATCCTACAGTGATTGGTAAAAGTGCAGCCGTAGAAAATACGCCAATCTTTTCAATTAAGCGGCTAGAAACAAACCATTGAGTGAATAATTCACACACTCCTACAATCCCACCAAACAACCCCAAAAAACTAGCTAAATCTTGATTACCAAAGTTAGCATTGAGTTCTCTGAGATATTGAAAATCTATTAATAAGCCCATCACCTGCAACAGGGCTACAAAGATAAATAAATACCAAACATAACGCCTTAGAGGAGCTTGCAAACGACGATGACGAGTACCTTGTTCTTCGGGGATATCTCTTTGGGGTGTACTGGGAAAAGAGCCGCGATATTTATAAGTTAAAAGAAATAAAATTCCTGAACCACAGAGAACCACCAGACAGGCGATCATAATCACCTGATTAAGTGTCATCACTTTCACCAGCCAAGGCAAACTAAAGCCACTGATCACATCCGCTACTAATAAACCACTACTAACCAGGGGATAGGTCCGTTTAATTTCCCGAATATTAAAGAGTTGATTAGCAACTATGGAAGTATTCAGATCATTAACTACATAACAAGCATCTACCCATAATCGGAGTACAAAAATAATCACCATGGCGACGGCAGGAACACTGATACCCCACCGCAATAATACTAATAAAAATAAAGGGACGATCATACAAGGTACAATCGCTACAATCACCCACCGTAAAGGGAAAATCCTTTGCAACCAAGAAAATAAACCTACTAAGCCCGCACCCAAGGCAGCACTAGCAATATAAATCCAAGGTAATTGCCCTGCGCCATATTGATCCAAAAATAGGGCGACAGTGCTATCTTCTGCCCACCTTAAGCCCACAGCTACTACTGTGTAAAAGGCAAACATCATCCAAGTGCGTTCAACTTCTTCCGGCCGGAGATTCACCCACTGAAGCAGTCGTGCCAAAATGCCTCTATTGGCAGTAAACCCATGATTTTTTAATTCCATGCCATTTAATTTTCTGAGGTAAGTAAGTAAAAATAACTATACTTTGATAAGGATAAAGCAAGAGGGAAGAGAGTTTTACGCTTTCGGAGGAATATTCCCATCTTAATATTGAATAAGGTTTTCTTACAGGAATACCCGGTAAGCCTCCTGACTCGGTGACTTCTGTTTCATAAGATTTTTTCAATAGCAAAAGTCCTGAACAACTGAGTATTATCTTTCCCACTCAGCCGTCAGGACTATCATTTTGAAATAAATTGAGAAGAATCTACATAGTGATCAAGGCTGTGGGAATGGGAAAAATCCCGCTGGTATTAATTTTAAGCAATATTATTACCTAATTTGTGCAGCATTCATCACCAGTTTATTGACAAAATTATTTTTTGGGTGAAATCAGCATCATCATATTTCGCCCTTCTTTCTTTGGTGCTTGCTGAACTTCACCAAAAGGCTCTAAATCTGTAGCCATGCGCTTGAGCAAAGTTTCTGCCAAGTCACTGTGTTGAATTTCCCGACCTCGGAACATCACAGTAGCCTTAACTTTATCCCCATCTTTCAGGAAGCGTTCGGCTTGCTTGACGCGCACATTATAGTCATGTTCTTCTATTTTATAGCGCATCTTCACTTCTTTCACATCAGCCGTGTGCTGCTTCTTCCGGGCTTCCCGCGCCTTCTTCTCCTGCTCAAACTTATATTTCCCATAGTCCATAATTCGACACACCGGCGGATCGGCTTTGTCACTGATTAGCACTAGGTCTAATTCCTTTTCTTCTGCTAATTGTATGGCTTCTTGGGGAGTTATGATTCCCAGTTGTGCGCCATCAGTGTCAATCACCCGAATCTTCGGGAAGCGAATCCGTTCGTTAATTTGGGGCAGATCGCGAGTTCTTTTTTTCTCAATCACAGGCATTATGATTAGTGGCAGCTCTTTAGTTAAGAATTTGGGTTGGTCTTGGTCTTGATTTAGTTAGCTTAGTTTAATATGCCGATAAAGGCAAAATAAAAGAATAACTCAGAATTGAAAAGCAAGTATCCATCTTTAGTTTAGCTAATTCATATTATAGTAACAAAATTAAGTATACATTGGATTTAATCAAATATAATGTAACATATTAGGAAACAAGGAACAAAGTTAGTAAAAGTGACCACTGCAATCCATTGGCAGTATCGAGTTGGTAATCAAAGGGACTGGGTGTGGCGTGGTTGGCAAACCCGTTATACTTACATTCGTCCTGCAAATAATTATGCAAAGACAACACCATTAATTTTACTTCACGGTTTCGGTGCTTCCATTGGTCATTGGCGACACAATTTAGAGGTTTTGGGTAAATCTCATCCAGTTTATGCCCTAGACATGATTGGCTTTGGTGCTTCAGAAAAAGCCGCAACTAGCTACAATATAGAACTATGGGTGGAGCAAGTTTACGATTTTTGGCAAACCTTTATCCGTCAACCAGTTATTTTAGTCGGTAATTCCATCGGTTCACTGATTTCTCTAGTCGCAGCCTCTACCCATCCTGACATGGTAAAGGGCATAGTGATGATGAGTTTACCAGATCCCACCTTGGAACAAGAAATGATCCCGACTGCTTTGCAACCTCTTGTGAGCGGGATTAAAAGTATATTTACTTCCAGATTAATATTAAAACCGATATTTTATTTTGTGCGTCGTCCCAGCGTCCTGCGTCGTTGGGCTAGTTTAGCTTATGCCAATCCTGAAGCCGTTACTGATGAACTTACAGATATTTTAGCAGGACCGCCCCAGGATAGGGGATCTGCTCGTGCTTTTAGAGCTTTATTTAAGGCAACAACAGGAGTTAATTTTAGTCCTAGTGTCAAGAAAATTTTACCAAACTTAACAATTCCCATGCTGTTAATCTGGGGACAAAAAGATCGCTTTGTTCCCCCTAAACTAGCGAATCAATTTCTTCGTTACAACGAAAAACTACAATTGCTATATTTAGAGGATGTGGGTCATTGTCCCCATGACGAATCACCAGCACAAGTTAACCAGGCTATTTTAGATTGGGTTAATAACCTCCCCGTATTATTTAACTCACATCGACTTCTGTAGTATCAATATCTGTACTGCCATCAACACCATGAGCGACAGAAACCATTTTATTGAGAATATCCTGACTAGGAACTTGACCTTTTAATATCACAGTGCTACCTGTTTGAGCAACCCAGAGACTCTCAATATCGTCAAGGTCAGGATCTTGATCAAATGCTAGTGCTACCCGCTTTGCTAAACCACTTTGGTCATATTCTCCATTTAATCCCATGCGTTCTGGAGGTATTGTTTGTGTATTACTATTAGCATTATCATCAGAATTATCTTGAGTGCTTTCCGATTGTTCTAAGCCAAACATTCTTTGTAACCAACCCATAAATACTTCGTTCCTATCAATGTTTACTCATTAGCACAGTATAGTGCTTTTATTGAAAAGCGGCATCTACCTTGCTGAACATAGATATGTATATTCAGAAAAATTCCTGGTAGGAGTTGGATTCAGTCTCATTTCTTTGTTTTTTTCCCATTCCCTTGATTTGCCCTGGATTCTAATGTAAAGTGGGGTATTTCCTCAAGTTCATCTTCACTCAAACTATACTGTTCACACACAAGACTTAAGCGATTTCCCACAGTTGTCACTGCATTCACAGAATGAGTTAAATCACCCTGAAAATAGATTAAAGAATTGGTTTGCGGTTTAACTTGTCCAACTTGGCGTTTTTGCGATTTTAGCACCAATTCTCCCCCCTCCATATCCTCTGGTACACGCACATAAAGAACGCTTACAAATGCGGGAGGTTCAACAGTTTTACAATAGGAACGCAAAGACCGATCAATATGCGGGTCAACGCGAGAACCTGCTTTGAGTAGTAAAGGATTCAGATAAAAGGCATTACAATTAGGCAAAAGTGCCAAATCTAAATAAGGCTTAAAATAGGGGAATTTTTGGACAACTTCGGCTAAACCCTGACGCTGAAATACTACAGAAAAGCCTTTCGTATTAATAAAATCCCGGTTGAGGTTATTAATAGCAAAGTAGGGACAAGCTTGGATTTCTCCCCACAAGTCCTGGAGATATTGAAGAGGAAAGGCATTAGGATGTTGTTGATAGTATTTCACGGTCTTAAATTAATGTATCTTGAGTTTAATTTTTGTCTGAATCAGGATTTATAGGATTACAGGATTAATAGGATATTTGATTTGATATTTCTAGCGAATAGCTTCATAAAACAATCAATAAAAATCATTATCAAAAAACCTATCAACCAAACCATCCTGTACATCCTTAAATCCTGGATATCCTGATTCAGACAACAATATCACATTGAATAACATAGCAACTAGAACGAGCAAAGTTTACGAACAGACGCAAAGCGCAATGAGTACCAACACCCTGACGATTTGCATAAGAATCTTCTATATATGTACCTCATAACACCGGAAAGTGCTGTAAAGTCAGCTTTTGAACGATTGAGAATAGTCTATTAACTTACGCCGCAGTTTACTAGCCAAAAGTACCCCAAAAAATTAGGGACGAGTATTAAACCCGTCCCTTAAATAATTACCTAAAACCTGGAATTGCTTGGTTTTGGCTGATTTTTATCAAAGGCGACACCCGGATTTGAACCGGGGGATGGAGGTTTTGCAGACCTCTGCCTTACCACTTGGCTATGTCGCCGCGCCCACAATTACTAATAGTAGCACCATTTTTCCCAATTTGCACTATCTAGGAGAAATTTTTTTTAAATTCATTTTTTCCATGGACTGGACAGACCCAAAGCCTGTCCTCCACTGGAGATTAGGGATTTAATTTCACTTCCTCGGCAAAATTCCCCCAACGCACAAAGTAAAATGGCCCTGCTACAGAACCCCAAATATGCTCATCTGTATCGGTATTTCGCCCTCTATCGCGGCTGATAAACTTTTGACCATCAATTTCAAAATCACTATCTAAATAGGTTCTTTGCCCGTCACGGATGACAATGCAGCCTTTTCCGGGTTCGACCGTGCCTTTGAATTTGTTATCAGTCCACTCTACAATCATGTTACAACCAGAAAGTCTTTCCAAGCGATCGCTCGTTAAAGTCTGCAACCTTGTTAAATCACGGGAAGCACCGTAAAATTCTTTTTCTTCTTTGACAGTATAGTTTTCAATATGGATTTTATCCCCTACAGTCGTCAGATGTAACACCCGCACCCGATAGGGTTTATTCAGCATATAGTCATAAGCTTGTTCCACAAACAAACTTACCCCTGATAATACCCCCCAATCAAGGGGACGCATACATACACGAATATGGGCAAAAAAAGCCGGATTCTCAAAAACTTGGGCTTGATTACTAAAATCAGCCGCCATCCATCGAGCTAAGGTGGCAATATCTGTAGAATGAGTCATAGGAATTTTGGATTTTTTTTAGTACATAGCCTGGACACACACTAGTTTATTTTAAACCTTGGTGTGTCATGTCGCTTTAGTCCAAATCCAAAATCCAAAATCCTATTAACCAAAACGTCCAGAAACATAGTCATGAGTCCGAGTATCTAGGGGGTTACGGAAGATTTGACCAGTATTTCCGAATTCTACCATTTGACCAATGCGACTTTCATCGGTACTAAAAAAGGCAGTAAAATCAGAAACGCGAGTTGCTTGCTGCATATTATGGGTGACAATCACAATTGTGAATTCTGTTCGCAATTTATGAATTAATTCTTCTACTTTCATCGTAGCGATAGGATCGAGGGCTGAACAAGGTTCATCCATTAATAAAACCTTGGGTTTGACTGCTAAAGCCCTAGCGATACAGAGACGTTGTTGTTGTCCTCCAGAAAGTCCAAAAGCAGATTGATTAAGTTTATCTTTAACTTCATCCCACAGAGCCGCACCTTTGAGAGCAGATTCAACAATTTCATCTAAGACTACTTTTGAAGTTCTCCCAGCAATTCTCACACCGTAAGCAACATTTTCATAAATACTCATGGGAAAAGGGTTTGGCTTTTGGAATACCATCCCAATTTCCCGACGGAGACGATTGATATTAATTTTAGGATCATAGATATTTTGACCAAAAAATTCTATCCGACCTTCAACTTTGACTTTTCCTTCTAATTCACTAATCCGATTAATGGTTTTGATGAATGTAGATTTACCACAACCACTAGGACCAATTAATGCAGTAACTTGGTTTTTATAGATATCTAATGATATCCCTTCAATAGCTTTATAGTTTCCGTAGTAAAAGCTAAGATTTTTGACTTGGATGGCAGTCGTTAGATTATTCATTATTGACTAAAGTACGAAAGAAACTTTTTTAATTGACCTTACTTTTCTTAGCGATTAAGCGAGATAATAAGCTGAAAAACAAAACTAAACTCAGGAGAATTATGGAGGTAGTCCAAACTAATTGATTTACTGCTGGGTCAGGATTATTATAAAGATTAAAAATCAATACTGGTAAAGAAGCAGTAGGACTTAATAAACTATCTGACCAATTTTGACTGAATAAAGCCGTAAAAATTAGTGGTGCTGTTTCACCAGCAGATCGAGCGATCGCTAAGGAAATACCCGTAGTAATTCCTGGTATCGCTGCACTCACAATTACACGAAAAGTAGTTTGGAAACGAGTTCCTCCCAAAGCGGCAGATGCGAGACGTTGGGGAGTGGGAATCAACTTTAAAGCCTCTTCCGTTGTCAATACTATCACTGGTAGCATGATTACAGCTAGAGCAAAGCTTCCTGCGATGGCACTAAATCCCTTAGTTAATAAAACAATTACACCATAAGCAAATATCCCTACGACAATAGAAGGAACACCTGTCAGGATGCTAGTAATAAACCGAACATACTGAGTAACTGGGTTGGTTTGACCAAATTCTGCTAAAAAAATTCCTGTCATCACCCCCACAGGAATACTGAGTAATGCGCCTATACCTACCATAAGTATAGTACCAAGAATAGCATTAGCAAACCCATTTTCAATTAATGGATGAGATAACATTTCTAACTTAAAGCCAGAAAGTCCCCGTGACATGATTTCCCACAATATTGATAATAATGGCAGCAGTGCTAATGCAGTCAAACCAAAGGCAATGCCATTCATTAAATAGGTAAATGCTTGTCTAGCTGTGGTTAAAGGCTTACATAATTCAGCCGCTATGAATTGATCTATTTCTGAATTTGGATAATCATTCATATTAATTTTCGATTGTGAATTTTGAACTGTGAATTGTTTATAGAGTTGTGTACTTGAATGAGGGACAAAATTTAAGAAAACAGCCATACATCAAGAGACGTTTACTCTTTCTTTCTTCCTTCCTTTTCTTCCTTCCTTCCTTTTCTAACTCCTGACTCCTGTTATCTATTCTTTTTCCCAACCCACTTTACTAATACAACAGCACCAATATTTACAGCTAGAGTTAAGGCAAATAAAATTAAGCCTAAATAACTTAATGCACCAATATGTAACCCTGGTTCAGCTTCGGCAAATTCATTAGCCAAAATTGCGGGAATTGTATATGCTGGATTCAACAAAGATGAACTAATTTGGGCAGAGTTACCAATTACCATTGTCACTGCCATTGTTTCCCCTAAAGCCCTACCAAGAGACAACATTGCCGCACTTACCATACCAGAAAATCCGGCTGGTAATAAAACCCGAAAAACTGTTTCCCAACGAGTTCCTCCTAAAGCCATAGATGAGCTACGCAACTCTTTGGGAATGACCATTAATACATCACGAGAAATAGCTGCCATTGACGGTAAAATCATAATGGCGAGAATAATTCCCGCTGTCAGCATATTGTTTCCGGCTGGGTCTTGTGTGTTAAACAGCGGTATGAATGCCAAAGTGCTACCTAACCACTTTTCGATGGGTACTATGACGGGAATAAATACAAAAATTCCCCATAAACCGATAATTACACTGGGAATAGCCGCAATTAATTCGACCACAAAAGCTAGGGTAATTTTAACTGAATTTGGTAAAAAGTCTTCAGTTGTTACCAAAGCTATTGATATGCCCACGGGGATAGTTAATAAAATAGCGATCGCACTACTTACCAAAGTTCCATAAATGTAAGGTAATGCCCCAAAAATTTGATTACCTGTATCCCAATCTTGACCCCATAAAAAGCCGAATCCAAATTGACTAATAGCCGGTTGTGCTTGCTGAAAAATTACCCAAGTCATCACGAACAGGATGGCTACAGTAATACCAGCAAAAATATATACTAGCCATGTGAATCCTTGATCAAACCAGAAATTTATCCCACTTGTAGATTTTAAATCAAAACTTTCATCACTAAAATTCAGTGAATTATGATCTTGTGGTTGAAATAAATTAGTCATGATTAATAGAAATTTGAGTCCATAAATAGGAAGGAATATTTACATTGAAAGCATTTTGGCCAAGAGTCGAAATTACCAACCCTAAGCCAAAATCAATCACAGGAAGGACAATAAATTACTTAACGGTGCTATTCACTGTTTGTAGCACGCGGTTGGCAACATCACTAGGAATTTTAGTGTAGTTGAGGTCATCATTGTATTGTTGACCGTCTTTGAGTACCCAGTTAATCCATTTTTTAACAGCGTCAGCTTTAGCAGGAGTGGCATATTGCTTGTAAACCATCATCCAAGTCAAACCAACAATAGGATAACCTTGTGATGGATCGCCAATAAAAACGCGGTAGTTACTAGGGAAAGCTACATTTGATAAAGCTGCGTTAGCAGATGCTAAAGAAGGAGCTACAAATTCTCCTTTTTTATTTTGCAATTCCGCTGATTTCAGGTTGTTTTTAGTAGCGTAGTCATATTCAACATAACCAATAGATCCAGCAGTGCTTTTCACTAAAGCAGCTACTCCAGGATTACCTTTTCCTTTTAGCGCGTTAGGTAAAGTCCATTTAGGAGCGGTATTAGCTCCAATTCTGCCCTTGAAATAACCATTTGTAGCACTTAAATGGTTGGTAAAAATGAATGTTGTGCCACTACCATCAGCGCGAACCACAAATTTAATTGGTTGATTTGGTAGATTCACACCAGGGTTATCCGCTTTAATTTTCGCGTCATCCCATTTAGTAATTTTGCCAGAGAAAATATCTGGTAATGTGGCACGAGATAATCTCAGTTTGCTGACACCAGGTACATTATACACAACTGAAACAGCGCCACCAGCAGTGGGTACTAAGATCACACCATTCTTAACTTTAGCGATTTCTGCATCTGTCATCGCGGCATCACTACCACCAAAGTCAACAGTTCCCGCAGTGATTTGACGGATACCACCACCACTACCAATTGCTTGATAGTTCACTTTCAAGTCGGGGTGTTTTTTCTTAACTTCACGAGCATATTTTTCGTAAAGAGGAGCGGGAAAGGTTGCTCCAGCGCCGTTTAAAGTTTCCGCTTGAGCAATTGCTGTCAAAACTGGACTCAATGCAACAGCCCCGGTTACGACTGAAGTGGCAACAACACGATTCAAAATGGTGGATAAAAAAGCCATACTGCCTCTTAAGTGTTAAGGAATACTTACTTGGGGAATTACATCCTTAACTAAGGGTGATTGCTGATGGTTAACAATAAATTAATAACAAGTGAAGAAATTTTTAAAATATGTTTAAATCTATGAAGATAAGTTAATGATGATTTGTTCCTCATTGATATTTGCGTATAAACTAATACATTTATTACAGATAAGCCTAGCAGGGTCGTAATAATAGTAAATTGGATTACTGAGTATTTATTGAGATTTATTAAGTATTAGGAAAAACAGTCCCTATTTTCAATCCCAAACCCAAAATTGGTATTAGTAGACTGGCTGCTAGGAATAGAATGCTTGCCATGTTTGATTGGATTAGCTCTTATTTATTGTCAATAATAACTATCCTGATCGAGAATAACTAAATCAGCAGTAGGCATTAGTTAAGAAAAAGGATATATTAGTTTAATTTAACATTAAATCATTTAGGCTTCAGGTTTGAAATAATCAAGGAGACGATGCCTATATTCAGCGAAACTATCTCCAGAATCTGCACGAATTAATGCTACTACCACATCTGGTAAGGCAGTTAAACTGGGGTAAACTAGATAGCGGGATTCCCAACGAGGATGGAACTTTTCTTTGTATGCGTGAAGTCCTTGGAAGTTATAAAAGCGATTTAAATGCTCATATAAATAGCGTAATACTTTCTCTAATTTCCTGGATTTTGGATGATCTCCTACTCCAGCAAGAGCAGAAAGACCAAAATTAAAGCTGTCATAACCCTCCTGTTTAAAATGTTGAAACATGGAAGTAAATAGAAAGTCCATTGTTCCATTCTCAATATCAGGCCGATATCGCATCATATCGTTAGTGACTTCATTAAGTTGATACTCTTGAATAATATTGGCAAAAGCATTAATTTCTCCATCAGGAGTATGCACTACAACTATCTCACATTCACGTAAATAAGCTTCATGAAACCAACCTAAAGAAAAGTGTTTTTCTGCACCTTTTACCATTTTTAACCATTCATCACTTACGGATTTAAGTTGATGCAATAATTCATCAGTAATTGGTGGTTTATAAAAACTTACCTGGTATCCTAGCTTAGTTAAACGATTGATTGATGGTCTAAAGTTTTTACCAGCTTTACCTTGCACAGTAAATTTCTTTAAATCAATTATTGCTTCTTCTCCAATTTTAATTACCTGAAAACCTAGAGATTTATAAAGGTGAAGATGATCAGGTAAAGTTTGATAAAAAGCCGGATACCAATCGTTGCGTTGACAGAACTGTTGAAAACTGACAATTACTTCTTCTCGATCTTCAATTGGTCCAATAGCATCTCCTAAAGCAATAGCCCCTCTGCCTTTAGGAACATAAGCAATTACACTATCACCAGAAGGACTAAAAAAATAACTTTTATCATTTAAAATTGTTAAATCTGCTAAAGAAGAACATCCATATTTTTGGACAATTTCTTTGGCTTTTTGGCGTTCTTTTGCTGTAGCAGAATGACGCAAAAACACAGGTTGTAAAAGCATAATTACTGCAAACGCGAAAGTAACCGCAGCAATAGTATAGATAGAATTAGCAAAAAATTGACCAAAGGAAGTTTTTGGTCGTAGTCCCCAATTATCTTCCGTGAAAAACATCGCTAGAGTTTGCAATAAAGCCTCACCCCAATTGAAGTTTTCCGTAAATTTGCCATCTAATAAATAAAAACCAATTGTTCCATAAGCTAAGGTAAATAGAAAAGCACCGATTAATACTTTCACTCCCGTAGCAATTGAAGGACGATCTGATTGTGCTGTAAATACATGACGCATGAGAATTAATTGCACCAGCAAAATTCCAGACAAGAGACTTTCTTCATAGTCCCATCCTTTAATTAAATGGCTGAAAATAGAAATAATTAATAAACCTATAGTCAGTAGCCAAGCAACTCGTTTACGACGGGATAAATTAGTTGCTAGTGCTAGTAAAATAAATCCAGTTAATGCAGCAAATATATGACCATCAGCACGAATTTCAAATGGTAAAAACTCTTTTAACCAATGACTACGTTCATGCAAATTGGGTGTTACTGCTGACAATAAATTTACTACGCCAACTACATATGTAAGTAGAGATATACTCCAAAGTCCAATGCGAGTTTTTAAGTTACTAGTCATTAGTGATTTTTAATTTTTAAATTAAGATAGCGTAATCTAATATTAAATGCACCCTACTCAAAACTATGATTTTCATAGACTGAGATAGCGAGATTTAACAATTTATACTAATTCCGCTATAATCATTATTTTGATCATGCTGAAAAAACTGCCAATCAACTTTAGTTTTCTTTTGAGTATACTTTTACTGGGACTTTCACTTTGGGCGATCGCTCACGAATTAAAAGAGTATAATTACCAAGATATTTTCAAATCTATTGTAGTTATTTCCAAAAGTCGCTTAAGTTTGGCAATTTGGCTGACGGTTCTGGGCTATTTAATCATGATTCCCTATGATATCTTAGGGTTTAGCTACATTCAACAGTCTCTATCTTGGAACAAAATTGCTTTTACTAACTTTATTAGCTGCGTATTTAGTAATACTATCGGTTTTGCCTTGTTAACTGGTAGTGCTATCCGTTACCGTTTTTATAGTATTTGGGGAATATCACCAATAGCTATTACCCAAATAATTGCCTTTGCTAATTTCACTTTTTGGCTGGGAATGTTTGCTGTAGCTGGGTTAGTTTTCTTGCTTAAACCCCTGTCAATTCCTCCTCAACTGCATTTATTTTTTACCACAGTCCGTCCTCTTGGTGTGATATTTTTACTTTTAATAACTATTTACTTATTAGCAAGTATTTTAATTAAACAACCGTTAAGGATATTTAGGCAAACATTTCGCTTTCCTAATGTAAAAATATCCCTAGCGCAAATAGGCATTTCTAGCCTAGACTGGATTTTAGCCGCAGCGGTTCTGTATGCTTTGCTTCCAGTCAATACATCTTTATCCTATCTGGATTTTTTGGGCATTTACTTACTAGCAATGTTTGCAGGAGTTATCAGTAATGTTCCTGGTGGCTTAGGAGTATTTGAAACTGTAATTTTGCTGTTTCTTTCCCAAAAAGTTGCCGCACCATCCATTTTAGGTTCTATGTTAGCCTATCGGGGCATATATTACTTCTTACCTTTGCTAGTAGCAGCAAGTTTAGTGGGATTATATGAAGTTAGATCCAGTAGGTAAATAAAAATTTTTGCCTCTTGCCTCTTGTCTCTTGCCTCCTGCTATAATTATTTTTCTCAATGTTTCCCTAGCTGGGTTGACATGAGTAAAACTGAGGATAAATAGATTAAATATTTAAAGTTATGGCGCTTATAGTTCAGAAATACGGTGGTACATCTGTTGGTTCAGTCGAACGTATTCAAGCTGTTGCGACGAGAGTTGAAAAAACTGTCAAAGCTGGAAACTCTGTAGTAGTGGTAGTTTCCGCCATGGGTAAAACCACTGATGGATTAGTTAAACTGGCTAATGATATCTCTAAAACTCCTAGCCGTCGAGAAATGGATATGCTGCTGTCTACGGGAGAGCAAGTTACCATTGCTTTATTAAGTATGGCATTACAGGAAATTGGACAACCAGCAATTTCCATGACTGGCGCTCAGGTAGGCATTGTTACCGAAGCTGAACATAGTCGCGCTCGGATTTTGCATATTGAAACCAAACGCTTGATGCGTCATATCAATGGGGGTAAAGTTGTTGTTGTTGCAGGTTTTCAAGGAATTAGCAGCACTGAAGAATTAGAAATTACTACTTTGGGGCGGGGTGGTTCTGACACTTCCGCAGTAGCTTTAGCCGCAGCTATCGGTGCAGATTTTTGTGAAATTTATACAGACGTACCAGGGATTTTAACTACAGATCCGCGCCTTGTTCCCGAAGCCCAATTATTGACAGAAATCACCAGTGATGAAATGCTGGAATTGGCTAGTTTAGGAGCGAAAGTATTACATCCCAGGGCTGTGGAAATTGCCCGCAATTATGGCGTTCCCTTGGTGGTACGTTCTAGTTGGACAGATCAACCCGGAACTTGGGTAACAACGCCACAAAGACAAGATAGAGCTTTAGTAAACTTAGAATTAGCCCGTTCTGTAGATGCGGTAGAATTTGATATTCAACAGGCCAAGGTGGCTTTATTGCGTGTGCCTGATAAACCAGGGGTAGCAGCCCAGTTATTTGGGGAAATTTCTCAGCAAAATGTTGATGTGGACTTAATTATTCAATCTATTCATGAAGGTAATACTAACGACATTGCTTTTACAGTAAATACATCAATATTAAAACGAGCAGAAGCAGTATCATCGGCTATAGCTCCTGCCTTGAGAAATTATCCTAATTCGGATGAAGCGGAAGTGATGGTAGAGAAAGATACTGCAAAAGTTAGTATTGTCGGTGCAGGGATGATTGGACGGCCGGGAGTGGCAGCGCAGATGTTTAAAACTTTAGCTGCCGCTGGTGTGAATATTCAAATGATTTCTACCAGTGAAGTTAAGGTGAGTTGTCTAGTTGATGCTGTAGATTGCGATCGCGCTATAGTTGCCCTTTGTGATACCTTTGAAATTAATTCTTCCTCTACTTCCCTAACCTCTTCTCCCTCTCAATGTCCCGCTGTGCGTGGGGTGGCTTTAGATATGAATCAAGCCCGAATTGCTATTCGACAATTGCCAGATCATCCGGGTATGGCAGCAAAATTGTTTGGATTATTGGCTGAATATAATATCAGTGTGGATATGATTATTCAATCCCAACGTTGTCGAATCATACATGGTGTCCCCCGTCGGGATATTGCCTTTACGGTGGCTAGAATGGATGCGGAAAATGCCCAACAGAAACTTACACAAGTTGCCGCAGAGTTTGACTGGGGTGAAGTAATATTAGATAGTGCGATCGCTAAAGTTAGTATTGTCGGTTCGGGTATGCTGGGACAGCCAGGTATTGCTGCCAAAATGTTTACAGCTTTAGCTGAAAATCAAATCAATATTCAAATGATTGCTACCTCAGAAATTAAAATTAGTTGTGTGGTGGCACAAGATGAAGGTGTAAAAGCATTACAAGTCATTCACTCCGCTTTTGATTTGGCTGGAAGTGAAAAATTTGTAGTTCCGGTCTAATATTTGATTTTTTAATTTTTGAAATACAGCACTTTCCGGTGTTATGAGGTACATATATAGCGGGCAAGACTTGTACTGAGCTTGTCGATAGCGCAGCGTGGCGTTAGCCATAGTATGCCCGCACTACAAGAGTTTCATAATTCAAGTTTGTACCTCATTAGAG
>CAINGU010000068.1 GCA_903848645.1 uncultured cyanobacterium | reverse complement strand
TCTGCAAATCTGATTACACCCCAATTCCGTTCCAAGAAAAATCGGTTACGAATTTTATCATCATCAACATCAATACAGTGGTGAGGTTTCCCTGTATTTCCAGCATAAGGTTCATCAATTTCAATATCCAAAGCTAACCCAGATGAGTGATGATAAAAGATAAAATCAGCCGAGTAGCGGAGAGAATAACCTGGAATTTCAAACTCAACCGCTTGACAAATCAAATTTCCAGAAAAAGCCGCCAGTAAATGCCGAAAAAACTGCTTTTCACTCACACCTTGCTTGGCTGTACTCTTATCATCTGGTAATGCCACACATCCTTGAAATGAAGCTTTGAGATGCTTCTGTTCTTGATTACCACCAATAAACCGTCTAGCTAAGGGTGGATAAAGAATAACGGGATAATAACCACTAGACATAACCACACTTTTTATAAAAATTTACCAATCAAAAAGCAGTGGAATCAAGTAATAGTTAAAAACTATCCAATCTAATATCTTTCCAAATATCAGAAACCTGCCATCCCGTCTTCCCAACAGAGTGAACTATGGGATTATATCGTAAAGGAACATAATTAAGTTCTTGATAATTAGGTTCTTGATACTCTATCCCTAGTTTTGGCTGTTCTGCACCTGTTAGTTCTTCTATATTATTTACAAAATCAGGATTATTTGCAAAATCAACTTGCAAATTTGGTTCTTTAGTTTCTTTTTTCGTTTCCTTGTTTATTTTTGTTTCTTGAACGAGCTTTTCAGATTTTTTGATGAGTTTCATATGTATTGACAGGTTTAACTTTTGATATTGACAAAATAACGAACAGATGACACAAAATTAACTCAGAAAGGGTGGAATAGCAACACAGATAAACCCCGTTCAAGTTGAAACCTATAGTTTTTTTATAGCGCACATTCAAGTTTTCAAGATGGATGGAGTTTAGATGCGCTAACGCGCTCAAATTGATGGCGTTATGCAACCCAAACAATGCAACAACTAACAGTAACTCTAACAGAAAGTGTAACCACACTTAAACCTAAGTTGACTGCCGTGACTGAGCAAAATAATCAAGTTACACAAAAGGTGATTTCCGATTTATGCCTTGATGCTAATTTAGATGTTGGTATGATAGCTATTCTCAACCAAATTGAAGATGAACACGAATACTATCAAACTTGTGGAGAGTGGTAATCATGGTTTTATCACTCGCTCAACAATCCTTAGCAGGACTTTCTCAAACTGCTGCTCATCTTTGGGAACAACTAACTAATTGTCAAACTACTGAAGAAGAATCTGCTATCATCACCGCTATTTGGGAAACTCAAGAAGTACAATCTCAAGCTATTGATATCCAAGCTGAATTGGCATTACAACTAGATGCAGAAATAGCTGCTGTTAAGCAACGACTAGAACATCTCAAAGCTGTGCATCAATCAGCACTTTTAAGACTAGAACGCTGGCGACAGAAATTAGATGAAACTATTTTAGAACAAAATGCCATAGGAATTCTACCTGAACAAATGATTGGTAATTCACTTCGCATTACGATTAAAGAAAATCCACCAAGTTGTGATGTAGTAGTAGATGCAAAAAAATTACCTCCAAAATACCGCAGAGAAAAGACTGTTTACTCAGCAGATAAAAAAGCGATTATTGCTGCTTGGAAGAAAGGAATTCCGGTAGATGGTACTCGTGTTGAACGTAAGCAGCGGGTTGTTTATGCTTTGACAGCCACGGCAATTCAAGACTTCAAAGATTCACTATTACCATAGTTATTGATTCCGGTAATCAGGACTTATACAGCTATTGTTGGGAATAGGGTAAGACAATAATTCAAGGAGGAGCAACCCGAAAATGTGAGAGCGAGGTTAAATTATCAATAACTCCAGGTTTTTTTGTTGCAATGCTTTTGCTAGGCATAGCCATCGCAACTTAAAATAGCCTATTTTTGGTCTTAGTTTTCGCATTTCACAAAATGGCGTTGCTTCCCTGACTACTAATTCAAGAGTGATTTTAATCAAATAAACCTGCCCGTAAGGCGATGACAGCAGCTTGGGTGCGGTGACTGGCAAAAAGTTTGTTTAAAACACCGCGTACATATACTTTTACGCTTCCTAAGCTGATATAGAGTTGATCCGCAATCTCTTGATTGCTGAATCCTTGGACAATTAGTTCCAATACCTCCATTTCCCGATTAGTCAGTGGATTTGCTTCTAGAATACTGGCTTGTTCTGGATCAATTGCAGAAATTGGCACTGTTTGAGCAATATTTAATTTTGCCGTAACTATTTTCAATTGACGAATATGTTTGAGAACAATACGAGCTATCACTGGGTCTATCCACGAATAGCCCTCATAAGTCATGTACAGTGCTTCTAATAGCAACTCAAACTTAGTGGTTTTAACACAGTAAGAATCTGCCCCAGATGCAAAAGCTGCTAAGACCATTTTTTCTTGAGCAAAAGAAGTGAGCATCATGATCTTCGTTTGTGCTGCTGTTTCTGGTGGCATAGATTGTCGAAACCGCTGCACCAATGTTATCCCATCCATATCTGGTAAGCGAATATCAACAATAGCAATATCTGGTTTAGTATTCTGAAGCAATTTTAGACCAGCAGCAGCAGTATTGGTGTCTCCTATCACTTGAATATTCTTTTGCTCATTCAAACAACTACGGATACCTACTCTAGTCAAATTGTGGTCTTCGATAATTACCGCTCTAATATTTGCCATTACTTACCTCAACAACTAGCTAAATGTACTCTTTCTAACGTGGGAAATAGTTGACTACAAACGGCTCAGTCTATCGGTTAAATTTTTTAGGATTCTAGCAAAGTCTACCCATTGACGGAGGCAAAATAAGGTATAACAGCAAAAAATCTATCTATTGATATAGATAAAGCAAAAAATTATATCAAAAAATATGCCTATTGACGTAGGTAAAATTTAAAGTTTTAGTAAAGAAAGCCGATTTAAGTGTTAAGATTCATTAAAGAAAACAAATAGCCAACTTGATTTAAATAAATCTACTGGTATCTATATGACACCTTTCTCTTGGAACTCAAGTTCAACAGAAAGTATCCTTTTGGTAGATGACTCAACCAAGAATGTTTGTGTACTAAAATCTACTCTCAAGCAAGAAGGATACAGGGTAACAGTAACAGATAGCGATAGTGAAGCCTTAATTAAGATTGTCGAATCTCCACCTGATTTAGTCCTATTAGATACGTTCACTCCAAGTATTGATGGCTATGAAATCACTCGACAGATCAAACAGAATTCCCATTTACCTTTCATACCTGTGTTACTCGTTACCAATTGTGACGAGTCCTCTTTCATTCAAGGTTTACAGGCTGGTGCTGATGACTTTTTGATTAAGCCTGTAGAACAAAATGAATTGTTGGCAAAAGTGCGTTCGCTCCTGCGACTAAAACACAGTATCAATCACCGAGATATAATTACACAGCAATGGTGCGAAGATTTTGTGATTAATATGACTCACGATTTACGCACTCCGTTAACTTCAGTAATCCAAATGCTAAAAGTGCTGAAAAAAGGAACTTTTGGGTATAATCTCTCAGAAATGCAGGAATATCTCCAACAAATTACCGAAACTAATCAAACGTTGTTGGATATGGTTGAAAATATTCTCAACGTTTATCAATATGAAGCAGGTAATAAAGATTTAGAGGTTTTTTCTGTAGATTTGTGCAAGTTAAGCCAAAAGGTAGTGCAGGAACTCCAACCTTTAGCTGCTGTAAAAAACTTGACTCTGACAACAACATTCAACAGTCAACAATCATCATTATTGACAGTTAGGGGTGATAGGATAGAATTATACCGATTGCTGATTAACTTAGTTGGCAACGCTATTCGTTTTACAGATAGCGGTTCAATAGAAATTCAGCTTCATCGCCATCATAAATATGTAACAATTGCAGTAAAAGATACAGGTATTGGTATCAGTGAATCAGAACAAGTAGGCTTATTTGAACGCTTTCGACAGGGCAAACACCAGCGTCGGGGAAATGGTCTAGGATTATATTTGTCTCTTCAAATTGTTGAAGCCCATCAGGGAAATATCTCTGTGGCATCGGCTGTAGGGAAAGGCAGTATTTTCACAGTTTATTTACCTGTATCAACACCTCTAGTGCTAGTTTGATTTTTATGCAAGTCTATACTCTTGTTCAACATGATCTAACAATTTTGACTGCAAAGGTGAAAGGTAAGGTTTTAGTTGTTTCCCCAATCCTGAGCAAAGCCAATCTACGGAACTATCTCGGTTTTCAATTTGATGCAGCCGTCGCAGTCTCAGACATAGTTTTTGCATAAACTGGCAGTCTTCATCTAACAGTTCTAGAGATTTGAGATGTTCTATTTTCACGGTATACTCAGCATTCCAAGTCTCAACAGTGCAGCTATAGTTTCCAATGTAGGAGATGACACCCCAACAACCACTTTTGCCTTTCAGTTCTGGGTTGTCTTTGGGCAGTAGAATACATACTTCCCCGACATGGTAGGGATTCGGTACTTTGGTTCTTTCTCGGATTTTGTCCACAATATCTTGAACTTGACGACCAGAAGGAATTTTACCATCCCCTTGCTCTACTGCCTTTTGCCAAGCTAAACGTTGTTGTTCTGGTTCTAAAGAAACCAAAGGTCTAACCTGGCGTTCGTTTGTTGGTAAGATTTGGGAGCCATTGGTTCCCACCAGATTGTCAACTACCAACGAACCAGCTATTAAGTAGTTCACATGGCGGTGAGTAAAGCCGAAACGGGAACGACAGTAATTTTCAAAGGTTGAGTGAGTTGAACGGTACAAACGTCTGTCTCGTATTTCTTTCAATGCTTTAGCGGCTGTGTAAAAAGCTTTTTCAACTTGTCTCTCTAAAAATATGCGATCTCGCCACTCGTCTGTACTCAGTTCAGTCAGTTCGGAGTTAACAACTGTTTCTGCATGGTTGGTTGCAGAATCGTTCTGGCTGGGTAGCACTTTCTCATCAGTAGAGATGTTTGATATCTCACTCATAATTTCTACTTCCTATCTCTTAAGAAAAATAGCTATTATTTGATACATTATAAACTGTAAATTTATGATTTATATTCAATAATAAACTGATAGTTTATATTTGAGGATAGTTAAGTGACTCAAGTTGATGAAAGTCAGAAGAACGATAGATATAGAAATACCCGGTTTGGGAAAGAGAATTAGACAAGCTAGAGAAGCTGATAAACGCTCTTTAGCCGAAATATGTCGTCAAATTCCCATGACAACTATGAATTGGTACAAAATAGAATCCGAAGAAACCAAAGCTTTGCCAATTGAAACTTTACAGCGTATTGAAGAGGTTCTCAAAGTCGATTTTGGTATTAATTTTTATGAATAGCTCTGAATAAATCCTTATGCTTTATAGTTAACCAATGTGGCAAAACTAATATTTCTACGATTAAATTTTAAATTTCAACTTGATTTCTAATTGATTAAAGTATATATTGCAGCATTTTTCATATATTTAGACCACATTTCCAATTAATCTTTTTCTTTCTTTGTGTACTTTGCGGTTAGTTTATTTTTGAATGTGGCGCATCTTTATCAGAATTGGTATAACCCAGCAAAAGCGGTGATAATAAATGATACTTAACACACAAAAAGCAAGATTTTCTGATTGATCATTCGTCGGGGTGAAATTGCAACAATACTTGAGTTCGATGTCAGAAAATCAGTTATAAATTAGTTTTTTAAAGAATTGTTCCCAAGTCTTACCGCTAAATCAGCCATAAACTAGAACTGGATTGAAGTTTACTCCGATAAAATGGGACTGTGAAATATGACAGACTATTTCATGCGGAGTTGTAGGAAACTGTTGGAAAATCTGCGGTGACTATTTTTCAAGGACTTTATTTTTCCACTTAATAACTTGATTGTCTGGGGGGTAAGAATTTGACACGTATAATTACACTTTTTAATCAGTCTGGTGGTGTAGGTAAATCCAGTTTAGCCATGAACCTTGCCTACCATTTGCAGGAGCGTAAACATCGCGTACTGTTGATAGATATGGACCCTCAAGGGTCACTTACAACTTTTATGGGGCTGGATACAACAGCACTAAAACAAACTGTTTATGACTCGATTTTACATTCTGTGCCGTTACCCATTCAATCTCAAGTTCATGGTATAGATTTGGCTCCCGCCAATATTAATTTGAGTGCTGCCGAGTTAGAATTAGTGGTAGCAGATATGCGAGATATCCGACTCAAAGAAGCTTTAGAACCAGTTGTCAATGAATACGATTTTATATTGATAGATTGTCCACCCAGTTTGGGATTGCTTAGTTACATCAGTTTGGTAGCAGCTACTCATGTTCTAGTGCCGATTCAGACTCAATATAAGGCATTTTGTGGAACTGAGTTATTATTGAGTACGGTGGCTAGGGTGCGCTCCCGTCCTAATCGTCAATTAGCGATCGCTGGATTTATTCCCACTATGTATGATGGTCGTAATATTCAGGATGCCCGAACATTAGAAGCTATCCAACAGCAATTAGCGACAGTAGGTGTGGTCTATCCAGCCATTCCTCGTTCTACAGCTTTTGCTGACGCATCCGAAGATCATGTCCCTCTGGCAGTCTATAATTCCAAACACCCGGCTGTGCCTATTCTCAAAAAAATTGCACAAGGTTTAGAAAAGTTATGAGTAGTAGGCGAGATCGCCCGTATCAACAAATGAAACCCTTGGATATTCTCTTTGGGGAGTCTCAAGCTGTAGCTGAGATAGTTGCTATTGAGTCAATTTGTCTCCCATCGCAGCAGCCAAGGCGTTACTTTGACCCACAGGCAATGCAAGAATTAGTAGAGTCCGTGCGGCAGCATGGGATTTTACAACCAATGTTACTTCGTTCCCGTGCAGATAATAAGTATGAATTGGTAGCTGGAGAAAGACGCTATCGAGCCGCAAAGGTAGTTGGTTTGACTGAAGTGCCAGTTGTAATTCGAGAACTCAGCGATCAAGAAGCCATGCAGCTTTCTTTGATTGAGAACCTCTGTCGTGAGGATTTGAACCCAGTTGAAGAAACTGAAGGTATTTTGCAACTTTTGGCATTACACTTAAATAGCGACATTACAGATGTAACTTCTCTGCTGTATAGAATGAAAAATGCAGCAGACAAGCAAGATGAATCTAGGCATAACGTTATGCCTAACTCGGAAGCTCAAGTAGTGGAAGAAGTGTTTACGAGTTTAGGGTTAATGACGTGGGAATCTTTTATCAAAAATCGTCTGCCATTATTAAACTTATCGGACGATGTGTTAACGGCACTGCGTGAAGGAAAAATTGCTTACACAAAAGCGAAAGTGATAGCTCGAATTAAAGATGAGACTGCACGCCAGGAATTACTAGCAGTGGCAATTGCGGAAAACCTGTCTCTCACTCAAATACAATCACGGATTAAAGCTATATTACCTACTTCAGATCCTGATGAACGCAAAGAGCGGATAGAAGGAACAATGCGGCGAGTGAAGCAAGCAAAGGTTTGGGAAGACCAGCAAAAGTGGAGTCGTCTGGAAACACTCTTAGCACAAATAGAGGAATTGCTTGTTTAGGAATAATGTTGTAATTGAAAAGCCGATAGCAATAAAAACACACCAGCCATCGCTATAACGCTCTTTCATCAAACTGGGTTGAAACTTTGATTTTCTGTTGCTCGAAATGATTTAAAATCCTAAATTGCAGCTTCTGTGATGAAAGAGCGATAACTACCACTTTGTCAGTGTGAACTTAAACAACTGTTAGATCATACTTTTACAAGTTTTTTGGTATGCCTAAAGTCAGCGTGTCTTTATATCTGAAATATAAGCAACTTGTGCAGTTTGGCGAGTTCACTTGGTTATGTCAAATTTGCTAACTACCGTTTAATGTAGAAAACTAATTTAAATTTCATCATCATGAGTACATGGTTTGATACAGCACGATTGGGGATGTTTATTCATTGGGGTCATAGTTCCCAACAGGGACGTGAGTTATCTTGGCCTATGGTTGGAGGTGTATTCAGTCTTCCTTTCTGCAAAGATATTCCTGTTGAAGAATATTACCGTACCGTCGATACTTTCAATCCTCAAGATTACAATCCTCAAGAATGGGCATATTTAGCCAAAAATTTAGGAGTAGAGTATGTCGTATTCACTACTAAACATCATGATGGTTACGCTCTATTCCATACTCAAGAATCAGATTTTTCTATTGCATCTGCACCTTATAAAAAAGATATTGTTCGTGAATATATTGAAGCTATGCGCTCTGTAGGATTGCGGGTTGGGCTTTATTTTTCACTTTCAGACTGGCATCATCCTGATTATCCGGCTTTTACAGAAGCTGATAAACCTTATCGGTTTGAGCAATTGCCTCAACCCACACAGCACCAGTGGGAGCGATATATTCAGTTTATGTTCAATCAAATCCGAGAATTATTGACCAACTACGGTCAAATTGACATCTTATGGTTTGATGGAAGTTGGGAAAGGACTCCAGAGCAATGGCAGGCTCAAGAATTGGCAAAAATGATTCGTGATTTGCAACCCCATATTCTCATTAATGACCGCTTACCAAATTGTGGAGACTTTGCAACTCCTGAGCAATTTATTCCATCCCAACCTCCGGCTCATCTGTGGGAAACCTGTCTGACTATTAACGAGAGTTGGGGATATAACCCAGATGATCATCACTTCAAATCCTCTCGGCAACTGATTCATACATTGTGCGAAGTGGCAGCTAAAGGCGGTAAACTTTTACTGAATATTAGTCCAATGGGCAATGGACAAATTCCACTTGAGCAGTTAGAGCGTCTAGAAGATATAGCTAAATGGATGTCTCAGCATTCTGAAAGTATACTCGATACAACACCAGGACTAGAACCCTGGCAATTTTATGGTCCGTCAACCTGTAAGGGCGTTCGCGCTTCGCGTGCCGAAGACGATGCTCCAAAGGAGTTACCCAAAGGGCATCGCATTTATCTACACCTATTAATGAAACCTTATGAGACAATATCGGTTAGAGGTGTGCCAATCAAACGAGTGAAATCAGTATCTGTTCTTGCTGACGGTACAGCACTTACCTATACAAGTCGCTGTGCAATTATGGATTCCTTCTTCAATTCCGACCCACTGGGGGAATTAACAATTTGTGTGCCTGAATCAGTCATCAATTCTTTCGCTACAGTGATTGCTATTGATATCAATTCCTCTTTAACCTAAAAGGCAGTCCAAGAGTAGGCTGTTGACTTTGTGTGTTTTTGAGGGATTTTTCGGAAAATTATTCGTGTTATTTTTTGTTTGTGGGAAAACCACTGCAACAGCCGTTTTCCCGCAAGAACACACGACATATTTTTTGCATGAAGCCTTATGGGGTAAAGGGTTCAAAGTCAACAGCCTAGTCCAAGAGTGTCTCAAGGATGCAGAATTTCTTTGAGCCTGCGCTCTTTCCTGGGCAATGAAAAGGTATTGTCAATAATCAGCGATCGCACTTCCATAATTTATTTGATTGGGTGGTAGAGTCCATCATTGCTATTCGCACGCAATATTATACGTTCGTAAAATTACTAACTAAAATTGATTTAGGGTACACCCAGGTGTTTTGTAGGGGTTATATATACCCCAAAAAGAGGTAAAAGACTTGTATTTATTTCCTTTGACCCCTATATATAACCTGCTTATAACCTGCATAGGGGTTATATAGGGTCTATATTGCTAAAATAAAATAATTTGGGGTATATGTAGGGGTTACTTATGGGATAAATATACCCTAACCCGAAAATTGAAAATAATTAAACTTTTAGCCCCTATCTAGGGTATATATAGGAGATACTTAGGGTATTTTTGTGCCACCCTTTTTTTGTATCCCACTTGACCCCCATGTCTAACATTCACGCCTTGCAAAAAATCTTTCCAGCAGGATTCGATAACGGTTACGGTAGTCTGAAACTTTTCGTTGATGGATTTGAAGTCGTTCGTATCCCCAGTTATATTTCCACCGCCGAGATGGAAGATGTACCAGGAAGAATCGTTTTAGATGGTGCAGCTTACACCGTGGGAGAATCTGCTTTTCGTACAGGTTATCATTTTGACCGCAACACGGACCACAACGAAAACAAAATTAAAAATGCACTGTTGATGTTATTTGGTGGATTAGCACATTTGCCACATCGTAAAGCTTGGCATTTAAAATTAGTCGTCAGCTTACATGACATAGGATTGGCAAAAGATTTAAAACAAGCGCTCAACGGAGAATATCAACCAATACTTGCGGGCAAAAAATCAGATGTCACCCTAGAAATAATCAAAGTTGTCCCAGAGGGAATGGGTGCATTGTTTGGGCATCAACTTCCACCCAAGCTTACTGTCCTAGATTTCGGTAATGGAACCACACTTTATTCTCGTTACAACCAGGGAAAGCGAGAAGTTCACACTCCCTACCCCGCAGGTGTAGAAGTTCTTATCGAAGACATTGCCGAAAAAATGAAACGTCTCAACGGAGGGAAAATCGGCAACACCTCCCAAATTCGATTTTGTTTGGAAAGGGGACATACCAAGTACAGTCGTGACATTGACATCAAAGATATCTACACCAGTTGTTTGAAAGATTGGTATGAAAAATTCTTAAAGAAACCCGTAAGCCTGACACTAGATGCCAAACACCAAGGGGATGAAATTTGGGCAATTGGTGGTGGCTGTTTGTTACCTGGATTTAAGAAGCTATTGGAGAAGAACGGGTTTAAAATTCTGGACAATCCCGTAGAAGCTAATGCCTGCGGATTGCTAGAGATGGCAAAAGCCATGATCAACAAGAATCTGTAGTCCTCCTGATTTACCGCCCCTGGCTTGAGTTTGAGGGGTAATAATGCGCGAATTTTGAATCAACCAATTTGAATGGGAACGAAGCCAATGACACCGGAAAAAGTTCGGATTAAAGATAGCTACCGAGAACGTATATTTGCCGAATCACAGCAACTAGATAAAAGTTACTTAGAGACGCTTTACTTTATTATTGATTGCTATTTTGCTTTCAAAAAGGGTGCATTCCCCATGCAACAAATAGTTACACATACCCCAGCTTTCACCCCGATTGCTACAAACCCAAGTCAACAAGACCAGCCCCCTTCAACTCCATCACCACCGGAAAATCCCAAAGATGCTGATGGCGAAACATTTACCCTTGATTTTGATTTGTAACTATTAAGCTGTTACGCATTTGCTTTTTTTGCCCAAAAGCTTTACTAGAAGGACTCTAGGCTGCAAAATATTAAATTTAGAGACTTCCAAAAGAAAAAATATCCCGTCGTTGTGATAGCGTAGCGTGACGTAAGTCATAGGCAGGGGGCTTTCTAGCAGGGAGAGGAAAAGTCGTTTTGATTTGGTAAAATTGGATAGCGTACCCTACGGGATCTTGCTACGCGGAGAGTTCCGGAGGGAACTAGCGCTGCTGCAAGCAGTTCATCTTTTTTGTGGAGTTCTCTTAGCTGCGTAATAGCTTAGAAATACTAGCGATTTATCCTAATTCTTCAAAAACAATATCCTCATAAACCGACTCAATGGGAAAACTTAAATCAATACTTCGTAGCTCGATATTATCCCCCGACTGATAATTAAAAATTTCCCAATTACCGCGATCATTTTTGCGGTATAAATCAATCGCTATTTTCTCAGCATCAACCAAAACATAATCTTGGAAACTAGGATTGCGACGATACAGTCTAAATTTATCCCCTCGGTCATAACTGGCTGTACTGGGAGATAAAACCTCGATAATTAGACAGGGATATTGAATTGCTTGAGTTGCAGTCCTATCTCTCTCGTCGCAAGTAACGCTCACATCAGGATAAACATAATCTTTCGTTTCCACAATATTTACACGACAATCGGAATTACCAACCTGACAACCACTGCCCCGTAAATGACCTTTAACAATGAAAATAATATTACTAGCAATTCGGCCATGATTTTGAGTTCCCCCACTCATAGCGTAAAGTTCACCATTGAGATACTCATGGCGAAGCAGTTGTTTTTCTTCCCAGACAAAATATTCTTCGGGTGTTAACTTAGGAAACTTATCTTTTATAGCAATCATTTTTGTTACCTCATCTGCGCTCAGTACAAATTAAAATCGCTTTCATTAACAATACCTTAGTTAGCTTTTTTGTATCTGCTTCCTTTTCCACTCATTTTCGCTAGATTTACCCTTAGTTACCGCGCCAAGAGTAAAATATCCACTTGGATGATTTCACTGGGTGTAATTCCATGCCAGGATAAATATTAGAAGTGCGATTCGTTGTTAGATCAGCTATC
>CAINGU010000067.1 GCA_903848645.1 uncultured cyanobacterium | reverse complement strand
TGATTTAGGTGATTTTTGAGATTTTAAGAAAAGAATCTTACCTGTTACCTCAAGAAACTTAATATTGTTTCACTTGGTTAAAGTGGCAGATTTGGCTTAACCTCAAAGTAGAGACGCTAGTTGTCAAGCGTCAAACTAACAAGCGCGAATCTAAAATTGGCTATGCAACTGATCCCAAAAACTGAAATAGTCCCAGAATCTACTCCCCCCCAAAAAATACTGAACTCAGAAAAAATTATTTTAGATGTTGGGGGGATGAAGTGTGCTGGATGTGTGAATGCAGTAGAAAAACAGCTTATTCAGCATCCAGGAGTCAAAAGCGTCTGTGTCAACCTGGCCACAGAAGTTGCAGTAGTGGAGGCGGAAACTGGTACTGTAGATGCAGAGGCACTAGCTCAAGGATTAACAGCTACAGGATTTCCTAGCCAATTGCGAACAGCTAAAAGGGCTGGGGATAAATCTGCAATCCCTAACCCAGAAGCAAAACAACGCCAAGAAATGCGGGCGACAATTAGACAGTTAGTAATTGCTAGTTTGCTACTGCTGCTATCGGGAATTGGTCATTTTGGTAATATTGGATCTGCCATTTTTCCCTTTTTAAATGACATCTGGTTTCATTGTGGACTAGCTACCATCGCCATTATTATTCCTGGTAGACCAATTGTAGGAGAAGGTTGGCTAGGTTGGCGACGGGGTGCGCCCAATATGAATACCCTCATTGGTTTGGGAACGCTGACAGCCTACACTGCGAGTTTAGTGGCGCTATTATTTCCCCAAATGGGTTGGGAGTGCTTTTTTGATGAACCGGTGATGATGCTGGGTTTTATTATTTTGGGGAGAACCTTAGAAAAACAGGCTAGAGGACGTGCAGCGAAAGCATTTCGGCAATTACTAGCCCTAGCACCTCAAACAGCCCGGTTAATTATTAACCCAGAACCAGAAAAATTAATTGCTGGGGCTAATATTATGGAAATTCCCGCAGAACAGGTGCGTGTGGGTGAATGGTTGCAGGTGCTACCAGGGGATAAAATTCCTGTTGATGGTGAAATTCGTTTTGGACAAACTACCATAGATGAGGCGATGCTGACAGGGGAAGCAGTCCCCGTGATCAAGCAACCAGGAGATATTGTCAGTGCGGGAACTTTGAATCAGTCAGGAGCGATCGCTATTCAAGCTACCCGCACGGGTGATGATACAACTCTAGCCCAAATTGTGGCTTTGGTGGAAGCTGCCCAAACTCGCAAAGCCCCGGTGCAGAAATTAGCAGATACGGTGGCTGGGTATTTTACCTACGGTGTCTTAACAGCCTCTTGTTTAACATTTGCTTTTTGGTATTTATTGGGAACTCACCTTTGGCCAGATGTTACTATGTCCGGTGCGATGGAAATGGCTCATAATATGGGACATAATTCCCAGGATTTATTACCTCATACCCAATATTCCTCATTATTAATTAGTTTAAAATTAGCGATCGCTGTGATGGTAGTTGCTTGTCCCTGTGCTTTAGGACTAGCTACCCCTACAGCTATCTTGGTGGGTACGGGGATAGGTGCAGAAAGGGGATTATTAATCAAAGGTGGTGACGTTTTAGAAAAAGTCCACAAATTAGACACGGTAGTTTTTGATAAAACCGGAACTCTCACCACAGGTAAGCCCACGGTGACAGATTGTATCGTCATTCAAGAATCAGCTTTACCATCATCCCTGATGCAACTAGCCGCAGCCGTAGAAAGTGGTACTTATCATCCCCTAGCTACAGCCATTCAGCAAGAAGCCAAAGCAAGAGAGTTAATCATTCCCAATGCTGTAGATTTCCACACAGAACCAGGTATGGGAGTATCCGCTGTAGTTGAGGGAAAAAATGTCCTTTTAGGTAACTGGGAATGGTTTAATTACCACCAAGTCAATATTAGTGAAACCGCACAACAACAGGGACAGCAATTAGCCACAGCCGGAAAAACCGTGATTGGTGTGGCTGTAGATGGGACGTTAATGGGATTAATTGCGGTTAGTGATTCCCTCAGACCAGATGCTAAAAGCGCGGTGGACAAATTGCGACAAATGGGTTTGCGAGTTATGCTCCTCAGTGGTGATAGATTAGAAGCAGCTAAAGCGATCGCTAAACAACTAGGAATAGATAATAGTGCCAATATCATGGCAGGTATCCTTCCCGCCCAGAAAGCTGCTACTATTCAATCTCTTCAGTCAGGAAAAACCAAATCAGTTGTCGCTATGATTGGAGATGGCATCAATGATGCCCCAGCGTTATCACAGGCAGATGTAGGCATCGCTTTAAACTCTGGCACAGATGTAGCAATGGAAACTGCGGAAATTATTTTGATGCGAAATTCTCTTACCGATGTTGTAAAATCTATTCAGCTAAGTCGTGCCACTTTCAATACCATCCGTCAAAATTTATTTTGGGCTTTTGCCTATAATACAGTAAGTATTCCCTTAGCGGCTGGTGTATTATTACCTAAGTGGGGTTTTGTTCTGGGTCCCTCCAGTGCAGCAGCATTAATGGCATTTAGCTCTATCAGTGTTGTCGCTAACTCAATTTTATTAAGGAGGTTTGCTCCCTAGTCAAACAATTTTAGATTTTGGATTTTAGATTGACTCCAGGCATCAATACAGTTGTTCTGAATCAAGAATTACAGCAGATTTCGCTCTAATGAGATACTAACTTGAATTATGAAACTCTTGTAGTGCGGGCATCTTGCCCGCTATATATGTACCTCATAACACCGGAAAGTGCTGTATAGGTTTTGGATTTGTTCCCCAAATAAATTTAGAGACTTCTTTCGCAGACTCTACGCAAAAATACCTGTTGAGATTTGAAATCTAAAATTTAGTCAATGATTTTTCTGGCTGTAATTTGTCTAAATTGCCGAGAAAGATCCGCCAATAATATTTATGATTGATCAAAGTTGGCATAATTTTATTACCTATGATTGCAATGGCAACCGCAACTAATGAAAACCATCTCCTAATTATTGAAGATGACCAAGGACGTAAAGAATTTACTTTAGAAAACCCTGTCTATTCTATTGGTAGAGATCGAGAATGTAATATCCGTTTGTTCTCTCAGTTTGTTTCTCGTCATCATGCTACATTAGTAAGATTACCGCGCCCAAATAATAGTCAGCGGTTTTATTATCGAATTGTTGATGGTGATGCCAAAGGAAAACCTAGTTCTAATGGTTTAATGATTAATGGGCGAAAAATGCCAGCCTATGACCTCCAGAATGAAGATGAAATTATTTTTGGACCCCAAGTCCGTGCTATTTATTATCTACTCAAAAATACTGAGCGTTTGTCATCAACTGATGTTAGTGAATATGACATTACATTAATTAATCCTGGCATGACTGACGATTTTGACGAATAACAGAATGTTGATTTAATTAGATAAGATGAAAATAGCAATTAGTGGTGCAACGGGATTTGTGGGTAGTCGTTTAGTCAAAAGACTACAGACAGAAGGTAACAGAATATTGGTGTTAACTCGGAATACTAACTTTGCTCAAAAAGTTTTTCCGTCCTCAACTTTTCCTAATGTAGAAATTATTTCCTATACTCCTCGTGTGTCCGGTGCTTGGCAAGATGCCATAGCGGGTTGTGATGGGGTAGTTAATTTAGCAGGAGAACCAATTGCGGAGGAACGATGGACACCAGAACGCAAGCAGGAACTCCTCAACAGTCGCAAACTGGGTACACAGAAAATTGTGGAAGCTATAGCTCAAGTTAATCCACGACCCACAGTATTAGTTAATGCTTCTGCTATTGGTTACTACGGAACTAGTGAAACGGCAACTTTTGATGAAAATAGTCCCGCAGGCCAAGATTTTCTCTCCCAAATCTGTCAGGAGTGGGAAAGGGAAGCGAGGAAGGTAAAAGATGCTGGTGTGCGCTTAGTAATTTTGCGTTTTGGCATTGTTTTAGGTCATGGTGGCGCTTTGGGGAAAATGATTACTCCCTTTAAACTCTTTGCTGGTGGCCCCATTGGTAGTGGTCAGCAGTGGTTTTCATGGATTCATTTAGACGATATTGTCAGTTTAATTATTCAAGCTTTAACTCAGTCAACAATGGATGGAGTATATAATGCTACCGCTCCTCATCCTGTGCGGATGAATGAGTTAAGCACAACTATGGGTGAGGTGATGAATCGTCCTTCTTGGTTGCCTGTGCCTGGTTTTGCTTTAGAAGCAATGTTGGGAGATGGCGCTAAGGTGGTATTAGAAGGGCAGCAGGTTCTCCCTCAACGCACTGTAGATTCGGGTTTTCAGTATGAATATCCCAATTTGCAATCAGCACTCACCCAGATTCTTAAGTGAACTACCCACACTGATTTGGAGTACCAAGTAGAGTGTTGGCTCTGATTCGGAGTACCGAATTCAGTGGGGGACTTACGGTGATTTAGTTAAATATTCATTTAAAAAGGTGTGATGGAAAGGGATTTCACTTTTTTCGTGCCTGGGGGTGGTGAAAAGGTGAAAGTATCGGCACTGATGACAGGATTGGCAATTCTAGAGAGAATCTTTTCTGTATATTGAATATCCATCCCTTGGGTTTTGCCTAGGACTTGGATTTGCTTAAGGTCAGCGGTTTCTGGTTGCACAAAGCCGCTCAGTGTAAATCCTTCTTTGGGGTCTTTGTAGTTATAGACATAGAATGACTCACCATCAACCATGCGTCTATATCCTTTAATTAATCCTTTACTGGCCAGACCAAGAGATTCTAAGGCATCTTTATCTGATAAATTACCTCCAGCAATAGCTTGTCTTTCTGCTTCCGGTAAATCTAAAAACGACAAAGCACCGATGCTGACAAAAATCCACTGTCCTGAGTCATAGAACTCTTGATAAGAGGTGACAGCGTATTGCTTTAAATCGGCTCGGTAGACCCAAACTTGTTTACCGTCAGAAACCACTAAATTACCTGATTTGCTTGCTTCTGTTGAGTCTAAAAAAGTGATTTCCGAGCGAAATTTTTTGCGTGACTGAGCAACAGTGTTAGTTTTTAAGTTGAGACCGATATTAGTACCTTTAACACTAACACTAAATTTTATCTCTGACTCAGTTTGATGGCGATCGCTCTGCAAAAAGCTAGTAATGGACTTAACTAGCAAGACTAAATCTATTTTTTCTGTAGTCTCATTGGTGGTTGTGGGTTGGGGAGGAGTATTTTGAGGTGGGATAGCATTGACTGTACTACCCAACAGGGTAATTAGGCTGATAAATGCGATTGTGGATATTGTCCGGTTCATAGGTAATTTGTGGTTAAAAGTTGATCATAAACTATGATTTTATACAATCTGCAAATTTTATACTACATTTTGGGTAATAAATGTCAAAATAGGGATTTAGCAATACTAAACCCCTACTTAAAACTGAAAAAGTTAATGCACCTTACGCGACTACTCTACTCAAGTGAAGCTTTTCTTTGAGTATACTCTTGTTCATTAATTAAACCACGCTCAAGGGCAATTTTTAAACTATATAATTTCTCAAAATTGTTGACTCTTTTATTTAATTTAATTTGAGCAATTTCAAACTCATCTTCATCAATAACTTCTAAAGATTTAAGTTCCTCTAACTTTTTCAATTCCGCTTCGACTTCTTTTTTTATCCTCAATAAATCCTCTGCTTTATCTTGTTCAGCTTGTTTAGCTTTTAATTCTTTGATTTTTTCTAAAATCTCTAGTTTTTCTGCATCTAATTTTCTAATCGGATTAAATAATTTTGCTACAGCTTCTTGACTGATTGATTCAGCTTTACGCAGATTATCCGCTACTAATTGACCTAGTAAAGTATATTGTTTTTCCAGCTTAATTTCAATTTCTTTGATTTGAGTTTCTAATTTATTAATTTCGCTTTGTCTCTGAGAATCAACCGAGCTTTTAGTTGAAGCTTCAGCTATTCCTTCGCTAAAAGATTGAGTAAGATTTTTAAAAAAGTTAGCCATGATTAGAGTCTCCTGATAATTGAATTTTGTTGATATTTGCTAGATAGATTCAAGAATTTTCTGTTTCTGAAGTTTAAATTCTTCTTCAGAAATTTCATTCGCTTCATATCTTTCCTTCAGTTCTTTAAGCAATTTAACTGCTTTATCATCGGTTTTATAACTTAAAGAAGATGGAACTGAATTCTCAAAATTAGAGTTTGGTAATGATGTTGTTTTTCCTCCTAGTCTCTGACGTGCAGATTTGACAGCAATTACTTGTTCTGCTGTAATTGCACTTGTACCTAAAAGAGAGATAAAATTACTGGAATTTGACGATGAACCCATCTTAAATAAAACACTCAAAATAATGGTATAACCAAAAATCTTAAGTGGATTAATTGCTCTATTTAAATAAATTAATCCAGCAGGAAAGAAGATAAAACTTAGAACTCCTGTAAGAATTTCATTTTTTTGAGCTAATTCATTAGTACGAGTTATATCTCTTGTATTGGGTACAAATGGATTCCAAACCGATAAATTTTCCTTGTTCATAAAATAGGTTGAGACTATATGAGATTAACTCATGAAATTTTAGGAGTTATCAGATAGTGAAATTATCAGATATCTCCAAAAGTTAAATTTGCATTATTAAGAAAATATGTTTATTTGTTTACTCAAAATTTGACATACTTTACTACGATGTTTTAATTATAACAAAATATTAAATAATCAGTGATCTGAAAATATCTTATTTTATCTTTAATTTGATTAATGCGATTTAAAATAAAATGTCATAAAATGTATGATTTTGTCTAAAAATTTGTTATAATAAATAACATTAGTTATCAATCATATCTATTTCTTATGGATATCACAGAAGTTTTACAAATTGCTGATAATTTGGTATTTGCGGACACAGGAAAGCATTTAGATGATATTCAGGAAACAGTAATTAAGGGAGTATGGGAGGGTAAAACCTATGATAAAATTGCTGATAACTCTCATTGTAGTGAAAGTCATATTAGGAATATAGGTTATAAACTTTGGCGAACTTTTTCTAATCATTTGGAACAAGATATTCATAAAAGTAATTTTCGCTCTACTCTATCAAGATTGAAATTAACATCTTCACCTATAGTTATTCAGCAAAATAAAAATATTAATATTAATTTTTGTCCCTCATATCCCCAATTGAATAAAAATGAAAAGCCCAATAATCAACAATTATTTAAACATGATTTAAAATCATCTCCTCAAATTATTCGTTTTTACGAAAGAGAAAAAGAACTAGAAACTCTACATAATTGGATATTAAATAAAAACACGCGTCTAGTCTCAGTATTAGGTTTAAATGGAATTGGTAAAACTACTTTAGTCAAAAAAATTATTGATTTAAACTTAAAACAATTTGAGGTAATTATCTGGAGAAGTTTAAAATTTCCCAAATCTCTAGATTTACTGATTGATGATTTATTAAAGATTGCTGAACAAGAAAGTAAAGAAAGCACAGATAATAAATTAAGACAATTATTAGATTTTTTGACTGAAAAAAGATGTTTAATTATTATTGATGATCTGGAAAATATTTTTGCTAGTGGTCAATTTGCAGGAAGTTATCAAAATGAATACAAAAATTATCAAAACCTTTTGACAATGATAGCAGAAATTGAACATCAAAGTAGTTTAATTTTAATCAGCCAAGAAAAATGTACAGATATGGAATTGGGAGATGAAGAATTATCTCCCATTCAATATTTAGAATTATCCGGTTTACAAAATGCTGAAATTTTAAAAAGCCTGGGTTTGAAAAATGAAGATAGCTGGTTAAAATTGATTGATTTATATGAAGGTAATCCCGTTTATCTAAAAGATATTGCTGTTTTAATTAAAGATATTTTTGATGGTTATGTTGATGATTTTCTTGCTGAGAATAACTTAGTTATTACCAAAAATATGCAAATTTATTTTAGTCAACTATTTAACAGATTATCATCTATAGAACAGCAAATTGTTTTAGAATTAAGTAAATTCAATCAACCTATATCGAGAGAAAATATCAAACAAAACTTAGACTTTTCAGCAATGCAATTGATTAATGGGTTACAATCTTTAAAACAACGGTATTTACTGAAAATAATTGTCGAAGAAAAAGTTTTATTTAATTTATCTGCTGTATTTAAAGAGTATTTGAGAATGAGATCAGCTGCGGTGATTAGGAAGGTATAAATCAAGAATCCTGTTAATCCTTTAATCTTGAGAATCCTGATTCTGACAAATTAATTGAATATTAGTCTGAATCAGGATTTACAGGATTTGAAGATTTACAGGATTTTGTACCTGAATATGAAAAATAGCAACTAATTTCCGCAAAAACAGTCAAGTATAAATAATCCTGTTAATCCTGAGCATCCTGATTCAGACAAATTCCATGTTTCCTTCCATACTCAGCGAGCATTACCACCCTTCACGATTGGAAATCTTCTTTAATGTCAGCCGATTTTCCCCCAGAAACACATAAACTAGCGATTGGGTTATTAGTAAACTGTAAAGGTTCAACCCTGACAACATACTCAAAATCAAGGACAAACCACGAATGACCAAATTTCTAGACACCGCTATTGAAGCCATTGTCTCCCGCGAAATCCTCGACTCACGGGGAAGACCTACACTAGAAGCGGAAGTACATTTAGCTGGGGGTGCAGTCGGACTCGCGCAAGTTCCTAGCGGGGCTTCCACAGGCACATTTGAGGCTCATGAACTGCGGGATGGGGATAAAAGCCGTTATGGTGGTAAAGGAGTCCTCACAGCAGTAAAAAACGCCAATGAGATATTAGCACCCAAATTATTAGGATTGGATGTCCTCAACCAAGAATTGTTAGACCGGACAATGATTGCTACAGACGGTTCAGCTAACAAATCTAATTTAGGCGCAAATGCGATTTTAGGTATTTCCTTAGCAGCCGCTAAAGCAGGTGCAGCAGCTTTAGATATTCCCCTCTATCGTTATTTAGGTGGCCCTTTGGCGAATTTATTGCCAGTCCCCTTAATGAATGTAATCAACGGTGGAGCGCACGCGTCTAATAACGTTGACTTTCAAGAGTTTATGATTGTTCCTATTGGTGCGCCTTCTTTCAAAGAAGCTTTGCGTTGGGGTGCGGAAGTATTTGCAACTCTCAGCAAAGTTTTGGATGATAAAGGTTTGCTAACAGGTGTGGGTGATGAAGGTGGTTTTGCACCTAATCTAGAATCTAATCAAGTGGCTTTAGAATTGCTGGTAGCGGCGATTAAACAAGCTGGTTATAAGCCCGGTGAAGAAGTAGCTTTGGCTTTAGATGTGGCTGCTAGTGAATTTTACAAAAATGGGCAATATGTTTATGATGGTAAACCCCATAGTCCTGTTGAGTTTATTGATTATTTAGGTCAGTTGGTTGACCAATATCCCATTGTTTCCATTGAAGATGGTTTACATGAGGAAGATTGGCAAAGTTGGCAATTATTGACTCAGAAAATCGGCTCAAAAGTACAATTGGTGGGTGATGATTTGTTTGTAACTAATGCCACCCGCTTACAAAAAGGTATTGAACAAAAAGCCGCTAACTCGATTTTGATTAAATTGAATCAAATCGGTTCTCTAACTGAAACTTTGGAAACCATTGATTTAGCGACTCGTAACGGTTTCCGTTCAGTAATTAGCCATCGTTCCGGTGAAACTGAAGATACAACCATTGCTGATTTAGCTGTCGCAACTCGCGCCGGTCAAATTAAAACCGGTTCTCTGTGTCGCAGTGAACGGGTAGCAAAATACAATCGCCTTCTCCGCATTGAGCATGAATTAGGCGATCGCGCCGTCTACGCTGGTACTGTTGGTTTAGGACCAAAATAGAGTTAAATTAACATTAAAAAGGCGGTTAGAAACCGCGTCTACACAGGCAAAACCCACGTAGGTGGGTTTGAAATTCTTAATTTTTCATTAGTCCACGCAGGTGGACTTTGTTTGTGTAGCCGTGAATTCTATTCGCCTGGGCTAAACCATACAGTAATATTACGGATAAAACCCGACCTTTGGTAGTCCCAAGGTTTCATCCCAGCCTAGCATCAGGTTCATACATTGAATTGCTTGACCTGCTTGACCTTTAATTAGATTGTCAATGGCTGACATAACGATAACGCGCCCGGTGCGGGGGTCAACTTCTATACCAATGTAGCAAGAATTACTGCCACAAGCCCATTTAGTTTGGGGATAAGTGCCACTATTGCAGATTTTTACCCAAGGGGAATTACGATAAAAGGCACTGTAGATGGTAATCAGGTCATCACGGACTAAACCAGGATCGCGCATGGTGGCGTACACAGTGGCTAAAATCCCCCGCACCATGGGAATGAGGTGGGGTGTAAATTGGATTTTTACGTCATGCCCTGCCAATTCGCTACAAATCTGCTCAATTTCTGGGGTGTGGCGGTGTCTACCGACGTTATAAGCACCTAGAGAGTTATCAGCTTCGGCTAATAACAGGTTAACTTTGGCTTGTCTGCCCCCCCCAGATGTGCCAGATTTAGCATCAATGATGGCTGTTTCGGGAACAATTAAACCTTGTTTTAAAAGTGGGGACAGTGCCAGTAAGCTGGCTGTAGGATAGCAACCGGGACAGCCAACCAGATTGGATTCGGCAATGCGATCGCGGTACAATTCTGGTAAACCATAAACTGCGGTAGCTGCTGTAGTGCGATCGCTTCTTTCTGTACCATACCAATCTGTATAAGTTTTCAAATCACCAAAGCGATAATCAGCACTCAGATCCAGTACCTTACAACCTTTTTCTATAAGTTGGGGAGCGATTTGGCAAGCCAGTCCATTGGGTAAAGACAGAAATACCACTTCACAACGACTAGCAATAATGTCGGGTTGTACTGCTTCAATGGGCAAATTTACTATATTACCGAACTGTGGATAAAGGTCAGCAAAGGACTTACCCGCGCTGCTTTCACCACCTAAATAAACGATTTCCACTTCAGGATGATCCATCAGCAGTCGCACTAGCTGCACCCCGCCATACCCTGACGCGCCAACAATTCCAACTGGTACGCGTCTTAAATTTCCCATGATATTAAATCCTTATCCACTTTTAGTTATCTATTATCAATCATCAGGAGTCAAGCTACTAGCTAATTACTGATGACTTGTGATTGAACTTTCGCAGCATTGTATAGCAAAGAGTATCTTTTAGCGTATCTATAATCAGAAATATCCTTAAGAACCAATCATACTGATATTGTGTAAAAAATCATTATTCGTAAGCATCATGTTATTTAGCTAACAGAAAATCTCCCGTGAATGAGTCAATTGCTCACAAAATCTCTAATTCCGATAAACAAGCTACAATCTAAAATAAGAAATTGTTAAAAAACTTTACGTTGATAGCTGGAAATTTTCTGTGTCACAGCCTAATATTACCCAAACCTTTAAATTTGATTCTATTGATGCCGCTTTGGCCGATCTCAAAGCCGGTCGTGTCATTGTCGTCGTAGATGACGAAAATCGAGAAAATGAAGGCGATTTAATTTGCGCCGCCCAATTTGCCACCCCAGACATGATTAACTTCATGGCTGTGGAAGCCAGAGGGCTGATTTGTCTGGCTATGACAGGCGATCGCCTCGATGAATTAGACTTACCATTAATGGTCAGTAAGCTGACAGATACTAACCAAACCGCCTTTACCGTTAGTATTGACGCTGGTCCCCATTTGGGCGTTAGCACTGGTATTTCCGCCGAAGACCGCGCCCGCACGATCCAAGTCACCCTCAACCCAGCCACCAAACCGGAAGAATTACGACGACCGGGGCATATTTTCCCATTGCGGGCTAGACCGGGAGGCGTACTCAAACGGGCAGGACATACAGAAGCTGCTGTAGACCTATCCAGACTAGCGGGACTGTATCCAGCCGGGGTAATTTGTGAAATTCAAAACCCTGATGGTTCAATGGCGCGGTTAAATCAGTTAGTTGAATATGCCCAAAATCATCACCTCAAAATTATTAGCATTGCTGATTTAATCAGTTATCGTCTCCAAAATGATCGCTTGATATATCGAGAAATAGTTACTAAACTCCCCAGCCAGTTCGGTCAATTTGATATTTACGGCTACCGCCACACCCTAGATAATACAGAACACGTTGCCATTGTCAAGGGAGATCCGGCAAATTTTGGAGATGAAGCCGTGATGGTGCGAATGCACTCGGAATGTTTAACAGGAGATGCATTGGGATCTTTGCGTTGCGACTGTCGGATGCAGTTACAAGCCGCATTAAAAATGATTGAAGATGCGGGTCAAGGTGTCGTTGTTTACTTGCGTCAAGAGGGACGGGGCATAGGCTTGGTTAACAAGCTGAAAGCCTACTCTTTGCAGGATATGGGCTTGGATACAGTGGAAGCAAATGAGCGTTTAGGGTTTCCCGCTGATTTGCGTGATTATGGCATGGGGGCGCAAATTCTCATGGATTTGGGCATCAAAAAAATCCGTCTCATTACCAATAATCCTCGTAAAATTGCTGGTGTCAAAGGTTATGGTTTAGAAGTTGTAGATCGTGTTCCCCTCTTAATTGAGTCTAATGATTTCAATTCCTATTATCTAGCTACCAAAGCCAAGAAATTGGGACATATGCTGTTACAAACTTATCTAGTCACAGTAGCGATACATTGGCAAGATGAACCGGAATCCGTCACCGAACGCTATGAACGGTTAGAGAAAATACGGTATTTATCAAAAAATCAGCATTTATTGTTACAGGAAGAAGCCCGTCCATTGGGAATCGCTTTATTTGATCAACCATCTTTGACTGTACATCTAGGTTTTGACCAAGCTAATATTGCTGAATCCAATTGGTATCAACAAAAAGGTCATCCTTATCTGCAAGCAATCTGCCAGATTTTAGATGAAATCGCAACTTTACCCTATATTCAAAAAATGGAATTTCTGATTGCGACGGGTAGCGATCCTTTAAGTAATTTGCAGGTACAGTTAGATAGGCAAACTTTCTCTGATGGTGTACTACCGTCTTCTTTGCAAGATAACTTGCAGACTCAGCACATTTACAGTTTTAGTAAGTAACTAAGTTGCTGGTAATGGGTAATGGGTAATTGGTAATTGTCAATTGTCAATTATTTATTAACTAGCAACTTACGCGAATATTCAGCCCAAATACTTTAATTTACCCGCCCTTTTAACCAAGTTTGGATATCAGCCAAGCTGGTAAAATCTAACAATGCTTCGCTCAAATCTTCGAGAACCGGCAAAGGTAAACTAGAAATTGAGGAGCGCATTTCCTCAGAGATTTTTCCAAACCGCTTAGTCAACAGTCGAATAATCACATTAACAGTTGCTTCTTCTCGTCCTTCTTCTCGTCCTTCTTCTCGTCCTTCCTCTCGTCCTTCTTCCTTAATTTCTTGGTAAACTCTAGTTTCCTTGAGTGTTATTCCTAGCATAGACTCTACCTCCATTCGGCTAAGTTTTTCAAACTTGTACACCATGATAGTCGTGATCATCTCTATTATGGCGCGACTTGATGGTTGAGGATCTTCTTCACGGGTTCTTATTAACAAATCCCGTGCTGCTGCTGGTGCTTGTTCTTCCTCTACCGTAGTCAATACCATCAATGCTACCCATAGAGGTAATTGACGAATATCCCCCAATTCATCCAAATACACTCTATGTACTTGTTCACCTTTTAGTAAGGTTCTATGAGGGTAAATGTCCCTTTGTTCGGTATTGCGAGATGGATATATTATAACTGCTTGCCAGTCACTAAATCTAACGCGGTTACGATAGAAATATAGTGAAGATTCCGCAAATACCCTTTCATAAAGTTGTTCATCCTTTTGGAATTGTACCTCACAAAAATACACAATCCCAGCACCTTCATTTTCTGGGGGGAGAAATACTCCATCTATTTCAAACTTGGGTTCTTTGACAGCTACCGAATCAAATCGGTAAGCATCCGCATTTATGGGAGGATTTGTCAACAGTTCAAATAGCAAAGTTGGAGATTGTTGAAAAAGTTTATAAAAAATGGAGTCTCGACGCATGAAGCATTCTATCTATTTGTTAAATATCCTCTAAATTTAATCACATTATCCAAACTCCTGCATAATTTTTACCTAAATTAGATGTTCATAATTTTGTTTTGCTAACTAATTTAAAGTTCTTAACTGCCGAAAAGAATGCAATTTATTTAAAAACTTCTCACCATCAAAACTCAAGGGATCAACTTTTCTCCCGGCGACATCTACAGCTTTATGAGTAGTAATTCTATCATCTGGAACTTGACTTTGAGCAATTAACCAAGCTAAAGAATTATATTGAGCTTCTGTATATCCAGTATGTTCTTGAATATCATTTTTTCCCCAAGCATCTGGAGGGGTTTCTAGAGATACATGATAAGCAAAATTATTCACAGATGGGGGTAAATTGGGATTAGTTTGCACAGTTTCCACACCATTAGCACCTTTAAAAACAGAATTACCAGCACCAAAAGCACGTTTTTCTGGAGGAACTAAATAAACAACATTTCCCTCTAAAGTAATGATGGCATGATAACTGGCTTGGACATTTTCATCATCATGATGTGTTTGAAAAAAATTAATGGCGCTAGAAGTTGAATTACTGGTTTCATGAATGACAATAATGGGCTGATGATTAAAGATTACACCATTGACATCTGCGATATAGCGATCGCCATAATTGCTAGGATCAACTTTAGCCTGTGCAAAATTAGGTCTATAATTAGCAAAAGCTCTAGTAGTTATATATACAGGATTAATTTTATTGATCTTTATGGTAGATGGTATTAAATTTCGCTTTTGCTCCTGCGTAGTAATTGCTGACTGTAATTGTGCTGGTGGATATTGACTCCCAGCCTTAACTGCTGAATTTGATGCAATTGTCTGATTGTGCGGTTGTCTCGCACCTCCAATAAATAGTGCCACAATTAGGGTAGCTAACATCAAAAAAATCAGTATTATTCTAGTTCCCCAGTCTCTAAATCTCATATTTGTTAATATTGGTAATATAGCTGACATTAAATATTATGATTTTAATAGTCAAAAAAAAGAATACTGCTATACTAAAAAGTATATTAAATAACTTTTTTTACATTTCCTCTATATAATTGTCTTTACTTATTAATCCAATAATCTGGTATCCAAACATTATTAATATTCATCAATATTACCACGGGCAGAAAAAACTCATTGTTATCTTCAAAGGAAACTGTCGGAGAAGTTAAACCAAAGATTGCATCATTACCCATTACCTGACTGATTATTTGCTCAAAATTAAATTCTAATTCATTAATGCTAATACATGAGATACCAGATTCATCTTCATCATCATATTCTTCGTCTAGCTGAAATTGCCCATATTTGATATCATACCTCAACCACTGCAAGCGTTCAAACTCGTCAGAGGGGATAATAGCAGCCAAGTCTTTCTCCCCCTTTGCCAAAACGAGGCGCTGTTTCTTGACAATCACGTCACTGAGGATACTTAAAAACTGAGGCTGGATTAATTCTATTTGTAAGCGTACAAAACCATCCTCTGTACTTTCTAGCATATTGTTTTCTTAACAACCTATCTAAACTATCAAAATCTTGGAGAATAATAAATTAAGTCTAGTATCGCAAAACTAACTCTATTTTTTTAACACAATTATGACCCATCCTTTCTTAAAACACCTACATAGTCCCGAACGTCCCGTTATCGTCTTTGACGGTGCAATGGGAACAAACTTACAAACCCAAAACCTTACCGCTGAAGACTTCGGAGGCGCACAGTATGAAGGTTGTAACGAGTATCTAGTCCACAGTAAGCCTGAAGCTGTCGCCAAAGTTCACCGTGATTTTCTCGCTGCTGGTGCTGATGTCATTGAAACTGATACCTTTGGTTCTATGTCCATAGTTCTAGCAGAATACGACCTAGCAGACCAGGCTTATTATCTCACGAAAAAAGCCGCCGAACTTGCCAAAAGTGTAGCTGCGGAATTTTCCACCCCCGAAAAACCCCGATTTGTAGCTGGTTCTATTGGGCCAACCACCAAACTCCCCACTTTGGGACATATTGACTTTGACACCATGAAAGCCTCTTTTGCGGAACAAGCAGAAGCCTTGTTTGATGGTGGTGTGGATTTATTCCTCGTGGAAACTTGCCAAGACGTACTGCAAATTAAAGCCGCATTAAATGGAATTGAGGAAGTTTTTGCTAAAAAAGGGGAAAGAAGAGCCTTAATGGTGTCTGTAACCATGGAAAGCATGGGAACAATGCTGGTAGGTACAGAAATCAACGCCGTAGTTACTATTCTTGAATCTTACCCCATTGATATTCTCGGTTTAAATTGCGCCACCGGTCCTGACTTGATGAAACCACACATCAAGTATTTATCAGAACATTCTCCATTCGTAGTTTCCTGTATTCCCAATGCGGGTTTACCAGAAAACGTTGGCGGTCAAGCACATTACAAACTTACGCCCATAGAATTACGCATGGCGTTAATGCACTTTATCGAAGATTTAGGTGTCCAAGTGATTGGGGGTTGCTGTGGGACAAGACCAGCACACATTCAACAATTAGCGGAAATTGCTAAAGAATTAAAACCAAAAGTTAGACAGCCAAGTTTAGAACCATCAGCCGCATCAATTTATACTACTCAACCCTACGAACAAGAAAATTCTTTCTTAATTGTGGGTGAACGTCTCAACGCCAGTGGTTCTAAAAAATGCCGTGATTTACTCAACGCCGAAGACTGGGATGGTTTAGTCTCCATGGCGCGGAGTCAGGTCAAAGAAGGCGCACATATCCTAGATGTTAACGTTGATTATGTGGGACGTGACGGCGTGCGTGATATGCACGAGTTAGTTTCTCGCGTTGTCAATAATATTACATTGCCTTTAATGCTCGATTCCACTGAATGGGAAAAAATGGAAGCGGGTTTAAAGGTGGCTGGTGGTAAGTGTTTACTCAATTCTACCAACTATGAAGATGGCGAACCGCGATTTTTGAAAGTCCTAGAATTAGCTAAAAAATACGGTGCTGGTGTAATTATTGGGACAATTGACGAAGATGGCATGGCGCGAACGGCTGAGAAAAAATTTCAAATTGCCCAACGGGCTTACCGTCAAGCGGTAGAATATGGTATTGCGCCCACAGAAATATTTTTTGATACTTTAGCTCTCCCAATTTCTACAGGGATTGAAGAAGATCGGGAAAATGGTAAAGCGACAATAGAATCAATTCGCCGGATTCGCCAAGAATTGCCAGGATGTCATGTTATGTTGGGTGTTTCCAATATATCCTTTGGCTTAAATCCAGCCTCACGGATGGTCTTAAACTCCATGTTTTTGCATGAAGCCATGCAAGCGGGAATGGATGCAGCAATTGTCAGCGCGAGTAAAATTTTACCATTGGCTAAGATTGAACCCCAACATCAAGAAGTTTGTCGGCAATTAATTTATGATGAACGCAAATTTGATGGTAATGTCTGCGTTTATGATCCTTTGGGAGAACTCACCACAATTTTTGCCGGAGTTAAAACTAAACGGAATACGGGAATTGATGAAAGTTTACCAATTGAAGAACGTTTGAAACGGCATATTATTGACGGTGAACGCATTGGTTTAGAAACCCAATTAACCAAAGCTTTAGAACAATATCCTCCCTTACAAATCATCAATACTTTCTTGTTAGACGGGATGAAAGTTGTCGGTGAATTGTTCGGTTCTGGACAAATGCAATTACCTTTTGTACTACAATCTGCCGAAACCATGAAAGCTGCGGTTGCTTATTTAGAACCGTTCATGGAAAAGTCGGAATCTGGGAATAATGCCAAAGGAACTTTTGTAATTGCGACGGTAAAAGGTGATGTTCACGATATTGGTAAAAACCTTGTAGATATCATTTTATCTAACAATGGTTACAAGGTGATTAACCTGGGAATTAAGCAATCAGTAGAAAATATCATTCAAGCTTACGAACAGTATCAACCTGATTGTATTGCCATGAGTGGATTGTTAGTAAAATCTACCGCTTTCATGAAAGAGAATTTACAGACTTTTAATGAAAAAGGAATTACTGTGCCGGTAATTTTAGGTGGTGCAGCTTTAACTCCTAAATTTGTCAATCAAGATTGCCAAGGAACTTATAAAGGTAAAGTTGTTTATGGCAAAGATGCGTTTTCTGATTTGCATTTTATGGATAAGTTAATGCCTGCAAAAACAGAAGGTAATTGGGATAATTTGCAGGGATTTTTAGATGAAGTTGCAGAAAATGGACATCAATCTGTTGAGGAAAAGGGCGGGCAAGATGCCCACCCCACAATAGATAATTCTGATATTAAAAAAGAGGTTGATACTCGGCGTTCTGAGGCTGTAGCTGTGGATATTGAACGTCCTCAACCACCTTTTTGGGGAACGAAATTTTTACAACCTGATGATATTTCTTTGGAGGAGTTATTCTGGTATTTAGATTTGCAAGCTTTGGTAGCTGGACAATGGCAATTCCGCAAACCCAAGGAACAATCTAAGGAGGAATATCAGGCGTTTTTAGGTGAGAAGGTTTATCCAGTTTTAGAAGAGTGGAAACAGCGCATTATTGAGGAGAATTTATTACATCCTCAAGTGATTTATGGGTATTTTCCTTGTCAATCTGAGGGCAATACTTTACATATATATGATGTAGAAAGTCAATTAAAACAGGTTGCTAGTTTTGAGTTTCCGCGTCAGAAGTCTTTTAATAGGTTGTGCATTGCAGATTTCTTTGCACCCAAGCAGTCAGGAATAATTGATGTTTTCCCCATGCAAGCGGTGACTGTGGGGGAAGTGGCTACGGAGTTTGCCCAAAAGTTATTTGCTAATAATCAATACACTGATTATCTGTATTTTCATGGTATGGCTGTGCAGGTGGCGGAGGCTTTGGCTGAATGGACTCACGCTAGAATCCGTCGGGAATTAGGTTTTGGTGATTCTGAACCAAATAATATTCGAGATATGTTGGCGCAGCGTTATCAAGGTTCTCGGTATAGTTTCGGCTATCCGGCTTGTCCGAATATCCAAGATCAGTTTAAGCAGTTGGAGTTGTTGGGAGTTGATAGGATGAAAATGCACATGGATGAAAGTGAGCAATTGTATCCTGAACAGTCTACAACGGCAATTATTACTTATCACCCGGCGGCGAAGTATTTCACGGCTTAATATAGCGGTTATCGCGCTTGATGCAATACAATAGAGGGCGCAGACCCTGCGCCCCTACAGACTTGACGATTTGCTCACTGTATCTCACTCAAGTGCATATCGCTATAGCACCTGCTAATACAAATTTAATATGAGGTTGCAGAGAATCATAAAATCTATGAATTCATCCGTTTTTATCTGCGTTTATCTGCGTTTATCTGCGGTTAATTTTTCTTGATATTAGATTCTATGCAGCTTCATCTAAAATGTTTAAATCCCCTTCTCCATAAATTACCGGGGTTGGGAACGAACCGCGCTAACGTAGATGTAGATAATTCTAGTTTTAATTCAAACACCAGCAAACGCTGCACGTTGCTAATATTAGGAAGGACTATCAATGGTGCATTCAGATGCTCAAGCGGCTAATTCAATGGCTAAAAAAATTTTTTCGGCGCTTGTTTGGGAGTAAACAAACTCTCCCCCTAAGTAAAGAAAATGTCTCCAAACAAGTAGCACCACCCCTAAGTGATACAGATTTAGAACTTCTCTTTACAGAACTACTAGAAGGAGTCCATCAAGTCAAGGGACAGGCTTGGGCGCAAAAATGGTTACATAATCTTGACCATCGTGTCAGCACAGACCGCTGGTTAGAATGGTTAAATCGTTTTGGTGAAAGATTATTAGCATCTTCTAAACCACATAATGAATTAGCAGCCAGATTAGTCCAACTTGGTGAGTTAGGTATTGGGGAAATTGGCAATTTGTCCTACGATATAGGCATGAAAGTATTAACACGCAATCCAGGAGAACCAATTTGGGAATATGATGGTCCCGATGCCGTTCAGAATCATTCCTCAACAGCTATCAACGCGGAGGAAAATTCTTCAGAAGGAGAATACAAAACTGTTACTCTGGATGAGTTATTAATAATGTTGCAACAGGATGAAACCCTATGTCAGCAAGTAGCCCAACAACTAGAGATAGAAACAGATAATCCAGAAGTGATTATTCAAGCCTTAGTTAATCAGTATAATGAAGCAAATGAAGCTTCTGCATAATTGAAAGTGGGGGTAAAGGAGAATTTATAACTCAATCTTCTGATCACTCATCCCAATGACTAAGTTCTATTTGTTTAAAGTAGCTATCAGTATTTTTACGTAATTGCATCTAGATTTTATAGTTCATTCCGTAATTAATAATTTTTTTGACACAACGATAGCTACAATCTAGGAGAAAGAAAATCCAATAAAGTGGCAGATGTTCAGGTGGCTCTTGCAGTGGCTTAACAGATTTTTAAAGTATACCTTTGACAGTCTGGGGATAAGTGATCCCCAGCCTAGTCAAAGCAAACTGGTGGCAAATCAACCACCAGAACTCACGAATGCGGATCTAGAGTTGTTGTTTAACGAACTACTAGAAGGAGTGCATCAAGCACGAGGACAACAGTGGGCGTTGAAGTATTTGCAGCGGATGGAACCGCGCATTACCGTTGATCGTTGGATAGATTGGCTGTTGGTATTTGGTGACAAATTACTAGCCTCTCCTGCACCCAGTCATCAATTAGCCAAACGAATGGTACAACTGGGTGAGCTAGGCATCGGTGAGGTTAGTAACCTGTCCTATGATATTGGCATACAGCTATTGCGGCGCAATCTCAATCAGGAGTATGAGCGCAAGCAAGAGTCACAGGAGTTGGAAATTGTCATCCCCACAGAAGAGGAATTAAATAGTCCTGGTCAAGAATTGCTCCGCCAATTTGGTGAACAACTCTGGGAATATCAGGATATGGAAAGTCTAACCAATCCATCAGTACCTCCAATGATTGAGGATCTGTTAACTGGTGATTCTGTAGGGTTAACTGATGAGTATTTGAGCAAAGATATTGTTGAAAACGAAGCTAAGTTAGAAAACGAGTATCGGAGTTACGAATATACAATTGAGAACTTTTCCCCGACTGTTGAGGACGTAGTAGCAGATATAGTATCTCCACTGGTGGAAACCGGGAATCAGTCTTTGGTGAATGTAGAACCCCAATTAGCATCCACTTTAGATGAGTTGGTGGTGCGATTGGAACAAAGTACCAATCTTGTCCAGCAGTTAGCTTCAGACTTAGCAATTCGTGATCGTCAACTTGTTCAGCAACCAACATCACAAATAGTTGTTGCTAATCAGGCGGAAACTTTATTTTACGAAGGTTTGCAACAAGCTAAAGCTGGAAATTTATTAACAGCTTTGGCTTTGTATGAACGAGCTAGTCAATTGCAACCTGATGCTTATGAATATTGGTTTAATCAAGGGTTGACCCTATCTTACTTGCAACGGTTAACTGAAGCAGTTGCCGCCTATGACCAAACATTAGCAATCAAACCTAACTTGTACAAAGTTTGGTATAGTCGGGGCGGTATTCTCGGCGAGTTGGGAGACTTTGATGCGGCCATTGCTTCTTTTGAGCAAGCGATCGCTATCAAGCCAGATTATCCAGAAGCTTGGTCTAGCAAAGGTTTAGCATTATTGAAATTAGGCTTAATCTGGGAAGCCATTTCCAGTTATGATCAAGCCCTCAATCTCCAACCTCAAGACCCAGAAACTTGGTACTACAGGGGTATTACTTTAGCTGTGGGTGAACAATATCCAGAAGCTATTGCTAGTTATGATCAAGCCCTTAATCTCCAACCTGACTATCATGAAGTTTGGATTGACCGGGGTGTGGTGCTATTTAATTTGAAACAATGGTTAGAAGCTATTGAGTCTTGGGATCAAGCCCTCTCTATTCAACCTGAATTTTATTTAGCTTGGTATAACCGGGGTGTGTCCTTTGAAAATCTAGGTCGTCGTGAAGATGCGATCATCTCCTACCAACAAGCCATAGCCATTAAACCTGATTTCCACCCCGCTTGGTATAATCAAGCTGTAGCTCTATTTTACTTAGAACGTTTCGCACCAGCTATCTCCTGTTATGACAGTGCTTTAGAAATTAAACTAGACTACTGGGAAGCTTGGCTAGGTCGGGGTGCGGCTGCTGGTAATCTCACCCCTCACCAATCATCACTGATTGTAGTTAGTAGCATTTCTCAATCCAACCCCGCCCTGAATTTAGGCGGTTATGAGGGTAAGTTAGCAAGTTACCAAGAGGGTTTGAAACATCTTCGCTCAGATACTCACCCAGAAGGCTGGGGAAGATTACATATAGCTGTTGGTAATACTTACTACGAGCAAGGCAAAAAAGAAACCGCACCTCGTGATTATTGGCATCATGCCATATCTGAATACCAACTGGCACTATCTACTCTCACACCAGAAGATTTCCCAGAATTACATCTAGAAATTTTGCAATCTCTGACCAAAGTGCTTGTCTGTTTAGGAGAAACAACAACTGCACAGGAATTACAAAAATGGGGAACTGAATTATTACAACAATTACTCAATCACCCCACTCGTACTGATGAAAACAAAAAACAACTGGTGCTAAAATTTGCAGGCTTAGGACAATTAGCAGTTGATTTAGCGGTAAATACAGGAGATTTAGTAGAAGCTTGGGAAATCGCTGAAGAGGGTAAAAATAATTGTTTACAGTGGTTGATGTCTGATTTAAATCATCATCTTCCCTCGGCAAATTATCCCTCTATTCAAGAATTACTCAATCCCTCCACAGCTATAGTTTACTGGCATCTTAGCCCAGCCGCTTTACACACATTTATTATCAAAGATCAAGCACCATCTCCTATTCTCCTGTTTACACCTATACAAGATATAGAAGCAATTCCAGAAGGGGTAAAACGCTTAATTCAATTTGAACATTGGTTAGTGAATTGGCAAAAATCAGCAACAATCTCAAAACTGTTAGAGTTGCAAAATATCTTGAATATTTCCACAATTACTCAAGAATTGGAAGGGATAGATACAATAATTTTAATTCCCCACCGTGATTTGTACAAATTGCCTTTACACAGCCTATTTAATCTATCTTTTTCTGCGGTATCTTCTTCCAATACGGTAAATTACAATATTACCTATTTACCCAATGTCACCATAGGAATATCTTTGCAGTTTAAGTCATTCTTATCTTCACACCAAGATAATCATAGTCGGGTTTATCCTTTGCTCAAATCTGATAGCGAAGCGCTCAGTAGGAATCAATTAGCATCAGAAATTATTAGTGAAACCTTTGCTATTTCTATAGATTTTCTGACTTATTAATGGGTAATGGGTAATTGGTAATTGGTAATTAACTTTAAAGTTGCCGATGTCGTTTGGTGTTCAGAAGCAAGATTTAATCAAATTCAAGATGAAATATCAGCTTCTATAGCACCAAATACAGAATATTGCAGGTAAATGAGATCCCAATTGTCAACACAAAGCCTTAAATCTAAAGGGTTTTACTGCTAACTACTGAAAGAAATTCTGTTATCAAAAAAGAAGGACATAAAACTGTCAGAAATAAAATATCTATTATTGAGAAATGAGTTAAGATTATATTTATTATTTAATCTGCCTCCCTTTCTTTGAATATGACAACCAGCGTAATTATAAACAAAGTGGACTACCTCCGCATCAGTTTAATTGATCGCTGTAACTTTCGTTGTCAATACTGTATGCCAGAAGGTGCAGAACTTGATTATATCCTCACGCAGCAATTATTAACTGATGAGGAACTGCTTACCCTCATTCAAGAAGTATTTATCCCCGTTGGTTTTACCCGCTTTCGCTTAACCGGTGGTGAACCTTTACTCCGTCCTCATGTAGTTGATTTAGTCGCCAAAATTGCTCATCTTCCCCAAACCGAAGATTTAGCAATGACTACAAATGGGTTTTTACTCGCTCCCATCGCCCAAAATCTCTATAATGCAGGTTTAAGACGAATTAATATTAGTTTAGATTCTTTAGATCCACATATATTTGAAGAAATTATTGGTAATCATGGGCGTGGGCGTTGGCAACAAGTATGGCAAGGTATCCAGACTGCTTATAATGTGGGATTTGACCCATTAAAATTAAATGTAGTCGTAATTCCTGGCGTTAATGACCATGAAATTTTAGATTTAGCAGATTTAACCATTGACAAACAATGGCACGTCCGTTTTATTGAATTTATGCCCATTGGTAACGGAGACTTATTTGGCGATCGCGGTTGGGTATCTTCAGCCGATTTACGTCAATCTATCCGTGAGCGTTGGGGATTGACAGAATCTCAAATTCGTGGTAATGGACCTGCTGATGTATTTCAAATTCCTGGAGCTAAAGGCACAATAGGATTTATTAGCCAAATGTCAGAATGTTTTTGTGATCGCTGTAACCGGATGCGTCTTAGCGCAGATGGTTGGCTACGCCCCTGCTTATTAAACGAAACAGGTCAAATTGATTTAAAAACTGCTTTGCGTGCTGGTATTAGCACCACCGACTTACAAAAACAAGTCAGAGAAATTTTAAATATCAAATCAGAAATAAACTTTAAGCAACGCGACTCTGGTACTGTCGGCACATACACCCGTACCATGTCGCAGATTGGTGGTTAGTCAGTTAAGCGAATTTTAGATTTTAGATTTTGGATTGTAGATTCAAAGAAAAACAATTCCAATCTAAAATCGTAAATCCAAAATCCAAAATTGTCCTACGCTTGACGTGAGTAGTATTCCACCACGAGTAGTTCATTGACTTGTAGTGCTACCCATTCCCGTTCAATTACACTATTGACCTTACCAGCCAACTTAGTTTTATCAAACTCTAAATGACTAGGAAGGTTAGCCAAACCGGGATATTGCAAGTTAGCTTCCACCAATTTCTTAGAAGCTTCTCTGTTTCTCACAGCGACTTCTTCACCAGGACGGCACTGATAGCTGGCAATATTTACTACCCGGCCATTAACAGTTACGTGACCGTGATTCACCAATTGACGGGCGGCTGGGATTGTGGGAGCCATACCCATGCGGAAAACGGTATTATCCAGGCGCATTTCCAACAATTGCAGTAACACCTGTCCAGTAGAACCAGATACTCGTCTAGCTTTACGAACATAGCGAAGCATTTGTTTTTCGGTTAAACCGTAGTTCATGCGGAGTTTTTGCTTTTCCTCTAGACGGATAGCATACTCAGAGCGCTTTTTACGGTTTTGACCATGTTGTCCAGGGGGATAAGCACGTCTAGCACTTTTCCGAGTTAAACCTGGTAATTCGCCTAAACGACGGACAATTCTGAGGCGGGGTCCTCTATATCGGGACATGAGTTTCCTTAATTTAATCCTTCTAAAATTTTATTCAGACCTACCATTATGGCATAGTTCCCAAAAGCATGGACATTTTATAACTAAATTGCCTTTTATTTACCCTTAATATTCAGATAAATCAATCCGTTGCATTCACCAATTTTCGGTAAATTTCTGGTGATTACACCGACATTCCTGGATGGTAGAAGATTGGGACTAGATTCTAAGGTAGCATAACCTTGGTTGAATCGAAAACGGTTATTTAAAAAGCGAAAAAAAATGAGTAACTTTGGGAACAAACAAACCAATTATTCCTTCAGGGGATTTACAGCATCATTTATAACTATAGGTGGATTATTAACCAGTAGTTTACCTACTCTGGCTGTTACCGATTCCTACGATAATGACTATCGGGTTTGTGCTGCTCAACTCTTGAGTGTGGGTGTCACAGCTAAACCAGCATCTCAAAGTTGTGCCACGGCACTTCACCCACGGGAGTTATCTTCATGTGTAGCAAAAATTCATAAACTTACACAAATCACACCTGTGGATGTTCTTTCTTCCTGTCGTCAGGCTCGTCGTCCACAGGATTTAGCAACCTGTGTAGTTAGCATTAGTAAGAGTTATCAGGGGTCAGCAAACCCAGCTACTTTAACATCCTGCGGTCGCAGTTTGTTACCAGTAACCTTTGCTAGTTGTGTAGTTGGTTTACATCGAGAAATTGATTTGAGTCCCACTCAGGCATTAGATACTTGTATTGATGCCAGTGGGGGATCTAGCGGTTTTAGCGGTGTGCCTACAAAGCCATTAGATTTTAAACCCAACTAAGAAACTACAACCAATACCATCAACTCCCATGAGTAAATAGATTTATCATCGTAGGGTTGGTAAATATGCCACCCTACACAATATAAAAATTGTGTTTTCTATTCATCTTTATTGCCAACAACCATTTGTAAGATCATTGGTACTCCTCCCTCTTCGTGATATTTATCCCCCCAAGAACGAATGATTTCGTCTAATTCCTCTATTGCTTGCTGGATCTGATCAGCCGGAATATCCAGTTCTTCCACAGCCCGCATCGTGTTTGGTTTGCGATCTACCCAATATTTCATCATGCGGAAATACCGAGCCGTATCTTCTACCATCGTGTATGTGCGCTCTTGATCATCTGCTGGAGCATAAAATGGACGAGTTAGAGCATAAAAGGGCATTCCCCACGGACAGTCAATGCGTGTTACCGTTCCTGAATAAAGTAGACGGCGCTTGATATGTTCTGCTAATGCTTCACTCAAGGGCATCTGGTGGTTAGAGGGTAAGTCTTCCTGCGATCGCTTATGGAGAAATTCAATTAACTCCATAAAGTCAAATGAGGTGACTAGCTTGGCATCAGGAAGATTGCTGGGGAGCTTTTGCTCAATTTGTTTTTTTTCTTCACTGGTCAGACTCGTACCGGGAACACGGGATCTTCCTGGTTGCCAAGGATATTTTTCCATCCAGACATAAGGAAGTTGGATCAAATAACGAGGTTCTTGAGAACCCAGCATTTTTAGAAGTTTGCCTTCAGTTAAAGCAAGTCTGACTTCCTCGACGATGATTTTAACTCGCTTCGGCTCAAGATGATGCAAATGTCCAGTCATTCGCAGGTTTTGTCCCTGCTCTAGATAGGTCATATAAATTGCACACTTGGCTGCTGTTGCGGCTGCATCTAAAAATGCTCCATGCCTGTGGCCACTTGTACGCATGGCACTAAAAGCCAGATAAAGCATGATCTGATCCATCGCACTAGGGCCAAGACGCTTGATCAGATCGATGTCGTTGGTCATATTCTACAGACAGATGAATGGCTCGTTTACAAGTATGATATTCAAATCAAACTACTAATTATACACCCATTTGGATACAAATATTTTAAATCTAAACCTAAAATTCTGGTTGACTCGGAAAATTTTAGGTGGTAAATGTTCGGGGTGTAAATTGGTAATTTCTCGCGTCAGACTAACTAACCCCTCCCCCTGGTATAACTTGAAAACTTAGAATATACAGGGTGTTGGGATGCAGGAGTATAGGGTAAGACTGAGGAACGTAAAATGACCTGAATTTTGTATCTAAGAAACCAGTATAACTTTCTATTGCTGAAATATCTATATATTTTTCAAAAAATTTTTCCAGAAATTTATTGTGGGTAACTTTTATTACAAAAGTTAATAGGTAATAGGCAATAGGCAAGAGAAAGGAGGCAAGAGAAAGAAGGAGCTATTTAGATGGTTGTGGTTGATTTGGTGTTTTTTTCCAGCTTATACTTGCTGCACCAGCCGTAACTAATATAACTCCCATAACTTGCACCATATCTAGAGATTCTTGTAACATTAAACCAGCGAAAATCACGGTTAAAATTGGGACTGTAGCGCCAATTAAGGATGAGAGAGGAGAGCCTAGTTTACGAATGCCAAAATTATTGAATAAGTAACCACACAAAGTCAAAACGCCTAATATAAAAGCACTTAATACCAGTTCAAGTACATTAGATGAGTTAATTGCTAAACCTAAATTACTGGGTAAAGGGATGATTAAGCAGATAAAACTTAATAACAACATGGTAGTGAAATTAATTAAAGTCAAAGATACGGGATGTAGCTTAAGTTTATTAGCACATATTCTTGTGAGAATAACATAAGTTGCAAAAGCAAGCCCGGACATAATGGCTGTGATGCTTCCTAATGAGGTATTATTGCCCCCAGCAGACTGATTACCTAAAATTAATAATTCACCGCAAAAAACTGCTGCCATTGCCCCAGTAACTAGTAAATTCGGACGTTCCTGAAATAGAAACCAAGACAGGAACACACTCATAACTGGATAGATAAAGAAGAGAGTGATCGCCGTTCCTGTGGACACTTCACCAATCGCAATGTAAATAAGTACCTGTGATAAAAATAATAAGCAACCGCTAATGACTGACACAAATAAAACCTGTTTGGTTTTTTGCTGGTTAGGATTTGCATTTGCCCGTAATGAAGTAAATAAATTTTCCAGGTCTTGCCAAATAGGAGGGTGTAATATTGGTGATAAAAGTAACATTAATGGCACAACCACTAATAAACGTAGCATCAAAATTAAGAAAATATTACCCAATGTAGGTAAGATTAGCTGCTGTGTTGGCAATCCTCCCAAGGAATTAGAAGCTGTAAAGAAAATCGCTTTAATCGCTACGTTGTAAAGGGACGAAACCACCGTAGACAAAGAAATTAAGAAAAAACCTACCTGTAACTCTGACCAGTTAGGAGATGTGCGGGATCTTTGTTGTCTGGGATTTATTTGTTGTTGGGGTGTGATTTGTTGTTTAGGTGTTGTTTCCCGCCTTAATTTTGGTGATGGAGTTCGTCCTGTTGATAAATTAGGAGTTAAAACAGAAAGTGGTTCAGGTGTTGTTTCTCCTAGCGATGGTGCTGTTAATACGCTAGAAGTTAAAACAGAACTGAGTTCAGGAGTTTTCTCTGCTGGTGACGCTGCTGGTAAATCTGGATTGATAAAAGAATTGGGTTCAGGAGTTTTCTCTGCTGGTGACGCTGCTGGTAAATCTGGATTGATAAAAGAATTGGGTTCAGGAGTTTTCTCTG
>CAINGU010000066.1 GCA_903848645.1 uncultured cyanobacterium | reverse complement strand
TTCCCAAACGTTTTAATACCTGTAATACACTATAAAGCTCATTATCAGGATTTACCAAAGAAAACAGCCGTGAATTAGCATATTTATGTTCCAATACCTTTAAAAATAAAAACTCATTACCATTGGTAATCATGCCAAAGGTTGGTAGCACAGTTTCCTCATTACCCAACATATAAGCCAAAGCTTGAGGAATTGCGCGTGTCACCGCAAAATCACTCCGTTTTGATTCAATTACCAACAACCAAAGCCGATTTTTTAACACCAAAACATCAATCCGCCCCCGAATAATCGTTCCTTCATCCTCCATTTCTAAAGCCACACCCGTTTCTGTTTCAATCCTAAACGGTTTATGATAAAAACCAGCTAAATCTAACAAGGGCGCAAGTACCACCATCTTCACCGTATTTTCTAGCATTGGCGGATCATCCATCAATTCTAAAAAATTAGCTTTCACCCGATCTAATAAATGTTGCTCTTCCTCATTCAAAGCCTCAAGCCCATCCAACCACTCAGGAAAAAAAGTAGCGTCTTGAACTATTTGAATGCCAAAATTTTGCTTTAATTCCCGTAGCGTCACATCCTTGGCCGCAATAGACTGAACCATCTTGATATTTCTCCTGACGAAATTTTAGGCTCAAGTGTACAGAAAAAGCTATTAAGCCTGAAACCTTTGCTGATCTAACTAAATTTGGTTCTACCGGTAGAACCCTAAATTTTAGTTTAAAGTAGTATCGCCGCGCCTCAATAACCTACAAAACTAATTAGTAAATCATAGTATAAATCAACTGTTTTCAGTTAAGATTATAGATAGCGTAAAATTGGGATATGACAGTACATCAGAAGTTTAGTAAACTTGCTATACCCCTTAGAGGGTGTTTGAAAAGTCCTGCTGTAGCTTGCTTCCCGTAGGGTACGTAGCGCAGCGTAGTGAGGCATCTCTGGGTAATCACTCAAACCCTTGATTTTTCGTTCAGTTTTACTCCGATTAAAATGGCAAATTATACCTTTCTAAACTTTTACAACATCCTCTTAGACAGAACAGCAAAGCTTGCCAATCAATTGCTAATCAAATAGCTAAATGAAAAGAAGAAATGAACTAGCTGAATTACGTCAAGCCTTTAAAATATCTCAATCTCAATTAATAAATTTATAGGAGAAAAAAATGTCTAATCATTCTGGTAGTTATATGCTTAACGAAATCCTGGAGTTAATGGAACAAGAACAGATTTTTGGTTGGTTAGGCAAAGAAAAAACCCAATCTCTTGTTAGAAATATTACTAACACTGCGTGTCGAAAATATGACTGTAATAGTGGAGAAATTTTAGAGAACTTTACAGATCGCTTTGAGTTATGCTATGGCTGTCTTGCAGATAGCAAAGACCTTGAAAACGGACTTTGTGAAGTTTGCCGAAATGATATGGGATAGATTCAAAAAGAGGCAAGGGAGCAGGCGGATGTTCAGACGGGTATCACTGTTGCCCAGTATGGTGCAATTGCGAGTTCATTTGAAGCTGCTCACACAATCCTAATGGGTTGGGGAATTAATATTAGTTAAAACGGATTGAACGACTCACCTATAGTTTTGGTAAAATCGGCATTAACCTATGCCAATCTAAAATATTGAATCAGGAATTAGGAAATTTACCCAATGGTAATGTCCTGAAAGGACAGAGAGTTGTAATTGCTGTAGATGGTGGGAGAACTAATGCCTATCCTATCTTTTGGAAATATATCCAAAGGATAATTTATAGTGAAAATACTCTTTAATTTAGTTATTTAACTTAGTTATTTAATTTACTACTATATTCAGTGATTCCACCAAGCTCACAAAATTGCATTGCTACCGAGTTCCGGTTTGTACGTTTGTGGATTGATTAGATTTTAACTTTCACAAATTAATATTTATTTTCATGGGGTGTAATCACTGGTTTTGATAACCAATTAAAAATCAAATTTATGCCCAAATTCAGGACAATTTTAAATATTAGGAATAAAATAGAAATTAAGTTTTTAAATTAAAATTATGAATCCAGAACAAGAGGCATATCAAATTGAATTTATAGAAGCCATGCCGGGGTTTATTTCAATTGTTGACTTAAATCTGACGTATCTTACGGTTAATAATAAACTATCTGCTTTGTTTAACCTAGAGAAAGAGAATATTAAGGGAATGCTGGCGGGTGGAAGTTGCAAAAAGCAAAGTGTGCAAATGCAGCAATTACTTGACTCCCCAGTGGGAACTGAAATAACTTGGGAGTATTATTTTGAAGGTACTTGTTTAGCTGTTTCCTCTAAACGACATGAATTTTTTATTGTCAATCAAGCTGTTGATATTACTGAAAGAAAAAATCTAGAGGAAAAACTTAAAGCATCTAATGAGAGAAATGGAATATTACTCAGGGCTATTCCTGAAGCTATTAAGTCAGGGGCGGGAAGACATTCTACTGATGAGTTAGAATTTCTTGTTAAATCTTTAACTGAAAATCCCATTGTTGACCGACAATCAATTGAAACATTAATTAGATTAGAAGTTCAAGTTAGGGAAAATTCTGCCAAACTGCAACAAGTCGAAAAAATGCTTTTATGGGAAGATTCTTCATTGATGAGCAGAGTCAAAGCATTAGAAGTTTATCAACAAAACGATGATGAGAACTGGGAACAACTTGCAGAAAGCAGAAATAAAATCAATGATTTATCTAAAATTATGGAGATTATTACTAGCATCCCAGGTGGGTTAAAATCTTGGCTAATAGTGTTTATTATCCTCCAAATGACAGGAATCTTTGTTATAGATTTGGGTGTGAGATTATTGAACTTAGAACACTTCATACCCATTGAAAGAAAACAGTAATTATAGTTTTAAGCTTTTGATTTCGTGGGGTAACATGAATTTATCCTCTTTCCAAAACCCAGACTTTAATTTATAAGCTTTTGCACAGTTTTTAATGATTCCTGTGTACAAACTTAATTCTCTTGTCGTCGGAAAACTGTAATATTGAAATGGTAAATAATAAGCACACATTCCCGCCAAACACATTTGTAATTGAATATTAGTTGATGCTGAAACTGTGCCAACATACCAATCACATAACCACCGATTATATTGATCAAGTTCGTAGGGAATAATTATCAAGGGTTTTCTAGTGATTAAACTTCCAAGAAACTCTTTAGATTTTATTGCCCATTCCCAATGTTTTAATATTTGGGGGTTATCACTATATTGTCCGGGTTTCTGCATTTCTGGGGCATCAATCCACCTGGCACGACCATGAAAATCTTGTCCTTCATAATTGAGTTTGAGGGTATCCCCATCAGCAATAAATTTCAGGGTGGGTTTGATTCTTTGATTTGGTACAATCATCATCTTTTTCTAACATTATAACATAAATAAAATTATTTGGGGACTAAGTTTATTTGGGTTATTGGGTATTGTATCTTGTCAGGAAATTCCATCAAATAGCGCAATTTATACGGTAACAGATGTGGACAATAATTTCATTTTAACTATTAATAATCATCAAGAACTCAAGGTACAATTATGTGGTGTCTTGACTCAAATAACGGCTACCCTTCGACACCCTTCGACACCGCTCAGGGCAAGTCGCTTATGGGCAAGTCGCTCAGGGTGGTCTGGTCAGTATAGCTTGCTTGATTATTCTTACAAGCTCAGTGGCTTTAGCCCTCAGTTACTGACTATTAATTCCTCACCTCTAATTATGTTGTTTAAAAATCAACAAGCCGAACTATTACCACAGTTATCTACAGAAATCTTAGTACCAGAAGGTTAGTTAACCTCCATCCAAGACTTTAAATACTGTGTAATTTCATCCACAAAATTCTGCGCTCTCTCAAATAAAGCCATTGCTGACTCCATATCTGGTTCTAACATTTCTCCATAATCACTTGCTTGTCGTTCATCAAACGCCCGATGAAAACTCCGCGATAACTCCTTAGAAAAAATTCCTGTCTTCACAAACTCACGATCAAAAAAACTAACTATTCCACTATGTTTAGAACTGCCTAAACCTTTAGTTGCCAAAAGACCCAGTGCTGCATAAAACATTGCATAATAAGAGCGATTAATAGCACCACGAAATGCTGACTGATTCAATAAAATACTTGCCTCTCTTAACGTTTCTTCACTTTCAGATAAACGGTACTCAATTAATAGCTTTAGTTGCTGATTTATCATATAGTAATACCCTCTTGTAACACCTTAGACAGTAAGGGACTAGCCCCCATAGCTCCCCTTTCTACCTGTGCTTCTGTCACGACAAAGGTGGAAATAACTAGATCATATTTAAAACCTACTTCCCACGCCAAATCACTAATTTTTTCTCGGCATGATCTATCTAATTCAGTAATTTTAATAAACACATCTAAATCTGATTCTTCTGTAGCATCACCCCGCGCTCTTGAACCAAATACCCGTAAATCCAAAATGGGAATTATCGCTTCTAGTCGAGAGCGAAACTCTGAAACAATTTTTCGATCACTATCCTGTATCATTTCTATTCCTCTAAAGAAAAACCAATCTTTGCTAAATGTTCCTTAATCTTTCTATTTAAATAATAAAGCAATTCCTGTTTGTTTAGAACCGGGATTTAATTTAAGTTCTAAATCTTGAACATAACAAAAAATCTCTCTCCTGCGCTTCTGCTTGATGCTCTCTAACCAGTGGTTCTCCTGCCCATCCACCAATAACTTCCTCAAAAAAACCAGGAAACCAGCCCCTATTTTCAGGTGTAATTATAGGTGTATTTTCCGTGACATCTTCAAGAATAGATGTGATTTCTTCTTCTAAAGTCCGTTGATGACTTTGAGCAAGATATTTGAGTTTTTCAAGAACGATAGGATTAAGCTTTTGCAAAATAACTGGAGTCATAAAACCTATAAAGTAAAACCAACCTTAGCTAACTATATTTTAATCTGCTCATCCAATAATTGCATCTCTCACACTCACCTAATATCATTGCAAGCTCACTCATTCTGTCCTTAAAGCTCTCCTCCAATGACCAGCAACTATCTTTAATGACGTAGTAATTGATACAATCATTATAGTTAAATGGAAAAAGCCGGGATAAACCCAGCCTATTTATTATTTAATTGCCATAGGTATTACCTTCTGGGATGAATTCATCATCAACAGGGGAATTACCATTAACAGTGAAAGTCTCTACTGATTGAGCTTTATTAATCAGTTTTCTGTATTCTTCCCTGACAGCTTCCCGACATTTATCTTGGAGAAGTTGAGTACACATATCCTCATTTTCTCCTTCTGATATTGATGCCCAAATTGAACAGCCTAATGTGGCACTATTAAAGTCACCCAAATTAAACTTTCTTTCGTAGCTGACTGCGATAGTTTTGACAAACATTTTAACCCCTATTTTTTATTCAAAAGTAACCAAATTCATTAAGCGATAGCATTAATCACTTTTTCCAGTTGTCGGGGTTTTCAGGGGATGCCAGGGTTTCTTCATATTCCGAATTAATGAATGCTAAATTAAACTGTTCTTTAGCTATTAATAATCCCAAGTTTTCAAACTTTGCATAGGCTTCTTCATCCCATATTGGTGCAGTTGCAATTGCTTCCAACAACCTTGAATTATAATCTGTCAATACCCCATGATTATCCAATAATTCAATCACCTCTAATAACCGTTGCTTTGGTGGTTTTGGATGATAACATCTAGCAGGTAATAATGCTTTCGGGGTAAATCCTGTTAACAGTTTCATTTGGTAAACTCCTAAAGAATTATATTCTAAACATGACAACATTAATAGGCTGGGAAACCCCAACCCGATTAATTACTGATAAACTTCTAAAAAGACCCAGAAATAAACCTGAGTCAAATAACTAGATAAAAGATGTTTTCTTATTAGCAAGTTCAATTAATTCATCTACAAATTTATATAAAGTTTCCATATCATCATTTGGAGCTTTACGAACTTGTATAAACGTTTCATCTAAATCTGGTTTATCACCATCTCCCATCAGTCCGGGGTCAAACAAGATATGAACCAATGCTACCTTAGTGTTCTTAGCCCATCTGGTAACTTGAATTTCATAATGTCCATATAATCCATCATCATAGCGAGGGTCTTTACATATAAACATGGAACTCTCTAAAAAGTCTATAAACTTTTTATCCGGTGAAATCCAGGTTCTTTTTTCCATTTTATTAATATCAAACAGTTCTGCGTACATTTCTAATTTCTCCATATAGTCAACAGCCCCAATAAGCGATAGCATTAAAAAAGTCAGCAATACCCTTATGTATTGCCAACTAATTGTTAGAAATTGTCTGGATCATTCCAACCAGGAGGATTCAAGACCAAAGTTGGTTCAAAAATAACATTTGCCCCATAATCTCTAATAAGGTCATCACAGTTTCTGAGAGATTGAATCAAACAACTGTCGAAATCTGGAGTACAAGCGTTACCATCAAATATATAGAAATCAGGATGCGAGGAAAGACTAACTTCGGAAGCATATCGTTGGTCAATCCATGTAGGATGATTTTCATAAATTTCGATTTGGAATCCTTGATAATGAACTATCATGTTATTCATGGGTGTCCTAATTAATAAAAACCACCACCTCTGCGCGATAGCGTCCTCACAGATAACCTTGCGGTAACGTCTTCTTTGTTGATTTGGTGTACAGGGTATTAAAAAAACAGCGACCACTAATAAAGCGATAGCGAAGCGCTCCGTAGGAATCGCTTCGCTCGCAGTAGGCATCGCTAAACTTAAAACCCCGACATTACTGTTTATTAACTAATTGTTGAAGCAAAGATTTCATTTCTTCCATAGATTTCTCTAACTTATCTATGCGTTGATCAACAAAGTATTCTTCCTTATTCAAGGATTCCACATCATCCCATTCAATGTATGCCCTGCCACCCATAGCTTCTATAATTTCGAGAATCGTAGACAATTTACTTTTCATGGGGTCTTCAATAGCTTTACCTGTTGAAGTATGATAAGTTGCGGGTTTTCCAGAACCTTTAATCTCTGCAATTCTTTTGGAGATTTGATATAAGGTTGTACCAATATCTGCCAATCTTTTAGATAATGCCTCGGTGTTTAATTCAACTTGATATGTCATGGTGTCCTCCGGTTCATAAAAAAAGCCGAGTCGGGAAAACCCAACCCAGCATTATTGTTTAGATGTGCTTTACTTGACTTTTACATCCGATAACTTTTAATTGATCGCTATTTGATTCAATTAATAATTTACTGTCGGAGGTAATGTTTTGTAATATTCCAAAGTAACAACAATTGTTCTAGGGAAGCAAAGAGATAACCAGTTTGTGTTAACTACTAAATGTTTCCAAATAAATGGAGTTTCGTAGGTATATCCTCTCTCTAAATTTTGCCTTACCTGAAACAAAATTGCTTTTTCTTCAGGACTTAAACTACATTCACCTTTACGCCCATCTTTAACACATTGTTCTAATTTGCTAAAAATTGATGCTCCAGATAAATTATTTTCGGAATCAACTTGATGAGTCATTATTTTCTCCTTAAATTACAATTTAGTTATCATCACTAACAAGCGACAGCAAAAAACCCAGGGTTTCCCCTGAGTTATTACAGTTAAACCTCTCCAATTACCCAAGCCTGAAAAGGAACACTAGACCAATCGGGTCTTAATCTTTCAAAGAGTTCATTAGCTTTCACTGCCAACTCATTTTGTTGATGAATGATATTAATTAACTGAGAACAAACGGAGTCTAATTCCTCAAAAGTACCAATACCATCATTGATTTTGGTTTCTAATTCGTTCAGGATATTTGGGTTCATAATCATTACAAAAAACACCAAAATCCTGAAGCGATAGCGCCCAAAGCGAATAACTCTGGACATTTCTATTTAGATAATCTCAACTCCAAATGCCAGGGTTTTCACAAATTCATCAAACCGACATTCACGGAGTTTCTTAGTCCATAGTTTCCTGTCACCATCCCAATAAAACCCAGCAGTTTTAGCTAGTTCACGATTGTCATATCCAACCATTGCCTTGAACTCAATCATCGGTGAATTGGAGACAAATATCGCTTGTTCAACTATGTCTGGTAATTGTTGTTTACGCCGATTAAAGCATTCCACCAATAAGCGGACATCATCACCTGCCCTGTGTACTGTGCTAATGCCAATACCCATCCACAAAGCTAAATCAGTGAGTTTGTAACTGTCATTTTTAGCAGGATAACCCCAATCAAAATCCTTCATGGCACATAACCAATTGAGGTTTGTATTCAATAATTTATCTACCAGGGGTGCATCAAATTCAGCATTAAAAGCGAACTGACAAGTCAGCGCTTACGCTATCGCATAATCAGCAGCATTAGCCATTTTCTTGAGCGTTCCCACAAATATTGGTGCAATCCATCCAGGAGCATTCAATGTCAACTCTGGACTAATACCATTCACAAACTCTGCGGGGTTTTCTGTCACTGGTAACACTGTGGAAACACTACAAATCGCCCCGGTTTCCCTGATATTCTCACCAACTTGATACAAAGTTGCTGCAATCTCACATACCTTTGCATCATTAATATCGGTGGTTTCGGTGTCAATAATTAATAGTTTCATTGTCTACTCCGGTGTTTAAATAATCACTTTCTCTAAGCGATAGCACTCCTTAAAAAAAAGACCCAAGGTTTCCCCTGAGTCCTTACTTGTCCGTGAATCCTTAATGACTACTGTTGACTTTCTGGTAATGCCAACTTAGTAAGTGCTGGTAACAAAGCCTTGACGGTTTCATCAAAACCTAAGCTAGTATCATACTTTTCCAACACCGCAGACATTTTGGTTCTTGTTCCCATAAACAAAGCTGGGAAGTTTTCTTCATCGGGGTGAATGTAAGTCCCTACTTTGCAGCAGAATGACCGATTTTTACCTTCACCTTCCTTAACACCTTTAAACTCCACATCAACAACACACAATGAACGCCATCTATCATCTTTACCACTGGGTTTCTTGTTCAGCATTCTCGCAAATGTTAATTCAGCTTGAGAGTAATACTGTTCCAAAGCTTCTCGTAAACTCCACAGCGATACATTCTTGAATCTGATTCTAATTGGGGTTTGATGCAGGAAATTGTTAGCATTATCCAAAAACATGATTAAATGCTCTGAAACTGCACTCATCATTTTCTTGTCAATTTCTTCAGAATATTCGTCGTACCAACCAATCATTATTCCTTCTAATTCTCGGTTATCTTTCAAATCAGTTTTATATCTCAAATAGGGACGCACATTACCCAAGATTATCATTCTAGCATTGGTAATAAATAATCCTTTCTCAACACCACCTGATAAATCCTTTTCAACTATTTCGGGAGTTCCAAACCATCCAGCTTTTGCTAAACTCTTTTCAGGAATGAATAACCCGGCTGTTTCCTCATTGATGACAATTCCATAAGGAAATCGCTTAGTTCTTACACAATTAAACTCTTCTCCCATTAATGCAGGATCTATTTCAAATTCAGAACTAACATCTACTTCTTGATTATCAACATTCTCGGTAACTTCATCAACTGTGTTTTCGACATTATCAGTCATTTCATTAACTCCATTTTGAACATTATCAACAGTCATTTCATTAACTCCATTTTCAACATTGTTAGCGGTTCTTTTTCTAGTCATAATCAAAATTGAAAGACATTAACATCATTTAGTTTCATAGAAACCAACATCAAAAAGCGATAGCATTAGAGACAAGGTTTCCCCTATCTCCCAACTATTACGTCAATAAATTCACCGATGTATCCACCAAAACATGACCACTATTATCAATAAGTGTTTTCATCCGTTCTTCGAGTCCTGGTTTTCCTCGAACACCGGAAAAGTGATAATCAAAGAATTCACTTTGCTCCTCAAATTTCACTAAACTAATGGTGGTGATTACTCCGCATAATTCCAGTTCTGATTCAATTTGTTTTCTGTATTGTAACCAAGGATTCAAAGCATCTGTAGCCCCGCTATTTAGCAGTGCATAACACCAATTACTTTGCATATCAAGAAACGTTATTTGCACCCAATTCTGTGCAGGTAAATGGGCAAATGGTTTACCATAAACTGGTTGTGATGCCCATAATATAATCATCTTCAAAGTTGCACCAATATCACTCAATTCCTTGCCAACTTCCAGGTAAACTTTCCCTGTTTTACGATTAAATCTATATCGTCTTAATTCCATTGTGTCACATTGAAATCACCAATACTACAAAGCGATAGCATTCAATCGTTCAAAAATACCGATAAATTGGGGTCTAAATACAATGTTGATTCCCGGTGTTCGTGGTATTGTCGTTTGAGATTGGTAATGCGGCGATCGCTCAATAATCTATCCCGTTGTTTCTCCAATAATTCAATCTGTCCCTGGAGGTCTTCAATCTGAGATTCAATTTCTGCAATTTGTTCAGAATTTTTATTAGCTAATTCCCCAGTAATTCGGTGAATATCCTCATCTAATCTGGCTAATTTGGTATCTTCTTTATTAGTAGAAAACTTTTTCCTGAAAACTAAAACAATTCTGCCATCTTTGTTGTTATAAACCGCCTTGTTTTTAGCAGTTGCAACGATTTCAAGAGCTTCAGAAATAGCATCTGGCATCACCACCTCAATTTCTGCTGAGATTTTATTGACGGAATTTCGCAGACTCAATAACAAATCCAGTGCTTTATGTGATTTATTCATGGTAATATTGAGAGTAAATGACCAGTGTTTTCACACCAGTCACTTTGTTTACTATTGGTTGATAGATTCTTGTTCTTGTGATAGAATTGAAGTTAAGGTTTCTACATCAAAATCTAATAACCCCTTGGCACTTTGTTGAAATAGTTTGAACTTTTGCAGTGCATAATCTGAACTAACAAACCCGGTTCTTTCCAGGAATTGTTCATAATTCATTTTCCAATATGCACGGGATAAACTTTCTAGAAATTCATTCATTGGTTAATACCAAAAACAACAACACCACTAAGCGATAGCATTAACTCATCTTAATCTCACTATCCTTTTATCCAGTGAATGTTGTCGAGATACCTGATTAAATACTTTGCGGATATCTGTAATTCTCAGATTCTTGTAACTGGTAGTCCCAATACCCAATCGTTCCCACACACCAATTTGCTGGAAATAAACGCAGAGATAATATCCATAATCAGGCCATATTAATACTGGACATTGAATGCCTGTATAATAATGTTGAAACTCCCGCACTGGTTTACCTAAATCCTTGAGACTACCCTTATTGATTAGCCAGAAATCTGCGTCTGCAAAATCATTTTTGACAATCCAATTAAAACAAGACTTATTTTCCATTGCTTCCCAAAACTCAGCAGAATCGGGAAGCGATAGTGTTAGAATAAACTTAGTTGCTGGGGTTCAATAACTTTGATTTCTAAAGTTCGGGGATTAAATTGAATGATGAGAATATTTTTAACAGTCGCTAAATTCACACTCAACGCTGTCCCCCCAGTCAACCGTCCATCATAAACAGCCAGACACAAATCAGAATATTTAACCATCCATTGATCACGGGCTTGCATGACACCAGGGGCGTATTCTGGATAAAGGACAATCTTGTTGGATGCAGACTTCAGGAGTTCTTTGTATTTAACTTTCTGTTGCAGACTCCATAATCTGTCCTGATCTTTACAAGGAATCACCGCAGTCCAATTAAGTTTTCGTTTAATTAACACCTCAGCAGCTAATTGGTCAGTTCCTAAAGCCATACCATTGAAAAACTCTGTCACCCCTCGTTTTAAAGCAATATCAATTAATTGGTTAATGGGGTCTTTAATATCATCAATGTTCCGGTGTCCAGTGAAAAACGCTTTCATAATGCTTGCATAAACAACACTACAAATAAGCGATAGCAATTAATAAAAGTCCCTAGATAAACTAGAGACTATTCAAATTATTCTATGTCATGTAATTCTTGAGCTTCCTGAATAGATTTAATAGTGCTTTCCAGAAGTTTGTTAATCAATTCAATTCGTGTTTGATATGGTATCATGGGATTATCCAGGTTTTCTATTTGGAACTTCACTGCTAAAGTATTATTCAAAGCGATCGCTAAATTATTTCGCATTTCATTATCCCGTTTTTCGTATTCCTGAACCTCTGCTAACTCCCAATCTTCTGGTTCATATTTTGTTACAGAAACAGGCATTCCATGAGCTTCGTATTCTTCAGTATATTGTGTCATAATGATGATATTACAAAAACACCATCACGGGAAAACGATAGTATTAAAAAATAACCCTAATCTATTACTAGACTAAAGTTATTTACTTTAAACTACTGGATAATAACCTTTCTCTTGATTCAACTGCCAAAGATTGATACTAAATCTTTCATTACTCAAGATTTTAGTTACACCATGAAGTTTCTTACAATTAAACTCGATGATATCACCATCATTTAATTGATATTCCTTACCATCATAGTGAAATACACAACTACCAAGATTCACAGTTCTAGCGATCGCTCTGGAATAACCATGATCTCGATGTTCTTTAATCAATCCTGTACTATGAATACCATTGATATTACCACCGAAAGTTAGTAAACCGATATTAGTTCCGGGATAAACTCGTTGACAGAAATTCCAAAGTCTATCATTATGATAACTTTTAGTAATTTTGCCATTACTAAGATTACACTCATGAAATAACCAAAGTCTATATCTACCTTTAGCATAGTTACTAACATCACTAGTCATTAAACTTGTAGTTTCTCTACAAAAACTTCTTAAGTCAGCTAAAGTTTCAGATTTGACTTTACTAATTAGTTTTATCATGATTAATTTCCAAAAAATCATCCCCTTTGCGCGATAGCGCCCCCACGGATAAATGGACAATAAAAAATCCTAACTCTCAAATGAAAGCTAGGATTGATATTGTTAAACTCGTTTAATAAATTGACCTATTTTCAAATAATCAATTTCTTCACCATCTTCATCAATAACCACAAAATGATGAAATATTGTGGAACGAGTGATTTTGATAACTTCACAAACACCACAACCAGAAATCTTGTATTTACCTCCTATTTCAATGCAATCACCATTTTCACATATTGGTAACTCACATTCAAAAGGATCATAACCATCACCAAAATAAGGGTTATAATAATGAGGCATTCCCCCAATCATTGCAGTTCTTGAACATTTAGGTAAATCAAATTCTTGGGCAATTACAGCATATTCTTCAGGGGTTAACCTTGTAAAATAAGTCAACATAACAAATACTAAAAAACAACGCCCCCTTTCCGCGATAGCGCCCCAACGAGTAAACTATCGGTAACATTGAGCGCAGCGATTCTAAGTTAAGTTTGCAATGACTAGCCCTGGACTGCTTGCAGGACACGGCGGTATTGGCTCAACGAATCTGTTATAAAAAAAGCCAGTATCTCCAATGAGAATACTAGCTTATGCTTATGAACTAAACTTGAGTTAATAACCATTCAATACAACATTTTATCAACTCTGCATGAGAGCGCTCGCTAATGTAAATCAACTTCACATTCTCATGTTGTTTTGCAAATTCAACAATCTGCATGAGATGTTTGAAATACATTCCACGATACCAACGCGGTTCTGTTCCCCAAACTTTCAATTTACCTTCTTGATAACGGGAAAGATACTTTTGAATTTCTTTCCAGAAAATAGCTTTTTGTTGTTCAATAGTGTAATCATATCTCCACAGATAAGAACTACCGAGAACATCATAATCTTCAGTCCAACCTTCACTGACATTAAAAACCTTGTTACTGAGTCTGAAGCGGGTTTTTTCAACTTGACAGATTTGGGGATTGAACTGTTCAAGAATAATCATAACGAATACCGAAAAAACAACGCCCCCTTTCCGCGATAGCGCCCTAACGAGTAAACATACAAAAAGTCCTAACTGTGGAGTCAGGACTAATAAACTAAATCTGAGCTAAGATATTACCAATTTCATCATATTCAGAGTTACGATTTACTGGGTAATCTTCACTTTCACTGTTGGTATGATCCAGAAAATGATGTTTACCATGATAATAATTACCCACAAATAACTCACATCTATGATGGTATAATACACACTGTTGGTTAGTTAAGTGGGGTTGAATATGCTCACGTTCAAAACGAATTTGTTCACTGAGTTTATTAAAGTCAATACCCTTTTTATCACTGGGTTTTTCGGGTAAACCGCTACCAAATTTACTGGGGATGTTAAGAGCCATGATTATTCCTTAATAACTAATATCAACAAGCGAGAGCATTAAAAAAGTCCTAATCCCCGAAGGAGACTAAGACTTTAAACTAATTAGTAGGGAATACCATCTGGTTCATTACTTTCAGAATAATCAGGACTTGCGGATTCATCACTAACAAATTCTGCTGGTTCATTACCAATACCAGTAGCTTGATTACGTTTCTGGTAATACCTGGTTCTTTCCCCAAGCAAATCATCTATGGTATAACCTAAATCTGCAATGAACTTGTCAAACTTGGCTTGGTTCATCTTATGAATCTCATGCTCTAACCATTCCGCTTCAAACAATTTATAACCTTCTTTTCCTTTGACACGATGATCAATCTTGTACTGCTCCCAAGCCAAAACTCGAATTCCATCTTTGAGTTGAGAAAGTTTCTTGTCAGCTTTGGAAAGAATGTTGATAGCCATAACGATACCGGGAAAAACAACGCCCCCTCTGTGCGATAGCACCCCTCCCGATAACCTTCAGGTAACTCAAGACTGCAACACCAACGAGGGGACTATATTAACCGTGTTTTCTACTTTTGACTGGGTTTCTAATGCGATCGCTGCGCTGCTGCAAGCAGTTCGCTACGGAGCGATTTGCTATTCCTAATGGAAATATTACAATTGATAAAATTATGAATAATTTGATTTTCATGGAATTAAAAACCATTGACTATTCGTATATTTTATACAAAAAATTCCCAGTTATCAAAACTAGGGAATTGCTGAATTAATCTAGACATTTATTTTACCACTGCCAGATGTCCCTAAAACTACAGCGTGTCCGTTTCTTAAAGTAGCCGGATTCCAATAGCATTTATCTCCTAAGAATATTCCTGAATGCAATCTCTTTGGCTCAATTATTTTATTCTGTGGTGTAAGTGTGGACTGTGGTAATGGCTTCATAATTAATTGGTTTTAAAGCTTGAAGCTTGTGAATAGATTTAAAAGTTTTAGTGGTATGGAGACTGTTATTATATCTATGGTATGGCTTTTTTTGATGTTAAACAACAATTTAACGACCTGAATACAACTGAATCATTATGAGTGGAAACTAAACATGATTGGTTGTAGCGACCTGCAATTATAAATCCCTAAACCTGCAATCATCGTTGTCTTCAGCCAGGATTATTTGCAGTTAATCCTCTAAGTTAAGTATGATACAGATATATGTCGTTAATCTAGCTAACTGAAAGCATAGCAGCGATAAAACCTGTCGTAACTCTCCCAACTAAGAATGGAAAAACCCAATTTACAGCACATTGATAGCTACATCCGTAGTGATGGAACTTTCGTAAAAAGTCATCTCCGCACTGAATCCAACCACACAATCGCAGATAATTTGGGAACTGATGTTGATTCCGATGGAATCCCTGGATATTACGATACGACCCCCGAAGGTATCACACCTGAAATGGCAAAATTGTATACACCGGGCATACAAGCAGAGGCTTCTTTTGCTGAATCTGCCTTTGAAATAGAGAGTGCTGATGCTTTGTTGGAGGGTGACTTTGTAGCAACTGCTGCTGGCAGTGCTATCGGCGGTGGTGTCTCCTATGCTTTCTATATGTCCCTCAAAGAGTTTTTGAGCTTGGAGGGTGCGCGACAAAGAGGGGAGATAAGCACTAGTGAGGTTGCTTCACGAGTCGTGGCGATCGCTTGGAAGTCCGGAAAAACTGGATTTAAAGTTGGACTGGTCGCAGGTCTGTCCGTACTAATTTTTGGGCAGTGGATTCTGTCCCCGTTGCTATTTATTGCTCCTTTCGCAAGTGCCTATGCAACTGCAAAGCTGTTTAAAGCTTACTGGGATGGTCTTGATACAAGACAACGCCAGGAGTTGAAGGATCTTGGCTCGGAACTTGGCGAAAGCATTAATACATTCCTCCAAGAATTAGACTCTCCTCAAACTAAAAACTCTTACGGCGGCAACAAATAAAAACTTCAGTAACGCCATTTCAACCCACCCACCGAAAAAAGGGAGGTAATACAGGAGCAGCGCGATTTTGTGAGGCGCAAAAAATTGGTAATATAATTTACATGATTTTTTAGCGCTCGCTACCTAAAAGAGATGAAAATGGGAAAATCAAGACCTATTTACTGAGAATCAATGGTATTTATTGAGAATGAAAACCCGATCTCACAAAATCGCGTTGCTCCCAACTTCATTTGAGTAAACTATGCTTGCAAATATTTGCAGTCGGCGTACCTCACTTTACCAACTTGAATACAACTGAAAATGAACGGGTGAAAATTAAACATGATTAGACTTGTTTAAGTACATATAGTTATTCTGCTTCAATAAAACCTTTTATTGTTTCAGCAGGAATATTAAAAAATGGATGAGCTACATTGTGCGGTATTTGTTAAACTGAAGTATTGTTTATTGCTTTTGATAGAGTAATTAAAAGAATGACTGTAACAATAATTTATTCTCCACTTCCTTTTATCCCTAAATTTCCAAGTAAAGAGCCTTATATTGTGTTTAAGCTTGGGTCTACTTTTAGAACAGAGTTTCAACTGGGTGAAAAATTTGAAATTGATGGTGACGTATTAGTTGTAGTTACTGGTTTTTATAAGGATGGTATTTTGGCTTTCCCTCAAAGTAGTTCGATTTATCTCCAACTTCAAAAAGAGTTTTTTCAAACGAATTCTATAGAACACTATAAAGAACTAAATCAAGATGAATATAACAACTTATACCCTGACGAATTAAAATCATTACCAGAAGAAGCATACCCATATATGTTAAGAGTTATACCTGAATTGAGAAACTTTCCACCAAGAGCGTATTTTATATAAGTTTAACATCGCCAAAAATCATTAATTCTAAAAAATGAGTAACTGCACTGATAATCTGGAAATTCTGCTTATCCAAAAAGACTAAAAAGGTGCGGATATTGAAACAGAAAGATTAGTTTTTTCATTCTGTAACTATCATAGATGTAGTTTAGACAATGACGTTTAGATTTAAAAATAATAATGGCTATTGATAAACATTTATTAATTTTAGAGCAGGGGATAGAAATTTGGAATCAATGGAGAGATGAAAATCCAAATATAAAACCAAATCTCTATGACGCTAACCTTTGTGATGTTAATCTCAGTAGGGCTAACCTTTGTGGTGTTAATTTCAGTAGGACTGATTTATCTAATGCTAACTTCAGTGAAGCCAATCTCAGTAATGCTAACTTCAGTGAAGCCAATCTTCGTCTTGCTAATCTTAGTGGAGCAGAGCTTTGTCATGCTGATTTTCACAAAGCAAACCTCAGTAGGGCAAACCTTTGTGATGCCAACCTGACTTTGGCAAACCTTTATAGCGCAAACCTTGTAGGCGCAATGTTTTTTGATGCAGACCTTCGTGGAGCTACTCTTTTCTCTGCTAACTTATGTTTTGCTAACTTTAATTGTGCTAATTTAACAGGTGCTTGTATAAAAGACTGGGAGATTAATAGTAAAACAAAATTAGATAAAGTAATTTGTGAATACTTGTATATTGATTATGATTTTGAAGAAGATATAAAATCTGCAAAACGACCTGTGAATCGAAATTTTGCATTAGATGAATTTTCCTCTTTATATAAACAAATTATAGAAAATACAGATTTTGATTTTATTTTTAATAAAAATTCTCAAGTAGAAAATTATATTAGTAATCAAGGAATAAAGTTTTATCCAGACCAAAAAATCTACACTTGGAAAAATCTACATTTTCGCTCGATAACAGAAATAAAAATCGCTGAAAGCTTAGATAATGCAGGTGTTTTATTTTTACCTAACTGTTTATCAAGACTTAATACAACTAAGGGTAGAGCGAATATAGAATCAGATTTTTTAGTTTGTTATAAAGGTAATTGGGGTATTTTAGAAGTTGATGGGGAATCTTATCATCCTCCTGAAAGTAGGTTTAAAGAACAAGAAAGAGAAAGAGATTTAAAAGAATACGGAATAAAAGTAATTGAAAGATTTGAAGCTAATATTTGTTATGAAAATCCTGATAGTGTAGTAAAAAAGTTTTTCCACATAATGGAAATCACTTATTCTTAACTTTTGTATCAAGAAAATTGCTAGAATAGTTGCTATATATAGTTTTAATGCTGTTTTAGGTTATTGAATAATAAACTTTAGTACAAATCTATTATTAATATGCTTAAATGGAATAAATAAAAATAATCCCTACCTAAGCAGATGGGGACTAAGTTAATTATTGTATTTAAGCGTATCTCACGTTACGACGATTAAATATGACTTGCAATAGACGATCTATAATCTCGATTGTTTTTGGACTCGGATTTTTCCAATGAATTCGGTTTATTCATGGATAAATAAAAATCAAGTCATATAATCTGCCAAGAAATTCTTAATACCTTTAATCATTAATTCCACATCATCACGTTTAAATTCTTCAAATTCTCCATGTGCTGCTTTATTACGAATATCTGCCCAAGATTTTAGTTGTTTTGCTTTTGGTTCATTGAAAACATTTGCTTTTTTGAGGTCTTCGATTAGTGGATTTAAAGTTTTGGATTCACCATTGTTTTTAATTGTTGATATAGGAGGAGTTTGTTTATCACAAAGAGTTCTCAGAGCTTTTTCTAAAACTGCTCCAGATAATACGGCTGCTGGAACATGGTCATATTTACCAGTTGTACCTTCTGCTAATAACTGTTCTGCCTGTCCCATATAATCTGCTGCAATTTCTGATTCAATTTGAAGTGCTAAATCTCCTAAAAATCCTTGTTCAAAGTCTTCTTTAATGGCTTTAAGGCTAGAAATACAAATCTCTAATGTGTATTTATCACTTTCTTCTATCCGCCTTAATTTATTAATTAACTCTTGATGAATTCCGTCTTTAGGAAGGCATTGGTTTAATAAAGAAATACAGTTTATTTTCCATTTCTCCAAAGTTTGGAAATTAGCATTATTTTCAAGAACATAGCTATTAGGATAATCATAAGAAGGCACTAGTACCATCAATTTAGATATTGCTTCTCCTAGATTAATTAGTTCATCAAAACGTGCAATGTATTTGTTAAAAAGGTTTTTTGGTAAAGTCATTATGCTACTTTCTCCATAACTTTCTCTGCTTCTTTTACTCGGATTTGTCCTGACATCAATTTTGGTAACAGAGTATCTCGAATATTTACAAGAGTGCGGGATTCTCCATAAATAGTTTCTCGCTGTTGTTCAAGTGGCTCTACTAATTTGGAAAATTCTTGTCTAATTGGAATTGGCGGAATAATAATTTGAATAGACTTAACTTGAGTTAAATTGATTCTGGGTCTAGTAGTTCCTGTTGCTCTTGATAATGCCCCTGGTCTTTGTGACGATTATCATCATAAATCATTAGGATGTCCAATTTCCGGTGACGACTGAGTTTTTATACCTTCCTAACATGGGGTCTAGCCGGGATACACTAGTGGTCTGTCAAGCAAAAAATTGTGAATTTGAGAGAGAATAGAGGGGCTATTCACTGTAAATCTCATCCATAAATAGAAAATTGACAGACCACTAGGCTGTGCCAATTTAGGAATTTTGTACGCTAAGAAATCAGAGTAATCGCCCAATAAATTTCCCAGAAAGAGTTTCAAGCATTATTTACCGGATAATTTTTTTAGCAGTATGAAAATTGGACATCCTAAAATCTGCAATATAGATTTAATAAAGTTGTGAGAATCTTGATGAGAAATCTGGGTTTCACCATTAATTTGTATATTATCCATATCTATGCCCTCCCGTGAATCACTTTTTTCTATTGATGATTCTGGTTTTTTATGTAATTGCTGAGAATCATTAACATCTGGAAAATCAAAGGACTCTGAAGGTCGAGCCTGGCTATATACAGTATCTTCCCAAAATTCACGGTAATCATTTACAAGAACTTTGTGAATTTCTTCAAGTTTTTGCCAAGTAACTAAATCATGATCATGGATTATTTCTCTAAAAACAATGCCTTCTATCAAATAAATTTCTCGACCAAATGAATCTTTTAAAACACCATTACCTGGAATACCCGTATCTTGTGCAGTTGCTTCAATAACTCTAAAAGCTAAAGTAAGATCGCCAACTTCAGGGTTACGAATTTCATGGTAGGAGGGCGAATATTTTTCAGTTATATCCCCGTTTGCTTCCCTAGCAAGTATGCTAGACACACTAGATTTACATATAAAATCGGGTGCTACAACTGTTCTGTAATCAAGATATTGATTACGGCTTACTAAAAACCTCCAAGCCTTATAATTTTTCATCACAGTTTAATTTCCGATTCTGGAAATGTGGAGTCGAGTTTATTATTGATAGATATAAAGCAATTGATGACGTGATTGAGAGCAGTTTCTTCATTTTCAACTGCCTTAATTGATGCCGCTTGTTCACGACGAAGCTCATCAATTCTTTTGATTGCGGCTTCTTGTTTCTTTTGTATAGGTTCTTCTGCAATTTCAATCAATTTTTGTAGTATGTGTTCGGCAAATTGATAATTTTCCGGTAAAAGCTGCTGCAAAATTTTCATTCCACCTCCAAACAATTGGAGCAACTGTTCCCAAAAACTCAAGTTTGGGTTAACTTCAATAAGCTTACTAAGTTCTTCTTGCTTCTTTGTCATGAGTTTCCTTAGCTCAATTTTTATTATGTCCGGTAAAACACAAGCTAAAGGAACTTCTACTTGAAATGGGTTTGGTAACTCTCCTGTTTTTGCCATGCTACCATCTGGTTGAAGGTTAGCAAAACCTTTACCTACTGCACTGACTGGAATTAATCTTACTGGTAAATTTCCGTCATTCCAACTCTTGACCAAATCTCTAAACTCATCAATTTGTAGTAATTTATTACGTATTTGCTCTAATGTAAAATTACTTTCTAAAATATCCCACTTGCTGATAACAAAGTAAATAGCTTTAGGTTCAACTTTTTTCTTCACGAGTGTTATTATTTCTGGTAAATCCTTCATCTGCCAACGTTTTCCTTCGTTTTGATTACACATAAATGCAGATAGCTTTTGACCATCTAACAAGCATAGTAGGGAATCTGCGCCTGTGATTTTTTCCTCGAATTCAGAATCCTCTTCTCCCATTTCATCAGTTATTTTCCCCCCAGCATAATCCAAATAAGTAAATGTACAAGCTGAGTAAACCTGCAAGTTTTTTGTCTGCACTTTGCAAGTGAAAGTCCATTCTGATGTTTCACTAAATGTTGTCCCTCTTGGCCATTTTTCATCTACGGCAATTGCAGTATAAATGTTGTTGAGTCTCTTTCTTTTTTCTGATCCATCAACCTCTAAGAAGAAACCATGCTCTCCTTGCGTTGATAGTTTTTTATACATACTGGACAAAAACACTGTTTTCCCAGACCCAGATGGACCCAAGATTATTACGGTATAATTTTTCACTATTTTTTCAATTATTACTTGTATTACCCCTAAAAATCCTACTATCATCTGGTATAAAACACAATATTTCTACGATAATTCTCATTGGCTGGACTGTGCCGAAACGGGAGATTTGTACGCTAAGAAAACCTCAGAAAGTTGAAACCCTTAACTATCAATAGTTTCAGAAAGTGTCATCCAAATGAAATTTTTTGTATTTAAGACCAATGCGGGTTAAAAAATTCCAAAAGAGTTGACCGCCAAAAATCTTTAATGACAAGGCTTTGGGGGATTGCTCTAATTTCTTAGCGTACAAAACTCCCAATTTGGCACAGTCTAGTACCGTGCGGCGTAAGTGAATGAACCATTTTCAAGCTTTGTAACCAATCAAATTTTCGTGGCTTTTAATGGTCGTCTTATTTACGCCGCAGTGTACTAGCCATTTAGTGTACAAAATTTGAATGGGCAATGGTTTAATCATAATTATTGACTACTAACAATTGACCGGATTTGTAAACTACCACTTGCGAATTCATCCCCCAAGAATTTGATCACAACTTTTAGCGGTGCAGCTTCTAATTTTATATTACTAGGTGATGCGTCAATAAACTTGAATTGGTAAGGGTCACGCGGTAAAATTGAAGTATCAAAATCTTCCACTGCTAATTCACCACTAATAAATACATTTGTATTAGTACGGTTAAATTTAGCGAACTGCTTGCAGCAGCGCTTCGCTATCGCCTCCCCAATAACCTGATCTTCCACAAATACCGATTCAATAGTAGTAATAGCAGGTGTAGAAACATCTGCTGTAATTTGTTCAATCACAATCTGACTATCAGGGTCAGTTGCGGCTTTATATAGTTTATTTGTCTTAGGTTCAAGAACTATAAATCCAGTCCCGTTAGGTTGAATAATCTGAAATTGTCCATCAACTTTTGACCTATCACCGGCTCTCACTCCCTTGATATTGGCAATAATTTTATGGGTGCTTCCAGAACTATTATAAACACCCTGTACCCCTGATGTAGAAGCAATTAAACGATTAAACTGGGTTAAAATTCCCCCCTTACTATTGATGCTAAAAGCTGATAGAGCGATCGCTGTAAAACCTGTAAATAAAGTTAATAAATACCCAAGATTTGTGCAAAAGTGTTAATTTTACTCAAGCATCGCTGAAACCTATATATATCAAGAGTTTCAGCCTATCTTGCCCCTGGTGACAGCTTTGCGATCGCATCCACCCCTACTTATTCTCACTCTTAGAAGCACTCATAGAAACAATAGTAATAGTAGTAGTGTATTTACCATCCTTACCTACCCAAGGTTTAATCTTTCTAACATAACCATCTTTAGGACTTCTAACAATAGGAATATCTGCTAATTTATCCTCAATAGCTGATAATGAAATACCCAACTGTGCAAGCTGATAATCCTTATTTCTGACAGATTCATCATACTGTAGCCTAGAACGTTCAAAATCTTGCCTAGCTTGTGTTTCAGTCTGACTACGCTTACCCTTCTCCACACTAGCTTGATACTCTTGAATCTGACGGCGATTTTTAGCAGATTCTAACCTTGATTTAGCAAGTTGTAGTTCTGAATCGGTCAAATTAACATTAGTTTGTAACTGTTCTAATTCCTGATTTTGAATAATAGCAGCAGCCGATAATTTAGCTTGTGCCTGTTCAACTTCTGATTGTGACTGATCTAATTCTGATTGCAGTTTTTTCAATTTAGATTGTTCATGCTGTAAAATCTCAGACTGCATTTTCATATCATTCATAGCAACAATCATTTGCTCTTGCTCTTGTACCTTCTGTTGTGCGATCGCAATTGCAAAAAAGATATTTATTGCTAAATTATTATTTTTCATAAAATTCACCAAAACTAAAACATCGTGAATCATCAATAATATAACATTTTATTTCCCACTATAATTAAAGAGCGATTCTTACGCTATAGAGAGTTTTGTTATTGCTATATAAAAAGAGGTATTTATATTATTATTCATATTAAAATATTGTAAAATTGTAGTACCAGGACCAAAGGAGAACGTCGTAAATTCTCCATTGGCTGTTTCACTGGTAGTCCATTCATACACAATGAACTATGACTAGCATAACATTTGACCAAGATTTTGCATTGTCTCTTTATTTTTCTGATGATCAATTTCCCATAGATTTTGACGACGCATGGCAGTGGTTGGGGTATTCTACCAAGCAAAAAGCTAAGTTAAAACTTCAAAGAAATTTTGAGGTAGAAGTAGATTTTACTTCATTTAACCAAGTGGTTAAGTGCGCTGATGGCAAGGGTTCTAGCCGATGTGAGAAGATTATTTTAACCGTTGATTGTTTTAAGTCAATGGGCATGATGGCTGGGACTGAGCAAGGAAAAAAAATTAGAAGCTATTTTCTTCAGTGTGAGGCGATCGCTAAAGAAGCTTGCAAAAAGATTCCTAAAATGGAAATGCGAATACAGCAGCTTGAAGAAAATCAACTGCAAAACTCTCAGCAGTTGCAACTTGAGTTTATGCCACCAGGTTGGGAATCTAAAGTGTGGGATGCACTACCATCACAGGACAAACGGCATTTTAGGTTTATGTACCGTCAACATCAATTTATTCCTGGTGATAACGACATCAAAAAATTACCAATTAATTTAAGTGCAGAACAAAAATTGAAACAACAATTGGAAGTGGAAAAATTTAGACTCGAATTGACAGAAGCAGAGAAGGAAGATTTAGCTCAAACCAAGGAAAAATTATTAAGGGATTACTTAGAGGGCTAAAAACTAATTGTAGCGATTTCTGTAGAGCGATTCCTTCGGAGCGCTTCGCTATCGCTATATTTCTCATTAGAATTAAAGAGCGATTCCTTCGGAGCGCTTCGCTATCGCAGTTTTCGATTTCCCACTAGAATAGAAAGCGATCGCTATACGGGAGTCCGCCGGGATACCTGCAAAATGGGACACGTTGTAAACAAATGTTGCGGAAACTGCTTTAGTGATTTACTAACTTGCCCAAAAATGATATTGGACGAATCAAAATTTTGCACGGAAAAACCAAGTTTTCACCTCTTTTTATCCCTTATACTTGCCCATAAATGACCCTTTTAGGGAATATTTTCACAAGAGATAACACGTTCAATCTAGTAATGAAACAACGTAAAATCAAGGATTTTCAAACATCAGCGTAACATAACTTTACAACGTGTCCCATTTTGCGGGTATCTCGGCGGCTACCCGGGATTTATGATTAATCCCAAAAACCGGGGGCAGATATGACGGAAGCAACAGCGAACTATGATCAAACATGGAAAGAAGCTATAGGGGAATATTTGGAATTATTCTTACAATTCTTCTATCCAGACATTCATCAAGAAATTGACTGGAGTAAAACTCCTATATCTTTAGATAAGGAACTAGAACAAATTACCGCATCTAGTCAAACTAAAAAACGCTATGCTGATAAATTGTTTCAAGTGTGGTTATTAAATAATGAAGTAATTTGGATTTTAATACATATAGAAGTCCAAAGTCAGCATGATAAAGAATTTCCACAAAGAATGTTTATCTATAATTATCGTTCTTATGATTTATTTAATCAACCAGTAATAAGTTTAGCAATATTAGGAGATGAAAACAAAAGTTGGCGACCAAATAGTTATGAATACGGTTTAGGTAATAGTAGAGTTAAAATGGAATTTAGTATTGTCAAACTATTAGACTATCAATGGTCAGACCTAGAAGCAAGTAATAATTTATTTGCTATAATAGTAATGGCACATCTAAAAACCAAAGCTACTACTAGGGACTTAACTGCAAGAGAACAATGGAAGTGGAGTTTAGTTAGACCATTATATCAAAGAGGCTTAACTAAGTTTGACATTATTAATCTAGTTAAGTGCATTGATAAAATGATGACTTTGCCACCACCATTACAAACGGAATTTCAAACCAAATTAGATGATTACGAAAAGGAGTTAAATATGCCATTCCTCAGCACTATTGAAGAAAATGCCCAAGAAAAAGGTAAGGAAATTGGCAAGGAAATTGGTAAGGAAATCGGTAAAGAAATTGGGGCTAGAAAAACTTGCCAAGAAAACATTATCAAAATCCTCACCAATAGATTTGATAATCTTCCAGAAAAGATGATCTATGCTATCAAGCAAATTGATGATATGTCCATCCTGGAAAATTTACTTTTACCCAGTATTAATGTTAATTCTTTGGAGGAATTTCAGCAGTTAATTGACTCGGCTTTACATAAAAATTAATCATATCAGATTCCCGAATTATTAACTAAATTCATCATTTATTGAGAAAATGGAAAAAAGCAGTCGGGGATCTGGTAAATAAATAATAAACCAGAGAGAGAAATGGAAATAGAGTTTAGTCAGACCATTGTATCAAAAAGGCTTAACTAAGTTTGACATTATTAATTTAGTCAAGTTTATTGATAAAATGATGACCTTACCACCACCATTGCAATTAGAGTTTAACCATAAATTAGAACAACATGAAAAGGAGCTAAATATGCCTTTCCTCAGCACTATTGAAGAACTTGCAGAAGAAAGAGGCCAAGTAAAAGGTGCTAAAAAAACCTGCCAAAACAATATTATCAAAATTCTCTCCAAGAGATTTGATCATGTTACAGAATTGATGAGTAATTCTATCACAAAAATTGATGATATGCTTATTCTGGAAAATTTACTTTTGTCAAGTATTAGTGTTCCCTCATTGGAGGAATTTCAAAAGTTAATTGATGCAGAATTACAGCAAAATCAATGATATTATATCCCTGATTTCTTCTATTATGAGGAAGTCAGGGATAAGCATAACAAACTACTAAAGTTCAAAAATTATTACTTTGATATTTAGCAATTGATTAAATGCAGACAATATTAATCGTTTAACTTACAGTTTCCATAACAACTAAATTTGACATTATTAATTTAGTGAAGTTTATTGATAGAATGATGACTTTGCCACCACCATTACAAACAGAATTTCAAACCAAATTAAATGATTACGAAAAGGAGTTAAATATGCCATTCCTCAGCACTATTGAAGAAAATGCCCAAGAAAAAGGAGCTAAAATAACTCGTCAAGATGACATTATCAAAATCCTCTCTACTAGATTTGATAATCTTCCAGAAAAGATAATCTATAATATCAAGCAAATTGATAATATGTCCATCCTGGAAAATTTACTTTTACCAAGTATTAATGTTAATTCTTTGGAGGAATTTCAAACATTAATTGATGCAGAATTACAGCAAAAATAATACTGTTATATCCCTGATTTATGATATTATCAAGAAATCAGGGATATTCATAAAATTATCTGCCAAGAAAAAACCACTAGATTTAACCAGCAAATCAAACACTTATTCAGGTAAACAAGACACAACTTCTAAATCGAGTTCTTGGGCTACCCCTTCAATTTGTTTCCATACCTCAGTTTTATCAACAAACAATCGTTTAACATAGAGTTTGAATTTAGTATCAGGTAATGTCAACATTCTAATTCCCAAATTCTGGGCATCCTGTTTAACTGTTTTCACAGACTCCAATAAATTATCACCATATTTAGTTGCTAAAGTCCCCTTTACACCACCTAATTGGGCATGACTTTCATCCTCAAAATCAACTTGGGCAATCCATTTATTTTCAGTGCCAGGATACATTTGATAAATACCAATGCCAGTGGTAAATAATTGTCCAATCATCTTTAAATCCTCTATAATATAACCATCTTCAGAAAACAACAGCAATAGCATTACCGATAATCAATAACGCTATTGTGTTTGCTATTTGTTATTGCTGGTTTCAATCCTCAATCACCTTAATAGGTAATTGTCACCTGTATTTTCCAGCATTATCCAATTTCCCCATGAATCAACTCAACAACAGATTCAGCGAGTAAACCCCTCACCTTAATCTCCAGTGGAAATCTGCGGACTCGTTTTGATTGTCGGGGTGTACCGTCGTCTCCCTCGAAATACCCATTATTAGCAATTACCCAATCTCTAAATCTGGGGAACTCCAATTGTTTCAAACCAATGTAAGTGATAAAACTGGTGAATCCTGAGCTTTCATCGGTGGATTCTGGCCAATGAAACTTGTTCGAGTAAGTACCCACAATGGTAATGCGATCGCTCAAACTTACCGTGACATAATTCCCATGTGGACTAACTTGTAAAACCTTGCCTTCAATACCCGCAAAATTGATTGTGTTCATCATTAAATCTCAAAAACACCAAGACTAAAAAGCGATAGCATCAATGATTTTTGTAATCTTCATTTCAATGTACAAAAGTTGATTTTATTAGTGATTGTGCTAAAATTAAACAATGGCTAGATTTCAGTTAATAGATGATGAAGTGATGGGAATAGATTGACTCATACCTATTCCCTTTTTTCTACTAACCCTGGTCTGAATAACTATCAAACCAGATTATTTCATTATCAGAAAACCCAATCATCCTAGCCAAACCGTCTTCACAGTTGACAATTAACTTACCTGAACTTGAAATATCAACAACTCCAGTAATTCGGGGTTCATTCAATAGTATATTTAATTGCTCAACAGTGAGTTCAATTGATTTTAAAGGGTTGATTCCTGTACGTTTAACGAATGCAGTGGTCATGATCTTAACTAACAACAACACAACCCCAAAGCGATAGCATTAGCATCCTTAACATATTTTTATTAACTAAATTAAATTGATAGACCATGACACCAGAAGAAGTTTTAAGTCAAATAACCGATGGAATTTGGGTAAACAAGGGTGGGTTAAGAGTCCCCACAGATGTTGTGCAAGCTTTGTCAAATAAAGAGGATTGGTTTGATTCAATTCAACCAGTAGTTTACTCGCAAGATAATTTACCTTCACTAAAAGCGATTATTAATTACTTTTCTAAATCAGAATTAGACGATGAAGTTGGCTATGCTTCTGCGGAAATCTTGCAATCTTGTTATGGTGTAAACAAAGTTTTCAACTCTAAAGTACACGGTAATCCAAGTGCTGTTGGACAACAAAAAATTGATGCAATTGGACAACGCCCAGCGAATATCGAAACTTATAAAGCAGCCGTAGAAGTTAATAATATACTGATTAATTGGAAGAATATTAATAATAGTGGTTATGATAACGATGATTCAGTTTATGACAAAATTAAATCTGTAGAACAAGTAAATAAAGATTGGTTTTCTCAACAAATTGAAGATTTAAAAACATTAATGCTCAATGCTTATGATAGTTTATTATCCCAATTTGATGAACAAGAAGACCCTGTACCACAGGAAGTAAGGAATCACTTTGTGGCAATTAGGGAGAAAACAGAACAGGAATTTCCATCGGCGATCGCTGATTTTCCCCAGGACAACCTCAACATTGTCAATATATTCCAAGGACTTCTAGATAAACTCAAAGAACAACTTGCAGATGCTTTACAATCAATCAAAGAATTGATGTTAGGTAAAGATGAGTCCAAAACAGCGAGGGCAGAAGCGAGACAAGAACACAAGGATAAATCAGGACTGTTGAAGTTTCTGAAAAGCAAGATTGTTAATCCAACAATTAACGGTATCAAAAAACTATTTAGAAAAGCCGGGAAATTGTTATCTAATAAAGAAGAAAATAACTATAAAGAAGATTCACTTAAATCCCAATTTGGGAATATTTCTAGTGCTTATGGTGCAATTGCTCCTGTGGATATACCGACAACAATCAACGCCATTGAAGTATTGAAAAAGATTACCGAAAGTATTCTGACAACATTTATTTTAAAGGGAGTGCAATTACCGGGAGTTTTCGTTGAAGCGTTAAAAAATACTACGATTTCCATAATCTTAAAACGATTGGATATTCCCGGAGGTGAAGCAATTCGTTATATTACTGGGGGATTACTAAGAACAGTCAAAGACTTATTACCAGCAGTTTTCAATAATACTGGAATGTTTGCCGGGGCATGGGGTTTATTAACAGCTTGCGCTCCTTATATTTTAGCAGCAGCAATCCTGGTGATTATTGCTATCAAAATGGCTAAAAGAAATCAACTCGGTGATTTTATCTTGATACTGGGATTATTGGCATCGCAAACAGAACCAGATATTTGTTGTGCCAGAGTAATTGGTGACGAGAAAATGAAGGATATACAAACATTAAAAGAGGGATTTATTACCGAAACCAATAAGAATTATGACTTTATTTATGCTTTGACATTTAAAAATGAACAGATTGCTAGAAGCATGGACATATCCAATGAAACTCCGGTAATTATTCCTGAAGAAGCAGCTATCACAATTAAAGAAGGATTATCAAGTTTAGAATACATGGATTTTTAATTATGCCAATAACATTCACAAACACCCGCTATATCGAAGATGGTTCAGTAGGTTCAATCGCCACCGTTGCTGAATGGTCAGTGTGGAATTGTACTGAAAATAAATGGTCAAATGCACCTAAAGTAGTCTTACGAAATATATTATTAGCAGGATTACATCCAAAATTAGATTTTTGTATTGGGGAAATAGAAACAACAGAAACCAAAGCATCAGCACTAAACGCATTTAAACCCAAAGGTTATCAAGCAGCATTCTTTCTGGATTTAGCCAGTGGTTCTAGAAATCATGGAAGATTCACATTCACTAATGAAAAAACCATCGGTAAAAAGTATTTTGGTGAAGCCCCTAAAGACCAATGGAAACGTATAATTTACGGTAGCATTTTGCATACTGGTTGTAAGAAACTGGTATACAAACAAATGAAATATGTGGTGGTAGATGATGAAAATAAAGATGCAGATGGTAACGACTTAGATGATGCAGTCAATAATATTCACTGGGAAACTGGGGATAGTCACGCCAAAGCTAGTAAAGCACTGATGCAATTATTGGGACTGCCATTACAACAATTTAATCCCGATACTGGAGAAGACGAAGAACTTGAACCTGATGAAAATAAACCCTTACAATTCAGAGCAGCATTCAGAAACAACGATAATTTAGTAGAATGGATTGGTAAAGGTACTGTTGGTTATAACCCTAAACTCGACTCTTCTGAATTTGATTTAGTCATTCCCTTATCTTCACTCAAAGGTAATAAACCAGCGTTAGGTAATCATCAAGGTAAACTATTATTTGGTTTGGTGTTTGAGGGGGAATTACGCCGGGCTAAACCAGGATGGATGTTACTTCAGTGGTTCTCATTTGAAGTGCTACAAAAAGATAATATCATCAGCAAATTAGAAGCTAAATGCGATCGCCTATCCCAAGCCTATAATTCCATCACCGACCTAGCAGAAATCCTGAGAATTGACCAATCAGAAGCGGAGGCAGAAATCGAAGAAGGTAGCGATCAACTCCAGTCCGAAGCTGAATATGAAAACACCATGATTCGGATTATTAAAGCCGATAAAGCAGGTCTTTTACTGTTACATCCCTATGTGGTAACTCGTATCAAAGAACGCATGAGGGCTGTATGGTTAAACTTAGCTAAAGCTGCGGGTATCCGATTCTATTCAACAATGGCACAACCAGATGAATCCCTGGCTCATTATCATACAGTATTACCAGATGGCAGAATCCAAGGTAAAAAAGTATTCTGCGCCCCCGACTTTGAACCAGGTGAGTACATAGTGTTCTGTAATCCCATGCGACATTGGGGGGATTGTCAACTCTGGGAAAACAAACATGAGGGGACCTACATCAACGCCACCGGCATCATGGCCGCACCCCGCAAACTACTACTGAACTTAGGGCGTGATACGGATGGTGATTTTATACAGTTAATCAAATCTTCTGCGTATCCGAATATGAGGAATGCGATCGCTAACTTCGATGAACCCCCAGCCACCAAGAAATTCCCCAAGATGGCATTACAGGGGAATCTCCAACAGATTGCGATTAATAGCATGAATGATATGACGGGGATTGTGGCCTCATTATTGGCACGCGCCCGTTCTGGTGGTTGTGAACAAATAGTATTGAACATTCCCGCCGGGGGTGAACAAAAACAAGATGAGGAAATGCCGATTATTGATTTTCTCTCTCAGCAGGTACAAATTGCTGTTGATAGTTTGAAGTCTGCATATCCCAACAATAAAAACGGACTGGATGCGGTCAGGGATTTCTTAAATGAACAGGGTGCGGAATCCCCTTGGTTAAAAGATTTCAAAGACAAGGAGTGTTATCTCAGTCGTAAATGCGCGGTTAAAGATGATGCTTTAGACACAATTTCGAGACTGGTGCAAACTGTTAATAGTTATTGGAAAGCCCCAGACCTAAAACTGGATTCTTCACCCAGAACCTACGAGAAAGTCCTGTTTGGTAATGTTGAGTATGCACCGGCACAATTAGAGAAAGCAATGGCTGACCGTACAGAATATCGGGCGGAAATGAAAAAAGCAATTCTTTGGAAAGAAGAAAATGATGATAGCACCCGCATGATCCGGGAAGTTTCCGAACTGTTTAAAGCCAGTAAAGAAAGTATTTATAACACACCCAAACCCGATGGCAGTTTATACCATCCTGAATCATGGGTTGCTGTGTATTGGAAAGTTGCACATCAAGCGGAAACTGGTGAAGCCGGCATGGTGTTTACAATGTTTGCAGATGAAATTATTGAAAAACTCAAAAATATGCAACCTGAAATAGCCAAAGTCTTAAAAGTTTATGCTGTGCAACATGGTAGTTGGTCTGCCCCTAAAGCAACACCCTGGATAGGTCAGACAGTACAAATCCGTTCCAAAATTATAGAGCAGGGAGGTCAACAAAAATTAGCAATTGAGATGCAATTTCCTGATGCTAAACAACAATTTGGCTGGCATCATCTAGGATTAGTTGGCGAACAATATCGTCCTTATTATCCGCCAGGACTCACGAAAACTATGTTGGCTTATAGTACAAGGTTTGTAACTGCAACTGGGAAAACCAGCGAACTAACATTATTTGACCCCAATATGGACAAGGAAGATATCAAGGATTTTCTGACTTTTAAATAGTCTTAAAATAATCGTAAGGATTCAGGATATAGAGTGAATCAGAGTTTTGGAATCCTTCTTAGTAATTGATGAAGAACTGGCTTTTCTATATTCTTGCTATCAACCAATATTCCTGATTCCTGATTCCTGATTCCTGATTCTTGATTCTTGATTCTTGATTCTTGATTCTTGACTCCTAACTCCTGACTCCTAACTCCTAACTCCTGACTCCTGAATTATTCCAAAAAATCTTAGTTGCCACTTGTCAAATTCACCTGTTTTTGAGTAATAATTAAATCATAATCTGATGCTGTTAAATGATACGAGAATATGAACGCCAACCTATCCGAATATTTGCAACAATCCACAGGATACAGTGAAGTAACTGTAAAAAGTGTGCTTGAATCTTTCTATAAATTTATTCAAGTTTCTCTTCGTGAGGGTGAGGAAGTGAGAATAGATAAATTTGGGGTTTTTTCCTTTAGAGATTTACCAGAACGTAAAGCCAGAAATCCCCGGACTGGTGAACAAATTGATGTTGATGCTAAACGCAAACCAACTTTCAAATTTTCTAAAGGTTTTGATATCCAACCTGACCCAGCAACATTGCCAATAATTGAAGCAATTAAGCATAATAGTCCGCCAATTCCCCCAATTCCCACAGAATTATTAATCCCAAATAATCGCAGTTGGTTTATGAATATTGATAATCAACCTGTGGAAATATTTGAATCAGAATTAATCTCCAAAGGATTAACAACAATCACTCCATTATGGAGTAATACTACTGGCTGGAAACGTGCTGGTGAAATTCCTGAAATCGGGTATTTATTTAAGGCTGCTTAACTAATTAAGGTTTTGGATCTTAAACATCTAAAATCCAAAACCCTAAATCATAGTAAAACTAATTGAAAATTCTGTCCGTTGCCATACATTTGATAATTCGCATTACCACCAACTACTAATTTATCTTTTGTGTAGTTAAAATCAGTTTGGTAATTACCAAGTAAATATTTTTAGTCCGTATAATTTACCGTCAAAACTTTGGAAATTTCCTATGACCAGTCCATTTGCAGTGTTGTATGTTTGCATAACTGGTTTTGATACTAAGACTCCATTTACATCTAGTGTTAGTACATTGTTGGATCTAATTATTTTGATAGTATCGAGTGTTAATTCCCCCGATACAGAATTTGGGATTGTGATTACATTATTCTGCCCAACGCCAACATCAAAGCACCAATCTGAGCCATCTGGACGCAGATTTAATAATCCGTCTGGCTCAACTCCCATGATATTAGAATATTGGGGATTAATTGCTAATTTAATTTCTATGGCGAAATCGGAATTAAAGTTTTCCTCTATGCCCTTGATGGTTAAAGAAGATGATCTTTTGACAAAGGACAGATGCTCACCTAATGAATCTATTCCAGCAGTCACATTATTAACCAAAATACTCAATCCAGTAGCTAACATGGTAGCCATATTTAATTGATAAGATTTATCAAAAATGTCGGGGATATAAGTAAGATTAGTTGGTGTTGGCGTTGGTGTTGGTGTTGGTGTTGGTGTTGGTAAACTTGCAATTATTTCCTGATATAACCAATTCTTAAAATCTCCAAATTTAACACCAGTGTTATTTCCAGGAACTGGATTATAAATAGAGATAATATCAGAATCCTTAATTGCACTTGCTTGAAGCACAGTCACAGGTAATGCTTGATCATAAATCACCAATTGAGCAGTTTTTACTGGGGCATATTTAGCACCTTTAATGCTAGAAAGAGATAATGTTAAAAATTCATCTCCTTCAGTGTACATATCTTGAATTGGTTTGATATTGACAAATTTAGGAGTTACATCACCATCTACCCAAGTTAAAACCTGATTAATTTTATCTATATCTTTACCTACGGTGGCAGTTTCAGTTTTGGCAGTAACTTTAACTGATACATTCCCTGTTGCCCCATCTTTACGTAATACCTGTACCTGTTCTGTCAACCATTCACCGGATTCTGTGATTTTATAAATTGGTTGACTAAATTGTAAAATTCCTGGTGTTGTTGTTGGCATTTATAGATTCCTATTGTTTCAAAAAATAACCCCGAACTAACTTGTAGTCCGAGGTCATAAAAGCGATCTAAGTCTGAGTTAACAATGCACTAGCATAAATCGTGTCTGTTCCCACTGTTCCCACAATAAACATTCCCACACTGGGGTCAGCAGGAGCATCAACATAATAGATTTTGGGATTGGTGACTTGTTTGAATGCTGCATACAGTTGGACATAATATTCAACTGATTCTGCTTCTGCTGCTAACGTTTCCAAACTTGCAGTTCCCGCATCCAGTAATTCGCCTTGGTCGTTCAATGCCTCAATCGCATTTAAAGCCAGTGGTTTAAATACTTCGTCTAAGTTCTTTTGAACAACCGTTCTGGTTTCCAAGAACTCTTTAGTGGGAGCAACCCCAGCATTTTTGGCACGAAGTGACCTATCCAAAGACAGGATTTTCTCATCATCTATAACAGCCTTAGTTGTGCTGATTTTCAAAGGAGAATCACTTTCAGATTGTCCCCAGAAATTATAGTCTTTGATAACGCCTCTGATATGAGAAGCAGCCTTACTCGCAGTTAAAAACATTGCAAATCCTCGTCATTTCAACTTTGGGTATTTTAACTAAAAATGAGAAATTTAACAGGGAATTTTAAGTTGTTAAAATTAATTTTATCCAGACATTTTCTAGATAAATACTGGATATAAACGTTAATATTTTTATGAAAATCAATATTTAATTAGACTTAGTTCTCAATAAAAATCATAATGTTACAAATGTTAAATTTAATGTAGATATCAATAACAAATTATGTTATTTTGATACTGTTAATAACAAATTATGCTATAGTTAAATAGTGGGAGTTACCCCACCATAATGCTATTTACTTTGCCAGTCGTCGAGTGCTTGATTCAATTTCTTAGCCAAAGATTCCGCTTTTCTCTTAGGCAAACAAAATCTGATGGTAATGTAAACATAAGAGTTATGATAAATCACATCATAGCGTTTACCAAAACCAAGAACCGCCGAAAATCTGTCTTTAGAACATTCACTAATTCGTTGATGGTGTCCATTATCAAGAAATGCTAATTGCACCGCAACTAAAGCCATTTCTTTCATCAATATTCCCCAGGTAACATCAACACACCCTGAACAAGAAAAAGTTTGATTTCAGATAATGGAAAATCAGTAAAGTCAATATCCTGTCTGATATATGGCGTAATTTCTGGATCTGGTGTATCTCCCCAACAAGTCACAACCGCTTGATGATGAGGTTTGGGTTTAATGAATTCATGTTCCTCGCCAACCATCAAATACCATAGCTGGAAATCTTTGAGCATTTTATTAGCTAATAATCGTTTGGTTTGATGACTGGCAATCACATCAATTAACCAATAACACTGGGCTTCCTGTGCTAAATATTGAACACCGTCAGTATAGCGAATTCCTAACAAATGTCGGTAATAATTATCAGTGCTGGTAAAATGCTTGAGAGATTCCTGTAATTCTTGTGCTGAAATCATGGTAAAATACCAAAGAGAACAGCACCCAAAAGCGATAGCATTAATTATCAGGAAAAGCCCCCATTGCTTTACCTAATTACTACAGCAACTTTGCCATTTGTTGAACTATGTTGTGATTGTAAATTAGTAATGGTAGTATTAGCTTCTTCTAAGTGAGTTTGCAATTGTGCTAACTTTTTACCAAGTTCATTGTTTTTCACAATCAAGTCATTACGTTCTTGATATAAACCCTCCAACTTAGTCCGAACCTCTTCACTATCAGCTAATTGTTGTTTATTAAGATTTATATAGGCTTCTTTAAGTTCACCCCGCTGCCGTTCACATTCACCTTTATGAAAATTAAGTTCAAGTTGTAAACTCGGAAAATCTATAAGTTGTTGTTTTAACAATTCATTCTCGGTAACTAGATATCTGAGTTTGTCACCGGAAATAGAGGAATCGGCGTTTTGGTAAGCGAGTTTGTAAATGGCGATCGCCCATTGGTTCATAGCAGTCAAATAATCCCCTGGAATATCGGACACATCGAGAACCCCGTCATCAACAGATTCAAGAATTGCGGTGATTAGGCTTTTTTCATTTCTTTTAAGATCCATGTTCTCAGTCCGCCACTGACGTAATAAATCGCAAACCGTGTCAGAACTACCACCAATACCGTAAATATATTTTAAAGCCGATTGTACGCTACGGATAACAATACCGACCTGATTCTTTTTCAACACGGCACAAGCAATATCAACCATTGATTTAGTAATACTATTGTACTGTTTGGTTTCGATATCAAATCCGGTGAGGTCGAGTTCCTGAAATGTTGTTGGTAGTTTCATAGCGCACCTTACTATCTATATAAAGTATGTAAGGTTAAGTTTACATTGTCAAGATTAAGAATCATAAGACCTCGCGGTAAGTGGGAAACTCAGACACAAAGCGTGCTGAGAGGGAAGCGACACGGGCGGTAATAAAGGCATTGAATCTTTTAATTTGAGTAGCCATAACCATCTTTTTGGTGGATAGTTTTACAGGTTTTATAACTAATTCCTTGGACTAATCCATTTCTAGTTGAGATATTGAAACTTCCTGTCGCGCGAGTAGCAATTCTTCCAATATATTCGCCAATTTTTTTACCAGTTTTGACGACTGATTTAACGATGTCTCCTGTTTGAAACCCAAAATGAAATTTAGTTCTAGAACAGTGACGATTTGGGAATCCATGTTTGTCAGTTCTGCAAGATTGTCTAGTGCCGTGACCGTTAGCTGTAATTAGCAATGGCTTAACACCTTTGATATTGAGAATTGGAGTTGATTGACCAACACAAGCCGCGTCAATCCAGTGAGTTTTCTGTAATTTCTGTTGACTACGATTGAATTTAGTTAAACCTCCTGAACCCGTTTCTACAGGTAATCCAGTTGCTTTTAAAACTTCTAGTAATGCAAAACGAGTTGTGTTTACTGCGGCTGCATCAGCTAATGGTCTTTTTGCTTGTTTCAATATTTTTTCCAATTTTGATGGATCTTTTTTGAGGAAATCTTTGATATCTTTCGTTCCTTTTTTTGTGTTACATTTTTCACAACTTAAAGCGAGGTTTGTAATTGAATTACTACCACCTTTAGCTCTGGGTTGAATATGTTCTACTTGAAAAGGAACGTCTTTTACACCACAATAGACGCATTGTCTACCCCACTTTTCTAGTAAGTATTCTCTGGTTTCATAACCAGCTAAAGTTCCTTGTTGATATTCCCTACCTTGAATATCAGGATTAGTCATTAACTGCATATCGAACCGTACCAACTCCTGACTAATCGCCCCAATTGGTGCAAATTGGCGCAACTTTTTCACCCAAGTTTTGATATTCTCAACCCGACTTTGTAAGCTTGGTGCTAACCATCCCTCTGGACGGGTTCTATTCAAGAATCTTGGTTGTCTGTAACGGTTTTTTTTGGCACGTCTAGAACGTCTTAATTGTCGTCTAGAAGTTAAAGCATCTCGAATTGCAAAACCTCTATGTTTTAATTCGGCTGCAAATATAACCTCTCCAGTCGAGTCGTTAACTAATGCTATTCCTGTGAATTTTGCACCAGGGTCAATCTTTAATCTTAGAGGTGATACTGGTGAATCTGGACGTGATTCTTTGAGGATAATCGTGAATGGGAATTGTCTGAATACGGCTGCTTTTTTGTTTCTTAATAGTTGCCTAGCCTGTGCTGAATGGATTGGATCTAATGGTCGTTTGTCAGTGTCAATTACAAATACTTTGGACATAAAGTCCCTCCTTGCGGGTAATGTTAGCCTCGTCAATGTTTTAAGAGCTTTTTAAATTTGCAACACTGTTTCAGTGACTTTAAAACTGTTTAATTGCAAATGACAGAGCAGGGAACTGGCTTCGCATTCCAGGGTGTCGTGACTCAAAAAACGTAGTCAGTGAAGACTTAAACTGGTCAGTACAGCTTGCAATTTATTACAAGCTCAGTCCCTTTAGGGCTGAGTTACTGACCCTCATGAGGAAAAGCAAGTGCAAGTTCAGTCAGGGTACATTCAAGGATTTCGATAACTGCTAAAACCTCTGCTGGGGAGAATTTGGGGACTGCATGACCATTTACCCAGGCACTCACAGCCTGTCGTGAAAGTTTACGCCCGGAAATGTTACTCCAGGCATTTTCTACCAGTTCCACAAACTTTTCTTGAGTTAAACTTCGTCGCTCTAAAAGTTTTATAAACTTGGTTCTTTTTGCCATGCTATTGCAGTAAAGCCAGCCTTAAACATAAAGTTGACTTTACATAATTATCTTCACATGACCAGAATATCAAAAATCTATAGTTAAAATATAAAATATTTAGCACGGAAAAACTAAGACTCAGTATTTTACTAAGAAATACAGTCAATAATTTATTGAATATGGCACAAAACAGGATGGTAACACACTGGTATTAGTAAAGACTATAGTTAGAAACTATAGGTAAAAACTAAGACTTTCTGATGATATCGGCAATGGCTAAGACAATATCTGATAACTGTTCTGTAGAAGCAGACTGAATGTTATAGAAATTGGTAGCGTTTACGTAGGATTGTCCAAATATTACTTGTAATCCAGTGTCGCCTAATAACCGCTTAACCAGTCTTGCTTTAGTATCTAGACTTACATCAGAAGCAAGCTGTTCCAACAGGGCAGATTTTTCCTGATACTCCAGTTTATCAACTAAATTTTTGATGATATTGCTAATGGCTGTGTCATCTAGTTGATGGCATTGATTAAGTATTTGCTTCAAAATATCTTCAGTCACCCTGACACTCTCTACTTTTCTGTTGTTGACCTGCATAAATTTGTTGACACTTGAATATTCTAGCCTTTTCTTCTAGGAATATCCTATCAACACTATCGCTTAATCAATGTTTACAGTTTTAAATTAGCAAATATTGGTACTATTATGCACTTTAGTTATCATAGAAATTTTTGAGTGAATCCTTAGACTTAACATTATTGATAGTATTTGCACTTAGTTCTTGACAAGTCTTAGCAGATGTGAAATTTACGGTTTCTAAAGATTAAGGTTCTAGTATTTTGATGCGGAAATAATACAAGAATACTACAAATTACTGAATGTTAGCACTATCTACGACAAAGGACTGGATAATTGTGTTTATATTCGGTTTTAAGCGCAAACCTTTTGGTCAGATGAGCGTAGTGATAATGCCAAAGCTTGCATGATATCTGCTCTGTCCTCTTTGTCTAAAAACGGAATCAATTGCGCTATTTGCCGTCCGTTCAGATATTTCACCATTTCTTCGGGGTGAACTTCGGTTTTTATCCCCAGTTTAGTCAGTGCTTCTTTGCGAATATCCTCATCTAAACAATCCAAAATGCTGAAATAGTAACCGGCATATAAGTCTTCCTGAAGTCCATTCATTAAGCGACTTAAAGAACTGCTGCTAAAACCAGACATTTTAGATATGTTGATTGCCGTTTCTCCTCTGGTGATCGCTTTATTTAATGCGTCAATTAAAACTTCTCTGTGATTCATATTGCATTATACGAATTTTTAGATTATATATAGTTTATATCAAATTAGATAGTTACTGCCAACAGTACCACGACAGTATCAGACTCATTGACTGTTTAACTTAGAACTTTCCATAAGTTACACACCAATGATTCTAATCTAATTACCTTTAGTTTGCAATGGGGGGTAGTCAATTTCTAAACAAATGGATCAGGTTTCTTGGTTTACGCCACTGCTTTAGCTTTTTCTTTGATTTGCACTGTTAAAGAATGGGCGATCGCTTCCAACACCCTAGCTTTTTCTTCTGGAGGCGAGCTTGCCGCAATTGCCGCTAAGTCAAAGCTCACCACTCCTAACTTACCCAAAGTGGCTGATTTGATGTGTTCAGGTAGTGAATGAACCAGCTTAAAGAAATCTCCAGACCTTATATCTTCTCTTTCTCTACTTAACAACCGTGAAATCATACTATTGTTCACACCGGATGCACGAGAGAGTTTGGCATTAGTCATTCCTTCACTCATTGCCTGTTCGATAGCTTGAATTAATATTTCTTTAGGTTCTATCATTGTTATTTATCAGGATGATAGTATACTCTTGTTATATAGCAAATGGTAATTTTTTTGCAAGGGGGGTAAACAGAAGTTCAAATGTAAAAAAAGACCTTAACCACGGAAATGGCTAAGGCAAACTTTAAAAAAATAAAATTTCTTAACCTAATTATGACTCATAATCAGAAATTTTTCCACTGTCTCCAGTCCAAACTAGGAGATTGTTGGACTTCAGCATCAATAAAACCGGATTTACTAGACTTTTTCACCAATGTTTTTCTACAGTCCACCGCATTGAAAGTATTATCAACAGTGCTTTTCAAGCGTTTAGAGTCTGACTGTAGTGATAACTTGCGTAGCATAGCCATACTCACCAAAATTTTTAAACCAGAAGCAATAACCAGTTATTTACTCTCAATTACTTTGGGGGTGCATTAGCCATGAAAACTAAAACTCGCACTGTTCGTAATCCACAACCTATCGAGGAATCAAGAATGCAAGGTTATTTTATGATTTCTAAGCGTGACGCTGCTTTGGTCATTACCAACAAGTTAACTGGCAATCAATGCCGTCTTTGGATCTATTTAATGCTTATTGACCCGTTTGCTGATTATACGACCGATGGTGAAATCAAATATCATGATCTCCCTTCTATTCCAGAAATCGCTGTGGCTATAGGTAGTTCAGTAGAAGCGGTTGAAAAGGATTTCAGAAAACTTCGTAGTCTAGGGCTTTATGAATACCGCACCGTAGTCATTCAGGGTCATAACACCACCGCTGCTAATGCTAGGGCTGAGGCCGATAGGTTAAAATCTCCCTCTAAATCTAAGCCGAAACCCAGTCAGGATAATCGTTCGGCTTATTTAAGCCCCGAAGGAGCTAATTTAAGCCCCGAAAAAGATTATTTAAGCCCCGAAGGAGCTAATTTAAGCCCCGAAAAAGATTATTTAAACCCCGAAGGAGCTAATTTAAGCCCCAATCAAGAGTTAGAACCCTTGCCAAATCAGGATTCCACCGCTCCTCAGACTAATCAAACTAATCAAACTTACCAAAACTTTCTCTCAGACTTATCAGATAGCGAGAGAGAGGATTTTGAAAAGTTTGGTTTAGATAAAGCCAATAGATTACCTAACGTTCCAACATTGCCCCAAAGATGGATTGAAGTGCATTTTGAGGAATTGCGATCGCAGTGGGAAAAGTCCCAAGGTAAAGTTTCCACCGCGCAGTCCAGTAAATGGGAGAACCACCCACAAAAAGAAGAATGGCTAGAAAAAATACGCGAATTAGGTCCGGCTGGATTTCGGGCTGATGACATAGCAAACCAGTACGTTCGCCGTGATTTTTGCAATTGGGCTGATGCTAATAACTTGATTTGGAGAAATGAGACATGATTGGCGATTTACCTAAGTTTGAAAGACTACCTTTAAATCCTCAGTCGGAAGAGGAAAAAGAAATCTTTTACCCCAAATGGAACTGTTTTTGCTGTCAGGACAAAGGATTTGTACAAGCGCATTTAGCTAAATTGATTATTATTGACTATGACTACAATCAAGACCGAAATATAGCTTGTCAAAACCCATCTTGTGGAAAATTTAAAGAGATATGGGATCAAATAGACATTGCAAACTTTGACACTCGCTTCTTACCAGCAATTTGTCAAAAACTGGATTTCTTTAGCCGAGAAGATTGGCGTAAAACTGTACAACGTCAAGTTGATATCCGCAGCCTAGCTAAAACAATGGCAATGCCTGGAGTCCCTGACCGCACAGACAATGAGAACCGGGAAATACAAGAGCGCAAAAAAGAAGTTGAAAACTTTGACTGGGAAGCAGCTTCAACAGCGTATTTGGGGAGTGAGTAACTATGAAAACCAGTGTACTAACTACACCTTGGAATTACCACCAAAACTGGCATGACGGTTTCTATGATGGTCACAAAATTATTTGGAAAGACTGGACCATTCCCATTACTGACTACATCAAACAACGGTATCTAAGTCCTGTTTGGTATTTAAACCAACTCATTGAACATTGGGAATTGTTGGGGGCAATAGCATTATTCCTAAGCGATGGTACAGCAGCTTCCACAGCAGAACTCAGTCAAGCCCTCAAGACTGAAATATCAGTTATCAATCAAGCAGTGGAATTAGGCTTTTCAATGGGGTGGTTTCAGTCAGGTGAAAAAGTCAGTTTGATTTTCTTAGAGGAAAAATGCGACAACTCGATTTATGCTCCGGCGTTGGTGCAGGTTTTGGAATCGCCGGACTCCGCGCAGGTTGGGAACTCATGGGAGTCTGCGACAACGACGACTACTGTACGGACATCCTTTCTAAACGATTCCCCGGTGTCCACAACTACGGAGACGTGCGAGGTTTACCAGTTCAAGACATCAGAGGAATTGACGTTATTACAGCTTCAGCACCCTGTCAGCCCTTCTCCATCAACGGTAAACGATTGGGAGCAACCGACGAACGAGACTGTTTCCCCGCAATGCTGGAAAGTATTACCAGAATCCAACCCAAATTCTTTTGTATCGAAAACGTTACCGGACTACTCACCTGTCCCAATTACCCAGGACAACCAACAGGGTCATATTTTAGGGGCGTGGTCACAACCATTGACAGTAGCGGGTATGATGCGGAATGGCTTTGTGTATGTTCAGGACACTTTGCAGCCCCCTTTCTTAGACAACGATTACTTTTGGTTGGAATCTCCCGGTGCATTAAGCTCAACTGGGAACGGACGACCTCCTGGCCAAACCAAGCTAGAAACACAATTGAAAAAGCTGGGGTTATTGCCCAAAGGCGAAGTGCTAAACCCGGTTATCCTCAGCGAGTGGTACGATATCCCGCCGAGTTGGCTAGACCCCTCGGAGTTTCGTCCGGCAACGGCACTATTAGAAAACAAAGACAGGCAGCAGGAAATCTTCTTGATCCCAGAGTTGCCGCCATCGGAGTTAACAGAGTTCAATACCTTGCCACAATTGCCGGGGTCAATAACTACTGAGAAATTCTTAGAGAAAAACTTAGATACGGAGGAAGCAGGTAAGGAAACCCTGACTACTGAGAAATTCTTAGAGAAAAACTTAGATACGGAGGAATTAGGTAAGGAAACTCTAACTACTGAGAAATTCTTAGAGAAAAACTTAGATACGGAGGAATTAGGTAAGGAAACTCTAACTACTGAGAAATTCTTAGAGAAAAACTTAGATACTGAAATAACCCATGCCTGTGGTTGTTTGTACCAGTATCTTGAAAATAAGAAATTAAAGAATGGTTCAATAGTTAGTTACCCTCGTGTAGAAGGTGAACGCGATAAGCATAATTATCTACATTGGCGTTGGGGATACAATTGGAAGGAGAAAATTGATGGTCAATGGAAAAACCGCTCTTTGGGAGTTGCCACAAAAATAGTTACCGCAGTTGCAAATATGATCCACAACGGTAACAGTGTACAAAATATCAGGAAGTTTATAACACTCAGTAAAAACTCTAAGAAAACTCATAAATAATAAATTTTCTCTAAGAATTTTCTTGAGTAATTCTACAACAAGAACCTAGTAAATTTAGTAACTAGGATTTCTTAATTTTGTGATGCGTATTAAATAATATAAAATGATTAAAGCAAATAATTTTTAGATGTGGGATTAATTATCCTCAACTAAACTACTGAGAAATTCTTAGAGAAAAACTTAAATACTGAGAAAATCCCTGTCTATTGTTGTTGCCCATAAAAAAACTTCCAAGCAAATACCTGGAAGTTCTGAATCTTAAACATTTACTGTTTGCTTTACTGGCATCTGTCGTTCTGGCATTGGTTGAAGTGCTGCATTAATAGGTACATACTTACAATAACAAATCACAATCATATCAAATCCCATACCGGAAATATCAGGAGTATAGGTTTCAACACTGGTTACTTCCCAATCACTTAAACGATGATGGGTTTTGGCTTCTGGGTATTCGGCATCAACAAACTGCTCAACTTTAATAAATTCCGGGGGACGATAACCAACTTCGGGTAGTGGTGTATCTGAACAATCATAGTGTTCACCTAGAGTTTTGGTTAAAGAACCCGTGTGAGCATATTTTCTGTCTTGCCAACCTGGTTGACGTTTATCAGCACGAAACACAATCCATCTACGCATCATCTTTTTCCTCAGTATCGTAATATGATTTAGGAAATTCTGTATCGCCTTCAAATACACAATCTACTGGCAAAACATCGTTACCAGTTTCTTCCACATCAACAAGTTTCCAGCCGTACTTTTCTGCCATTTCGTCACAACATTCCTCATCGGCTGCGGCATGACGTGATTTATTTTGCTCCTGGGGTTTTGGCATATTCTCTTTTATTCAACTTTCTTGTTAGGATTATTTTTGATTGTTTCAGCGATCGCCTCCCATATATCTTTGATTTCATCTTTACTGTTAAGATTAAATTGATAAACAGTATTAGCATGGACTTGAGAATTTCCCATTGTTACAGAGCAACCATTATCGTCTTTGATAGGAAATAATTTTTTTACCAACTTAGCTTTTTCATCTATCGTCAAATGTTCAGTAGCAATTTCCAAAAATTCTAACTTTTCTTCAGCGCTTAACTTATCGTAATGATTTCTGTCCATTGGGATTCCCTGGTAATAACTGCTATAATTATCCTATATTTTATGTGACATACTCCACACACTCCCTTTCAGGTGAGTGTGGGCTTCTCAGCGACTCTTCTATGAAGACATTGACTGAGCTTTAAGGCCGTGTGTCCCACGGTTCTTGATATTAATTGAAGCATTTAGATCCCGACACAAACTGACCTTACAGTTAGGACAATTGTGCATTCTTTGGGATAGCGGCTTTTTAACTTTATGACCACAATTAGAACATTCTTGACTTGTGCCGTTTGGGTTTACAGAAACTACTTTTAAGCCAGCATTTTCGGCTTTGCTTGAAAGTATTTCTATGAATTGACCCCAGCCAGCATCGTTAATACTTTTTGCCAACCTTGTTCTAGTGAGTCCTTTTATGTTCAACTTTTCAACAGCAATAACATCGTACTTTTTGAGTAGATTGTTTGTAGTTTTAAAGTGGAAGTCTTTGCGGGTATCTGCTACTTTCTTGTGCTGAATACCCAGTTTTTTAATCGCTTTTTTACGACGATTAGATCCCTTCTTTCTGCGAGAAACACGACGTTGTGCAGATTTTAATTTGCGTTCAGCTTTACGTAAAAACTTAGGGGCTGCAATTCTTTCATCATCTGAGGTGACAATAAAATCTATTAAACCTACATCAATACCAACAATATTATTAGCATTAAAATCAGGTTTAACCGTTGGAACTGTTTTGTCGTCAAGACTTAGGGTGATATAATACCCGTCTGCTTTTTTAGTAACAGACACAGTTTTAATATCAAACCCATCGGGTATTTGACGGTGAACAATTACTTTAATATCGCCTATCTTTGATAACGTAATCTTATTATTAACAAAGTGATGTTGTTTGAATTGAGGAAAAGTAAATGTTTTATATTGCCCCGCACCTTTAAATCTAGGTCTACCCGATTTTTTACCATTAACATCACCTTTTAGCCATCGGTCAAAAGCTATCTCTACCTTTTTTGGAACTTCCTGTAGCACTTGAGAATAGATATTCGTGTACCAAGGACGGTCTTTTTTAAGTTGGGTTAATGATGCTTGTTGACTAAAGCGGTTAGGCTTGTCTTTTAGTTCTGGTAAATGACAAACAAAAATGGAACATCTATCAATAGGAGAACGATTTTGTTCATACCAGTGGAAGCGTTCAGCCAGTTGATAATTGTACTGATGCCGTAGCATATCTAATGTTTTATCAATCTTTTTGGCTTGTTCTTTCGTCGGTTTCAATCGGTATTGGTAAGATGTTCTCATGTTTTTTTTGTTCCCTTTCGACCTGTTTATAATATAACATAAAGTCTGAGAATCAGCGAAAGAAGAATGCGAATACTGCAAACTTATGCCGCAGCCAAAGATAAAACCATTACGTCCTTAGTCGAAGATTGGGTAGATTCTCTCAAAGCGGAAAATGTTCATTCGTCATTGACCAACGATCCTGATTGAACTACGTTCAATTTCGTCTGTTGGGCAATTCCTCACTCACGCGCATTCATCCCACGCTCCTAAGAGTGAGACGTGGGACTTCTGCTGTTTTATTTAAAATATCAATAAATTTAAAAGTAGTTATGTAAAGGAGTGGATTTAATTGATAGAGATTATTTATGGTCGTGCTACACCATAACAAATAGAGCAAATTTTACAGAAATTAAAGTTTTCTAGAGGTTTTGGGATGACTAACTTAATTACTTTACAAACAATATTTATTAAAGATGATGTTTCTATCAGGTTAAATAAGTTAGACAATCACTTAAAACAAATTCAGTGTTTATTACTGGATTCTAATAATAATGATGTTGTCAAAAGTTTAATTACAGAAACTATGTATTTTATTGAATGGATAGCCCCTGATATAGAATTTAACTATGCTTTTGAGTTAGCTAATTCAGAAGTTTGGAATATGGAATAACATAGAAGCACGAAATCAAATTATTGATGAACTTGGTACTTGGAATGACCGTGTTTTGCGAATGTCACAATTACTTGCCGCACACATTATGACTCAACCACCTTTACCCCAACCCCAATTAGAACCCAGTGGCATTACTTTTGACCAATATGAGGAATTTACCCCAGCAAAACTAGAACTGAGTAATGGATATCTGGGTTACGGTGGACAAGATAATTTAGGGTTTCATTTATCTGTGCTTACGAATATGGGGTTATTAACAGCAGTACGAAATACCAATTTATCACTGTGGATAGAAGCACTTGACCATGTGGTGAGAGAAAAGCTACAAAATGTTAATAGTGAACCAGAAGTAGCTAAAGCAATGTTGAATAGATTTAATCAGGCAATGTTAGATTTGGAAGCAGTGATAGAATATTTGGCGGAATAACGTACCTTTGGGATTTTCCTCTAAGAAAATTTTGACAGTAGCATGGAACAAAGGAAATGTAGGAGCAACCTTTTCCAACATTCTTAGAGAAAACCCAAAAGTAATTATATAGAGTAAGTGTAATCACTGAAGGATTTTCTTAGAGGAAACCGCAAAACTCTAATATTGTAGGAATTAAAACGAAACCAATATAACCTTCTGGGGCGATATTATCATTCTTAAACTTTTTATCTAAGAATTTATTGGTATTTATGTATGGGTAGCTTGAACTACAAATATAAATTGATGATACGGATAATAGAAAGTTTCCTCTAAGAATTTACTAGTTAGTACGTACTATAAAAGTTTCCTCTAAGAATTACAAGGCAATCACCACAACTGCCCCAATACCTAGTTAGAACCATCAAGTCTGCGAACATCCCAAGGTAAAGAATGTCTGCCCTGCTTTAAAATTGATTGATAACCTTCTGGCGATAACCAAGAACCATCTTCTAACTGTACATAATCTGGTGGCACTTCTTCCTGTGGTGTGGATGCTGGCAGAGTCCAGGAACGTTTAGGTTTGACACCGGGGACTAATTGGATCTGCTCTTGAATTTCGTTGAGTTGTTGGGTGATGGGAGTTAGGGATTTTTCAATAGCGTTGGAGATCATTACTGATAATTCTTCTTTGCTGATTATTCCCTGAGAGCTTGGATTAATTGGGGAGTATCCAGTTTGTGACCAGATAAACATTCTTAACCCAGCTTTGGCAATCATCCGATAATTTTCAATTGCTATTTGTTTACCTTTATACTTTCTTGCTTCCAGTGCATAATATTCTAGGACTGCATGACAAACTTCGTCAATAATGAAGACCCTGCCAGATGGGTCGTTCGTGATGAGTCTCCAGTCACTACCAGCAAAAGGTTTTAGGGTATTTTGAAGATCATTCGTGATAGGGTCAGAATCCCTGAGACGGTTTAATGTCTGGGTAATGGTGTGCTGTTCTACTCCACAAAACTGAGCTAAAGCTGTTACACTCATCCCACTGACTCCATCGCTAAAACGGGTGCAGTAACTTTGGTCTTCGTTGGTTTTCTGTATTTGTGTCATCATGAGATTAACCTTGATAAATGGTTTGGGCGATCGCAACTTCTTGGCGGGAGGGCGATCGCCTTTGTTATACCTATTATAATTAATTTTATGTGTTTTGTACAGATAAAAACTAATTATCATGTAATATAAAAAATAGCTGATGTATTTTGCTTTAATAAAGGCATAAATATGACAATAGCTACTGTGGGAAGACCAAGAAGAAACCGATTAACCGACCGTGTTAACTACAAACTTGATAGGGATATCAGAGGTATTTTGTCACGGATAGCTGACCGTCAAGGTAGAACCGAGGGCGCACAGGTAGAGCAAACGATTTTGTTTTATGAAGCCTGTCAGCGTCTTAATCATGAAGGGGAATCCATCACAATGGATGCAATAAACTCCAAAATTAACCAAATATGGGATGAATTAATAGCTAATGAAGAATCCAACAGGAGCTAAGTATTTTTATGACCAAGTATGTTGACCTTTCTAGTTATTGGACAGAAGACAAAAACATATCTATTCAAAAAGCTAAGGAAATGACTGGATTAGACAAGAGAACCCTGTCATCTGCCAAAAAAGGACAATTGGATCGTGGACATTTTGAAACTTTGTTTAAACTCAGAGATTTAGCTTCTGAACTTGCGGGTAAACCCCTAACCCTAGAGGAGATTTTTAGTAAAGAGTGATGGGCTAAATATCGAAAATTTTGCAACCATTCCCCAAATAAAAACCTGTAGTTGAATAAATTTCTTTTCTCAAATCAAATGAATAAACTATTTTCTATCATTCCCGACAAAATCCGAGATAAACTACCACTGACGGCAGATAAAAAACAACTACTTCAAAAACAAACCATTAGTCAACATACCCCAGGCACAATTTTAAAAGATTTTCAAACTATTTTAGAATTTCTCCAACCTGATGGCGTTGAAGTTAGTAACACTCATCACCAATTCTCCCTTAAATACCTGCAACAGCTTAACTCTCTATTAAGTTCTCCCATAGATATTAATTTTAAACGTCCTGTCCAAAAATCTTACCCCTATATTCACGGTCTTTATTTCCTTCTCCGTGCTTCTGGACTATCTCAACTAATTACCATAGGTAAAAAGAGCAAATTAGTTTTAGACCCAAAATTTCTGCAAATTTGGCAGAATCTTAACCCCACAGAACAATATTTTACACTATTAGAATCTTGGTTAGTTTGGGGAGGCGATAAACTATTAGGTGATGAAAGAGATATGTTTGACCAAGCATATCGGTGTTTATTATTTTGGGGAGATATGCCAGAAACAGGATTAAAATTTAATAATTATTTAGAACAAAATAAATTAAGTTATTTTCCTGGATTCCATAATCTCGCTCTTTTGCATTTATTTGGCTTAATTGAACTGACATCAGGACAACCACAACCCGCTAAAGGCTGGCGTTTTACTGATGTTAAACCTTTGCCTTTAGGTAATGCAATTATGGCTATATTAACAGAAAGCCGTACAAATATCCAAATAGAAGATTATGCCAAATTTCGGTTAGATTTTCGGATAGCTTTTGAGACTTTAAAACCTTATTTGCAACCCTATTTTCCCGAATGGTCACAAACTTTAGTGATTGCAGAAGGCGGTTTTACTGAGGGTACTTATATATTTAAAGTTACTTTGCAGGATGCTTGGCGACGCATTGCTATTCCTAATTACTTGAATTTAGATGAAGTAGCTACAGTAATTGCCGAAGCTTTTGATTTTGACCCTCGACACCTGTACAGATTTATTTACCAAGACCGCACAGGCAGAACTTTTGAATTTGACCATCCTGAACTTGAATCTAACCCCGATACGAGCGATTTTCGCTTAGGTGATTTATCCCTAGAAGTCGAAAATCATTTACAATTTATCTTTGATTTACGGAATAAATGGGAATTTGATTTATATCTAGAAAAAATTGACTCTGATCATGGGGAAATACAAGAATCACAAGTTTTAGAATCTCATGGTCAACCACCAGAACAAGAAGAAGAGGAATATATAGTATTTCTTATAGAAAATTAATGAAAGATTGATTGTGATTAAAGTTTAGGTTGTTTAAAGTTAAATAGATTGGTCAAGAAAATGTTTTTAAGATATAACTTTTTCATGGTTGTACCATAATTTGAGTAAACAATGTCCACTGCACCAAACCCGACTTCCCAACAAATTAATGCTTCTGTTCCCCAAGAAACTATTACTGGGGTAGTGGAACGTCTCACTTTTTACTCGGAGGAGTCTGGTTACACAGTGGCACGCTTAACTCGCTCTAGTATCAAAGATTTAACAACCATTGTCGGCAGCTTTGCCAATATTCAACCAGGGCAGACACTACAACTAACGGGTTTTTGGCGCGAACATCCCCAATATGGACCACAATTTCAAGTAATCAATTATAAAGAAACCAAACCAGCTACACTTACGGGTATTGAAAAGTATTTGGGCAGTGGATTAATTAAAGGTGTGGGACCCGTCACAGCAAAAAGGATTGTTGCCCATTTTGGAGTAGAAACCCTAGAAATCATTGAAAATCAGATTGACCGTTTAATCGAAGTGAATGGCATAGCCAAAAAACGGATCAAGTTGATCAAAAACGCCTGGGAGACTCAAAAAGCCATCAAAGAAGTGATGGTGTTTTTGCAAGGACATGGCGTTTCTACTATCTATGCAGTCAAAATTTATAAACAGTATGGGGATAAAGCGATCGCTGTAGTCACCAATAACCCCTACCAATTAGCGACTGACATCTACGGTATCGGGTTTCTCACTGCTGATAAAATAGCCCGTAATTTGGGAGTTCCCGCCGATTCCCAGTTTCGTTACTGTGCCGGACTTGTTCATGCTTTGAGTGAAGCTGCTGAAGATGGTCATTGCTACTTACCACAACCAGAACTGATTGAGTCCGTAATTAAACTACTGACTACTGAATCTCATCAGCCCACAGAACAGGCAATAACTCAAACTATCACAGACATGGCCTTGAAAGATGAGTTAATTAGGGAAAAGGATGGGGATACATTACTTTGCTACAAGCCTACCTATTATCATACAGAGAAAAACTTAGCAGAACTTATACATGAACGTTTGAATAAACCTGTTACTACTGACATTCCCCGCGTCCGGGCATGGACGGAAAGATTTACACAAACTCAAAAAATTGAACTTTCCCAACAACAACAGGAAGCTGTAGAAATGGCTGCTTATTCCCCCATCATGATTCTTACAGGGGGTCCAGGAGTTGGTAAAACTTTCACTACCCATACTATAGTCAGTTTATGGAAGGCCATGGGTAAATCCATTGCTTTAGCTGCACCAACAGGAAGGGCAGCCCAACGGTTGGCGGAAATGACTGGTTTAGAAGCAAAAACCATCCATCGTTTATTGGAATTTGACCCCAGAACCAGGGGTTTTAAATCTGACAACGATAATCCGTTACCTCAGACAGCAATTATTGTTGATGAAGCCAGTATGTTAGATTTATTTTTAGCATACGCCTTAGTCAAAGCAGTTTCCGTCGGCGCACAACTTTTATTGGTAGGGGATATTGACCAGTTACCATCAGTGGGACCAGGTAGTATCCTTGCTGACCTAATACATTCTGGCAGAGTGCCAGTGGTGCGACTAACTCAGGTATTTCGTCAGGCTCAACAGAGTGCGATTATTACTGCTGCTCATCAAATTAACCGGGGTCAGTATCCCACCATCGAACCAATCAGTAATTCCCCAGTCTCTGACTGTTTGTGGCATGGAGGGGGATTTCAGCCAGAACATGGGGTGCAAACAATTTGCGAATTAATTACAGACTTAATCCCAAAATTAGGATTTAACCCCGCTACGGATGTACAAGTGCTTTGTCCGATGTCAAGGGGTTTAGTGGGTACTCGCAATCTGAATACGGTATTACAGGAATTAATTAATCCTAAAAGTCCCGATAAGGTAGAGATTACCAGGGGTGGGATGACGTTGCGGGTAGGTGACAGAGTAATTCAGCAGACTAATGATTATCAAAGAGAAGTGTTTAATGGTGATTTAGGAATCATTACGGATATTGACACTGTTGAACAAGAAATAAATGTGCAATATGGCGAACGTTCCGTAGTTTATGATTATGCTGACCTCAATGAAATTACTTTAGCTTGGAGTGTTTCTATACACAAATCCCAAGGTTCTGAATATCCGGTGGTGATTTTGCCTTTTTATATGCAACATTATATGATGCTGAGTCGCAATCTACTTTATACAGGTTTAACCCGTGCTAAAAAGTTAGCAATTGTAATTGGGGCAAAAAAAGCCATATCGTTGGCTGTGCGTTCTACTGATGATATGCGACGATATACACGGTTACAACAAAGGTTGGTATTGTGAATAAATTGAATTTATGTAATGTTAGGAGAGAGTACAAATGTATATAAACGAACGTAAAGTAGTAAGAATCTCTGAATTAAAAACAATTTCCATTCAGTTTCCTAAAGATGTTTATATGTTAGCTGTATGGGTACTTGCGAATGATTTAGCGGAATCTAAGCATTCAGGTACTTGTCGAACAACAATTCATGGTTTATCAAATAAACTATCTTATTTGACACGAATTAACTTACAATCCATTAAATCTCAATTTGCTGCTGCTGGTTTTTCTGATGAAGCTACTATTGAACCAGATGATAATAACCATCCTCATGATATTTTTCAATTAATCACTGGGGAAGATGAAAAAAAATCACAAAAATACTGATATAGTAAATGTTTAAATCTGGAGGATAAAATTATGGAATTTACTGGAACTTGGCATATTTATGAAATGTCGAATTGGGATGATGAATATTTTAATATGGAAGTACAGGCTTATATTGAAATTGATGAACAAGGAAATGGGGAGTTTCAGTTTGGATTGGTTACTGGATATATTGATGGGGATATTGTTAAAGATGGCAATGCTAACAAATTAGAATTTACTTGGGAAGGCAATGATGAAAATGATGAGGCTTCTGGTAGTGGTTGGTTAAAATTGGAAGACGAAAATGAACTGGAAGGAAAAATCAAATTTCATCAAGGTGATAGTTCTACATTGTTAGCAAAACGGGCTTAATTATCTAAATTGCAATAGACTATGAGTGACTTTGACAAAGAAGTAGCCAAAATAGAAAAGTATAATCAACCAATATTGGATGGGTTTAAAATATGGTTAGAGAAAGCGAATCTTTCAACTAAAACGATAAAAAACCACATCTTAAATATTGAGTTTTTTGCTGAATATCTTGTTAGCTATGAACCATTGCAAAAACTTGATGAAGCCAATGACCAAGATGTTTATGATTTTCTATTAAATTATTTCCCACACAAAGCACTGTGGGCATCTGAAAGTAGCACTAAATCTTACTTGGGTTCTTTTAAAAAGTTTTTCTTGTATATGGTGGAAACCCAGAAAATTAGTCCTGAGATAGAAGCTGAAGTTAAAGAAACTATCAAAGAAGGTAAACAGGACTTTCTTGATGCTGTGAGTGAGTAATTACCAAGATGCCAAAATCCAACAGTTTTGAAGAACAATATCCCCATATTAACCGTTTTGTAGAAGAACGCGGTTGGATAGAAATAGGAGAAAGTGAATATATTGATTCTTTTGTCAGAGCTTATGATTATGGTGGAACAGTTTATGAAGGGAAAAGCAGTTATCCCACTATGGAACTTGCATTACAGGATTTAGATAAAAACATCAAAGCATATTTTGAAGACTTGGGAATCTAAATGATAGCATTATTTAGCAACATTCCCTAAAAAAACCTTATGAGATGGGCAATTGTCGTTGATATTCAATTCTAATGTAAGGTCTATTCGGTGTTACAAACGGCAGCCGAGAAATTTCTGTTAATCCCCATTTTTTAAACTGACTCAGTTCAAATTCAGACAATAACCAAGGTGGTCCATCTGGTTCAGCTTCTGTTTCTCGAAAACCTGTAATTACTAACAGAGTTCCCCCGATTGCGACCATAGAAGCAACTGACTCAATAGCTAGAGAACGGACGTTTAATGGTAGTGCTTGAATGTTTCTACATTCATAAACTAAATCAAAAGTTTGATGCCATTGACTAGGAATTGCTAATAGGTCTGCAACTGTATAATTAACAGATGAGTTAGGGAATCTTTCCTGACACCAATTAACAGCAGTGGGTGAGATATCAAAAGCTGTGACGCGATATTGTTTTTGTGCTAACGCTTCTGCATCGTCTCCTAAACCACAACCAATGACTAAGGCTGAAGATTTTTCTGGACTGGGGTGATGGATATGTAACCACTCTTGTAAATATTCATGCGGGGTCAATTTTGCCCAAGGAACTTGATTTACATCACCAAGGGATTCTGAATAGACAATTTCAAACCAAGATGATGGGTTTCCTTGGGCGATCGCTTGGTTAGCTAATTCTTGAATTTTCTGTTGTATGGGTTGTTGTTCGGTCATTTTAGAAGGGCGGTTTGATAAAGTCGGTGTGGAAACATAACTAAAAACTTCTGGTACAGTAAGTGACTTGATAAAAGTGAATTATCGAAAAAGTTTACATCTACTATCCATCCTTTAACAGAATTGCTATATCTAGTTTTCATATAAAATATGTTACAACAAACATTTGCTATTCCGGCACTGCTAATCTTTTTGCTATCCATTCCATTGATTACTGAAATTATACCACCCAATTACGGCTATGGAATTCGTACTCCTAAAACTTTGTCAGATTCACGAATCTGGTATCGTGCTAATAAATTTGCTGGTCGGGTTTTGATGTTTGCCAGTGGATTTTATCTAACAGTAGTTGTACTGACAATTCATCTTCCTTCAATAAATCAGAACTTTGGAATTTGGTTATTGCATTTTTGTAGTTTCATGATTCCTTTATCGTTAGGTTTTTTATTAATCCGAAGATACATTAATAGTTTATGATCTGGATTCAGGGTTGAAAATTCTTAATTTCAAAGTGCCATGAAAAAATTTGATACTTCTATTTCATCACAAATTATGAAATTACTCCCAAAGTGTTTGTTAGGTTTAATACTGATTCCCTCTGGAATATTATTTAATCCTAGTACCATTAATGCCTCACAGGTAGCGAATCAGTGGTATTTTGGCTCATGGAATTGTAATATTGATGGTCGTAACTCCAAAATGGACTGGCTTGTAGTTGATGACCCTCAAACTAAATGTGATGGTGATGTCTGTAGCACTACGTCAGGTGTTAAGGTTGTGGGACGGTTCAGTGATAATGGTAGTGCATGGGTGTCACTGGCAAAACGTTCTGCAAATTCAACATCTCTCTCAATTCGTTATTTAGGTCAAGAACAAGACAACTGGTTTTTAAGATATAATGCTAAATCGGGTCAAGCAGTCGGTTGGACAACTTGGAGAGGCAAACGTTATCCTTTATCTTGTTCCAAGAAACAACGTTAATAGAAATTATTTAGTGCATAATTACAGCCCTTTGTTGTCACTTTGCTCCGAATGAATCCCTTCACGCGCCGTAGGCATCGCTTTACTAATCTTGTTTAACTTCTAACTGATAAATCCGCATTGATGGATGTTCGTCTACCATCCTCCAGTAATAATCATTAGGTAGCAAGGAAACCCTACCGCCGCAACGATATAGAAAAATTGGTTCATCTCGACCGATAATTTTCTTGACTATTTTTTCTAAATTGGGGTTTGCTTTATCACTGTTGTACCAGATAATATGAGACTTTTTCTCCCAGTTCCATTAGTTCAAGTTCTAAATTAGGATCATAGCCCTTAGTTAGTTTAGTAACTCTATATATTCAGTATCGGTCATGTTAAGGTTATGAATCATGGTTTTTTAGGGATGTTTGGAAAGCGATTTACTCCATGTAGGTGGACGAGTCAGCTTCTTTTTAGGTAATAATGGTTCAATAATTAACCACTCTCCATCTGTCAAACTATTTAAATACACGAGTGATAGAAATTACTATTATTTTAATAGTATACTAGATCCCAAATGGGTTCTATATTACGAGTAGCTAGAGAGGATCAAATTTTAAATATGGCTTTTGAGCAAATCGAAGCATTTTTAAAGAAAATGCAGTCTGAACCTGAACTTAAAAACGAGGTGCTTGCAGCACCAACCGCAGATGATGTTGCGCGAATAGCACTAAAGCTTGGTTTTGAATTTTCAGGTGATGAATTATTGAGAATGTCAGGCAAGAAAGTTGGCAGCATTACTGTTAGAAAAACAGATCTTCCTGGAGAGTACAACTAGAGGTCACGCGGAAACAGAAAGATTGATGAAATCAGTATCAAACCACTATATAAAAGAGGCCAAGGTTTTAAAGGGTTGGCTAAGTAGGTTTAAATTATAGCTTTGTAGCTATTTAATTAATTGCGATTGCACTCATTCATTAAGAGCGATCGCTTTTTTATTTCCCTTAATAATTTTATAAAAACTATCTATAATGAGACAAATTAGGCAATCTTTAAATGTTGGGAAGACATAAAATACATGACTACTTTACAAAACTTTACGTCGTGCTAAATTTTGCGTGGATCTTGTCTTTACCTCAATTCCACTGCAAAGGATCTAAATCATAGTAACATTGTAGCTGCTGATAAACTGCCGGATGATGAGATAACAATTGGTGTGGTTTTTCAAAGAAAGTCTCAGTCGCTACAGCAAAAAATTCTGCGGGATTCGTTGCACCATAACTATCTATGACATTATTGACTCCTTGGAGAACATCGTTACAAAGTTGTTGATATGCTTCGCTCATCACTTTAGCCCAAATCGGATAGTCAGAATTGCGTTGTAAAATCGGCACACCTTCAGCTTTACCATCCTCCTGATCTAATTGATGGGCAAATTCATGTAGAATAACATTATGTCCATCTTGCCAATTGAAAGTATCCTGTTTTACCTGTTCCCAAGACAATATTAACTGGTCTTTTGTCCATGATTCCCCTAGTCTAGCGACACGCCTTTCCTCAACAACATAATCGCTAATAGCAGCCGTTTCTTTAACAATGTAGGCACTGGGATAAACCAGAATTGAACGCAATTTTGGGAAATATTCTCCTCGTTCATTGAGTAAAAGTAAACAGGCAACAGCAGCAATAATCAGTTTCATTTCTTCTGTTACCTGTAATCCTTTACAGCCAATAAATTGCTTTTCGGTTAAAAACACTTGAATATGCCCTTGAAGTAGCCTTCTTTCATCTGATGATAGATAGAGATATATAGGAAGATTATTCTCAATAACGGCATTCCAAAGGGGAGGAAAAGGGCGACATTTGAGACGGTTTCTTCTCTTTTTAATGAGGAAGGGATTGGCTAAAATCCCAATGATAATAATCCCAATAATGACAAAGACAATAATTGTTTCAATCATTGATTTTTGATAACAATTTACTGTAACTGTAACTGAATAAAAATGATAATCGGGGGATAAAGTCGTGCATAAATTATACGTCCAACAAGCATTTTAGATTTTACACTTCTCCGATTACTATTATACTTTCACCTGTGATGTTTACTTGTACTGCAATTCCTTTAGGTTCTAAGGCTTTGTTCATTAGGGTAGCGATTCCTGCGGAGCGCTAGTTCCCTCCGGGATGCAATGCGTTCGCTATCGCTTTCTACTTACTGTAGCTCTACCCTGTGCCACTAACTTGGTATATTCGGTAAATTGATTGTCTTCTTAACTACAAGGAAAGTTATATTTTATGCGTAAACTACTAATTGATACAGATACTGCTTCTGATGATGCAGTGGCAATTATGATGGCTCATTCGTGGACAGATGTGGAAGTTGTTGCCATAACAATTGTTAATGGAAATGTCCCTGTGGAACAGGGGTTGAAAAATGCACTTTACACTTTAGAAACTTGTAAAGCCAATACACCTGTGTATGCTGGGTGCAAAAAACCAATTCTCAGAGAAAGTAATTATGCTGAATGGTTTCATGGTAAAGATGGCATGGGAAATATGTATTATCCTGATTCATATCTCAAACCTCAACTGTCAGATGCAACTGATGCAATCATAGATTTACTAAAAACTTATCCTGGTGAAATTACCCTCGTCACTTTAGGACCTCTGACAAATATCGCTATCGCATTAAGTCGCGCTCCTGAAATTGCTTCCCTCGTTCATCGCTGTGTAGTCATGGGTGGGGCTGCCAATACGGTGGGCAATGTTACACCTGCTGCTGAATACAATATTTGGGTAGATCCAGAAGCAGCAAAGGTAGTTTTTCATAGCGGAATGCCGATGGAAATGGTCGGTTGGGAACTTAGCCGGTATGCTGCTGCGTTAACCTCAACTGAAATTGATATGATTGCGGCTTTCGGAACAGAGAAATCACTTTTAGCAGTGAATAGCAATCGAGTTGCTATTGAAGCTTCTGTAAAACTACAAGGAGCTATGGGATTAACACTAGCAGATC
>CAINGU010000065.1 GCA_903848645.1 uncultured cyanobacterium | reverse complement strand
ATTTAAAGATTTATTCAGTTGATCTGACTCACCATCAGCGTGAACTTTTACCCCACTAAAATCAGCATCAAACGCCGTTTCCATTGGCTCTCTAACATTATCGGCTAATCCTTCCCCACTACCTCTTTTACTCTGGATAGTATCTTCAATATTCACAGGTGCAGCTTTGGTATCACCACTTTTAGCTCTGACTGTTTGGATAGGGGGAGGTGGGGTTGTTCCTGGTTGATAAACAGAGATATTTAACAGGTTAAACTCGGATAATTGCCTTTGAATACTTGTTTGTAATTCTGGTTCTGACTCTGTTGGAGAGGATATTTCTTGACGTTGAATAGGTGCAAAAAGAGGTGAGTTGATCTGATTCACTACCTGTGATGCACATTTGTCGGCTTCTACTTCGTATTTATCCCCTGGTTTTCCTATATTTAATCTGCTTTGGAGAATTAATGGTGAGGGTGATGGAGGTGGTTCTGGTGGTGGTGTTCCTGGTGCAGAAACAGCGATATGGGAGAAGTCCAGACTAGGATGTGAGGAATACTCATTAGCCTCATCTAATCCTGTATTTTCTGTTTTTGATTCTGTTTGGGTAGGAACGCCAAAAGGTCGTGTCGGAAAGAGATTCGACACTGGTACGGATGCAGACTGTTGGTTAGATTTTGAGGAGTGGGACGCTTCACGGCTCTGCATCGGTATACCTAGAATTTAATTAGCAGATGGTATTATTATTGTGGCATCTTTTGGCTTGACTGTATGGGCTTTGTGTACATTTACTGGTAATCAACTACGTTACTCGCGCTGTACGCGATCGCACTATTCCTCATTGCCATTCAGATTAGGTTGCTCAATTGCCTCAATCGCCTCTATTGGGAACACATTACCCGCTATTACTGATATATTGGGAGTAAATCGGTATTTGTATAATCAAAGTTTACATTTATTGTTAGCAGTAGGACAGAATGGGAGATCCTAGACTTATTTTAAAAGTCCAGGATCTGATTTTAGTTATCCTGGGAAAATTCAATAATATCTTTTGCTGATGAATTAATTAATTTGATTAATTCTAATGCTACATCTGCCATTTCTTTAGCGCGGGGATCTGGCATAATTTTTAAATCAATTATTTCACTGAGGAATTTAGCCGCTTCAATTCCAGATTTTAATAATGCTTCTTGATATTCTTGTTGTAAGGTTTTTGTCTTGTTTGGAGGATTTAGGGTTTATTACGTCTACAGTTCCTAGAATAAGGATGGCTAGACCTATGGTTAAGAAAATGCCGGCTGTGATTTTTTTGATGGTGTTCATTGCATGATATCTGAAATATCCTTTTGTATAAATTGATTATAAGATATATCTGTTGACATCCAATTACCTATCCATTCTCCTTGTAGGGATTTATCCATAGCAATATCACAAGTGAATCTCAAGTGCTTGATAAATTAGCATTTCAAAAGAATCTATTATTTCCGTTACATCTAGGGAAACCCTGTCACGAATTTGATATTGCTTAGTTGAAATACAATAAACATAACTATCTATTCCTGATTCTCCAAAAAACAATAAATCTAAACAATCTTCATTTTCACGATACAATAAATTCATATCTACAAATCCAGGAATTTTTCTATCAGTGTAACCAACTATTGGTATTGTTTCACTGGCAAAAATTAATAATCCATTCCAATCTAAACCATTAGTTATACTCAGAAATTCTATATAGCCATCTGGTAGCGTGCAATTTAATTGGTTTTCTACTTTTTCTTTTAATTGAATAAGTTTTTGAGGATTGCAAGGAGGCTGCATTGATTGTTGAAATTTTTGATGTTCTTGAGCTATTGTTTCAAGAAGTTGATGATAACAAGTCATAATTTATATCCAGAATAGTAAAGTGAAACTGAGGAATAAATGTTTAGGGTTTGGGAGGATAAACAAAACCACTAGGTATAGGCCAATTAATGATCTTTGTATCACCATCAGTCATTCCTTTTGTAACCTCACGTTGAGCATTCGTTATAGTCAAATGATAAGGATCATTTTTAATAAGTACAAGATTATCAAAATTATTAGTACCTCCATCATCTAGTGGTAATTTATGATGTACTTGCCAACCTTTGGGTATCTTCCCTTCTTCTAAAAGTTTAATATTTATATCAGTTAAACCAGCTTCTTTTAATTTTTTAACTTTATCTGGATCTGAACTAATATTTTGTACAAAATTCTTTCTCGCTGAAGTATCAAATTGTGAACGAAGTTGCTTGTATTCATTTCTAGGTCTCTTAGTATAGGAAACTGGTTGACTTGATACACCTGGTAACTCTATTTTTTCACCTCTGAGTGTACCTTCAAATGTTACAGTATAATCATTATCAATGATATGATCACTAGCAATCATGTGAATAGTATAGTGACCTGGAACTGTTTTAGGTCTTGCAACAAATTTATTAATCCAAGTATATTTTCTCTTAACACTCGCATTTAACAACCCAATTAAAGCTGGCACAGGAGTATTAATAGTATTAATAGCATCATTAGCTTCTGTGATAGCTTTCGCTGTTGTTAATGCCATAGGTAACTGACTAGCTTTTTTAGTTGCATTATCAACGTTGGTAGCTGCTTTTTTCTGTGGATTGATTTTACTAGCAATATCATCTAACACTTTCGATATTTTTGCTTTCATTTTGTCAAAAGCCGACTTCAGCATTGTCCCTGACAGACTTTGAATTTCTTTCAATTTATTCAGAACTTGATTCTTCTTTTGCAGTAAAATTCCCGGAATAAAGTTGACAGTTCTATAAAGTTGATTGAGAATTTCCTGCCACTTTGTAGTTCCTTGTTGTGCATATTTATGCCAATTTTGAGACAGAAAACTGCTAAATGAATTAATATTACCATTGGGGATAATTTTACCAATCAGTTGTAATAATTCCTTTGAATGTGAGAGTACCTTTGCAGTTCCTTTCAAAAGTAATTTACTTGCTGATTTAATGGCTGTACCTAATTCTGGTATGCAGCCAAGTAAGGAAAAAGCTAGACCTATCCAGCGCTCAATTTTATTGTATTCTCCTTTGGTAGTCATAAAGTAAATATGGGCAGCTATATCACGTCCATCTGCAATTTGGTCGAGAATAGGAATAAGACTGATAATTCCATCAATAATTATTTGAGTGACACTAGGATCATTATTAAATTCGCCAGCTAATGCACCTAAAACTGTCTCACTAACATTTTGTATCTTCTTTTTGGTATCATTAAATAAGTTGGTTTGTACAACATTGTCAACATTTAATTTATTGATTTTATTCGCATTCCGTGAATTTACATGAGTCAATTTATGAGCTAACATAAGTTGCCCATCTCTACTTGTGGGATTAGTTGCTACATTTTTAAAACTGTCTTTATTTGACTTTGCTGTTACTGTCTGAGAGGTTTTATCGGTATTGTCATCTAAGGGGGATGATGTTTGTGAAGTTGATTTTTCTACTTGTGATTCATTATCTTCTTCTTTTTGTTCT
>CAINGU010000064.1 GCA_903848645.1 uncultured cyanobacterium | reverse complement strand
TGTGCCGAATTTGTTGGATGATGATGGGATTTTAGTTTTGACTTGAGATGAGAGTGAAGGTACTCCTGGCAAGGGTTGTAGAGTTTTTATTTACAAAACTTTACAACGTGTCCCATTTTGCAGGTATCCCGGCTGTACCCCACGATACGAAAAAAATCAAACTCAACGAAAACTGAATTCAGTTTAAACATCAGTTATAAAACCCAAAGAAAAAATATCCACTTGGCTAATGACTGATTGGGTTAGATATTTCAAACTAGAGATACAACATAATCTTTATAAGAAATTCAGCCATGCCTCCAAAAGAGCGCACGATTAGGTTTCATATCTGCCTCACACCTCAAGAAAAAGAACAGGTGCGACAAATGGCAGCAGAAAATAGCTTAACGATAGCAGAGTTATTCCGTGCTAAAACTATCAAAAATAGATTGCCCCGGCGTGTTACTAAAGTGGCAGGTCAAACTTATTGGGAGTTGGGGAAAATCGGTAATAACCTTAACCAAATCGCTAAAGCTATCAATACATCGGTACTCATGGGTGAGCCAGTGGTTGTTGATAGAGGATTGTTGGAACAGGTAAGAAATTTGGTAAGACAAGTACGACGAGAAATTGCGGAAATTGATTTAGTTACTGACATACAGGATGAAGCGTAAATCCAGCACCACTGAGGAACTTCCAAATAAAAAATATCCCATTGTTTTGATAACAAGGGGGCAGAGAAGGAACAGTTGTGTTGATCACAGAAACTGTATATTTTATTTTCTGGAGTTCCCTAAACGACTGAGTATAAAGAAAACCTGATAGGAAATTAATATGATTGGCAAGCACGTCAAAGGTACAAGTTTCCGGGGACTACTAAACTACCTTTTTGGTAAAGAGGGAGCAAGACAAATCGGTGGAAATATGGAAGGAACAAACCCACGGGAATTAGCGGCTGAATTTGGTATATCTCGAAGATTAAATCCAAAGGTAAGTAGGGCTGTTTATCATGCTTCTCTCAGCTTGGCTCACAACGAACACTTAGATGATGATACTTGGGATGAAATCACCCAAAAGTATCTCCAAGAAATGGGTTTTGAGATGAACCAATATGTTGTAGTCCGGCATATTGACAGAACTCATGAACACGCACATATTGCAGCCAGTCGCATTCAATTAAATGGCATTACAGTTTCTGATAGTTGGGACCATCCCAGAAGTGAAGCTGTGATTCGCTTCTTAGAGAAAGAATACAATTTACAATCAGTACAACCTAGCTGGGAAAAAGATCAACACAGTCCCACTACTGGTGAACGTAGGCAACTTGCTAAAACGGGAGAAGAAAGCGTTAGAGTCAAACTTCAGCGAGCGCTCGATGCAGCAACCCATGACTGCCCAACAATGCCAGAATTGATAGAGAAAGCGCAGAAAGACGGTATTAATATTTGCATCGGCTATACTCGCACAGGCAAGGTCAAAGGCATTAGTTACAAACTTGATGGTGTGGCTTTTAGCGGTACGCATTTGGGTAAGGCATACACTTTTCCAGGTTTACAAAAGTATCGGGATGTAAGTTATATTCCCAAGCGGGATGATAAACACATCCAAAAATTAACTAAGCAAACTACTATCAATGCTACATCCAATCAAGCTCAACAGAATCAGCAACAGATTCAAATTGAATCAAATGTTGAAAACAACACATTGACGGTTTCTTCACTACTGGATAACAACCACATTCAAATCGAGCAATCTGTTGACCACTCAACAACAAAAGCAAAAGAGGATGTTGATCTGATCCAAAAGCTGATAGAGCAACCTGTTGATAATTTAACACCAACAGTAAGAGCAAAACCGGATGATGAACGTATCCAAAAACAGATAGAGCAGCCTTTTGAAAATGCTACAGCAGCAGTAACGCAGACAAATTACTTACCTACACCAGAACCCGCAAACTGGGAACAAGTACGCCAAAACTTACACCGACAGTACAATTTACCGATTACTCTGCTCAATGAACTGTATCAAAAAGGTTGGCTATATCCTAATCAAACAGGTCAACCAGTATTTGTAGAACGTACACTCGATGATGTTCCCACTCAAGTCAAGCAGCTAGAACCAACTGGTGACTTCACCACTATTCATCTCAACTCTGAAGCAACAAAAAACGGTAGTTTTTGGATTGCTACGGATACCACAGTCACAAGAGCGGTGCTACTGAGTGACCCCATCGAGGTTCTTTCTGTTATTGCCTTAGAATCAACTGTTGACAAAAAACAACGGCAATCAACGTTGTATTGGAGTGTAAGTAGCCACGAACAAATACCTTTAGAATTTTTACAGTCCCTTGATACAGTGATCATCGCTTTTAAAGATCATGAGGAAGTTGAGGACTTGATATCTGACATATTAGCTGAACTACCCCAAGCCAAAAAGGTGTCTCCTGGTCAAGCTGGTTGGAATAAACTGTTAACTGACAGGAAACAACCAGTCAAAAAGCACCAATTTACACAAACTCTAGATTGGGAACTTTAAGTGTATGCAGGGTCATTTATTGCAACTCTCTATGAACCGCAACCACCAGTAGAAAATCCTGGATATTTTTCGGGTGGGTACTCCATCGGACTGCGAACAGATACTCGACTATGGTATACAATCTTTTTAGGCGCTTATAATCAAGAAGGAACTCAAAAATTCTAGGAGCAAGCGTTAGATATAATTCATCACGTTTAATCTCTATTTAGAATTTAGTTTCTCGTTTAAACGCATTCCTTTTAATAATCATTGAATAACCATTGGTTCAAAATGCCAAATTAGGCATTAGGATTTAAAAGGAAGTGCTATTTTCAAACCACTAACTTTTGATGTCGCAATGTTGACAGTAAAAGACCCAACTACCGATTTTCAGCTACCGCCGCACAATGAAGCGGCTTTAGAGGGACTTAGGGAAGCAAAAAACGTTGATTCCACTGTTGCTCTAGCAGCTAATGATTCAACAATTGCTACAAGCACAATCGGCCCGGCTGGCTGGTTGCTTTTTAGCTTGGCTTACAAACCGTTGGTGAGGGTGGAAAAAATTGCGCGACTGGAAAATTTAACCACTGTACTGTTGGAGGAGTTTAAAAGCGAAGGAATACAAGTTTTTCCAGCACTTCAAATTGAAGATCAGAATCCTATTGACTTGTTTATCAGGTTTCCGCGCAAAACTCATCTGTTTATCTCTATTCGTTCCCAAGGACATAGGGAGATTGTTTACAACGAAGCGAGAGAAGCTTTGCAGGTAAAACGTAAAGACAAGAATGCGCTCAAAATCTGGAAACCCTGCCCATTAGTTGAATTGGCAGATTATGAAAAGTGGCTCAATAAGAATAGAGACTTATTTGGGATGTCCTCTCGTGAGGCGCAAAAGACTCCCACAGCCAAAGTCCTGGTTTTATGGCCTCCCACCAAGGCAATTGGAAATCACAAGGAACATCTTTATTCTGAAGTAGGAAACATGAAGATTCTGGCTTTCAGAAGAAAAGGCACTGCCTTTGTGATTGAAAAGGAGGAAGTAATCGAGTTTATTAAAGCTTGGTTAGCTAGGTACAAAAAAGATTAAAAGGTGAAAACTACGTGTCCCGTCGGGATACCGAGGTTTTCAAAATACATTCCATGATTCATTCACTGGAATTGGACATTGGAATTGGAGCAGGGGTATTGGGTTTCGCCGCCTAGTATTTATATCCCTGTTAGTAATCCTATCTCAAAAAGTTGAGATGTAAAAGCAGAAGAACACTGATTTTACAAATAAATTAGAACTTAGGCAAGATTAACCTCTGTTGATCATTGCTATCGCGGGAAAACAATCTCAAACCCATATTGTTTGTACCCCCTGCGTAAGTCCTAATAAAACAACATTTCGGGAATTTTATCTTCTTATCTTCCTGAGTATGTGTGTAAAAGATTACTAACATGGGATTGCTCCAATTCCTCCAACACACTTACTGGAGGATTGGCTATCATGTCTCAACAACAATTTAACAACGCATCAGCAGCACCAAACCTAAACGCTCAACAACAAGTTAATAATGAGTTAGAGCCGAAACAGCAATTTAATAACTCATCAGAATCACAAAATCCAAACGCTCAACAACAATTTAATAACCAATCAGAACCGCAACAAGCAACGGTTCAACAGCATTTTCACAACGAATTAGAACCGAAACAGCAATTTCACAACTCATCAGAATCGCAACAGCCCCACGTTCAACAGCAGCAGGGGGAAAGAGAACAGGCTTTTACCGTAAGCGTAAGCGGCTCGACTGAGGCTTCGCCGAACATCCGAGCGGGAGCAGGCTTCCGCCGTGAGCGTCAGCCGAACGGGGGAATGTCTCCTTCCTCACTGACGTGGAGCGAAGTGGAACAGAGATCACAATTCCCCACTTCTTTAAGTCGCTTATATGCAGGTGCGGTACAATCGCCGTTTGAATATCCCGTTGTCCCTCCTTTCCCTGCACAACAGTCTGTTTTTAAATCTAGTACCAAGATCGAACAACAGCTAGAACTACAACAACCAATCATTCAACAGGATCAATTTACACCACGATTACAACCAGAGCCTATCCAGCATGACAAAATCAAATTCGCATTTAACCCCACTGGTAAAGATAAAAATTGGGATTTTCGGAAACTAGCAGCCAACTTCCAAGACAGAACAGGTACTATTTGGGATGCAGCTAGGCACGTAGAAGAAGGACACGCTTTATGTGCTGGGTTACTTGGTGGTCAATGGCGGAGTAAATCTCATATAATTGGTTCTCAGTGGTTATTACTAGATATTGACAACGCCGCAACTTGGTCAGATGCAAATGGTAATCCATTAGATGAAAATGGTATACCAATCAAAATTAATAGAGCTTGGGTAGATATTAATGGTAATGTGATTGAAAAATCAGATGGTAGACAAGCCAAGAAAATCTACCAACATCAACTAAATTTAGACGAAGCAATAGAACATCCGTTTATCAAACAACATTGCGCGTTAATCTACACCACAGCCAGTCATCAACCAGGCTGGGACAAATTCCGTTTAGTATTCGTATTACCTGAATATGTTCAAGGTGCAGAGACAGTAGAAGTATTAACACGCTACTTAATGAAGCATCTGCCCCATGACCCCGCCTGTAAAGATGCTTCACGGGTGTTTTATGGCAATAGCCAAGCCACATTCCCCTTAATTCAACCTCATGTCAGACTACCGCAATCTTGGATAGATGAAGCTGTAACCACCGCTTATCAAGAAAAAATTGAATACCAAAAACGGATAGCAGAAATTACAATCCGTCGTCTACAATTTCAAGAACGGGCAGAAGCTAACAACTGGGATATTGATCAGCTAATTCAACAAGCATTAACTTATATTCCCACACGTAGTCCTGGCAGTAACAACTACAATGAGTGCCTAAACGTATTAATGGCACTAACTTCTCATTACGGTGCTGTAGATGCGGAAATTATAGGGGAACAGTGGAGTCCTTCGATTAAGGGAACGAGTTGGAATATTCGAGATAAAATTAGGAGTTTTCGCAGTCGTTCTGGTATATCAATTGGTACGCTATTTCACATTGCTAAACAATATGGATTTAGATTTCCCACAGTTGAACGGAATATTTTTAATAGTAATTACCAAGAT
>CAINGU010000063.1 GCA_903848645.1 uncultured cyanobacterium | reverse complement strand
GATGTTCCCGCGACAATTATCCCTACAGATGGAACACCACAAACAACAATTGTTAATACGGCTTTTGCTAATCAATTAGCAGCCACAGTTAAAGATAAATTTGGCAATATTATTCCTAATGCCACAGTGATATTTAACGCTCCGCTTACTGGTGCAAGTGCAAATTTTACAGGTAGTAGTACCTTAACTACTAATAATAGTGGAATTGTTTCGATTCCCGTAACTGCAAATACTATTACCGGAAATTATAGCGTTACTGCTAATAATGGAACTTTACCTCCGGCAACTTTTAGTTTAACAAATAATCCCAATAATTCTTCTAATCCAGAAATTTTAAAAGACAAACCAAAAGACAAACCAGCTTTAATACCTGGAATAGTTAACCTTTCTCCAGGAGTTAAAAGCAGTTATTTAGCAGAAATTGATCAAAAATTTACTAATGAGTTTAAACAATACTTATCAATTGCCGATAAGACTGAAATCATATCTGTAAATGAATCCCATAAAATACTGACAAAGATTAGCGATGCTACTGGCATAAAACCAGGTCTGATATATGTCAATTTTGTGCCAACAACTATTTCTAGTGAAACTTCACAAATTCTGAAATCTGATAGCGATCGCTTAGAATTAATAATTATTACTGCTAATGGTGAACCAATTCGTAAAGTCATCAACGTTACTCGTTCTCAAGTCATAGAAGTTGCTAAAAATTTGAAACTTGCCGTTACAGATAGTACACTACGTAGTAACTATAAAAAGCCAGCAAAACAAATGTATGACTGGCTAATTAAACCGATAGAATCAGAACTGCAAAAACAAAAAATAGATAATTTAGTATTTATCATGGATGGGGGATTGCGATCGCTCCCCATAGCTACCCTGTATGATGGTGAAAAATATCTGATAGAAAGTTATAGCGTGGGTTTGATGCCGAGTCTCAGCCTTAGTGATAGCAAATATGTTGATATTAAAAAAACTGAAGTTTTGGGTATGGGTGCATCTAAATTTACCAACCAAAACCCTTTACCAGCAGTACCAACAGAATTATCAGCTATTACTGCCCAGTTATGGACAGGAAAATCTTTTTTGAATGAAGGTTTTACCCTCAAAAATCTGCAAAACCAGAGACAACAAATACCCTATGGCATTATTCACTTAGCTACTCATGGTGAATTTAAAAGCGGTGTCCCTGGTAACTCCTATATTCAATTGTGGGATTCTCAGTTAAAAATGGATCAGTTGCGGCAATTGGGTTGGAATAATCCACCCGTGGAGTTAGTCGTATTAAGTGCTTGTCGCACCGCTGTAGGAGACGCACAAGCAGAATTAGGTTTTGCTGGTTTTGCCGTCCAAGCTGGTGCTAAATCGGCATTAGCCAGTTTATGGTATGTTTCTGATGAAGGGACTTTAGGATTAATGACTGAGTTCTATAGGCAGTTAAAAATATCTCCCATTAAAGCTGAAGCATTAAGACGAGCGCAAATAGCAATGTTAAAAGGAGAAGTCCGAATCCAAGATGGTAAATTACTGATTTCTCGTGGTGACATAAATTTACCACCTCTATTAAGGAAAGTTGGTCGTCAAGAGTTAAAACATCCCTATTTTTGGTCTGCTTTTACTATGATTGGTAATCCTTGGTAAAATTGATGATGCCGACTATGTTGGCGGAATGTACGTGATTTATCGGGATATATTTTGATGGGAATTAAGGATGTTTTTCTAAATTATCCAAAACCCCACTGCGAATCATCATCTGTGGCCAAATTAACAGAAAAAATCCCATCCAAATTAATAAGGGAATAGCCACTAAAATTGTCAACCACATAATTTTAAATATTAACCAACTACCGCTAATTAATGTAACAGCAGTTAGGATAATTGACCAAGGTTGACACCACCAAGGTTTATATTTCCAAGGGCTAATTGTTTGTTGTTCAGACATTTTTTGTGTTAAAAAAACTTGATGTTTGTCAATGCAAGATTAAAAATGGGGTGCAAGGAGTTAAAACAATGGTTGATAGCAAGTTTACCTACCGTCAGGATTCCACTTTTCCACAGAGATATATTGGTTGTTAATTAAATCTAAAGCTTCAATCACACCGCTAGAACTTAACACGCGAAACCAATAAATTGTGCTTGTAGTTTTATCAGAGTGATTCTCCACTACTCTAACTACATAGTAAGGTGCATCAGCCGTAGGGGAACTATCAACCACCGAGGAAACCCGGATACTTCCTCTCGATAGTTTTTGAATCTCCTGCCCTTTTTTCCGCACTTGTGGTAGATTCTGGACTAGATTTAGAGCTTTTTTTTCATCTAGTATGGGAGTAGATTTAGAATCTTGTAGAGAGTCAGCATTATCTACTTGAGCTATCAATTGAACAGCAGCTAATGTTTTATGACTCTGATTTTTTAACCCCTGATCAATAGTAGAATGTGCCAATAGCACTACAACTAATGAAGCCAGTAAAGGGTAGTAGGTGACTTTTTTGATCGAGTTACCTCTAAACATTTGTACTTGCCTCCGTTGATATTGCATCATGTAAATAAGTATTATATCATCAGTGATCCCCATCTTTAGCAATCTGATTTAATTTGCTATTTCTGGCTGAGTGTAGTTATATTTGCTGTCTATTTGCTACTAAATAAACAACTCTGGGGAAACATTAAAAAATTCTCTTCATATTTTTCCTATTCACAATTTCAAAAACCACTAAGTAGGTGAACGGAAAAAAACCGAAATATGTAACGAAAAGTAAAGTTGCCTAAAACCTCTTCTCTGTTCCCTGTTCCCTGTTCCCTGTTCCCTTGTCATAACGACAATTTTTAACGCCAACTTACTTACTTTAGAAGTAATAATTCCTAGTAAATCAGATTGTTTGATTTCTCTCGCATTTATTAAATATTTTACAATTGCATGGTGGGATTATGGTTCAATAGGATAGTGTTTAGTTGCAAATTATTTAATCATAACTTATTAGTAACTTTGACTACTTTTAGTATTTTTTCAAGAGTTCTCAATAGACGGCAAAATACATTATAATTTTGTTACATATTTGTTAAGAAAGGTTACATGACTCTTAACAAAAGGAAATATTGTTTATGGTTGTTCCCCGTGAGAAGAATGCACCACATGAGGTTGTTATCGTTGGTGGTGGCTTTGGTGGATTGTATGCAGCAAAGGCTCTTGCTAAGGCAAAAGTAAATGTTACTCTCATTGATAAACGGAATTTTCATTTATTTCAGCCGCTTTTATATCAAGTTGCCACAGGTACGCTATCACCTTCTGATATTTCCGCACCATTGCGATCTGTATTCAGCAAAAGTAAGAATACAAAAGTGTTGTTGGGAGAAGTAAGTGATATTAATCCCAAAGCGCAACAAGTTATTTTGGGTGATGAAATAGTCCCTTATGATACATTAATTCTGGCCACCGGTGCTAACCATTCCTATTTTGGTAAGGATAATTGGAAAGAATCTGCTCCAGGTTTGAAAACTGTGGAAGATGCGCTAGAAATGCGTCGGCGGATATTTTCAGCATTTGAAGCCGCAGAAAAAGAAAGTGATCCGGTAAAACGTCGGGCTTTATTGACTTTTGTGATTGTGGGGGGAGGTCCCACTGGTGTAGAATTGTCTGGTGCGATCGCCGAATTAGCATACCAAACCCTCAAAGAAGATTTCCGCAACATTGACACCTCAGAAACGAAAATTTTACTATTGCAAGGGGGCGATCGCATCCTCCCACACATTGCCCCAGAATTATCGAAAGTAGCAATAGAATCTTTACAAAAGTTGGGTGTGGTTATTCACACTCAAACCAGAGTCACGAATATTGAAAATGACATTGTTACTTTCAAACAAAACGGTGAATTGACAGAAGTTCCCTCAAAAACTATCTTGTGGGCAGCCGGTGTGCAAGGTTCGGCTTTGGGGAAAATTCTCGCAGAACGGACAGATGTAGAATGCGATTTCTCTGCCAGAGTAATTGTCGAACCTGACTTGACTATTAAGGATTATAAAAACATTTTCGTAATTGGAGACTTAGCTAATTTCTCCCATCAAAATGGTAAACCATTACCTGGTGTTGCCCCCGTAGCCAAGCAAGAAGGAGAGTATGTAGGTAAACTCATTAAACGCCGGCTTCAAGGTCGGACTTTGCCAGATTTTAAATACAACGATGTGGGTAGTTTGGCAATGATTGGGCAAAATCTAGCTGTTGTAGATTTAGGCTTCATCAAACTCACAGGTTTCATTGCTTGGCTATTTTGGCTAGTAATTCACATCTACTTCTTAATTGAGTTTGACACTAAATTAGTAATAGTAATTCAATGGGCTTGGAATTATATTACTCGCAATCGTCGCTCTCGATTGATTACAGGTAAGGAGGCTTTTTTAGCACCACAAACTGTTAATAATAGCAGTCATTCCCAGACTAAAGACAAGAAGCAGCCAGCCAAACTCTAAGATTTGTGGTTTTTAGTACCACGGCATTAAACTAATAGTCAATGTTGGGTTTTTTCAACCCAACCTAACACTATTAAATAAACAATGCTGGAGAAACATTAAAAAATTCTCCTAATGCCTTTGCTTGAGCTTTACTAATTGCTCTTTTCCTATTCACAACCACGGAAACAACACCTTTAGAACCAATAATTCCCACTAAATCAGATTGTTTAATTCCCCTAGCATCCATCAAGTGTTCTAGAATTGCATGGGGAGATGATGGTTCAATAGGATAGTGTTTAGTTTCAAATTCTTCAATGATAGTAACTAATAATTGGAGGATAGCAGTTTGTTCTGGTGTCCGTTCTTGACAAGCCATTAATTTCTCAACAGTTTCTAAAGCGCGATCATATTCTTCCTCTGTTCTAATTTTGGTCATAAATTGAGGATTGTGATATAATAAATCCAGTTTTATCAATTTACGAAAACTTTTGATAATGACACAAATCACATATAAAGTTGAAGCCTTTTGGGATGCAGAAGCAGAAGTTTGGGTGGCAACTAGCGAAGATATCCCAGGTTTGGTAACAGAAACTTCTACAATTGATATTTTAACAGAAAAGCTCCGAGTAATGATTCCAGAATTGTTAGTTTTGAATCAAATTGTCCCTAATACTCATTTTCTATAACCTCCAATATTTGTAGGTTGGGTAGAACGAAGTGAAACCCAACACCACCTACCAGAATATTATAATTAATATTGGGTTGCGCTTCGCTTTATAATTAATGTTGGGTTTCCTTGCGTCAACCCAACCTACGGGGTAAAATCAAGTTTATAAAACACAACTTTAATCACAGGATATTTATAGTATGGAATATCGTCGCGCCAAAGTTGCAGGAGGAACATACTTTTTTACAGTGGTGACAGATAAAAGACAAAAAATATTATGTTTACCAAAAAATGTTTCTTTATTAAGAGATGCTTTTGGTGATGTAATGCGGAAACATCCATTTATTATAGATGCTGTTGTTATTTTACCTGATCATCTCCACTGTATTTGGACATTACCAGAAAACGATCATGATTTTTCAACCCGTTGGCGGTTAATTAAAAGTTATTTTAGTCGTAAATGTGAAACTATTTCACCAGAAAATATATCTTTATCTAGAAAAAAGAAAAAACAACGGGCTATATGGCAATATCGTTTTTGGGAACATTTAATTAGAGATGAAATTGATTTTCAAAATCATGTTGAATATATTCATTATAATCCTGTGAAACATGGTTTGGTAACAGCACCAAAGGATTGGGAATATTCAAGTTTTCATCGCGCTGTGCGTCAAGGTATGTATGACATAATGTGGGGTGCGGGTGAGGAAATTATTTTTGATGATGATATTGGCAATGAGTAGGTTGGGTTGAATGAAATGAAACCCAACATTAACCCCAAGATAGCAATGAGTCATGTTGGGTTTCGTTCCTCAACCCAACCTACAATTAAACTGATTTTAATTAATTCTTTCTAACCATATTTTTAATGCTTTATTAACAAGATTTTTAGTTTCATCAACAAATATTTGGTTGTATACTCGTCCTAAATGTCTATCTTCTGAAAATAATCTTCCTGAAGTTTTTGAAACACCATAAAAGTAATGACCACCTAATTCTTTATGAGACCAAGATGTACTTTTTTCTTTCATAGGAATATATCGCCAATATGTAAGATATTCCTCAGTTGTATCAAGTTGCATTCTAGCAATAGTTTTATTTTTGTGATTGGGCATAATTAGCCATAAAAATAATATTATTTTCTTTGATTTTCTATCAAACGAAAATTCTGCACATTGTCTAATTTTATCCTTGCCATATTTACTGGCATACACAATACTTTTATTAACGATAATTTCTTCTATTCTCTGATCAAAACTTAATATTTGCTGTCTGATTTGCGTTAAATTTTCTAATTCTGTACTTGTTAACGCACCTAACCAATCTAATAATAATCTTGGTGGTTCAGGAATATGATTATTTTGTTGATTTTGTAAATTAACTTCTTGATAATTGATTTTTATCAGTTTTGCTTCTGATTGGTTATGAATGTGAGATAAAGAAAAATAAAATTCACTTTCCTTATATAGAATCGAGAAAGTAAATAAATCAAAATTTAAACGACTATGTTTTTTGTCTATTAAATTATGACGATGAAAATTAGGACATATTGCAAATAAACGAATTTCTTGATTGTAATCAACATTATCTTTAAAAGGTTGTTCTTCAGCTAAACTTTCATAATAGCGTGTCAGTTGATTAATAACATAACGATCTTCTGTATTTTTTAATTCAATAATAGTCAGTTGATTATTTTTGCCAATTGCTACAATATCACAAATTTCTCCTTTTATATACAATTGGCGTGTTAAGGGTTTTAGTTGAAATATTTCTTCTAAATTCTCCCAAACAAAGGTTTCTAATTCAGACTCATCAATAAATTTCCAGCCTTGATCCGTTTTCTGTAATGCTACGTTGTTTTTCATTGTGGTGATAAGAGTAATAATATATTTAATTTATAATAAAAAGTACCTCATTATACTTGCTCAGTTCCGTAGGTTGGGTAGAACGAAGTGAAACCCAACATTAACCCCAAAATACCAATAAGCCTTGTTGGGTTTTCTCAACCCAACCGACGACTTATAATTGATCGGATAACCTGCACACCTACATTTAGGCATGAACCTGTGACCGAAACTGGAAAATACAAAGATACCGTCAACTTACCCAAGACAAACTTCGATATGCGGGCAAACGCAATCAAGCGCGAACCCGAAATCCAAAAATTCTGGGAAGAAAACCACATTTATTCTCAACTGGCTGAAAACAACCCCGGCGAATTATTTATACTGCACGATGGTCCTCCCTATGCTAACGGCCAGTTGCATATTGGTCATGCTTTAAATAAGATTCTCAAAGATATTATTAACCGCTACCATTTGCTCCAAGGTCGTAAAATTCGCTACGTTCCTGGCTGGGATTGTCACGGATTGCCAATTGAGTTGAAAGTTCTGCAAAATATGAAACAGGCAGAACGGCAAAATCTCACACCTTTGCAATTGCGTCAAAAAGCGAAAGAGTTCGCACTGAAGACGGTTGATGAACAACGGGAAAGCTTTAAACGCTATGGGATTTGGGGTGATTGGGAAAATCCTTATTTAACCCTCAAACCAGAATACGAAGCCGCGCAAATTGGCGTATTTGGGGAAATGTTCCTCAAAGGTTATATTTATCGCGGTTTAAAGCCTGTGCATTGGAGTCCTAGTTCTAAAACGGCTTTAGCAGAAGCTGAGTTAGAATATCCTGAAGGTCACGTTTCTCGCAGTATTTACGCTGCTTTTCGGGTACTGAAGGTTTCTGAAGGGTTAAAAGCTAGTTTGAATGGCTTCTTGCCTGATTTGGGCGTGGCTGTGTGGACTACTACACCCTGGACTATTCCCGGTAATCTGGCTGTGGCTGTGAATGGTGCGCTAGAGTATGCGGTGGTGGAGGTTTCACGCAGAGACGCAGAGGCGCGGAGAGAATGCAGATATCTGATTGTGGCGGCTGAGTTGGTGGAAAGGTTGGGAGAGGTTTTAGATTGTGAGTTGACTGTAAAGGCTAAATTCTCTGGTCAGGATTTGGAACATACTACTTATCGTCATCCTTTGTTTGACCGTGAAAGTCCGGTGGTGGTTGGTGGTGATTATATCACTACTGAATCGGGGACTGGGTTGGTACATACTGCTCCTGGTCATGGTCAAGAGGACTATATTGTTGGTCAGCGTTACGGTTTGCCGATTCTTGCGCCTGTTGATGATAGTGGGAATTTCACGGATGAGGCTGGTAAGTTTTCTGGCTTGAATGTTTTGGGCGATGGTAATCAAGCGATTATTGACGCTTTGCAGGAAGCTGGTTCTCTGTTGAAGGAGGAGGCTTATCCTCACAAGTATCCTTATGATTGGAGAACGAAAAAACCGACGATTTTCCGCGCTACTGAACAATGGTTTGCTTCTGTGGCTGGTTTTCGGGAGGAGGCTTTAAAGGCTATTTCATCTGTGCGTTGGATTCCCGCGCAAGGTGAAAACCGCATCACGCCGATGATAGCAGAAAGATCCGATTGGTGTATCTCTCGTCAGCGTTCTTGGGGTGTGCCTATTCCTGTGTTTTATGATGAAGCAACTGGGGAAGTTTTGCTGAATGCGGACACGATTAACCACGTTCAAGCTATTATTGCCGAAAAGGGTTCTGATGCTTGGTGGGAGTTGTCGGTGGCTGAGTTGTTACCGGAAGCATACCGCAATAATGGCAAAACTTACCGCCGAGGTACAGATACAATGGATGTCTGGTTTGATTCTGGTTCGTCTTGGGCGGCTGTGGCGAAGCAAAGACCGGAGTTACGCTATCCTGCTGATATGTATTTGGAAGGTTCTGACCAACATCGGGGTTGGTTTCAATCTTCTTTGTTAACCAGTGTCGCGGTTAATGGCGTTGCACCTTATAAAACTGTACTAACTCATGGTTTCGTCTTGGATGAAAATGGCCGCAAAATGAGTAAGTCGGTGGGGAATGTGGTAGACCCTCAGTTGATGATTCAAGGTGGGACTAACCAAAAACAACAACCTGCTTATGGTGCGGATGTTTTGCGGTTGTGGGTTTCTTCCGTTGATTATTCTGGTGATGTCCGGTTGGGTGGTAACATCATCAAGCAATTAGCTGATGTGAGAAATAAGATTCGCAACACAGCGCGGTTTTTATTGGGGAGTTTACATGATTTTGATCCTCTCAAGGATGCTGTAGCTTTTGATGATTTACCCGATTTGGATAAATATATGCTGCACCGCATCCGTGAGGTGTTTAATGAGGTGACGGAAGCTTTTGATAGTTTCCAGTTTTTCCGCTTTTTCCAAACTGTGCAGAATTTCTGTGTTGTGGATTTGTCGAACTTTTATTTAGATGTTGCGAAGGATAGATTATATATCAGTTCGGCTGATGCTTTCCGTCGTCGTAGTTGTCAAACAGTTTTGCAAATTGCTTTGGAGAATTTAGCGATCGCCATTGCTCCTGTTTTGTGTCATACTGCGGAAGATATTTGGCAATTTATTCCCTACGAAACATCTTCTAAATCAGTGTTTCAAGCTGGTTGGGTGCAAGTAGATGATAAATGGGATAATCCTGAATTAGCAGAATTTTGGAAAACACTGCGACGGATTCGCGGTGATGTTAATAAGGTTTTAGAACAAGCGCGAACAGAAAAACTAATTGGTTCTTCTTTAGAAGCTATTGCTTTGATTTATCTCAGTGATGAAAAATTACGCGCTGCTATTGAACCTTTAAATGTTAGCGGGAATGGAATTGATGAATTACGGTATTTATTCCTAACTTCTGAAGTCCAATTATTAGATACTCCTGACGCATTAAAAGGATTGAAAACTCTGCGAGTTCAAGGTGAAGATAATTGGGATATTGGGGTAGTTAATGCCGCAGACTATGAGCATGAAGGGAAATCTTATCACAAATGCGATCGCTGTTGGAACTATTCTACTCATGTTGGTGAATCAGCAGAACATCCATTATTGTGTGAACGTTGTATTCCCGCATTAGCTGGAGAATTTTAAAATCATGTAGGGGTTTAGCAATGCTAAACCCTTTTGAGATCATATATATATGAACCCAAAAACTTGAATTATGAAACTCTTGTAGTGCGGGCATCTTGCCCGCTATATATGTACCTCATAACACCGGAAAGTGCTATAAGAACCAAGACGATATTCTTGTGGGGCGATTTTTTTAGCTAACTTTGCTAAAATGGGTTTTGGGACTTCAGCAGTATGACCTCGGGTTAATACTGGCATTTCTTGCCAACAACTCCGGCAAAACCAGTAATTCTCAGTACCACGGATGTGATGTAAAAGAGAGTCAGAACAGCAAGGGCATTGAGGCATAATAGTTTCAAATCCTGTTATTAAAAGTGTTAGGCTAAATGCAGTCATGTAATAAATTGAGATAAAATAAAACTTGTTATGTATATTCCTGAATATTAACTCTCAAGCATGGGGGAATTGTGAGAATACTTATAGGAACAATATATTACGTAATATTTCGCTATATTAGCTATACATTTATTTATACTATAAACTAGAGTAATCTTGAATATAGGATGCCATTTAGACATCTGGTAGTAAATCCCGTTCCCTGCTATATATCCTCGCAACATCCTCAAACTCTCCGTGCATAAATAGAATGGGTTCTGAATTAAATAACAGTAGCTATTTAAGGAATCTCAGAATATGTTGGAAATTAAACGTAACCAAGAAAATAGCCAAATTCATCAAGAAGCTTTAGTATTACCTTTTAATGCTGTGGGAATTGCAGATATTCCCCTAGTAGGTGGTAAAAACGCCTCTTTGGGGGAAATGATTCAACATCTCAGTTGCAAAGGGGTGAAAGTTCCCACAGGATTTGCGACAACAGCTTATGCTTATAGATACTTTATTACTGCGGCTGGTTTAGAGGTAAAACTGAGAAAGATTTTTGCAGATTTAGATGTCGAAGATATGGATAATCTGCAAGAATGTGGCAAACAAGCCAGATCATTGATGTTAGAAACCCCATTTCCGCTAGAATTACAAGAAGCGATCGCTAAATCCTATCAAAGTTTATGTCAAGAATATAGTATAGATACTGATGTGGCTGTTCGTTCTAGTGCCACAGCCGAAGATTTACCAGATGCTAGTTTTGCCGGACAACAAGAAACTTACCTGAATGTTCATGGACTCCAAAGCGTATTAGAATCTTGTCATAAATGCTTTGCTTCTATCTTTACAGACAGGGCAATTTCCTACCGACAAATGAGAGGTTTTGATCATTTTGAAGTAGCATTATCAGTTGGTATTCAAAAAATGGTTCGGTCTGATTTAGCATCTTCTGGAGTCATCTTTTCCATTGACACAGAAACAGGTTTTCAAAATGCCGCTTTAATTACCGCTGCTTACGGTTTGGGTGAAAATATTGTCCAAGGTGCAGTTAATCCAGATGAATATTTGGTATTTAAACCTACCTTAAAACAAGGATATAAACCCATTCTCCAAAAACGTTTGGGAACAAAAGAAATTAAAATGGTTTATGATCTAGGTGGGTCAAAATTAACCAAAAATATCTCTGTTCCTCAACTTGAACGTCATCAATTTGCCCTGAATGATCAAGAAATCTTACAACTAGCGGAATGGACTTGTATTATTGAAGATCATTATTCCCAAGTTCGGGGAATAACCACACCAATGGATATTGAATGGGCAAAAGATGGGATAACTGGAGAATTATTTATTGTCCAAGCTAGACCAGAAACCGTTCAATCGCAAAAATCAAAAACCGTCCTCAAAACTTATCAACTGAAAGAAAAAAGTAAAGTTTTATTAACAGGTCGCAGCGTTGGCGAAATGATTGGTCAAGGACAAGCTAGAGTAATTTTAGATGTTCCAGATATTAACCTATTTCAAGCCGGAGAAGTGTTAGTTACTAACCGCACAGACCCCGACTGGGAACCGATTATGAAAAAAGCCAGTGCTATTGTCACTAACTCTGGTGGTAGAACCTGTCATGCATCAATTATTGCTAGAGAAATGGGTATTCCTGCTATTGTTGGTTGTGGAAATGCAACAGAAATATTACAAACAGGACAAGAAATTACTGTTAGTTGTGCAGAAGGGGAAACAGGTCAAGTTTACTCAGGTTTATTAAACTTTGAAATTCAAGAATTACCATTAGATAACTTACCGCGTACCCGCACCAAAATTATGATGAATGTGGGTAATCCTGAAGAAGCTTTAGGTTTAACCGCAATTCCTAATGATGGTGTTGGTTTAGCGAGAATGGAATTTATCATTGCTAACCATATTAAAGCCCATCCTTTAGCATTATTACATTTTGATGAATTAGAAGACGAACTTGCCAAATATAAAATTAGCGAATTAACGGCACAATATGAAGATAAAGCCGAATTCTTTATTGCTAAATTGGCGCAAGGTATAGGCACAATAGCCGCAGCTTTTTACCCTAAACCTGTAATTGTTCGATTGTCCGATTTCAAAAGTAATGAATATGCAAACCTCTTAGGTGGGAGACAATTTGAACCCAAAGAAGAAAATCCCATGATTGGTTGGCGTGGTGCTTCTCGTTATTATGACCCCCGTTATCGTGAAGGTTTTGCATTAGAATGTCAGGCAATGAAACGGGTACGAGAAGAAATGGGTTTAACCAATATGATTCTCATGGTTCCCTTTTGTCGCACTCCCGCAGAAGGCAAACGAGTATTAGCAGAAATGGCCAAAAATGGCTTAGTCAAAGGTGAAAATGGCTTAGAAGTTTACGTTATGTGTGAGTTACCCAGTAACGTTTTATTAGCTGATGAATTTAGCCAAGTTTTTGACGGTTTCTCCATTGGTTCTAATGATTTAACCCAATTAACTTTAGGATTAGATCGAGATTCTGAATTAGTGGCACATTTATTTGATGAACGCAATGAAGCTGTTAAAAGAATAATTGCCACAGCCATAACCACTGTTAAAGAAAATGGCCGCAAAATTGGTATTTGTGGACAAGCACCCAGCGATTATCCAGAATTTGCCCGTTTCCTCGTTGAACAAGGCATAGATTCCATTAGTCTCAATCCTGATTCTGTGATTAAGACAATGTTAGAAATTGCGAAAGCAGAAAAAGGGGAATAGGTAATGGGTAATTGGGAATTGGTAATTGGTAATTGGTAATATAGGAATCATAAATGATATTTGATAGCTTGCGTGGCGTAGCCATAAAGTTTTAAGTCCTGTAGGGTGGGCAATGCCCACCGTTGACGGGTTTTGGTGGGCATTGCCCACCCTACGTATATTTAAAAAATCAAATATTAGTCCTATCGGTAATTGGTAATAGGTAATAGTTTTACAACTAACAACTGACAAGTGAACAATATGCAAACAAAAAATGTAGAGTTGGATCTCTCAGATCCTTGTTTTTTACTTACCACATTACAAGAACTTCGTCAATCTGTTGATCAGGAAGGCAGGGAAATATTTGAACGCTGGAAACAGCAAATTCACCGACAATCTTTTATTAATAGTAGTCTCAATCTTGCCTATTATCTGGCACTAAGAAGACACGATTTACGACAACTGCAAGCGGCTTTAATGCCTTGGGGTTTGTCCTCATTGGGGAGGATAGAAGCTAAAGTTTTACCTACCTTAGATGCGGTGATTGCCACCTTACAGGCAGTTTGTCGCACAGATAACGATTCTATCATTATACATCCACCTTTAGAAGCATTTTTTGAGGGCGATCGCTTACTGCAACAAAATACCGAAGATTTATTTGGCAATACTCTCGATAACCGTCGAGTTAGAATTATGGTGACGTTACCAACTGAAGCCGCTACTAATTACGAATTCCTGCGGGATATAATTCATCAAGGGACAAATTGTGTTAGAATTAATTGCGCCCATGATACATCAGTTGAATGGTTAGCAATGATTAACAATGTCAAACAAGCAGAATCAGAATTAGAATCTTCCTGCAAGATTCTTATGGATTTAAGTGGTCCAAAAACCAGGATTAAATTTGCCCTTGCCCCCAGCCCCAAACAACGGATATTTAAAGGTGAATCTCTCCTGCTTACCCGCGATTTACCTACTACTATTGATTCTGAATCTTTCCAAGTTAGTTGTACAATTCCCGAAGTATTAAAACAACTCAAAATTGGCACAATAGTCTGGATTGATGATGGGCATATTGGTGCTTATGTGGAGTCAATTACATCCCAGGGAGTATGGTTAAAAGTCACCCATGCCCGGTTGAAAGGTGAAAAAATATTACCAGAAAAAGGCATCAATTTTCCTGATACTGATTTACATTTGAGTTCTTTAACAGAAAAAGATCAACGGGATTTAGACTTTATTACTACCCACGCTAATCAAGTTGATATTGTCGGCTATTCTTATGTGCAAACTCCGGCAGATATTCAGCTTTTACAACAAGAATTAGCGGCAAGATTACCAGAAAATTCGCCCATTCCTGCCATAGTTGCCAAAATAGAAACACCCCTAGCTGTTAGCAATCTCCCAGAATTAATTATTCAAGCCGCAGGTAAACAACCCTTTGGCATTATGATTGCCAGGGGAGATTTAGCCCTAGAAATTGGTTATCAACGGCTGGCAGAAATTCAAGAAGAGATATTATGGTTATGTGAAGCTGCCCATATACCCGTAATTTGGGCAACTCAAGTATTAGAAAATCTTGTCAAACATGGAATGCCTTCACGGGCAGAAATCACCGATGCTGCCATGTCAGAACGAGCAGAATGTGTCATGCTTAATAAGGGTGCTTATATTCTCGAAGCTGTGGGTATTTTAGATGATGTTCTCACGAGAATGCAAGCCCATCAAATCAAGAAAACTCCCCAGCTACGGGCTTTACATTCTTGGTAATTGGTAATTGGTAATTGGTAATAGCGGAGGAATTTTCTTCTTTCTTCTTTCTTCTCCAATTCCTGACTCCTGACTTCTGGGCGGGGAAACCCCGCCCCTACTGACTTCTGACTTCTGGGCGGGGAAACCCCGCCCCTACTGACTTCTGACTTCTGGGCGGGGAAACCCCGCCCCTACTGACTCCTGACTTCTCACTATTTCAATAGTATGACTTTATTCACAGCAACATCTACTGATCAGAGGAAGCAATTGGACGCATTTAACGAATTTAACCAAAAATTGATCAATTTACCTGGTTTACATCAAATTATTAATTATTCTCCCTTAACTATTAGTCCTGATAGTTATATTATAGATGCTATTAACTTGATGAATCAACCACAAGATCATAGCATTGTAGTTAATAAATTGATTCAGGAAGTAAACGACTATGTTCTCGTAGTAGAGGGAAAGCAATTACAAGGAATATTTACGATTAAAGATATATTGAGGTTAATTACCTTAAATACCAACCTATCAGCGGTGAAAATTGCTGAAGTAATGACTAATCCTGTAATTACTCTTCAAGAATCAATATCAGCATCTGATCATATTTTGACAGCGGTGGCTATTTTACAGCAGCATTGTATTCAGCATTTACCAATAGTAGATGACCAAGAGGAATTAATAGGCATTGTCACGGAAAAAGACTTACTGCAAGCTTTAGATATAAAAACAATATTTGGGATAGTTGAGGCATTGCAAGAAAGTTTTGCAGAGTCAACGACTGAACACAAACCAGTTAATCAACAACTAGAAGTAATTCGTTGGCAAATTTATAATCATTTAAAACAATGGGGAGAAAAACAAGTTGCTTGTAATCCAGAAATTAATCAAGAACTTCAGGAAACTTTAGAAGAATTGCAAATTGCGGAAGAAGAACTGCGTCAACAAAATGAGCAACTACTCTTTTCTCGAGAAATTACTGAAGCAGAGCGACAACGTTATCACAATTTATTTGAATTTGCACCTGATGGTTATTTCGTAACTGATCCTAAAGGTATTATTCAAGAAGCTAATCAGGTTGCATCATCCTTGCTATCTGTTCCTCAAAACCGACTCATTGGTAAGCCATTAGTAGTTTATATTGCTGAACAATACCGTTCTAATTTTGTATCTCGGTTAAGAAAATTGCAGAATTTTCAGGAATGGGAAATGTATTTAGAGCCTCGCAAAGGTTCACCCTTTCCTGCTAGCCTGAGAATCAATCCTTTATATGATCATCATCATAAACACACGGGTTTTCTGTGGTCAATATCTAATATTAGCACTCGCAAAAAATTAGAAGCAGCACTCCGTCAAGATAGTGATATCTTAGAAATTCGGGTAAGAGAACGCACGGCAGAATTAGTAATTGCCAATGAGCAGTTACAACAAGAAATCATTGAACGGGAACAGATTCAAGAGTTCTTAGAAGAAAGTCAAGAACGACTTACCTTAGCAATGGCAGCAGGTAATATTGGCATCTGGGATTGGAATATCCAGACCAATCAAGTCCTCTGGTCTCCTACTATGGGTTCAATGTATGGTTTATCTAGTAATAGTTTGTGTCCCAGTATTGAAGACTTTCTCGATTTAATCTATCCTGAAGACCGTGAGAATTTTCATCAGTCTGTGAATCAGTCCATTCAGACAAGAATTGATTTTGCTTGTGAGTATCGAGTCATTTGGAGTGATGGTAGTCTACATTGGTTAAGTTCTAGAGGTAAAGTCCACCATGACGAAAATGGCTTACCGCTGCGGATGATTGGGACAACTAGAGACATCTCTGAACGCAAGGAATCAGAACAACAAATATATGAACAAGCTGCCCTTTTAAATATTGCTACCGATGGCATTTTTGTGCGCGATTTACAATCCCAAATCATCTTTTGGAATCAGGGTGCTGAAAGAATGTATGGTTGGCAAAGTCAGGAAGTTGATGGTAAAAATACTAAGGATATTTTCTACAATTCAACTATATGTGAACTAGAGAAAGTAGCCTTGAACACTGTTCTTAAATATGGAAATTGGCAGGGTGAGTTACGTAAAAAGACAAAATCAAACCAGGAAATAATTGTGCAAAGCCGTTGGACATTGATGTTTGATACTGATAAAGTACCAAAATCTATTCTCACGGTAGATACTGATATTACAGAAAAAAAACACCTAGAAGAGCAATTTTTTCGCGCTCAGAGAATGGAAAGTATCGGTACTTTAGCTGGTGGTGTTGCCCACAATATCAATAATAATTTAACACCGATTTTAGGATATGCCCAACTACTCCAAGGTAGATTCTTGGAAAATAAAGATGAGCATCTACGATTGCTCAAAATCATTGAAGATAATGCTCAACAGGCAAAAGCTTTAGTTCTACAAATGTTATCCTTTGCTAGAGGATTTGAGGGCAAATATACAATTTTGCAAGTTAATGATTTGATTAGGAATACCATACATTTTCCTATGCAAACATTGCTAAAACAGATTGAATTTTCCATGGATCTAGATCCAGAATTATGGACAGTTTCTGGGGATAAAAATCAACTACATCAAGTGTTAATGAACTTAGTAGTTAATGCATCTCATTCTATGGAAAATGGAGGAACTCTCTCTATTTCTACGGAAAATTTGTATCTTGATGAAGAGATGACGCAGATAAATTGTGATGCCAAAGTCGGTAATTATATTGTGATTACTGTTACAGATACAGGAATGGGAATGCCACCTCAAGTCTTACAGAGAATATTTGATCCATTTTTTACAACTAAAGAGGTCGGTCAAGGAACAGGATTAGGTCTATCAACAGTGCTAGGAATGATTAAAGGCCACAAAGGGTTTATTAACGTTTCTAGTCAAGTTGGGGAAGGTAGTACATTTAAGATATTTTTACCATCAGTTAATCAAGAAATTTCCCCTGTAGTACCCGATCATCTGGAAATGTGTCAGGGAAGACGAGAGCTAATTTTAGTAGTAGATGATGAAGCTCAAATTCGGGAAGTGACAAAAACAATTTTAGAAACATATAATTATCAAACTCTCACCGCTGAAAATGGCCAGGAAGCGATCGCTATTTATGAGCAATATCAACACCAAATCAGTGTAGTATTAATGGATATGAAGATGCCTGTAATGGATGGAATTTCCGCAATTCCTGAGTTAAAAAAAATTAACCCCCAAGTGTTAATAATTGCTTGTAGTGGAATTGATGTAGAGAATATGTTGGCAACAAGTCATGAAACTCAAGTTGCAGCCATTCTATCAAAACCCTATAACAATCAAGAATTATTGGAAAAATTAAATTTTGTCCTCAAGTGAGTTGTCAGTTGTCAGTTGTCAGGTAAGAATTTGACCAATGACCAATGACCAATTATCAATATTTGAGTATTTTGAACAGATTTTTGCGGATTACAGCACTTATGCTCATAGAATTGACCGATTCATGAGACTTTTACTCTTTCCTGGCAAATCTATGACACCTCAAGAATTTTTAGCAAAGTTGGCAACAGCGACAACAGATCCTGAAAAATTGGTAGTTTTTGCAGAATACTTAGATACAACTGCCTTGGATCATGCCACAGCCCCAAGATGGAGAAGTCTTTCTTATAGTAACGAAATTGAGATGGCGCTGAAAAATGTGGCTTTTCATTTAGAAGCACTTGCGGAAGCAGATTAATACTGTAGCAGGGGGAAGTGGGGCAATTGCCTATTACCTATTAAGTAGCTTGGCACAATTAAATATAAAACCTCTCTCCAAACCTCTCCCCTACCAGGGGAGAGGCTTTGACTCCCCCTTCCCTGGTAGGGAAGGGGGTTGGGGGGTTAGGTTTAATTATATTTTTTAACGCCCACTTACTTACCCATTACCTTATTCACCAATATATATTCCTAAAGACCGAGCCGTTTGCACTAAATCCCCGTGAGGATTAACAAGAGAAGGATTATGATCTATAACATCTTGAATGGGGAAAGTGACGACTTTATCATTTTGCCAAGCTAACATTTGATTATATTGATTTTGGGCAATTAAATCAACGGCAACTTTACCAAACATAGTAGCCGTAAGACGGTCTAAAGCTGAGGGTATACCACCGCGCTGAATATGTCCTAATACAGAAACTCTCGTATCAATTAGGTGATTACTACAATTAGCAATTTGTTCGGCAATATATTGACCTTGACCACATTTAGTAGTCGTGCAAGTAGAAGGATTATCGGCATCTTCTGAACAAACAGATATACCTTCAGCAACAACAATAATGGCGAATTTTTTTTGCCAGCGATCGCGTAATTCGGTAAGATGATTACATATACCCTGGATAGTATAGCATACTTCAGGAATTAAAATCACATCAGCACCCCCGGCAATCCCTGAGTATAGAGCTAAATGTCCGGCGCTGCGTCCCATAACTTCAATAATCATCACCCGGTCATGACTAGCAGCAGTAAAGATGAGACGATTAATAGCATCAACAATTGTATTAACTGCTGTATCAAAGCCAATGGAACGTTCTGTAAAAGCGACATCATGATCAATAGTTTTGGGGATAGCGACTAAATTCCAATTACCCAAAACTGCTAATTGATGAATAATATTTAAACTACCATCTCCACCGATAGCAATTAAAGCATCTAAACCGAGAGCTTTATAACTGGCTAATATTTCATCAGTATGGGCTAAAGTATCCCCTTTATTAATAGTACCTAAAATTGTTCCCCCAATATTTAACAGGGGGTCAATACCACGCAAATCCCAACCGTGTATACTTAAAGGCACGGTTTTCCGTTCTAGCAACCCTTGAGTGGCGTAGGGAATACCCACTACTTCCCAATCATAAGTCCGTATTGCATGACTCACAGCAGCGCGAATCACACAATTTAGACCAGGACAGTCACCACCACTTGTAAGAATACCAATACGTTTTTTCATAGGAGTCAGGAGTTAGGAGGAGTAATTTTTAGTAGGGGTAAAGCAAGAGCTTAATTGCTGTCAACTTAACGTAAAACCCATAGCCCGACTGGGAATGAATTCCCAGTCTAATAGCAAAAGTTGTCTTTTGATGACTAAATAACCATAAAAATTTTTAAATTCTTTAGTAAACTTCAGTTTACTTTGGCTATTAGACCGGAACTTAAGTTCCGGGCGGGTTTGGAAGCTAAACAAATAAGCTATTTGTAGCCTATAGCGTAGCGTGGCGTAAGCCATAGTTGACACCAATGAGCATTGCTAAACCCCTAAATAAATAAGAAAAAATTACTCAGATTATAAGGCGGTAAATCTTATGGATTAGGTGTTAGTTTTCACTATTATTTATTGGTATAAACTCTACCCCAGGCTGGGTTATAAGTTTGCAAAGCCTTCATATATTGAGCGCGTTCAAAAGCACTAGGATTAGGGCAATTTAACTGGCTCATAGTACCTTGCATTTGCTTCACAGATTCATATTCGTGTATTTCCATCCATTCCTGCAAGTCTTTTTCTAAACACTGAATATGAGTAATTCCCTCTCTTAATAATACAGAACAAAGCATAGTAACATTTGCACCTACCATCAGCATTTTGATTACATCATGGGCATTGTGGATACCGCTAGTTGCAGCTAAACTTCCTTGAATATGTCCATAGAGAATGGCTATCCAGCGCAGAGGTAAACGCATATCTTGGGCGGTACTCAATAATACATGAGGTTCTACTTCTAAATTTTCTAAATTAATATCTGGTTGATAAAACCTGTTAAATAATACCAAACCATCAGCCCCATGATCATCTAACTGTTTAGCCATATTCGCAGTATTTGTAAAATAAGGACTGAGTTTTACAGCTACAGGAATTGTTACCGCATTTTTTACAGATGTGAGAATATCAATGTAATTTTGTTCAATTTCTGAACTTATTAAATTTGGGTTGGTAGGAACATAATAAATATTTAATTCCAGTGCAGATGCTCCTGCTTCTTGCATGAGTTTACCATATTCTGTCCAACCGCCAGGAGAACAACCATTTAAACTAGCAATAATGGGAATGTCTACTTGTTCGGTAGCTTTGCGAATATGATCTAAATATTCTTCAGGACCAACGCGGAAATTTGTAGGTTGAGGAAAGTAAGTTAAAGCTTCTGCAAAACTTTCTGTACCATAACTTAAATGATGATGCAGTTCGTATTTTTCTAAAGTTAATTGTTCCTCAAATAACGAGTGCATAACTATTGCACCCGCACCCATATCTTGCATTAACCTAATATTATCAATGTCTTCTGAAAGTGGAGAAGCCGAAGGAACTAAAGGAGACTTTAATTCTAAACCTAAATATGTTGTAGTTAAGTTCATAACTTTGGTGATTGGTGATTTTTTTCTGATTCCTGAATGGGCGCAGTCTGAATGGGCGCAGTCTGAATGGGCGCAGTCTGAATGGGCGCAGTCTGAATGGGCGCAGGCCCTGCGCCCCTACGTGCTGGTTTTATTTTCTGGCGGCTAAATATTGATACATTTGCCAACGAGTATTCACATCGGTTTGGGATTCTTGCAATAATTCTTTTGCCCGTTCTGGGTTAATTTTGGTTAACATCTTGAAACGATTTTCCATGTACATGGAATTTTCAACTGGTATTCTAGGAGTCCGTGAATCAAGTTGTAAAGGGTTTAATCCTTGTTCTATCCGGTCGGGATGATAACGATATAATAACCAGCGTCCAGAGTCTACAACAGCCTTTTGATTTTGCATGGCTGTACTCATGTTAATCCCATGAGCAATACAATGACTGTAGGCAATAATTAATGATGGGCCATCGTAGGCTTCGGCTTCTAAAAATGCTTTTAATGTCTGTTCATCTTTTGCGCCCATAGCCACACTAGCAACATAAACATTACCGTAGGTCATGGCAATTAAACCTAAATCTTTTTTAGCTGCTGACTTACCACCTGCGGCGAATTTTGCTACTGCACCTTTAGGAGTAGATTTGGACATTTGACCGCCTGTATTAGAATAAACTTCTGTGTCTAATACGAGAATATTAATGTTGCGGCCACTAGCAATTACATGATCTAAACCACCGTAACCAATATCATAAGCCCAACCATCACCTCCGATCATCCAAACGCTTTTTTTCACTAAATAATCAGCTAAGGATTTTAGATTTTGGATTTTGGATTTTAGATTGGTTAAACTAGTATCATTCAACAGTTCATCTAATTTTACTTTGAGAATTGATACTCTTTCTCGTTGTTCATAAATATCAGCTTCATCTTTTTGTTCAGCGTTGATAATAGCTGTTACTAAATTATCTCCTATTTGGGGGGCAATTTGTTGGAGTAAATAAGCAGCAATTTCCGCTTGTTTATCTATGGAAACGCGGAAACCTAAGCCAAATTCAGCATTATCTTCAAATAAACTATTTGACCATGCTGGACCTCTGCCTTCAGCGTTTTTTGTCCAGGGTGTGGTGGGTAAGTTACCACCATAGATAGATGAACAACCGGTGGCGTTAGCGACTATCATGCGATCGCCAAATAATTGTGTTACCAGTTTAATATAGGGTGTTTCTCCACAGCCAGCACAAGCACCAGAAAATTCAAACAGTGGTTCTTGCATTTGTTGTTGATTAATATGATTCAATTTCAAATTACGACGCTCTGGATTTGGTAAACTTAAGAAGAAATCCCAATTATCTCTTTCTTGTTCTCTTAATGGTCTTTGTTCTGCCATATTAATGGCTTTTTTCCGAGGTTCGGCTTTATTTTTGGCTGGACATACATCCACACATAAAGCACAACCTGTACAGTCTTCTGCTGCTACTTGAATCGTGAATTTTAAATCATGCCAATCATGTTCTCTGGGATTTGCACTTTTGAAAGTTGCAGGGGCATTTGCTAACTGTTCAGGTTCATAAACTTTACTGCGAATTACACTATGGGGACACACCATGACGCATTTTCCACATTGAATACAAACCTCTGGGTCCCACACCGGAATTTCTTGGGCAATATTGCGTTTTTCCCATTTTGATGTTCCCGTTGGATATGTACCATCTACGGGTAATGCACTTACTGGTAAATCATCACCTTCACGGGCAATCATTTTACCTAAAACATCACGAACAAAAGCTGGTGCAGTATCGGGGACTGGGGACTGGGGACTGGGGACTGGGGACTGGGCAGTTTTTTCTTTGGCTGTGAGTTCATACAAATTATCCAAGGTTTTATCAACGGCTTGGATGTTCATTTGGACGATTTCTTCACCTTTTTTGCCGTAGGTTTTACGGATTGATTTCTTGATTTGGGCAATGGCTTCTTCTCTTGGTAAAACACCTGATAAAGCAAAGAAACATACTTGCATTACTGTGTTAATATGTCCGCCCATTCCGGCTTCTTGTGCGACTTTATAACCGTTAATCACATATAATTTGAGATTTTTATCAATTATCTCTTGCTGCATAGAAGCTGGCAATTTTTCCCAAACTTGATCTTTGTCATCAGGTGAATTTAAAAGGAATGTACCACCAGGAATAATATCTTTCAACATGGGAAATTTTTCCACAAATTCCCATTGATGACAAGCGATAAAGTTAGCTTTAGTAATTAAATAGGTAGAACGAATTTTTTGAGAACCAAACCGCAAATGTGAAACTGTAACCGAACCGGACTTTTTAGAATCATAAACGAAATAACCCTGGGCATAATTATCAGTTTCTTCACCAATAATTTTGATGGAGTTTTTATTTGCCCCTACTGTACCATCTGCACCTAAACCATAGAAAATTGCCCTAACTGTGCTATCTGGTTCGATGTTAAATTCGGGATCATAATCTAAACTGGTGTAAGTAACATCATCGTTAATCCCGACAGTAAAATGATTTTTTGGGGTAGGAAAATCTAAATTATCAAATACCGATTTTACCATTGCTGGTGTAAATTCTTTAGATGACAAACCATATCTACCACCCACAACTTGAATATTATTAATTTTGTTTTCAGATAAAGCTGTAATTACATCAATATATAAAGGTTCACCTATTGCCCCAGGTTCTTTTGTTCTGTCTAAAACTGCAATCTTTTGGGTTGTTTTTGGTAAAGAATTAATGAATCTTTGGGTGTCAAAAGGACGATATAATCTAACTTTAATAACTCCAACTTTTTCCCCTTGTTTATTGAGATAATCTACGGTTTCATGAACTGTTTCACAACCTGAACCCATGAGGATAATTATTTTTTCTGCTGCTGGATCTCCGTGATATTCAAATAGTTTATATTCCCGTCCTGTTTCTACAGCAAACTCATCCATTACTTGTTGTGTAATATCTGGACAAGCAAGGTAAAATGGATTTACTGTTTCTCTGGCTTGAAAGTAAACATCTGGGTTTTGTGCTGTTCCTCTTAATACTGGTCTATCAGGTGTTAATGACCGCGAACGATGAGCTATAATTAATTCTATGGGAATAAATTTTTCTAGTATTTCTGTTGTTAATATTTCTACTTTATCTATTTCGTGAGAGGTGCGAAAACCATCAAAAAAGTGTAAGAAAGGTATGCGTGATTCTAAGGTTGCGCGTGTGGAAATGAGGGCAAAATCTTGGGCTTCTTGGACAGAAGCAGCGCATAACATGACAAAACCTGTACTTCTAGCAGCCATGACATCGCTATGATCACCAAAAATAGATAATCCTTGGGTAGCGAGCGATCGCGCCGCAATATGAAATACTGTAGGTGTAAGTTCACCAGCAATTTTATACATATTTGGCAACATCAACATTAATCCCTGAGATGCTGTAAACGTGGTTGTCAATGAACCCGTTTGTAACGCACCATGTACAGCACCAGCAACTCCCCCTTCACTTTGTAACTGCACCACTGAAGGAACAGTACCCCAAACATTAGGTTTATTTTCACTCATCCAAGCGTCTGACCATTCCGCCATAGGTGAAGATGGCGTAATTGGATAAATAGCAATAACTTCATTGAGAGGATAGACGACTTTAGCAACTGCTTCATTACCATCTATCGTGGCATAAGTTCTAGTCTTCATCTTAATTGACCTTTAGCAACTACTCAATTTTAGGTAATGATATTTTTTCTGTCCCCAATCTTCTGGTCTCTATCTTGAATTTTAAAGGAAAGTTTGAGAAAGTTGTGAGGGAAATTCAGGTTAGTGAATATATTTGTGTAATTAGGGCTTGCTAAATCAACCGAAAACCTTAATACAGCAGATTTCGCTCTAATGAGGTACAAACTTGAATTATGAAACTCTTGTAGTGCGGGCATCTTGCCCGCTATATATGTATCTCGTATGTATCTTATATGTACCTCATAACACCGGAAAGTGCTATAAGTGAATAATTGGTAGTAATTATTAGCTACTGTTAATTAACCCCTATACTTTAGTGCAGGAGTATAGGGGATAAGTTGAATTTTGGGAAATTGAAGTCCAATGGAATCCGTGCGTCGGCAATAGTATTGTTATATATTGCCAATAAACAGAGCCTTAAATCTGATCAAGTTTGGCAAAAAATCCTAAATTGTTCTGGTTTTAGGAATATATTTTGCTTCTAGGTTGCTCCACCTTTTTACTGTGGTTAGTAGTTAGGATGAATCTCTCTAATTAGGACTATTGACAAATGCTTAAATATCTGATTTTGGCTTTTGTTTACCTTGACGATTTTCTTTAATTAATCGGCTGTAGGTGCGTTGGGGAATATAGTGAATTGGATTGTAATCAATACAACGTAGAATCAGCACACAAGCCCAAGAATACCGACCATCAGCAATAGCTTCAATGATTTTATTGAACTGTTCAGGAGTGATGGCACTATGAAAATCGCCCTGAGAAGAAGAAGCTTGATAGTTCATAACTAACCCTGATATAATTTTAGAGAATTGAACGTGAATAAGTTGTAAAAAAATCAGAATCTAGAATCTTGTTAGTCTAAACAAATGAGACTTTCAAAGAAGCCATTGGGAATTTTTATCCTGATTTAATCAGTGTTTTAATTCTTGACTTCTGACTCTTAGAGATCACAAAGAAATAAATTACTAAATTCCCCAATTTTGTGGAATGTCCATCCTTTCCGTCCTTGATAATTAGTGGGTAATTCGTGCCACACCACAAGAAAACTTTAGGTATTTTTGTGACTAGAAGTCCCTTGATACCTGAATTACAGAGAGATTTAATGAGGGCTTTATAATGTCATTGTCTGATTAATGAATAATTTCATGGTTTTGGTAAATGAGTTTGATATCTAAGTTTGAGTATAGCGATAATTTTTCAATCAAATATCAACATCATTTGTAGTTATGAGAAAATTTTATTAATTTTCTGTGAGGTTTTGTTAGCCAAGGCGTATATTTGATTGGCAACATACTATGGAAGCGATCTGTAGATTTGTAATTTTTGTATATCATTGGCAATTGCTAGTCTTAATAAATTGGATTTTCACATTTTTGAGTGCATAAGTTGGCGATTTACTGAACACATTACCCTTGTGTTAGTAAAAATTACAATCAAATCCCTGATGTTTTTATGGCTAAGTTAATTGGTTGAGAAAAAATAGGAAACACAGATATTCGTATATATGCAGAATACTATGTTTTTAGTAATTAGTAAGCCAAGTTGGCAATTTATTTTTATGAATTCTACAGAGAATATCAATCTTAAATTGCGGATAAAATGACTATTTAAATAGTGTCACAAGGGGTATTTACAAAAAGTAAGTTTCGATTATTCTGATTTTTTGGGCTAAATTATTGACACCTAATAGCAAAATACCCCAATTCTTAAAGTAGCTGAGAATATGAGTATGCAAAATCTCACAAATCGGGTAAAATTTGTATATGTAATATTTAATTCCTGCCATTATGGACTATTAAAAAAGTGGCACAAGCAACGGTTACAAAATAGCAATTAATCTTAAAAGTAAAAAAATATGAGGCGAATATAATATGGCTACGCTACGCGAACACTACTACACAAGCAAAGTCCACCTGCGTGGACTCAGTAGGTGGACGTTAGATCAGCAAAATGTGTAGAGAAAAGTAAAATTGCCCAACAGGGTTTTACTCCTGACTCCTGCTATAATTCCCTAAGCTAAAAGTGCGCGAACTTCGTTATCTGTGGTTTGGCTAAAGTCCTCATACCACCAACCAATTGCAGACATCACCTCTGGACAATGCAAACAAACTACATCGTCTACTTCTAAACGCAACTGTTCACAAGTATTTAGGGGTGCAACCGGAACAGCAACAACAATCTTCGCCGGTTGCTGTTGTTGGATAATCCTGAGGGCAGCAAGCATAGTTGCACCAGTAGCAATACCGTCGTCTATTAAAATTACTGTTTTATTTTTAACATTAATTGCTGGTTTATCACCTCGATAAGCCTGATCTCGTCGTTTTAATTCCTGCAATTCCTGGTTAACAACTGTGGTAATTTTTTCTTGATCTATTCCCAAAGAATCAATCACATCTTGGTTGAAAACAATAATATTCTCAGAAGCAATAGCTCCCATAGCCAACTCCTTGTGTCCAGGTACACCAAGTTTTCTGACTATACACACATCTATGGCCGCATTCAAAAGTCTAGCAACTTCAAAGGCTACAGGTACACCACCACGAGGTAAAGCTAGTACCAAGACATCATCTAGGTTACTATACGCTTGTAAGTGTTGAGCTAACTTTTGACCTGCTTGAATGCGGTTAGAGAATTTTTTGCTCATAACACTGACCAATCAATGTTCAAATAAGTCTTTGAATTGTAATAAATCTAAGGCAACTATTGTGGGTAAAATTTGAAAACATTCTTGGGCAAGTTGCCAACGTTCTTCCCGCTGCAACATCGTTGTTAGCTTTTGCTGTACACTTAGTAAGTAACGGACATCATTAGCCGCATAACTTAGTTGGGCTTCAGATAAATTACTAGCATTCCCCCAATCAGAACTTTGGGAGCTTTTATCTAATTCTACTTTTTCTAATTCTGATACTACGTCTTTGAGTCCATGACGATTTGTATAAGTACGTGCTAATTTACTAGCGATTTTTGTACAGAAAATAGGCTGAACGACAATGCCTAAATTGTGCCGTAAAGTGGCAACATCAAACCTAGCAAAGTGAAAAACTTTGACGCTGTGAGTTGCTTCCATGAGTATTTGTAAGTTTGGTGCTGCGGTTTGTCCTCTAGAGATATGAATAACCGTGACTTGTCCTTCTGGGTTGCACAGTTGCACTAGACATAAACGATCTCTGTGGGGTAATAGTCCCATTGTTTCCGTATCAACGGCAATGGCTGGGGCTTTTAAATACTCAGAAAGAGTTGCATCAGTTAAATCGCCATCGCAAACTTGAAAATCTGGTAATGTCATGAACTTGTCAAATATAAATTATCTTCATTTTGCCAGACAAGATGACCGTCACTGACCGAATTTTGGATTTTAAATTTTAAATTTTGGATTGAAGGCAGATTCAAAATTTAAAAGGTAATCAGGTTTCAAGCTCTTATCTTTAGACATAGGGACAACCTAAAATCTAAAATCTAAAATCTAAAATCTAAAATCTAAAATTGCTTAATTCCGTCCTGTGGTATTAGTGTTTAAAAATATTTGTGTTAGATAAACTTCACCTTGCTTATTAGTAGCCACCCCCACCCCAGTTAAGTTATATTTACCTTGAAGATTCTTGAGATGTCCCGGACTTTTTAACCAGCCAGAAACCGCTTCATCGGCAGGATTACTATATCCCGTATTGTAAGCTACATTTTCTGCCGCACTACTGTACTTAAGAGGAATAGCCATAACCCGCTGTTCAAATCCTTGGTGACTAAAAGGAACTTTACCAGTAGCCATATTTTGACTATGAATTCTTGCTTGGTGACTGATTTTTTCGCTTAAATTTAATTGTCCTAGTCCCTTCTTTGCCCGATATTGATTAATTTCAGTAAAAACTGATTTCTCTAAATTACTAGTTTGAAAACCAAGATGAGATATTTTGGCTTGACTTGTCACAAGTGATGAACGCTGATATAGGCCAGTTTGTTTAGCAGAACTATTATCTGGGTTCGCAGCAGTCATATAGCCACTAGCAAGGACAAGCGTACTTAAAGCGATGCCAAAAGCAGTTTGTCGTAACATAGAGGTTTAAGTAATGTATGGATTTATGGGAGATATACCCTATCTTCTGAATATCAGAATACTTACCAGGATACTATTTGCCAATTATCAACTAAAGGATCATCAAATTTTCACAATTTAAATCAGTCATATATCTGCCAGTTCGCTGATTTGTTTTTTAGAAAATACTGTCCATTACTATAGAGCTAGTAAATGTTATTTACACTACATTATTAATCAAAACTAATAGTAAAAAATAGTATCCAATGATAGATGTCATGGATACTATTTTTGTTAAGCAACTATTATTTACAAAACTTTATTGAATCAAGAACTTAGCTGCGGTTTGTACATCCTTGTCACCCCTTCCAGAACAGTTAAGGATAATTTTGGGATTACCAGCAAGTTGAGGACAGAGAGTTTCTAGGTAAGCGATCGCATGAGAAGTTTCCAAAGCTGGTATAATTCCCTCTAACTTGGATAGCCGTTGAAATGCGTCCAAAGCCTCAGCGTCCGTCACACTGTAATATTCAGCCCTGCCAATATCCTTCATATAACTGTGTTCAGGACCCACCCCAGGATAATCTAAACCAGCACTAATGGAATGGGGTTCAATAACTTGTCCGTCATCATCTTGTAAAAGATAACTCATAGAACCATGTAATACCCCAACCTGGCCTTTTGTGAGAGTAGCCGCGTGTTTGCCAGTATCTACACCTTCACCAGCAGCTTCTACCCCAATTAACCGCACAGATGATTCTTTCACAAATTCGTGAAATAGTCCCATAGCATTAGAACCACCACCCACACAAGCTATCAGAATATCAGGTAAACCGCCCCATTTTTCCAGAGCTTGAACGCGGGTTTCCTCACCAATCACCGCGTGAAAATCTCTGACCATCATTGGATAAGGATGGGGACCAGCCACAGAACCGAGGATGTAATGGGTAGTTTCTACATTCGTTACCCAGTCCCGGATGGCTTCAGAGGTGGCATCTTTGAGAGTTCCCGTACCCGCAGACACTGGGCGAACTTCCGCCCCCATGAGGCGCATTCTGAAGACGTTTAAAGATTGGCGTTCCATGTCATGAACACCCATATAAATCACGCATTCCAAACCAAACCGAGCGCAAACTGTCGCTGTAGCTACGCCATGTTGTCCTGCGCCGGTTTCGGCAATAATCCTCCGTTTACCCATGCGTTTGGCTAATAATACCTGACCGAGAGCATTATTAATCTTATGTGCGCCAGTATGATTTAAATCTTCCCGCTTTAAGTAAATTTGCGCCCCTGTACCATCAGGACGGGCATAATTAGCGGTAAGACGTTCAGCAAAGTATAATGGTGTAGCTCGTCCTACATAATCTTTTAATAAACCTTGTAATTCGGCTTGAAACCCAGGTTCATTGCGGTATTGCTGATATGCTGTTTCTAGTTCAGCTAACGCCGGCATAAGGGTTTCAGGAACATATTTACCACCAAAGCGGCCAAAACGTCCTAGAGTATCAGGTACGGGCGCAGTTGCAGTTTGTGAGAAATTCGGAGAGAGGGGAGTAGTAGTCACGGATTGGGTAAAATAAAAGAACAAAGTTAATTTTAATTCTAGACCTGTTGAGGATGCCGATAAAGAGCATTATTCCCTCGTTCCCAGTCTCCAGACTGGGAATGCCATCTTAGAGGTTCTACCTCCAGTTATAATAGAGGCAGAGCCTCTCAACTGCATTCCCACGCAGAGCATGGGAACGAGAGAAAATTTAAGATCCTTGAATTTCCTTTTGTAAAGCCTGAATTTGCTGAAGAGGTAATTCCGTAATTTCGGCAATTTGTTCTAAACTCATGCCAATTCGTAACAATTTTAAAGCCAACTTTCTGGTTGTTTCAGCTTCACCTTCTTGCTTACCTTCTGCTACAGCTTCTTGATAAACCCTAGTTTGTTTCAACTCACTTAAACCTAACATAGCTTCAATCTCCTCTCTGCTCTTTTTGGGTAGTTTGTAGACGATAATTGTCTCAATGAGATTAATTAAATCCCGTTTGATAGTTGCATCAGTTAGTTGTTGGTTTGCTTGGGCAATTAAGTGTTTTGCTAGTGCTGGTGCAGTTTCCTCTGTTTCTATCACCAGTTTAACAACTCCCACCCCTAAAGAACTCTCTCCCAACTCATCTAAATAAATGCGTGTAACTCGCTCAAGCAGCAAGATTTCCCCAAATTGTAAATTCTCTTCTCTTTCTATATTACGACTAGGATAGATGATTACAGCTTGCCAAGGGTGAGGCGGTTTGTATTGTCGCAAGTAGAGGCAAATTTCCGCAAATAGACGAAAATATAAATCATCATCGGGTTGAAACTGAACCTCAACTATGTAAAATGGTTTTTTGGCATCTTTGGTGGTTGGTAAAAATAAACCATCTAAACGAAAAGCCAGTTGTTTGACTTCACGAGATGTGAATTCATAAACATCTGCTTCTGTGGGAGAATTGTTAATTAATTCAAAGAAGATGCTAGGAAAAGCCTGAAATAAGCTATAGAAAATCGTATCTGTTTTCACGGTAATTGAGTAATTTAATCTAATTTTGGAAAACGAACCACAGAGGACGCAGAGGACGCAGAGAGAATTTAAGAAAATAGTTTTGTCAAAAATGTATTTCCTGCATCTTCAATTTTATCATCAAGAGAAAAGGTGAGGTTACGAACTCTGATTTTTCCAATATATTTATCAAGGGAATGATTTAATTCTGTTGGATAGACTAATACTGTTTCAGGACAACTTTTAGAAACTGCATAAGTTACTACTTGGGCTATATCTTTAGAAGAAGAATGTTTAGGGTTTTTATATTTAGTATCGAGAATATATTTAGGTTTTGAATCTGTGGTGTCATATAAAATTAAGTCAGTTTGAAAATATATATTTTCTCCTATATTGATTCTCTCTTGAGTTTTTAAAGTGAAATTTTGGGGTAAATTTTCCTTTAACCATTCTGACACGAATATTTCATAAAGACGCGCCATATTTACTAAAAATGGTAAAGTTGTATTTTTCCCCTTTTCATGATTTGGGATAGTGTTGTCTAAAAAGAATCGGCAAAATTGATGTAGAATATGATAATCTTCATTTAAACGGTGATAAATTCTATTAATACAATCTTCTGAATTATAAGGTTGTAAAGATACCATTCCTTGCATTGCATGATAAGCTTTTCTCACTATCAATGATACTTTTTCTGTACAAAAACCACTATGTCCAATATGAAAAAGCGTCCAAAATAAAATTTGGTTATCTATAATATCAGGCGTGTGTTCTTCATATTCACATTGTAATTTTACATTCCAAGGTTTTTTAATTATCTGTTGAACATTTAACCTTCCGCGCACATAAGCCAATTGCTCAGTTTTGGGTACATAAGTCCGATATAATCCTTTACGACATCTTTCTATTATTTTATCTGCTAAAACATAAGCTAGGTGATTATAAAAATCTTCTATAGATTCACAATTCATTAAGCCTTCAAATTTAAAAATCTCTAAATTATACGTATATTCCAACATTCCAAATAAATTCTTAATTGGTACTTTAGGATTGATTTTCAAAGCTATATCAGAATTTAAAGGAATATAACCTACATATCCTTTAGCAGTTAATTTCCATTGATAACGAGTTTTATAACTGGGAAATTCTACATTTACTTGGCTTTGGTATTTCTCATATAAGATAATTCCAACCTCTTCAGAAATTTCCTCACGAGAAAAAGATTGAGCTTGATATTCAGTTATTTCTAGAATTTTAAAATTTGCTGGGTTCATATTGTTATCTGTTTCTCGATTTTGTCCCAGCGAAACTCATCTACTTTTTCTAGGTTATTAAAAAAGTATTCATCTAAATAAGGTTCAATTTCCATTTTCCAAATGTCTTCAATATCTTCTCGTAGATTAGGAGTCAAAAAGAAAGAAATTCCAATTTCATAGTTTTTATCATTAATGGCTTGATTTAATTGTTTTAAAACATTAATTAAATCCATAACGTCAAAATTTGTATTTAGGTGATATTTGATTAATACATCATAATTAGGACGAAGTTCAATAAATGCAAAACGACGACGTAAAGCATGATCTATTTGTGCAATAGACCTATCTGCTGTGTTCATTGTACCTATTATGCGGACATTTTCGGGAATACGAAATCTATTACCACCAGCGAGGGGAATTTCTTGATTACGGTATTCTAGTAAATACATTAATTCACCAAAAACCTGTGCTAAATTAGCGCGGTTGATTTCATCAATAATGAGAACACAAATATCTTGAAGAACTTCTGCTTTTTTACAAAATTCTAAAAATCTACCGGGAACAACTGGATATGTTAATTTACCATCTTCACTTTGAGGTCGGATACCTTGAATAAAATCTTCATAAGTGTATGCTGGATGAAATTGAACTAACTCTATAAAACCATATTTACCAACTAATTTTTCTGCTAATTTTTGTGCAATAAATGTTTTACCTGTTCCTGGTGAACCATATATAATAGCTTGTTTTTTTCGATTGATAGCACGTAACCAGCATTGTAATTCTTTATCAGTAAAACCTGTTTCATCCCAGTCATATAAATCATATAAATTGATAGAATTTTCTAAGTTAGAGAAATAATGAATAACTGGCATAGGATTATCACAAGTTGCTAGTATAATCAACGGTAGATATTTTTTAAAATCTTCTTGTAATATTTCTATTAAATTTATATATTCAAAATCCTCTAGAATTTCCTTTTTAGAAAACATACAAATAGATTCACTTAAACTACTAAAAAAACTGGGGCTTCTATACAGCATCTCTGCTAAGTATTTAGGATGATTTTTCGATGCCTCTTTTATCATTGTATAATAAGTCTTTTTATGAATAAATCTTTTAATTCCCGATGCTGTAATCTCAATATACAACAATTGACTTGTTGTAAAAAAAGCTCTTAGGTATGACGGATGATTACATAGTATATGACTATAATCTTTTCCTTTTTTAATCGAATGAAGACTAAAATATGCAGGTAAACCTTTAGCTATGTCTTCACAAAAATCTTGAAAAGGTATTTCTACATATTTCTCAAATATATTAGATTCTGATGATTCTTCTATATTTCCTGTAATCTCCAAACTTTGAGAACTTTTTGATATTAATTCAAAAGTTTTTCAGAGAAAAAATTATTTATTTTTTTCGCTTCAATTCTCATGATATTTTACTACTTAAATATTCTTGTTTATCTTCATGACTTCAGTTTTAACAAACCACGAAGACACGAAGAACGCGAAGGAAGAGAAAGAAGAAAAAGAAGAAAAAGAGTTAAGAGGAAAGAATGATGCGTTTAATGCCTTCTTTGAGGACGGGGAAGTTAAAATTGATGAGAAGACCAAGAGGACAATTAGTCATTTTTAAATAAGAAATAACTTGCGCTTCATGAATCGGGGCTAACTTTTCCACAGCCTTCAATTCAAGAACTAAAGAATCACCAACCAGAAAATCTAATTCCCCCTCACCAATGGGATAACCTTTGTAATTTACTGCTACTAAATGTTTAGGTTTATGAGGTATTCCCCGCAAACGAAACTCCAAACCCAAAGCCTCTTGATATACCCTCTCCAAAAACCCCGCACCCAACATCCTATGCACCTCAATACCCGCCCCAATCACAGCATAAGCCAACCTCTCCACCTCATCACCAAGCCTTCTCATCCTTCCTTCTTCTTCCTTCGTGTTCTTCGCTCCTATCCCTTCGGGACGCTTCGCGAACGTGGTTCATTTTCTCTTACCTTCTTACACGCTATCATGTAGCAATTATATATCCAATTACCCCCGCTTAGGCTAAAATTGTTTAGAATGAAAGTCTATTTTTCCTGCATTAAATATTATGGCTAATCCCAAATCTGATAAAAACTTTGTCTACCAAGAATTTGGTAACGGTAGTTCACCCGCACTGGAACGCGCTGTAGAACGCGGAATCCAAGATTTACCCCCCAATCAGCAAAATGTGAGAATCCAAGCCACTCGCGCTGGACGCAAAGGGAAAACTGTCACGGTTATTACTGGTTTTCAAACCAAACCGGAAACTTTAGCTACTTTATTAAAACAGTTAAAAGCCCAATGCGGTACAGGTGGAACTTTGAAAGATAATGAAATTGAGGTTCAGGGAGAACACAAACAGAAGATTTTAGAGATTTTGGTAAAATTGGGTTATAAAGCTAAAATCAGCGGTGGTTAAAAAGTGCGGTTTACCGTATCTTTTCAGGAATCGTCACAACATTAGGTGATGTTAACCCTAGAAATCTAGAACATCAACAGGAGAATAACATGGATATGGATGTAGTCAGAATTATAGCCGCAATTTTCCTCCCACCTTTAGGAGTATTTTTGCAAGTTGGTATTGGTAAAGATTTTTGGATTAACCTAATTTTAACTTTCTTTGGTTATATCCCTGGTATTGTTCACGCAGTGTGGATAATTGCGAAGAAGTAATGATCTGGGAGAGGTAGATAAAACTGGACTATCTCTCTATTTCTCACAGTGTTTCTGAAATAGTAAGTTACAAGTTTATTGGAGTAAAAATGAGGATTATGAACTACAAAGCTATCATCTTATCGGCAATTTTAGGAATTTCCACCCCTGCAATTATTGATATGGCTATTCCTAGTCAAGCAATGGCTGTGCAAAAATTTAATTATCCAGCCGGTGCATTTAGTGATAAAGATTGGAAGGTAACTTTATCTTTTGACAATAATGTTTATTACTACAATGGCGAAAATCTCAAGAGTAATAATAACATTAACTTATCTGGTGCTGTTGCTTCCGGTACTAAACAACGTCAAGTTTACACTTGGAATAATAATGGCATGAAATACCAAGTTACCTGGAAACCAAGTGATCCGAATTTTATTCGTGTTGAGGTAACTAAACCTAACGGTAAGGTGATTTTGAGTCGGGTACTCAAAGCTGTTAAAAATTAAGGTTTTCTATTATTAAACATAACCTGATTTTTGTAGAGACGTTCCCTGGAACGTCTCTTTATTATTTGCTTATTCAGCCCAAGCGATTAATCTGGGTTCATAAGGACTAGAGAGGTATTGATTTCGGGGTAAGACACGCAAAGATAAACCTTGCAAACCAGAAGTTGTGTAAGTGATATTTGCGGTATAAACACTTAAACCTTCTGGATCTTGCCCTTGATAATCCATTACCACAGGTATAGCATTGACAATATCACCGTTGGCATCAATAGAACCTTGATATAGTTCTACTTGCACATCATCATTTTTCAAAGTGGCTAAATCAACCTTAGCTTTGACAGCTACAGTTTGATTAACTTCAATGTCCGATGCTGCGGATACGTCAATATCCTTGATTTTGATGTTAAACCAGTGTTCCCCTAATTTTGCTCTCCAAGCCGCTAATTCCTTAGCGGGAGCATAATTATCAACGGTGAGGTTATGATAGCGATCACTTGCCGGGAAATAAGCTCTCTGTGCATATTCTCTCACCATCCGGGCTGTATTAAAGAAAGGACAATTCAACCGAATCGCATCTTTCATTTTTGCTACCCAAGGACGAGGCAAGCCATCACCATCCCGATGATCATAGAATAGGGGAATAACTTCTTTCTCTAGCAACTCATAGAGGGCGTTGGCTTCTATCTCATCTTGGTAATTAGGATCTTCGTAATTCTCCCCATGGCCAATAGCCCAACCGGTACGAACATAATCAGCTTCATCCCACCAACCATCAAGTACACTCAAATTGGGTAAGCCATTCATAGCGGCTTTCATACCACTTGTACCGGAAGCTTCTCTAGGACGACGGGGAGTATTTAACCAGATATCACAACCTGCTACCATTAAACGGGCGATGTGAATATCGTAGTTAGGCACAAACACCACCTGTTTTTCTAAATGGTGTTCATGGATAAAGCGATTAATATCTCGGATTAATTCTTTACCAGGGATGTCTTTGGGGTGGGCTTTACCCGCAATCACAAACTGCACTTTCCGGTGTTTGTTAGCAAGTAAAATCTTTTTAATTCGTTCCAAATCGCGCATCCATAGAGTAGCGCGTTTGTAAGTAGCAAAGCGACGGGCAAAACCAATAGTGAACACGTTAGGATCAAGCACTTCCTGGGCTTGGGTAATATCCGAAGCAGAAGCACCGCGATCGCGTAGGTGTTTAACTAAATGTTCTCGAACATACAATACCATATCCAAGCGACAGCGTTCGTGATTCCGCCATAACTCTTCATCAGGAATTGCATCCATGCGTTCCCACAATTGGTTATCTGGTGGCGCTGATGACCAATTTGGACCAAGATAGCGATCATATAACTCCTGAGTAGATTTACTTACACAACTACGGGCATGGACACCGTTAGTAATGGCAGTAATTGGCACGTCTTCCACAGGAACTTTTTGCCACAAACCTTGGAACATTTGCCGGGAAACAACACCGTGCAACTGTGCCACACCATTGGAGAATGTCGCCATTTTCAGGGCTAATATCGCCATACTGAAGGGACTGGACAAATCACCAGTATTTTCTCGTCCTAAGCCTAGAAACTGTTCTTTCGGTAAATCAAAGATATCTGCATAGTAACCCAGATAATGCAAAATCTTGTCGGGGGAAAATAAGTCAATACCTGCGGGGACTGGAGTATGAGTGGTGAAGATATTACTAGAAGATACTACCTGTCTAGCTTGTCTGTAACTCAGCCCTTTTTCCTGAATCAGAGTGCGGATGCGTTCTAAAGCAGAGAAAGCTGCGTGACCTTCATTCATGTGGTAAGCTGTGACTTCATACCCCAAGGCTTTCAGCATTTGCACACCACCTATGCCCAGCATAATTTCCTGGTGGATACGCATATCTATATCACCACCATACAATTGATCGGTGATATCATGGTCATAAGCCTTGTTGGGTTCGATATTAGTATCGAGCATATACAGGGGTACGACTCCCACCTGAACACGCCACACTCTTGCATATACCTTACGTCCAGGATAATCTACTGCAATCCGTAGTTCTGAACCATCGGGATTGCGTTCCAAATGCAAGGGCATATTATAGAAGTCATTGATAGGATAGCGTTCTTGTTGCCAACCATCAGCATTGAGATATTGGGCAAAATATCCCTGTTGATACAATAAACCCACACCCACCAAAGGTAAACCCAAATCACTCGCAGATTTTAAATGATCACCGGCTAACACGCCTAATCCACCTGAATATACAGGCAAACAATCTACTAAACCAAATTCAGCCGAAAAATAAGCGTAACATTCCTGAGAGTGATTTTGTCTCTGTTTCTTATACCAGGTACGCTCTTGCAAATAATCGTCTAATTGCCGCGCTGCTCTATCTACTTGCGCTAAAAAGCCGTCATCTTCCACAACTTCTAACAGCCGGCTTTGGCTGATAGTTCCCAGCATTAATACTGGATTATGGTGGCTAGATTCCCATAAATCGGGGTCTAAGCGCCGAAATAGGTCTTTGCTCTCCACATTCCAATCAAAATGGAGATTATACGCCAGTTTTCGTAATGGTTCTAGTCTGGACGGTAGTGAAGGAGATACGTTAAAAGTGCGAATTGGCTGCATAATATACCCAATAATTTACCAAAACTTTAAGCTTAGTAATAGCAGGGAACGGGGAAAAGGAAGATTGAATTTTGATAAAGAATAAATTATTCTGCTACCCGGTAACTGCCCTAACTACAGTTATTGTTGACTGTTTTCACCTAATCTTGCCAACTCTTTATACTCTATTTATGATGTTTTCATGACTTTGTTAAGAATTGAAAACTTTTTGATTTTTTCTCGGCGAAAATGGGTATCTGGGGGGTTGACAATTGATTTTAAATTTGTTATCATGAGATTGACAAGGAAGAACTATCTTGAAACTAAAATATTATTAAAGTGTGAAAAACCGCTTCCTGATAAGCTAGGCGGTTATTTTTTGGCACAAACAGACAAGATATGAGAGTTTTTTGGTAAATTTTTGTTAAACTTTTGTTAAAAAAACACAAAGGCAGTATTGAAAATATACTGAGATATAGTTGAAATTAAAACACGGATACAAGGATTTATCCTCATGAAACTATCTCAGATTTTGCCATTAGTTGTTGGTAGTGCTGTTGCAGGTGTTGTTGTAAGTATGTCTCCAGCCCAAGCTCTCACCTGGAACTGGAACTATACAGGTACTGGTGTTACTGCAAGTGGAACATTCACAACAACTGATACCCCTGTTGGTGGATATTATACTGTTCAGGGTATTACTGGAACACGTAATAGTAAGACAATTACAGGGCTTGTACCTGCTGGCAGTGGAAATTCTAAAGTTTACCTAAACAATGACTTACTATTCAGTGGTACTGGATTTACTGGTAATGGAATATCTTATTATGTAAGTGGTGTTCCTTATGCGCAGGTTAATTTATCTGTATTTTCTGGATCTGTTTATGATATGACAGGATCATCAACTACTCAAGTTTCCTTCTCTGCAACCCCTGTACCCTTCGACACGACACCGGGCGCTATCTTACCTACCATCCCTATCCTAGCTTTAATGTACCGATGGAAACAATCTAGAAGTAGAATAGCGTTAAAAACCATTGACAAATCTGTTGCAACAGTTTCATAGCAAAAGTCATAAGTCCCGATGGGGAATGGTAAGATAAATTAATTACTATTTGGCAAACCCCTGGGAGTTAGTTCTATGTTGAGTTTAAAAATCGCTGTTTATATTGTGGTCGGCTTGTTTGTCAGTATTTTCATCTTCGGGCTTTTATCCAATGACCCAGCCCGTAACCCTGGTCGTCGAGACTTAGAATAAGTATACAATAAATCACCCGTAATGGCTGGAAGGTAAAAACAGGCTAATATGTAATTCAACCTTCCGGCTATTTTTTGTGTTTTGGTCAGCTTGATGCTTTAAAATATGTTTCATCCCGTATTACCACCGCAGCCACCTCCAAATTTTGAATCCTTCCCACTTGGTCATCATCTCGCTGCTGCTGATGTCAAGGTGGAAACTGATGGGCAAAAATCGGTAATTGACGGTAACAAGCTGGATCAAAAGTATCAATCAACTACCAGCCTAGTTAATGCAGGTGTGGTGACAAAAGCGTTTTTGCCATCATCTCTACCAGAAAAATTAGATCCCGAATTTTCACCAGCTAATTCTCAAGTCAAAGGTAAAGTTAGTGATATTACAGTCCCTCAGCAAGTTTTAGCAGATGCACAAACCCCCCTAACCCAGCAAAATTCTGTGAATTTACAGAACTCAGGGGGAAAATTTAATCTGTCTGTTGGGGAAAAGAAACCTGTTTCCGCACCAGTACAAAATATTATTGAGTTTAAGCTTCGTGATCCCCAAAATCAACGGTCAACACCGACTACTATAGAAATTCCACCCTCACCTCAACTCCCACAACCAGAGAAGATACCAGCGGGGAAAGGCAGAGTTGTCGAGGTAACTGCTGATCGTCAAGAGTATGATGAGCAAAGGCGAGTTGTAACTGCTCAGGGTAATGTAGTAGTCAGGTTTGATGAGGCAGTAATTGATGCCGATAGTCTGCAAATCAATTTGGATAATTTGATTGCGGTGGGAGAAGGTAACGTAGCTTTAACCAGAGGTAATCAGGTACTCCAAGGACAACGGTTTACCTATAATTTTATTCAAGATAATGGGGATTTGGAAAACGGTAAAGGTGAACTTTATATCCCCACCACAGCTACAGATTTTGCTTCTTCACCTACCCTCCCTACGGATATTACCGCGGGTGGTGTACCTAGTCAGCCATTGAGTTATCGAATTCGCGCTAATCAGCCTGTAACTGGTGTTAATAGTCCAGGAGGAATAGAATTTAATACTAGTGGTCAGTCAGATGCGCGAAATTTACCTGCACCTAAATCTGGAGGTGTAATTAAGCGGTTACGATTTGAAGCCCAACGCATTGAATTTTATCCGCGAGGTTTTCAAGCGCAAGATGCCAGAATTACTAATGATCCTTTTTCACCTCCTGAACTAGAAATCAGGGCGGCTCAGGTGACTGTGACGCGAGTTGCACCGTTGATAGATAAAATTACTACCCAGCGTCAACGGTTAGTTTTTGATCAAAAAGTTGCTCTCCCTATTCCGATTAGTAGTCGGACAATAGATCGTCGGCCACGTCAGGTAAATCCCACTATCGTCTCTGCTGGTTTTGATAATGGTAAACGGGGTGGTTTGTTTGTAGAACGCAGTTTTGAACCAATTAATAATGATCAAACTCGCTGGATTGTTACACCCCAGTTTTATGTGCAAAGGGCTTTCGATAATAGTGGAAATGTAGCCAATTTATTTGGTGTGAATACTAAGCTGAATGCTGTTTTAAGTCCTAAAACTATTGTCGAAGGGACGGGAGAGTTAACCAGTTTTGATTTCAGTCAGGTGGAAAATAGTTTGCGCGGGAGTTTGCGCTTACGCCAACTTTTAGGTAATGTAAATCCTTATACATTAAATTTAGAATCTAGTTACCGCGATCGCTTGTACAATGGTAGTCTTGGTTATCAAACTGTACAAAGTAGTATCGGTGGAATTATTACTTCTCCCGTGATTCCTTTGGGAAAAAGCGGTATTAATCTTAGCTATCAAGGTGGCGCTCAATATATAGATGCAAACACAGATCGTCAAGATTTGCTCTCCGCAGTCAGGAATAATGACCGGATTTCTCTGAGTCGTTTACAAGGTAGTGTGGCCTTGAGTAGTGGGATAAATTTATGGCGAGGAAAACCATTAGCAGCTACAGCAAGTGAGGGACTAAAATATACACCCAATCCTGTTGTCCCATATTTGCAAGCGATCGCAGGTATTACGGGAACTACGAGCTATTACAGTAGCGGAGATAACCAAAGCACTGTCACTGGTACTATCGGTTTAGTAGGACAAATCGGGCATTTTTCCCGCCCTTACTTAGATTATACTGCCTTTAATGTGAGTTATTCCCAAGGAACTAACAGCGGTTTATCACCCTTTCTTTTTGACCGTTCGGTTGATAATAAAGTCCTGAATGCGGGTATTTCTCAACAAATCTATGGACCATTCCGGTTAGGTTTACAAACTTCCATTAACCTGGATACAGGTAAAGACACCAGCACTGATTATATTTTAGAATATAGCCGTCGCACCTATGGCATTACTCTCCGTTACAATCCCGTTCTAGAATTAGGCGGCTTTAGTATTCGCATCAGTGACTTTAATTGGACAGGTGGTACAGATCCATTTTCTAATGGACAAGTTAAGCCTGTAGTTAATGGTGTAGTCCGTCAAGATAATTAAAAATCAAAAAATCAGAAGTAGGGGCGCGGGGACTGCGCCCAATCATGATTAAACAGTTTAATACTTAATTTTTGATGAAACTAAATTTATAACCTTTTAGATGAAAATATTCGGCGATTTAATGCCCAAATTCCCCAATTGGTACAATGAGATGATCATGAGGTTTAAGAGGAAAACCACATCTTTTGTAGGGGTTTAGCTTTTGTAGGGGTTTAGCACTGCTAAACCCCTACAACTTTCCTCCTACCTGGGTTTTCCTAATGTCGTAATGTAGATAACTGCTTCATCAGTAGGGATACCCAAAACTTCGTTTACTTGGTCATCAAAAAAGCCAGCGATACCACTCACACCTAAATTGAGACGAATGGCTGCTAAATTGAGCCTTTGTCCTAAAATCCCGGCATCTAGATGTAAATAACGATAAACACGATCTCCATATTGAGCGATCGCATTTTTTAAATCAGCCGTATGAAATAATACTGCACCTGCATCTCTCCCTAATTCCTGTCCCAAACACAGAAAATGTAACTCTCGACGGAAATTTTTAAAGCGAATTTGCCGTAATTCTTGCGCTTTAGGTGCGTAATAATAACAGCCTGGATCTAATCCTTGAACCCCTGAAACAACAACAAATGTTTCTATTAGATTCAAGTCAAAATAATCAGGGTAGGGATCTAAGTTTTGGTCAAGGTAATTTTGCGGTTGATAAGTAAAATCAAGTAAAGCTTTCAGTTCATCAAAACTCAAATCATCACCAGTATAAGCACGAGTAGAACGGCGTTTATAGATAGTATTTGATAATTCTGATAAATGTTCTCCCCAAAAAATTGGTGTAGTTCGAGTCGAAAATTTTTCACAAAAAGGAAAATTATATTTGTCTTCTAAAGACTTTTCTGGTTGCACAGTTGATAAATTTAACTTACCACTGGTACTCGCGGAAATTTGGGTATGTAAATGAAAATATTTCAGCAATTCACCATCAGAAATAGATGGATAATTAGTTTCAGTTGTCGAAGGTAAAGCAGTAATTCCTAGAGGTAAATTTTGACGAACATCTAACAAATCAGCCAAGGCTAAAACAGCAGTTGCTCCTTCTTGTTCATGATCAATATAAAGTAGCTCATTCACAGCTTCATCTATAAAACCGCCAATTAAATGAGAGCGATAATCGGACATATTTCCAGCTAACTCAATATTACTTAAAAGATGACCCGTATCCAGAAAAATTCGGCGATAAGCCCTGTCTTCATAACGCCAAGCCGAACGATAAAAAACCGCAGTGGTAATAATTGCTAATTGGGTATTTTCTAGGGAAGGATGCCAAAAACAAGCAGCTTGTAAACTTTGCCAAACATCACTTTCCCAAAAGTGCATTAACGAATGGGTTCGACATTGATAGTTATAAAGTCCCGGTGGCAATAATGGCGTACCGCGAGACACTAAATATACTTCAGCGGGATATAATCCCCCCGCACTGGGCGCAGATCGTAAGTATACAGCACTACCCATAGAAGGCATTTTTGCTGTTAGTCCATAACTGTGAAATAATAATTGAGAAAGTCGCCACCACCATTGAGAATCTGGGTTATTAGCGACAGTTTCGGCTGTTTCTTGTAGATAGGGTTTAAGGTCAAAATCAGAGCCAATTTTGTACTCTTTGAACGGTACTGGCTGTTTAGCCCAGTCTAAATTATGACTTTTAGAAGCCAGGGTTTCCGGGTGGTACTTAGTCCGGTCGTGATAGTGTTGGGCTATAGATTGGTGTATTTCTGGCATAGTAATTTTAATATCCTATAGCAGGGAACAGGGAACAGGGAACAGAAAAGTCGAAAGTCTTTTACTGTATGGCTTTTTAGGTAACTTTTGTATCTTATTCAAGTGCATACCACTATAGTGTAGTCCTACTATTGATTTTGACATTCATTAACTCCATTTATTCGTGTTAATCAGTACAATCTTAAACAATTAAAAATTAAAAATTAAAACATCAATTTTGAGGTTTTCTGCTAAAATTCTTAATCACTTATCTTGAAAAAGATTAACTAAATAATGACTGTACGTAAAACTTTATCAACATCTGATCTTCAACTTTCTTATTTAGAATGGAATCAAGGTCAAGAACCATTACTTTTATTACACGGTATGGCTGATAATGCCTTGGTTTGGTCTAGTTTGGCAGATTATTTAGCAGCAGATTACCACATAGTTGCGCCAGATATGCGTGGTCATGGTGAGAGTAGTAAGCCAGAACAAGATTATACTTTTGACAGTGCGATCGCTGATTTGGAGGCATTAATGGATAAACTGGGGTGGTCTGCCGCTCATATCGTCAGTCACTCTTGGACAGGGAAATTAGCCGCTATTTGGGCTAGAGAGAACCCAGCTAGATTAAAAAGTATCACATTGGTAGATCCTATTTTTATCTGGAAAATGCCCAGTTTCCTGAAACTCACATTTCCCCTGTTGTATCGCGTTTTACCTTTCCTCAAAAGCATGGGACCCTTTACCAGTTACCAAGAAGCTGAACAGAAAATTCAACAACTCAGTCAATATCAAAATTGGAGTTCTTGGCAACAGCAAGTTTTTCAAGCCGGAATTGAACAAAAACCCGACGGTACTTGGGGTAGCAAATTTACCATTGCTGCCCGTGATGGCATTTTTGACGCGGTAATGGAAGTACCAGGTTTCATTTACCCAATTGACACACCTGCCCTCTTTATACAACCGGAAAAAGGTGTGAACCGCCAAAATTGGCAAATTCAACCCTACAAAACCAACCTCAAAAACTTAAATTTGTGTCAAGTCCCCGGAAATCATTGGCCATTTTTAACCAACCCTACAGAATTTAATCAAACAGTCGCCGCTTTTTTAGCAGCACAAACATGAGATAATTTCTAATTGGTAATTGGTAATTGGTAATTGCTAAAAGGCAAAACTAAAAATAAATATTCACCTCTTACCGTTAATTAACCCTTTCCTATTCCCTATTCCCTATTCCCTATTCCCTATTCCCTGTTCCCTGTTCCCTGTTCCCTATTATGAGCCTTTGCATTAATCCAGTTTGTCCCCAACCCAACCACCCAGATAATGATGAAAACCGCTTTTGTCAAAGTTGTGGTTCTCAATTGGAATTGATAGGACGTTATCGAGTATTACGTTTATTGAGTGATAAAACTGGGTTTGGTAAAATTTACGAAGCCTATCAACAAGACACCCCAAAAATTCTCAAAGTTCTCAAAGAAGAATTAACAAATGATAGTAAAGCCTTATCACTTTTTCAACAAGAAGCTAATGTTTTAGAACAATTAAATCATCCGGGTATTCCTAAAGCAGAGGGTTACTTTCCCTATCAAACCAGAAATAATGTGATGTTGCATTGTCTGGTTATGGAAAAGATTGAAGGACCCAATTTAGAACAGTGGTTAAAGCAACAACAAAACCGCCCCATTTCTGAAGCCCAAGCCATAGCCTGGTTAAAACAATTATTAGAAATTTTAGCTTTAGTTCATAACCAACAATATTTACATAGAGATATTAAACCATCAAATATCATGATTCGTCCTGATGGGCAATTAGTATTAATTGACTTTGGTACAGCCAGAGAGATTACTAGAACTTATTTGGCAAATGGTGGAGGAATAACAGCAATTTCATCATCAGGTTATAGTCCTCTAGAACAAATGCGAGGACAAGCCATACCCCAATCAGATTTCTTTGCTTTAGGACGCACATTTGTATTTTTATTAACGGGATTACCCCCTGGACAATTATATGATCCTCATTTAGATATCTTACAATGGCGAGATCATGCAACTCATGTTTCTCCATTATTATTAGATTTCATTGATTGGTTAATGTCAACGGAAGTTAGTAACCGTCCTAGCAATACTGAAGAGATTTTAGAAAGATTAGCAGAAATTGAATATCAACTCACAGGAAATACCTCCGCAACGGTGAATGTTGGAGAAGGAGGGAAAACAGAAATAGTTAATCAACCAACTACTAATAATACTGTTATTCCTCCACAAAAACAACCTGAAAAATTACCATTATTAGCCTGGTTTGCAGCTTTAATAGTTTCCTTATTACTACTTTGGTGGATATCATTGGCATTTAGAAATAGCAAATTTGCAGCTTTACCTCCTGACTATGGACAAGCACCAGTTAAACAAGGCAAAGTTGATTATTTTCCCTATGAAGAAGGAAAAGATAGTCAAGGGAGAGTTGCAGAATTTAATATTGCGGTTTTATCAGTAGAATATAAATGGCAATTAGGTAGCACTTACCAAATTAAATATAATGATCAAACTATTACTCTTGATTCCTTAAAATCTAATTTAGAACAAGAAGGAATCCAGAAAATTATGGAAAATCCCAGCGAGATTATTTCTGTGGGAACAGCTTCTTGTGAAGGTGATATTACCGCCGAACAAAGACGGGCTTTAGAACGTTCTCAGCAAATTCAACTATTAGGAAAAAAGATATTTAGTAGTACACCCAGTGTTAAAGGTTATCGCTTATTAAATCTGGGACAATTTCAGAGAAAAGATTGTCAAGCTAGTCAAGATTCAACTGCTTATCAACGCAGTATTATTATCATTGGTGTCAAAAAACAAGCGGAAGGGGTAATCTTAGATGAAGCTTTAAGAGATAGATTAGAGAAAAAACCTTTTGCTGATTTTAAATTAGAGGATTATTCTCTAGGTGCAACAGATAAATTTAAAACCATACCCAGTAATTTATAGTAGTTTTTTATGGTTAAAAAAGCAGATATCAGTACCAAAAAATTAATCAGCCTTGCTCCCGAAAATTGGGTAAAATGGGTAACACAAATCCCCGACATTACCCCCGGAGAAATTCTCAATTCCGAATTTCAATGGATAAGCAGAGAAAGTGATGTATTAATCAAAGCCACCAGTCCGCAATACGGCGAATTTCTTGTTCTCAATGAGTTACAATTACGATATAAGCCTGAAATGCCCAAACGAATGCGGGCTTATGCAGCATTAGCGGAGGAAAAATATGATCTTCCCACCTACCCTGTATTAATTAACATCCTTAAAGAAAGTGAAGCAGAAATTCCTCAACGCTATGAATCAGAGTTTGCTGGTTTACGGGCGCGTCAAGACTATCAGGTGATCAATCTTTGGGAAGTTGATGTAGAAATCGCTTTAAGTCAACCTATTCCCTCCCTGCTTCCCTTTGTCCCCATTCTCAAAGGTGGAGGAGAAGAATCAACAGTTAGACAAGCATTACAAATGCTTCGTGCTGATGAAAAATTGAGCCAGTTAGAAACGGTTATGGCTTTTTTTGCTACCTTTGTATTAGATAGCACCTTAGTTCAACAAATTATGAGGTGGGATATGGCAATATTACAAGAATCTCCTTGGTATCAACAGATTAGGGAAGAAGGACGACGAGAAGGAAGAGAAGAAGGAAGACAGGTAATGCTGTCATCAATTGAACTAATTTTAGAGATGAAATTTGGTCAAGAAGGTTTACAACTCATGCCCGAAATATCAGAAATTGCTGATTTAGAACAGTTGAAAAATATTCAAAGGGGCATTTTAACTGTAAATACTTTTGATGAATTACAGCAGTTTAGGCAAAGAAATTAAACTTCTGCTTTCAAATTCATCTTACGCCAAATGCTTTTCTAACTAGTAACTTAGGTTAAGAGGGTGTTTGAAAAGTTTCCGGCGATTATAAATCGCTACTACACAAACAAAGTCCACCTGCGTGGACTAACAAAAAATTAAGGATTTGAAACCCATGTTCGCCTTTGGCGTTCCCGAAGGGTAGATGGGTTTTGTTTGTGTGCAAGATGAACCGCGACTTCTAGTCGCCAAGGCAAGTAATAAATTAGACTTTGCTAAATTTATCTTTGCGTCTTTGCGTGAAATTTTTGATAGCTTATCTACACATTAAACCGGAATAACATGACATCACCTTCTTGCACAATATATTCCTTACCTTCACTTCTAACCAAGCCTTTTTCCTTAGCCGCATTCATTGAACCATGAGTTACTAAATCGTCATAAGCCACAGTTTCAGCGCGAATAAATCCCCGTTCAAAATCAGAGTGAATGACTCCTGCGGCTTGAGGTGCAGACATTCCCGCATTAATTGTCCAAGCGCGGGTTTCTTTCGGTCCACAGGTAAAATAAGTTCGCAAACCTAAAAGAGTGTAAGTTGCACGAATTAAAGATTTTAAACCACCTTCTTGCACACCCAAAGATTCGAGAAAATCAGCTTTATCTGCTTCTGGTAATTCCACTAATTCCGCTTCTACTTGGGCGGAAACTATGACAACTTGAGCATTTTCGACCGCAGCAACTTCTCGGACTTTTTCGACAAAATCATTACCCGTTGCTAAGTCTTCTTCAGAAACATTAGCAGCGTAAATAATTGGTTTATTAGTCAGTAAGCCTAAGCCTTTAATAATTTCGGATTCTTCGGCATTCAAGCTGACTTGACGGACAGATTTACCTGCATTTAAAGCAGCGGCTAATTTTTCCAAAACTGTAATTTCAAACTGTGCATCTTTGCTAGTGCGTGCGAGTTTGCGAGTTCTATCAATGCGTTTTTCAATTTGGAATAAATCAGATAAACCAAGTTCTAAATTAATGATTTCAATATCTCTGGCTGGGTCAACAGAACCAGCAACGTGAATAATATCATCATTTTCAAAACAACGGACAACATGAACTATGGCATCAACTTCCCGAATGTGGGATAAAAATTGATTACCCAGTCCTTCTCCTTGACTTGCACCTTTTACCAAACCGGCAATGTCCACAAATTCGACACGGGCAGGTAAAATTTGTGCAGAACCGGCAATTTTTGCTAAAACATTTAACCGGTCATCGGGGACGGAGACCATGCCAACATTCGGTTCAATGGTGCAAAATGGGAAATTAGCCGCTTCAGCTTTAGCGTTAGCGACTACAGCGTTAAATAAGGTTGATTTTCCGACGTTGGGAAGTCCGACAATTCCGGCTCTTAGCATTGTAGATTTTAGATTTTGGTTTCAAGTACCAGGATAATTCAAACAGGTTGAGGATGGTTTGGGTTAATTCACAAAAAGACGGTCATCATCACTGACTTCCCTCCCCCACCTCCCCAAAATATGTCAAAATAAAGAATTGTCATAAAAAATATTGTTAAGGTAATTTAGTGACTTCAACTGCTCAAGCTAGTGCGAGTGCGCGTCGTGCGGTCTTTCCATTTACAGCCATCGTCGGCCAAGAAGAAATGAAACTGGCGCTGCTGCTAAACGTCATAGACCCCAAAATTGGTGGTGTAATGATTATGGGCGATCGCGGTACCGGCAAATCTACAACTATCCGCGCCTTGGCGGACCTTTTACCAGAAATCCCTGTTGTCGCCAATGACCCCTTCAACAGTGACCCCAATGACACGGACTTGATGAGTGATGAAGTCCGTCAACAAGTAGCCCAAGGGTTGGAAATTCCCATCACTCACAAAAAGGTGCAAATGGTAGATTTACCATTGGGCGCTACAGAAGACCGGGTTTGTGGGACAATTGACATTGAGAAGGCTTTATCTGAGGGTGTTAAGGCTTTTGAACCTGGACTCCTAGCCAAAGCCAACAGAGGTATTCTCTACGTTGATGAGGTCAATTTGTTAGATGACCACTTGGTAGACGTACTCCTCGATTCTGCTGCTAGTGGCTGGAACACGGTGGAACGGGAAGGGATTTCTATCCGTCACCCAGCAAAGTTTGTTCTCGTCGGTTCGGGAAACCCAGAAGAAGGGGAACTGCGTCCTCAACTTCTCGACCGTTTCGGAATGCACGCAGAAATCCGCACTGTTAAAGAACCAGCTTTACGGGTGCAAATCGTGGAAGAACGGGGCGAATTTGACCAAAATCCTCCGGTGTATTTAGAAAAACACCAAGCTCCCCAAGTAGCATTACAAGAGCAAATTGTCAATGCCCAAAATTTATTACCACAAGTTAATTTAGACTATGACTTCCGGGTGAAAATTTCCGAAGTTTGTTCAGAATTGGATGTGGACGGGTTGCGCGGTGACATCGTTACTAACCGCGCTGCGAAAGCCTTAACTGCTTTTGAAGGCCGGACAGAAGTTACAGTTGACGATATCCGTCGGGTAATTACTTTATGTCTGCGTCACCGTTTGCGGAAAGATCCCTTGGAATCCATTGATACTGGCTATAAGGTGGAAAAGGTCTTTTGTCGAGTTTTTGGTGTGGAACTCCCAGAAGATTCCGCACAGAAAAACGGTGCAGGTATCAAAGCTGGAGTTCGTTAGTTAATTTAGTTAATATAGATGTCAGTGGTGAGTGCAACAACTACTAACCACTGACAGCTAACAACTAACAACTAACAACTAACAACTAACAACTAACAACTGACAACTGACAACTGACAACTAACAACTAACAACTAACAACTGACAAATTATGAGAACCTGGAATTTTTGGTTAAACAGCTTGATTTTATCTAGTCAATATCATCCACCACGGTTTGTGGAATTATTAATGTTGACATTAGCGATCGCTATGTTAACAATTTCCATTATTGTCCCAGATAAACCTTATATCATCCTCGGTTTAAGTTTCGTAGTGGGAGCATCAACTTCTATTTTAGTCCGGGAAGCGATGTCTCCCAACGGACACAGCCACACATTTTTAAATCAAAAACGCATTACCCAATTAACTGCATTATTATTATTAGGAATTAGTATTTACGGTTTTGCAGATTTAATTCACACTCTTTAAGTTGTTTCTAACCTGTTGAGAAAATAAGAGTTTATTGATATTTTTCCCATCTGTCATAATTCCAACTCCAAAATAATGTATGTAGAACAACTAAATCTTAAATAGGATTTCCTAATCATATCAAGTATATCATAGCCCCCTCCTCGCACCCCCCTCAATCCCCCCGCTGCGGGTGATAATTGCTGTACCATATTGGACATATCTCCCATAGGAATAGATGTTGATATCTGCTGAATTAATCATAATAGACATCCGGTGAAAAAAAATGTAGAGGCTTTTTGTGTAATACCAAGTTAAGATAAAACTGCATAGAATCAAATTTCAAGAATTATTGAACGCAGATAAACGCAGATTAACGCAGATAAATACGGATGAATTCATGGTTTTTATGATTCTGTGCGGTCTCATGTAAAGTTGGGATAATATCTCTACTTATAGGTGAAACAAAAAAATTAATAATTTTCACTTAATATATAAAATTAGAGCAGAAAAAAATCCAAACAAACAGACTCCATGCGTATTTCTCTAAACTGGTTAAAAGAACTCGTAGAAATCAAACTCACCCCAGAAGAACTGGCGGAAACCTTGACAATGGCAGGGTTTGAAGTAGAAGATATAGAAGATCGTCGCACTTGGGCTAATGGCGTAGTTGTGGGGAAAGTGCTAGAACGTCAACCCCACCCCAATGCCGATAAATTGAGCGTTTGTACCGTAGATATTGGTGCTGCTGAGACTGTAAATATCGTTTGTGGTGCTGCGAACGTCCGCGCAGATATCTATGTTCCCGTCGCAACCACAGGAACTTATTTACCCAATATTGATTTAAAAATCAAACCCGCAAAACTGCGGGGTGTTCCTTCTAATGGGATGATATGTTCTTTAAAAGAACTCGGTTTACCCACTGATATTGACGGTATTCATATCTTCTCGGAAGAAAATCTGCCCGAAAAAATTAAACTGGGTAGTGACGTGCGTCCCCTGTTGGGTTTAGAGGATGTGATTTTAGATGTCACCGCTACCGCTAACCGTGCTGACGCTTTATCTATGGTGGGTATTGCGAGGGAAGTAGCAGCTTTGACCGGTGGAAAATTATCAATTCCCCAAATTGCGGAAGTAGAAAATATCAAAACCGCAAAAAACCTGACTTTAAAAATTTCTGAAACCCAAGCTTGTCCTGCTTATATTGGTACAGTTGTTGAAAACATCAAAATTGCACCTTCTCCTGAATGGTTACAACAGCGTTTACGCGCTGCGGGAGTTAGACCAATTAATAATGTAGTTGATATCACTAACTACGTTTTATTAGAAAGAGGACAACCTCTCCACGCTTTCGACAAAGAGCGTTTACAATCTGTAGGTGGAGGAGAAAATTTAATTATTGGTGTGCGGTTTGCGGAAGTTGGAGAAACTTTAACAACCTTAGATGGAAATATTCGCAATTTATCGCCCCAAAATTTATTAATTACTGCTAATAATAAGGCAGTAGCTTTAGCAGGTGTTATGGGTGGTGCAGAAACAGAAGTTCATGAAGGTACACAAAGTTTAGTTTTAGAAGCTGCGTTATTTGATTCTGTGGCTATTCGCCGTTCTTCTCGTAGTGCGGGTTTAAGAAGTGAAGCTTCTGGCAGATATGAAAGAGGAGTAAATCGCGCAGAATTAGAAATAGCTTGTAACCGGGCTTTATCCTTAATTAGTGAATTAGCCGCAGGTGTGATTGTTCAGCAAGAAATTTCCGATTATCGTCCAGATGCTTCTACTTGGTCACATTCTATTAACCTGCGTTTAGATAAAGTGAATGAAGTGTTAGGTCCCATTGAATTAGGACTTGAAACTGGAGAATTACAAGGGTCAGATGTAGAAAAAATTCTCACTGCTTTAGGGTGTAAATTAGTCAAAATTGATAACCGAAATTGGACAGTTACCGTACCTCCCTATCGTTACCGCGATTTAGAACGGGAAATTGATTTAATTGAAGAAATTGCCCGTTTATATGGTTATGATAAATTCTGCGATACTTTACCAGAAAAATCTGAAGCTGGGTATCTATCTTTAGAGCAAGAATTAATTCGCAGGTTACGCGGTTATTTACGTGCTGAAGGTTTGACAGAATTAATTCATTATTCTTTGGTGAAACCCGGTGAAGATAAACAGATTGTTTTAAGTAACCCTTTGTTTGCCGAATATTCAGCTTTACGCACTGATTTAATTTCTGGTTTAATTACCGCTTTTCAATATAATATAGAGCAAGGAAATGGGGCTTTAAACGGTTTTGAAATCGGACGGATTTTCTGGCGCGAAGAAGACGGTTTACAAGAAGCGGAAATGCTGGCTGGAATTATTGGTGGTGATATAACTTGCGGTAAATGGTCACGCGGTGGTAAGGAAGAAGCGATTACTTGGTTTGAAGCCAAAGGCATTTTAGAAAGTGTCTTTAAACAACTAAAATTAACGGTAGAATTTCAACCGGAAAATCGAGATTCTCGCTTACATCCTGGACGCACAGCTTCATTGTGGGTAAAAGGTAATAGACTGGGAACATTCGGACAAATTCACCCCCAATTACGTCGAGAGAAAGATTTACCAGAAGCCGTTTATGTGTTTCAATTGGATTTAGATGCTTTGTTGGATGCTTGGGATCATGATGATTTGCTAGTTCCCAAATTCAGTGCTTATTCTACCTATCCGGCTAGTGACAGAGATTTGGCATTTTTTGCCCCTGTGAAAGTGACAGTTTCCGAACTGGAAAAAGTCATTAATAAAGCTGGGAAGGGATTATTAAATTCTGTGGAATTGTTTGACGAATATCGTGGTGAACACGTCCCCACAGGACAACGCAGTTTAGCTTTTCGGTTAGTATATCGTGCGAGCGATCGCACTCTCACCGAAAATGAAATTGAACCAGTTCATAATCAAGTGCGAACAGCCTTAGTTGAGAAATTTGGTGTTAGTCTCAGAAGTTAGAATTTGGTAATGGGTAATGGGTAATTGGGTAATTACCCATTCTCATTACCATATTTCAAGTAAAAAAATGCAAATTTGTTTTATATTATTAACAAGTATCACTAACAAGCAGTTATGACAAAATACATCTTATGGGGAAGTTATTGTGAAGACGTTCTCACCAAACGTGAACCTCATCGTCAAGCCCATTTAGCCGGATTAGCACAACAGAAAGAATCTGGGATTTTAATTACCATTGGTCCTACCAAAGATGTAACTCAAGTTTTTGCCATTTACGAAGCCGAAGACGAAAACACCGTTCGTCAATTAGTGGAATCAGATCCCTATTGGCAAAACGGCATTTGGACAGAGTATTTTGTTAAAGAATGGATTCAGGCTTTTTAGTCAATTGGCACAATTTTTAACAAAGATAATTAATTCATAATTACAAATTACGAATTATGAATTAATTACCCTTCAGTGCCTTCTGAAAATTGCGACGATAGGATGGATTAGCTAAAAACAAAGCAGGCCATAGCAAAGCTAAACCGATCCGATTAGGTAAAGTTTGATTAAAATTAGTTCTCCTAAATCCAGTCCAAAACTTCCACACACCACCGATATAAACCACTATTAGTCCAAAAACAAGTAAATCAATCATGACTATCAACTCCCTTAATAACTGACATAATTTTATCTAAATAAACTTCATTGCCGAATATAGGTAAGCTATAACTAAGGTTTTAAGTTATCGGCATTGGCGTTACTTGATTCTAGTTTAAATTAGGATCACAGGTTGCTGCTATTCATCCTATAGCAGGAAACAGGAAACAGAAGAGAAAAATATTCTTTATCCTTTCTTCTTCTTTCCTCCTAACTCGGTGACTCCTGACTCCTTTCAGAAATGTTTCTTATGGAAGTTCCTTAAATCTAAATATCTGTATGAAACTAAAGGAAGAAAAATATTATGGTTTTAGTCAAGTTTAGGAGGATTTATGCGTGCAGTCTTAATGGCAGGTGGTTCGGGAACGCGGTTACGTCCTTTGACTTGCGATTTACCCAAACCAATGGTTCCTATATTAAATCGTCCAATTGCTGAACATATTATCAATCTCCTCAAACGACACCAGATTTATGAAATAATTGCTACGTTGCATTATTTACCAGATGTCTTGCGTGATTACTTTCAAGATGGCGGTGATTTTGGTGTACAAATGACCTATGCTATCGAAGAAGATCAGCCTTTGGGAACAGCAGGTTGTGTCAAAAATATTGCTGAACTTTTGGATGAAACCTTTTTAGTGATTAGCGGTGATAGTATCACAGATTTTGATTTGAGTGCAGCAATTGAATTTCATAAACAAAAACAATCAAAAGCGACTTTAATTTTAACCCGTGTGCCTAACCCAATTGAATTTGGTGTGGTAATTACGGATGCCGAAGGACGGATTAACCGATTTTTAGAAAAACCCTCTACTAGCGAAATTTTTTCTGATACCGTTAACACTGGCACTTATATTTTAGAACCAGAAGTTTTAGACTATTTACCAGAACATACTGAATGCGACTTTTCTAAAGATTTATTTCCCCTATTACTAGCTAAAGATGAGCCAATTTACGGTTATATTGCCGAGGGTTATTGGTGTGATGTGGGTCACTTAGATGCTTACCGAGAAGCTCAGTATGATGGTTTAGAAAGGAAAGTTAAGCTAGAAGTAGCTTATCCAGAAATTGCGCCGAGTTTATGGATAGGACAAAATACTTATATTGATCCTACAGCCAAAATTGAAACCCCAGCCATAATTGGCAATAATTGCCGCATTGGCGCGAGAGTAAAAATTGAAGATGGAACGATAATTGGTGATAATGTGACCATTGGTGCTGATGCTCATTTAAAGCGACCAATTATTTGGAATGGAGCAATTATTGGCGATGAAGCTCATTTATCAGCTTGCGTAATTGCTCGTGGTACTCGTGTAGATAGACGCGCTCATGTCTTAGAAGCGGCTGTAGTGGGTTCGCTGTCCACAGTGGGAGAAGAAGCACAAATTAGCCCTGGGGTGAGGGTGTGGCCGAGTAAAAAGATTGAGTCTGGTGCAATTTTAAATATTAATCTGATTTGGGGAAATACTGCCCAACGGAATTTATTTGGACAGCGCGGGGTACAGGGATTAGCCAATATTGATATTACTCCAGAGTTTGCGGTGAAGCTGGGGGCTGCCTATGGTTCGACTTTAAAACCCGGTTCAATGGTGACAGTTTCCCGTGACCAACGCAATGTTTCCCGCATGGTGACACGCTCTTTAATTGCTGGTTTAATGTCTGTCGGTGTAGATGTCCAAAACCTCGATACTACAGCTATTCCCATCGCTCGGACAGTGATCCCCACAATGTCAGTAGCCGGGGGTATTCATGTGCGAGTCCACCCAGAACGTCGGGATTATATTTTGATTGAATTTATGGATATTAAGGGCATTAATATCTCTAAAGCCCAAGAAAAGAAAATCGAAGGGGCGTATTTTAAAGAAGATATGCGTCGTTCCCAAAGTCATGAAATTGGTGATGTCGTATATTCTAGCCAATTAATGGATTGCTATGGCAAGGCTTTTGAAAAGTTATTGAATGTGGAGACTTTGCGTAACAGTCGGGCAAAAGTGGTCATTGACTATGTTTACGCTGTATCTGGGGCAGTTTTGCCGCAAATGTTAGATAAATTTGGGGCTGATGCGGTGGTGCTAAATGCTAGTTTGAATAAAACGGCAATTTCCAACGCTGATAGGGAATTACTGCTAACTCAATTAGGCCACGTTGTGGAAGCGGTAAATGCTAATTTTGGTGTCCAAGTATCCGCTAATGGTGAACAACTAATTTTAGTTGATGAATCGGGTTTTCCTATTCGGGGAGAAATGCTGACGGCGTTGATGGTTGATATGATGTTAACTGCTAACCCTAGAAGTTCGGTAGTTGTGCCAGTTCATGCTTCCAGTGCGGTGGAATTAGTCGCCCATCGTCATGATGGTAAAGTGATTAGGACTAAAGCGAATCCGACGGCTTTAATGGAAGCTTGTCAAAAAAATCCTAATGTGGTTTTGGGTGGGAGTGGGGAAACGGGGTTTATTTTTCCGCAATTACATCCAGGCTTTGATTCGATGTTCTGTATTGCCAAGCTTATTGAAATGTTAACCATTCAAGAGCGATCGCTGGCAACCGTGCGGTCTGAATTACCCCGTGTTATTAACAGAAACTACACAGTGCGCTGTCCCTGGACTGCTAAGGGGGCGTTAATGCGCTATTTGGTAGAAACGCACCCAGCGCAAAATTTGGAGTTAATTGACGGTGTGAAAATCCGTCAGCCTTATGATGATAATTGGTTGTTGGTTTTACCTGATGCCAGTGAGCCATTAGTTCATCTCTATGTTAACAGTAGCGATCGGGATTGGGTTGATGAAACTCTCAAAGATTACCGCGCCCGTGTGCAATATTTTGTGGAACGTGAACAGGAAAATTACAGGTTAGATATGTAATTGTCGGTAATTTAAAAGGGCGAATAGGCGAATAGAATTCGCAGCTACACAGACAAAACCCACCTGCGTGGGTTGAATTTCTTGAGTCCACGCAGGTGGACTTTGCTTGTGTAGACGCGTACCCTTCGGGAAGCAAGCTACGCGTAGCGTGCCGGAGGCATCTTTCTAATCGCCCTTTTTCTGATTTTCTGAAGACAAAAAACCATATTCTTTTTTACTATCCTCAAATCTATATTCACGATTGTAGTTATCATCTGGATCATAACCAATATCACCAACAAAGCAGAAAGAAACTGCTAAATTAAATGTTCTTTTTTCAAATACAAATTCTTTTTCCGGTGACATTTTATAAAAATCGTTTTTAAACTTTTTCCACTCCCTTTGGTTATGTCTATCCATAAATACATCTTGATTTTGTAAGCGATTTAGCCATTTATCTTTGTTAATTATGATTGTATTTTCGTCTGTTTCTTCAAACTCTAAATAAATCTCCTCTAATAATTTCCGCATTTCTTTGGGATATCTCCCAGCTAAAGCAAGAAATGCAATTAATGTTTGTTTATATTCTTTGTCTGGTTCTTGTTTCCATGTTGCATCATTGGCTGCTGGAGTCCAGATAATTTTAATGATTTTGCAAATATTAATTAGTCGTTTTGCAGTTCTGGGAGTTAAATCAACGTGCTGACAACATTCTGATATCCACGCGAATTCTTCCGCAGTAAATCCTTCACATCTAACTAATGGATCTGCATTTACAGAATGTTGTACTTTTTCATTATTCTCTTCTAAATTATCTTCTTGAATTTTTGGTTCATAAATACCTTGAATAGCTGAATTTCTAGCATCTGTTGTTTGTTGAAAAAAGCTACTTTCTTGAGTTACTTGTGAGAAAATTGATAAATCTTCTTGACTATCTTTATTAGTCCCTTCTTCAATATCTACCAAAGATTTTAAATAATTTGCTGTCACATTTTTGCTAATAGGTCGCATTCTGTAGGGAATTTGGATAATTTTCTCCAAATAATCCACCCCAGAAGGAGTACCACACCGTTTTAAAACTCCTCGGTAAATTTGTTCTAAAGAACGACCAATATAACGATCATCTATTGCTAACACAATCACAAATATTTGCGTACTTAACAATAATTGGACAGCTTCCAAAACTTGGACAACTTTATCAGGAGGACAACGATCTAAATCATCTATATATAAAACTATTCTTGCAGGTCCTCTAGGGAAGTATTTCTTCAGAACTGCGAGTTTTTCAGGATTTGTCTTTCCTGGTTTATAGGTTAAATGGTCAGATAAATCTGCTAAATCATTTTGAATTTGGTTCATTAACCCAAGCAATTTTTGATAGGAATTATCCTCTAATCGGTTGTTGACAAAATCTAATAATGATTTATATTGAGCAGTTAAACCAATTCGCTGTTTTTGTCGTTCTATTTGTGCTTGGAGGTTTTCGATTTTCTCCTGGTTTTCAGAATTATTACGTTTAATTTTAGCTTGAATTTTCTGATCTTTCTCAACAGCTAGTTTCTGTTTCTCCTGTTCTACGCTTTCTTTGGCTACTTTAAGTAATCTGCTTGTTTTAGCTTGAAAAACCCTTAATTTTTTAAATATTTCAATTCCGCTAAATATTGCCGGAGTTGTAGAAACTATGGTTAACCAAATTTTCAAAGCAGCAGCAATTTCTTTTATTAATGGTAAGAGACTCAATAAACAATAAAGTATTAATGGTAGAGATGTTGTAGCGATAAACAGGATTAATACTTTCTGATCTTTCTGAATAAATTCAAGTAAACCAACTATTTTACTAGGTTGTTCTTCGGCAAAATCCTTAATTTTCTCGGATTTTTTAATAATATTCTCGATTCTGCTATCTTTAGTTTTAATCAAATCCTCAACTTTTTCAATTAGATCAGATTCTGCTAACTTATCCAAATTCTCAAAAATCGGAAATTGAGTTTCTAAATCTTTTTTATCTTTGAAATCATAGGTATTGAGAAAATCTTTGAGGATAGAATTACCAAACTTATCTTGACTCAGTTCTTTGAGTTGAGTTAAAAAGACAATGATTATTGATTTATTTTCAAATTCTTGATTTACTTCTTTTTCGATTTTCTCTTTTTCATTTTGCACTTCTATTTCTAAATTTTTCAGTTCTGCTTCTGCATCTTTTAATTTCTTCTGTTCTTCTTCTCTAACTTCACCGAGAAGATCCCAAAGGGCATTCCCCTCTGGCAATTTAGCAAATACATCTTTACCCAATTCCTTGGCTAATATTATCTTTCTTTCTCGATCATTAATCTGATTGAGGACACACCAAATCTCACTTCCTGCTAAATCAGAACCTTCTCCTAAAATATCTCTTAACTGCTTCTCTAAAGTTAATTGCCGATCAAGTTGCTCAAAAATAGTCTGCATTAAACTTGCCCATAGGTCAGACTTAGCATAACTCCAGGCATTAAATTTGATTTGGTAAACATGACCAACAAAATGAGAAAGATATGCTTCATCTCCGACTTCACCCCATGTCTGTTTATCACTTATTTGTTGACAGCGAATTTTAGTAATTTGTTGTTCTATGAGGTGCATACCAAAGGATTTTCCGCTACCCCAACCACCTAAAATTGCCACAGCTAAAGGAGGTTCAAGACTTCGCAACATCAACACATCGGCTAAAGATTCCAGTTCCTTAGTTATATCTAGAGAGTCTTCACCATTTGCTTGGTCATTGCTAACAGTTTGGGGAACATGACGAACATTAGCCAATACTTCACTCTGGAACTTGACAAAGAATTCTTCGGTTTCTGGGGTTGCTGCTTCTAGATTTTGGGGTGCTTCCATACCAGTATTGTTAACAGTCATCTGTGGGTGTTACTGGTTTATACTATGTTACTTTTTGGTTGTAAAGGGTTTTATATGTTTGTTTACGTTTTCCCTTTTTTACCCTCTGCTACCCTCTGCGCCCATAATTCAGGGAATAGGGCGCAGGCCCTGCGCCCCTACGGACGGGTGGAGTTTTGGAAAACAGCTTGGTTTTGAAACCAATCCTTACCCACCTGGATAGTAATATCTGAACTAATATTACCTGTGCTTTCTACCCGCACTTCCCCAAATCCCAACAGACTACGGACTGATTCCGCGCTATCTCCATCTCCTGCTTGAGCGACAATGTGAGTTACATCTAGGGGTTGTCCCCAGGGTTTAGAGATAAAGATATTGGTATATCCAGCTTTTTCCAATGTTTTAATTAAGGGACGCAACTGAGACCGGTCGCTTCCTGTACTATCTTGAATAGCTACACGTAAGCGACCAGGAACGCTTGACTGTGCTTCTGTTTTTGCTTCTAAACCAAAGTATTGAGACATTAATTTGTTAATGGCTCGTTTCTCTGGGACCCAGTAGCTGGCATCAAACTCATGAGTTTCGCTAAAGCGCCCAGGCACCATTAACATTTGCATATTCGAGCGATTGGTTCGTGAGCCAAAACCAACCAGCGCTACTAATTCTTCCACAGATAAGTTAGTATCAATATTTTCTTTAACAACATTGAGAATTTTCGGTACTTGCGCGAGAGTTGTCGGGTTAAGAGTCTGTTCAATTAAGGCACGCAACACCATTTGCTGCCGCTGAATCCGACCAATATCTCCTAGTTCATCATGGCGATAGCGTAATAATTGCAACGCTTGCTCACCACTGAGATGTTGTTGACCCGCTTTTAAATTAATGTATAAATGCTGGGAATCATCCCGATATTTCATGTCTTTGGGGACATAAACATTGACTCCACCTAATGCTTCAATTAGCTTGCTAACTCCTAAAACATTTATGCGAATGTAGCGATCAATTCCCACTCCACCTAAAAGATTACTAACGGTTTTCGCGGTTAACGCTGGTCCACCCTCCACATTAGCAGCATTAATCTTTTTTAATCCATGCCCTTCAATTTCTGTGCGGGTATCTCTGGGAACGGAAAGGAGGACGATTTTTTTTGTCTCTGGATCAAATTTGATCAACAGCATGACATCAGAAAGACCTTCAAAGGAATTAATTTGGGGTTGGTATCTGAGATTTTTACTTTCGGGAGGTGCGTTCTGCACATCTGGTGGTAATACACTCATCCCCAGCAGTAAGATATTTACAGGGCGAGTTAATTGGGAAAATTGTAACCCATTCCCAGAAATGCGATCGCCATCAAATACGGCTTCTTCCTGGGGACTGAGTTGAGCTTGTTGCAAAGGTGTACTTTCCCAAGAAACCGCCAACAATGCCCCGGCAATTCCTGATACTATGGCAATCCCACCCATACCCACCGCAAACCATAGCCACCGTCCCGATTTTGATGAACGAGAATTTTTACCCTTATATTTAGCTTTTGCGGCTTTTTGTTGTGCTGCTGTTGTTTTTTGACTAGTCACAGACTTCCTCTCACCTACGATTTTAAATAAAACAAATTTGTCAACTCAATACATCTAAAACAAATCAGACTATAATAACCAACCTTAATCAAGTTTGCGATGAAGAACTTCTAAATATCATAATTCTAATATTTCAGAAGTTTAGTAGCATGATTTTCCTCTTTATCTGTTTCTTGTTCAACGAAGAGGCAGGAGGAAATGACCCTTTCTTCTGCCTCTTCCTCCTACCGTGAAGCGGAGCGGAACATGGGTCTGAGTCCCCCTGCTCCCTGCTCCCTTGCCTCTTGTTCAATATTTGTTCCATACTCGCTCCGCCAAATTGCTAAATCCTGATAATCGGGAAGATTTGCCTTGAATGACCCGGAAAATTAACCAGATACTCACTAAAAAGTAACCAGAAGTCAGGAAACTGTCCAGGATTAACAGCCGCATTGTCAAAAAATCCGTTGCTGCCCCAGTCGTTAACAATAAATAACCTAACATCCAGATAAAAGCCAAGGTAATAGACAAACGGCTCAGAGCCAGTTGTTCCCGGCTACCCTGACGGTGATAGAGAGTCCACAGCGACGGAAAAAAGCCAACAATGGGAATCAAATACAAAATTAGTTGTGTTTTCGAGGTATCTGTGTCTTTTGGCGGCAGGTTATCCATAGTGGTTGATGTGATCATAAACTAGAGATGGTGAATAACAGTCATGAAGTTAGAGATAATATTCTGTAAAGAAGAAATCGCCTTAGTTCTATAGTGTAATTATCTAAAAATGCAGACACGTAAGCTACTTAATTGGTGGCAAACACTGACACCCATAGCCAGATATCTAGCCATTGCCCTACTTGCACCTTTATTGGTTCTCAATGGTTGGGCTATTGCCACAATTTTCAATTATTTTCATTCCCTGATAGTTATTTTAGTTGGAGCTTCCGTACTAGCATTTCTACTCAGCTACCCTGTGAGTTGGATGGAAAATCACGGGGCTAAACGAGAACAAGTGGCTATTTTGGTATTTTTATTAGCATTATCCATTTTATTAGCTCTAGGTGTCACCCTGTTTCCTCTAGCCCTGACTCAAGCCCAACAACTGGTGGCACGGTTACCAGAATTAATTGACTCAGGACGTTCTCAATTAATGATCCTCAACGAAAAAGCCGAAAGTGCGGGTTTACCCATCAACTTAGATGCTTTAGCTTCACAAATTAATGATCGTGTCAAGGGAGAATTACAGGGTATCGCCGGACAGGTATTAAATTTGGCTGTAGTCACTGTTACCAGTTTACTAGATTTCTTGCTGACAATGGTATTAACTTTTTATTTATTACAGCATGGCGGTGAACTGTGGCAAAGTTTAGTAGAATGGCTACCTTCTAAGTTTCGCGCTCCCTTTTCCAAAACAGTCCGTTTAAGCTTTCAAAACTTTTTTATTACCCAACTAATTTTATCAACCTGCATGGCTTCTGCCCTGATTCCTGCTTTTTTGTGGCTGAAAGTTCCTTTTGGGTTATTATTTGGGTTAACTATTGGAGTTATGGCCCTTATCCCCTTTGGTGGTTCTGTCGGTATTGCCCTGACAACTTCTTTAGTTTCACTCCAAGATGTTTCTATGGGGGTAAGGGTATTAATAGCCGCTGTAATTGTCCAGCAAATTCTTGAAAATCTGATTGCACCGAGAATTTTAGGCAGTTTTACGGGTTTAAACCCCGTTTGGATTTTAATTTCGGTTTTAACTGGGGCGAGAATTGGCGGACTTTTAGGGGTAATTGTGGCTGTCCCCTGTGCTGTGGTTATTAAAAGCATTATCAGCGCTATTCGTCCCCCGGCGCTTAATCTCGACACGGAAGACTCTTCTTTAGATGAGATAGCTGCACCCATGACACCAGAAGAATCTCCAAAAATAGAAGCAAATAATTCCTTGAGTATTTCTTAAACTAAATTATTTATCTGACAATAGATTGTTTTCCGGCAAAAAGCTCTGTTCTGCACTGGGTAGATCAGATTTGGTGAGGACGTTACTGCTATTATTTACTGAGGAGCAACCAACTACACCTAATAGCATGACACTAGCGGCTGCTAAAACATAACGTCTTCCTAAACTTACTCCGTAACGTCGTTGTAGAAAATTGCTGTTTACAGAATTCATCTCAATTGCTCCAGATTTTGAGTAGGTGTCTATCTAGCCAGACGTTGATAATTTGCTAATTGTTCACTATCTCATGTCCAGATTGATAAATCCTCGACGGTTACAATTTTGGTAACGACTATAGTAAACAATGGGAAATAGAGTTGAAAGTCTTTGTATGTAAGAGTTTTATCATAGCTGAATCTCAACTACTACCTGACATCTGCTCTAAAAATATGAAAAAAGTCACGGTTCAATTTTATTAAATATCAGCCCATGCAATTAATTCTCTACAGCAAACCCGGTTGTCATCTTTGTGAAGGGTTACAGGAAAAACTAGCACAAATCAAAGATCTCAGTTTTGAGTTAGAAGTTCGGGATATTACCACCCATGATGATTGGTTTGCTGCATATCAATATGAAGTTCCGGTACTGCATTTACTCACTAGTGACGGTACGGAACAATCTATACCTCGTCCTTCTCCCCGTTTGAGTGTTGAACGGTTGGAAAAAATGTTAGGTGATTATATCTCCCAATAAATAAAAAATAATGCTTAAATAAGCGCAAGACAAGCTTGTGGCGAGGTTCACTAGATGAAATTGCGGGAATTATTAGCGACTGTAGATGGGATTGAGTCTGTAAATATACCAGATATTGATATTCAAGGACTTAAAACTAATTCCCATGCCTGTGCTGTGGGAGATTTGTTTATAGGGATGCCAGGAACTAGAGTAGATGGTGGGGGGTTTTGGCCGAGTGCTTTGGCTGCTGGTGCTGTAGCGGCGATTATTTCCTCGGAAGCAATCCAGAAAAATCCGCCTTCACCAAACTCTGTCGTGATTAGTGCTGATAATATGACCAAAGCTTGCGCTCAAATAGCCGCAGCTTTTTATGGTTATCCGGGACAAAAACTGAAAATGGTGGGTGTGACGGGGACAAATGGTAAAACTACCACTACTCACCTGATTGAATATTTTCTAACTCACGCTAGTTTACCCACGGCTTTAATAGGGACACTTTACACGCGCTGGCCTGGGTTTGAGGAAACCGCTGTGAATACTACTCCTTTTGCTGTAGATTTGCAGCAGCAATTAGCCCAAGCCATGAAGGCTGGTTGTGAAACTGGGGTAATGGAAGTTAGTTCTCATGCTTTGCACCAGGGTAGAGTATTAAATTGTGCTTTTGAAGTAGGAGTATTTACCAATCTCACTCAAGATCATTTAGACTATCACAAAGATATGGAGGACTATTTTGCCGCGAAAGCGTTGTTATTTAGTCCTGATTATCTCCACGGACGAGCAATTATCAACGCTGATGATGCTTATGGTAAACGGATAATTGCGTCTTTGAATCCAGAACAGGTTTGGAGTTATAGAGTTAATGATCATACCGCTGATTTTTGGATGAGTGATTTAAATTATCAACCCCATGGTGTGAGTGGAATTTTACATACTCCCAAAGGAGATGTAGATTTTAGTTCTCCTTTGGTTGGTCAATATAACTTAGAAAATCTTTTAGCTGCTGTTGGTGCTGTTGTCCATTTGGGGTTAGATTTGCAATTGGTAGCAAATGCTATTCCTGGGTTTCCCGGTGTTCCTGGACGTATGGAACGGGTGCAAATTCACCCACAACAAGATATTAGCGTCATTGTAGATTATGCCCATACTCCCGATAGTTTGGAGAATTTGCTCAAAGCTGCTCGGCCGTTTATTCCTGGTAAGATGATTTGTGTATTTGGCTGTGGAGGGGATCGTGATCGCACTAAACGCCCGAAAATGGGTAAAATAGCGGCGGAACTTGCAGATGTAGCTGTAGTAACATCAGATAATCCCCGCACGGAAGACCCAGCAAGGATATTACAGGATGTATTAGCAGGTATTCCTGATATGGTACAACCAATGGTGATCAGCGATCGCGCTACGGCAATTCGGACTGCTATTTTACAAGCTCAACCTGGAGACGGTGTATTATTAGCTGGTAAAGGTCACGAAGATTATCAAATTCTCGGTACTGAAAAAATTCATTTTGACGACAGAGAACAAGCGCGGGAAGCTTTACAGCAGAGAGTAAATATCGAATTTAGTTAACCTGACTCCTGGGCGCAGGCCCTGCGCCCCTACCTGCTTACAACAAAGGAATCCTAACTGTAAATGTTGTTCCCTTATGTACTTCGCTATTTAATGTAATTTCACCTTGATGTTGATCAACACATTTTTTGACTATAGCTAAACCCAACCCTGTACTAGAAATACTACCAACGTTAGAAGCTCTATAAAATGAGCCAAATAAATTAATTTGATCTTTTTCAGGAATACCAATACCAGAATCTTTAATTTTAAAAATTAGTTGGTCATGTTCGATATGCAATCTGAAATCAACTGAACTATTTTCAGGAGAATATTTAATAGCATTACTAAGGAGATTTGTGAGAATTTGGCGAATCAGTTTTGGGTCAAACTGCACAACTACAATATCATTTAATGTTGGCTCGCTGGTATTTAGAGAAAAATTTATTGTATGTTTGCTGCTAGTAGCTTCTATTTCGTTTTTGAGATGACGACAAAAGCCAATTATATCTAGTGCTTCTGGTTTAAATTCCATTTTCTCAGCTTCAGCGCGGTTGATCATGAGAACATCATCCAGAAGTTGGACTGTATGCTTGATGGTTTTTTGAATAATCTCTGGGTGTGCTTGTTTTTTTTCTGGACTGAGGCGATCGCTAAAGTTTTGTAAAATGCCTGTAGATGAGGAAATAATGGCTAAAGGTGTGCGAATTAAATTAGCGCGAATCTGAAATTGTGCCAAAACATCATGATGACAGTCTGTAATTCCAGCATTGTCAATATCATCTACTACTTGCATTCTCCCTTGTTGATAGTAGATAGCATATTGTTCATCAAAACAGTGGTCATGAATTTTAGTTTCTAGGGCTGATTTAAAACCACCAACTACAGATTCTGAGACAAATTCACCATTGTTAAAATTAATGTCTGGATCAAATTTAAAAATTGCTACTCGATCTACATTGATTAATTGCCGGATTTCTTCAACAGCAGTATTAAAAATAGTAGCTAAATCCAGGGATTGACGAATGCGTTGGGTAGTTTCCAACTGAACAAACTCCTTTTACACCACTCATTTGGGCGATCGCTTCCGTAACAGTTGTATCCGCTGTCACTATTAGCGGGTTACGAACAATAGCTAACTTTAATTCTGCTTCACTCATAGCATTTACAGATATCAGCATTTAAATATATTTAGTTTTTGTAATTACTCTTATATAGGAATCATAAATGATATTTGAAAAATTTTAAGTAGTGTAGGGTGGGCAATACCCACCGTAGGGGGGTTTAGTGGGCATTGCCCACCAAACGTATATTTCAAAATCAAATATTAGTCCTATATCACTGGCTATATTATAATCTTTTTAGCGCAAACTGTTACAAAAATAGATAAATTGTTCCAGATAAATTCAGAGTTAGTGACTAACTTCCAAAGGTAAAAAAATTGTCAATACTTCCCCATTTTGAGGACGTTGACGCACAATCAATTTTCCACCAATTGCTTGAAATAAATGCTTAGTTGCCGCCATATTTAAACTAATTGCTCCTGTTTCCGGCTGAAACATTAATAATTGACCTAAAGATTTACGAATTGGTGGTGTTGTTGTATAACCTTTATCTTGACAATCAAACTGAGGAGATAATTGTAATTTTAGTTGATCACCAGCAGGAATTACTTGGACTTGAATACAACTACCAGGAGGTAAACTGCGGGTAAAATTCTCTATTAAGCCGGTGAGTACCCGGTCTAGCATCGCTGGATTACTAACTACTGTGGGTAGTTGCTGCGGTAAAACTACATTTAAAGTTAAATTACGGCGAGTTGCTGCTTGTTGCCAACGGGGAATACTTTGTTGTAAAACTTGATCTAAACACATTGGTGTTAGTTGGGAATTAGTAAATTTTGAAGGTTGTGATAAATTTTCTAATTCTGCTGCTTTAAATAATAACTCCATCCGGTCAATTTGCTCAGTACATTCATGATCAATAACTTCTAAACGACTAATCACATTCACGGGTAAATCTTGCCGTTTTAAGAGTAAACGTGTCATCATCCGAATTGTTGTTAACGGCGTGCGGACTTCATGGGCAAAAGCTTGGAGTAATTCTACATCTGAACGATATGGAGGTTTTTGCTGTGGAGTATGTGCATGAGCAAATGATGAAGTATGTGTAACTGGATTATTTTCTGTAACAGTTAATTCTTGCAGTAATAACTGACTAAATTGAATTATAGTTTGATAATCTGGTGCAACTAAAGGATAGTTTTGCACCTTAATATCTAAATCAGCAAACAATTCTGGATTAGTTAAAACTACTCTAGCACCTAAAGATTGCCAAGCTTTTTGTACTACTTCTGGTTCAAAGGAAAACAAAAACTCTTTTTTACCATTTTGATTTTCTGCTAAAATCAGCACTAATCTAAATTTATCTGTGAATACTAAACAAAACTGTTCCGCACCTAAAGGATCAGCAGGTAATAAAGGTAAGATAGATTCTTGAAAAGTGGGATGATGGTGATTAATTTCGGCTATACTTTCTATATTATTGATATTCTGCGCCATTACTGATGGCATCATGAATGGCATTAAGGCCAAAGGGTTAAAAGGTTTTGCTGTAAAAGTTACCGTTTGTAACCGCTGTGTTAGTTGGGGGTGACTAAATAAAGGTGCAGGTGCAGCTAATACCAAACCAGAAGTAGTATCAGGTGAAGTTGTGGCTAAAGTTTTTAACAGCAGGTTTTCTGTGGCTGCGAGACTAACACGCCATTGCTGTTGGGCAATAGCCGTTGAACACTCAGCGATATGAGATTGACTTCCAGATAAAACTTCCTTGAGACTTGGCAAAATCCATTCGTACACAGGTTTTCACCCCTTGATGGTTATCAGCAGCTAACGGTGGCTCTCTATATCTACGAGATTATAGTCATTAGTGTGAACACAGAAAGTAGTATAACCGAACAATTAAGGTGCAATATCCTCTCTTTCTCAGTTGTCAGAAGAAAATTACCCAGTCCCCAGTCCCCAGTCCCCAATTACCAATCCAGGAAAAGATGCGGCTGAGTCTCTATGATAGAGAATATAGATATAGTGGCTAACTGTGAGAATCAAATCGTCAATATTCTATAGCCATAAGTACAATTAAATGGGCTATTCTCAATAAAACCGTTTTAATTTAGTTATTGGGAAGTTTTCATATTGTCAGTTATCTGGGTGTTTGGTTTATGACTTTTGGGTGTAGCAATTTAATTCTTTTTTTAAGATTTGCTCCTCGGCATCACTCACAGTAAAATCCATCACTTCAAGTATTCTATTTTGGAAATCAACATGAAAAAACTCATTCCTTTTCTAGTTAGTAGCGTTTTGGTAGTTGGTATGGTTGGTTGTCAAGAAGCGCCAAAAACAGGTTCAGAAACTACTGGTACTACTAGTGAAACTCCGGCTGTACCAGCAAAACCTGCTTCTGATCTTACGCCGATTACAGATAATTCTACCCCTACTCCCACCGCAACTCCTACGGAAACTCCTACGGAAACTCCTACGGAAACTCCTACTCCTGCTTCAACTCCCACCGCAACTCCTGCACCTAAAACCCAAGCAGACTTAAAAATCGAAGTTAGCAAAAAGCTAAAAGAGGGTTTACCTGGAAATAAATTGGAAGTAGCAAACAAAGATGGTGAAATTACCCTCAAAGGAACTGCAACTTCTAAGGAAGAAATCACACAAGCTGAAACTTTAATTAAGCAAGTAGCTGGTGTGAAAAGTGTCAAGGTAGAAGCTAAGGTGAAGACTGTTAAGAAACCTTAGTTATTCTATTTTATACTATTTGGGATGGTGAATTAGTTTTTCGATTATTCATTTTTCCAATTGGTATAATTTGGGATTGAAATCTATCAGGGCTTACTTTAGTTAGTAAGTCCTGTTTTCTGCTGATTGAAAGACAAAGACAGCGATTATCAACTGCACTTTTATGAGTTTTAATGTGCAAAATCTGAAAATTTAACTCAACGGAAATCCAGGAATAAGCTCATCAATTTCTGTCATTATCTGCATGGTTTCTTTCAACGCCACCACTACACGCTGATAGTGTAACACATCATCAAATGATAAAGTGCGGTTTGCTTTTTTCCTGTCTTTTAGCCATTTTTCTAAAACCTGATAACCACCTATTTTAAATTCCCAAATTTCAGGGGAAACACCTTCAAAATATTGCTGTTTATTAATGTAAATTCGCTGTTCACTTTGTTGATAGTTTACTTCTGTGACAGCATTATCACCACTCACAGGATATTTAGTGATGACTTTATTTAGTTTTTTAGATTTCATTAAATGTAATTGTACTAATTCTTCACCTTTTACAGCTAGTTTTTTAAACAGTTCATCATTTGTGGTAAGAGGTATGCGAGGAAAGTCTATTTTCAGAAATTCAGCGTAAATTTGGCGATATGTTGGACTGTGAAAAATGGCATATATGTAATAAAATATAGCTTCTGGTGTGGGGATATAGCTGAGTTTTTCTAGAATGGCGTTGAGGAAGTTTTGGGATAGGTTTGGGGCGCGTTCTATGAATAAACTACTCTGGGCATTTTCGGTGTCAGGATATGTATAGAGAGGGAAAAGACAAGATTGAGTTGTCGATTCTCCACACTTTGCTTCTGCAATAACCTGTGAACAATAAAAATGATCAGATTCTTGTGATTTATTACTTCTAGCAGATATAATTGCTAGATTATTTACTATCATATTACGCATTACATCATTGCGAGGCATACAAATAAAACCTCTTGTCTGTCCTGTATAATAGGTAAATCTTGTGTCAAATGGACGATATAAAATAGGGACAATTTTAGAATCTTCAATACCATTTCTCTTTATATCATCTTGAGCAAGTGATACTTGCCAATCTCGCGTATCTTTACCCAAATCATATTTTTTTCTAGCTTCTTCTACAGGAAGTGAAACAAAATCCTTAACTGTATCTTTTACTTCCTGTTTAGACAATTTTATTGTTAAGGAATCTCTCGCAGTTACTATCCCCACAGAGTTAACAGGAAATATTTCTGTAATTTTCCAGCCTGCATTATATTCAATTAGTAAATCTTTATTTTGCGGTGAAAATAAATAGAAAGGTGATTGAGGTTGAATTATTTCCCAGTCAGTTGTATCAATATCTAATAAATTTAACTTTTCATATTTAAAATCTCGACTACCCCACAACTCACCATGCTGAACTTTTGCAGGTGTTTCCTTTCCCGGTGCTTTAATAAAAATCCCAATACTTACCCCTTGCTGAATATCAAAGACATTTTTATCTGGTGAACCGTCAGGAGAAACTTCTTTCTTTTTAGCATTACCATGTAAATCTAAAATATAGATATCTGTAAAAGTTTTCATCAGACTTTCACGCATTCCCCTAAATGTGGGATTATCAAGATAACCATGATTAGTAATAAACGCCAAAACACCAAACCCAGTTTGATTAATTCTCCATTGTCCAAACCGGATAAATTTCACATAATCATCATAATTAGTCAAAATTAAGTTAGGAAAAGACTCACGATAGCGGTTGAGTTGTTCTGTATTTTCAACTTGAGTTAAATCTAGTTTTACATCTTTAGCTTCTACATAACCAACCAACAAATCACGCCGTCTGACAGTAAAATCAGGAATACCAGCTTTGTTACCTTTCTCTTCAATTATTGCTTCTAACTCTGCTGCTGGGTTATCCAATAAATTTTTTAATGTCGGGTAATGAGTGCGTTCACTTCCCCGTTGCAGATTATTTTGAATCGAATGTAGATATGTATCAAAGCGCATAAAATTATCCTTTAGTAATACTGAAATTTTACCATATCCATGTATATACAAAATTATTCTCCCACCGCCTGACCATCTCCAAAACCTTGACGAGCAAAGATTTCAATCATCTCGCTGCGGGTCAAATTATTTGCTTGGGCTAATTCATCCAACTTAGCCCAAGCGGTATCTGTAAGCCTGATAGACCGCAGCTTTTTAGACTCATCACCATAATCAGCCTGAAATTTACCCCCTGGTGTGCGCTTGCGTCTGGGTGATTTATGCCTTGTTCCTGAATACTTGTCACCATGTATATCTATTTTATTACTGGTGATTAAATTAACCAAATTATCAATCAAGCGATCGCGCTCCATTGGTAGAATCTCTTCACAATGCAGCATATTCTGAATAATTGAAAAATGGATTAAAGTCCCCAGAAAAATCCGTGCTGCTACCTCCGCGTCAGCTAATTGTAATTCTGGATGTGCCGTAAAATATTGAGTAAGTAAGTCTAAAGCAACTTTATCTACATTGCGGATGAAAACCTGAGCTAGTAAAGGAAACCGTCCAGATTCGGCAATAATCAGCCTGACAAGACCCAGTAATTCCTGGGAACAATTGGTGTTATCTAACATACTTCTTGCCAAGTGACGTAGCACCATCTCCGGTTCACCTTCCAGAAAATGCGGGTCTTCAGGGTTTACAACAGCCAAATATTTTTTCTGGGCTAATTTTTCAATTAGTGCCGTAAATAATCCTTCCTTATCCTGAAAATAGCTATATACCGTTGTTTTCGACACCCCTGCGGCTGCTGTCACCTTATCCATAGTTGTAGCTGCGTAGCCATTGGCCAAAAATTCCTGCATTGCACCAGTCAGGATAGCATCAACTTTTTCTACTAACAAGGATCTTTCTACAGGACTTTCTTCGACTTCTTTGCTCTTTTTTCGCATATTAGCTACCGAGAATAATTATTTTGGTCATGACTCTTGACAAGATTGTAATGGACGGTTTAGTTTAGTTACAGGCAACTAAACTAATTAGTTTACTTCCCATTTTAAATCATAGGGGAAAACTTATGGTGCGTGATGTAACAGCTAAAGATTCCGCATTTTGGAAACCTAGTTCTCGGCAAATAATAATGCTGACAACAGCGATAATTGTGGCAATTCTAGGAATTAAAGGGTATAGATTTTCACAACTTCAATCTCAAAATACTGTAATCCAATCTGCCCAAATAACTACACCGCAAATTAAGACGGTGACAGCATTAGGGAGAATTGAACCCAAGGGAAAAGTAATCAAACTTTCTGCACCTACATCTAGTGAAGGTAGCCGAGTAGAACAGCTTTTGGTCAAAGAAGGGGATAAAGTCAAAGCAGGGCAGGTAATAGCTATTTTGGATAATCGTCCCCGTCTTCAAGCAGCTTACCAAGAAGCCCAAGCAGCGGTGAAAGTTGCCCAGGTAAACTTAGAAAAAGTGCAATCAGGCGCGAAAATAGGTGAAATAGAGGCACAAAAAGCTGATATTGCCAGAATAGAGGCGCAAAAGCTTGGAGATGAAACTGGACAACAACAAACCGTTGCCAGATTAGAAGCGCAATGGCAAGGGGAAACAACCGCACAACAGGCAACAATTAATAAATTACAAGCAGAACTCAAAAATGCTCAAGTAGAACTGCAACGCTATCAGCAACTATACCAAGACGGGGCAATTTCTCAGTCATTATTTGACAGTAAACGCCTCAGTGTTGATACCATGACCCAACAATTGAGCGAAGCCAAAGCCAACCTCAACCGGATTGATAGCACGGGACGTAAGCAAATTAGTGAAGCTAAAACCGCCCTCACTCGCATTAATGCCACAGGTAGCAAACAAGTCATTTCCGCCCAAGCCACCTTAAATAAAATAGCTGAAGTGCGTCCGGTAGATGTAGCAGCAGCCAAAGCCGAAGTTAATCGTACTATAGCCGCAGCCCAACAAGCAAAGGCAAATTTAGAGCAAACTTATGTTAAAGCACCTCAAAATGGTGTAATTTTTGACATTTATACCCGTGCAGGTGAAGTAGTATCCAATAACGGCATTGTCGAACTTGGGCAAATAAATCAGATGTATGCAGTAGTTGAAGTTTACCAAAGTGATGTTAGTAAAATCCGTCCCCAACAACTGGTAAAAATATCTAGTAACTCCCTTCCCGGTGAATTACAGGGAACAGTAGATTGGGTTGGTTGGAAGGTACAACGGCAAAATGTGATTAATTCTGACCCTAGTGACAATATTGATTCTAGAGTAGTAGAAGTTCATGTTCAGCTAGATGAAGCCTCAAGCGAGAAAGCAGCAAAATTTACCAATTTGCAAATCAAGGCAGTAATTTCACTATGATAGGATTCATTCAAGCACTGCAAAGACGCACACCTTTAGGATGGTTGCAACTCAGCCATAGTAGAAGTCGCTTGTTAGTGGCTTTATCCGGTATTGCCTTTGCAGATGTGATCATTTTCATGCAGCTTGGCTTTCAGAATGCCTTGTATGACAGCGGTACTACCTTAAACCGCGCTGTGCTTGCAGACATAGTTTTAATCAGTCCGCAAAGCCGGAATTTGCAAAATATGTCCACCTTTTCCCGCAGAAGACTGTTTCAAGCCGCTGATGTCCCAGGGGTCAAATCTGCTGAACCCATGTATATCGGGATGATTACTTGGAAAAATCCCCAAACAAAACGCAAAACCACAGTCCAAGCAGTTGCTTTTAATCCTGAACAACCTGCATTAAATATTCCAGAAGTCAACGCTCAATTAGATAAAATTAAATTACCAGATAACTTTCTTTTTGATCGGGCAGCAAAAGGAGAATACAAACAAGTTTTTAGTCAAATTGATGCGGGTAAAATTGTCACCACAGAAATAGATAAACGGACAATTAATATTGGTGGTTTATTTAAATTAGGATCATCATTTGGGGCTGATGGTACAATAATTTCTAGTCCTGAAAACTTCATTCGCATCTCTCCCAAACGACAAATAGGAAGTGTCACCCTGGGTTTAGTTTACCTTCAACCAGGATATAATTCTCAGCAGGTAGCAGCAACATTAAAATCCCATCTTCAAAATAATCAAGACGTGAAAGTTTTCACCCGTCAAGAATTTATCAAATTTGAAGAAGATTATTGGAAAAAAGAAAGCCCCATCGGGTTTATTTTTACATTAGGTGTATCCATGGGATTTATAGTTGGTGTAATTCTTGTTTATCAAGTTCTCTCCACAGATGTAAATGCCCATATCAAAGAATACGCTACCTTTAAAGCAATGGGCTATCCTAATATATATCTACTCGGAGTAATTTTTGAAGAAGCGATAATTTTAGCAGCATTAGGTTTCATTCCCGGCTTCTTGATTCCTTTAGGACTTTATCAACTAGCGAGAAACGCCACAAACTTGCCCATATATATGACCTTAACCAGAGCATTAGTAGTTTTTTTCATGACAATAATCATGTGTGCAATTTCCGGTGCAATAGCCACCAATAAACTCCAAACAGCCGATCCCGCAGATATGTTTTAAAAACCTGAAAATTACTCTCTGTGCCTGGAGCGTCTCTGCGTGCAAAAAAACTTAAAACCTCAACTATGAAAACTATTAACTCTCCCAAACCTGTAATTTCCATCCAAAACCTTGATCATTACTTTGGAACTGGACAACTGCGAAAACAAGTATTATTTAATATTAACCTGACCATTAATACAGGTGAAATTGTGATCATGACAGGTCCTTCTGGTTCTGGGAAAACTACATTATTGACCTTAGCTGGTGGATTACGTTCGGCTCAATTTGGCAGTTTACAAATATTAGGTAACGAACTCTGTAAAGCTAATGCTAAACAACTCACGCAAGCGCGATGCAATCATGGTTATATTTTTCAAGCTCACAATTTACATGGTAGCTTAACGGCAATTCAAAACGTGAGAATGGGTTTAGAATTACAACCGAAAATGTCTGCACAAGAAATGTTAATGCAATCACAGAAAATGCTAGAAGAGGTAGGATTAGGAAATCGCCTGAATTATTATCCAGATAATTTATCAGGGGGACAAAAACAACGGGTAGCGATCGCGCGTGCATTAGTCAGTCAACCGAAAATTGTCCTAGCAGATGAACCTACCGCCGCACTTGATAAACAATCGGGACGGGATGTGGTAGAATTAATGCAGAAATTAGCAAAAGAGCATGGATGTACAATTTTACTTGTCACCCACGATAACCGCATTTTAGATATTGCTGACCGGATTGTTTACATGGAAGACGGCCATCTTGTCAGAGAAGAAAGCGATTTTTTACGGGTATAGTTGGTTAAAATACCTGGCGATTAAAAACCGCCAGGGTGATTGTATTTACAAGTAGACAACGGCGTAAATCAACTAACGATTAAAAATTTCTAAAAAGCTTGTTTCAGAGGGAACTCCGAAGCAACAGGGAACAGGAAAAACTCATGTTTAAAAACATGAGATTGAAATAATGACACTGTTTTTTTCGTGCTACGCATCTTGTAAAAACGTCTTTTTTCTGACTGAGCTTTAAACTCAGCAACTTTTGTTTCTTATCTGTTGCCTGTTCCCTGTTCCCTTTTCCCTTCTTTTGTAATTTGCTTTTTTAATTTTTAATTTTTAATTGTTAATTTTTAATTCCGCGCTGCGGTACTGGCTTCTTGGATTAAAGTATCCAACTCCTGCTGCATTTTGCTTCTGACTAATTCATAGCATTCGTCAACATAATTGCGATCGCTTGCGGCTGCTTTTCCATACCTTGCAAACACAATTGGGGAACAAACCCTAGTGTAGATAGGCACGGGTAAGGGAATATTAGGCCAAGGTCCAAAGGCCAATCCCCAAGGTAGTCCCAGATAAATGGGAAAAACCAGAGGGTCAACCCCTAATAACCAAGGCATTCCCATTTTATGGAATTGCTGCATGATTTCATAGATATCAGTCAGCACAATCAGAGTATCATGTGACCCCCAGGAAATCGCCGGGACAATCGGTACATTTTCCCGCAGTGCCAATTTGATAAACCCCTTACGTTGAGCAAAGTAAATTTGATCCCGCATTGCATGGGGACGAAAGACATCCTCCGCACCACCAGGGTAGACTAGGACACTAGCACCAGCCCGCAAAGCCGCGTAAGCCATTTTGGGATGCGCTCTGATTGCACCCGCTTTCATCGCCATTTCTGCCGCTGGAGGGAATACATCCCAAACTTTAGGGTGCATCAACCCATAAATCTCTCGTTCCACGCCAAAACGACGCAACCAATCATATAACATCATGGATGTATCTGGAGATGCCAGTCCGCCATTATGAGAACCGACAATCAGGATTTTGCCATCTGGGACATTTTCCCAACCACTGGTTTGGACTCGAAAATAGAAGTTATATAACAAGCCCAATATAGGCATCATAGACTCGATGAACTTTGGATCTCGTTGATCCAAAGACCACCCTGTGTTAGTGTTTTGAAGATGTTTTAGTTTGAACATCAGAAAATTTTATCAGGATTTATACGGATGAAACAATCCGTTGTTTTGCAGTTTCATTCAGCCTAACGCAATCCTGCCATTGTTTTCCGCACTCTGGAATGAGAAAATATTCACTAGGAACACAATCTGATTGTCATCGTCTCATAATCTAGGCTATTTAGGATTTATATATTAATGAACTGAGGGGTTTTCAGCCAGTATTTTTATAAGTTGCGTTATAAACATTTGAGGTCATAGAAATAACATGAAGACTTTGCGGCTATTGATAATTGTTCCCTTGGGGTTAGCAATGAATTTATTGCTGAGTCAGGCTAGTTTTGCTGAACCCCCAATTACTAAAATTAACAATCCTCTCCAGATAGACCCCATAACTTTAACTGGTATGTCCGGAGGGACGGTAAAAACTGATTGCGGGGCTATTTCCACTACACCCAGTCAAGTGATTGACGTGACAGATCCATTCCCTTATTTACAGTTAACAGTAGAGAGTGAAGGACAGCCAACATTATTGGTTAATGGACCAGGAGGGCGCTTCTGTGTACTCAGTAATGATGATCACAAGAGTAAACCAAAGCTTTCTGGTTACTGGACTGCGGGTAAATACTCAGTGTATGTGGGTGAATTATCGAAACAAAATTACAAATATACCCTTTCCATTTCACAACAGCAAAAATAGCGATTCTAGCTTTGTTGACTCTATCCTATCCAGGAACTTAGATCATCAGAGTCTAACGGATCATATTTTTGGCAACAAATTGGACTCCTAACATGATATTGGTATTAAAGTGACTCAATTTCTATGATCAGTTCACAAATGTTATGGGTTGTCCAAAGCTATTAATCGCAGAGATAGCAGCCTACCACAGTCATCCTGTGGACAGAGTGTTTTTTCTGTGTAACCACCTCTTAGTTGCCTATAAACGCCATCAAACCCGTTTGGACTTAGATGGTATAAAGGTGATTGATTCTCAACTATTAGCGGTAGCGCATACACAAAATTTTACCGAAAATAATTAGAATTAATGGTTACTAGCAAAGACAAATCACCCGTCTGTAATGAACAATATAGAGATTTAGCATTGTAATCAAAGCTGATATTAAGGATCAAAATCTTTAAGGGGAAATATGTTTAGAAGACTAATTGGCGTTGTTGTAGCCACTATTTTGCTGACATTTCAGATGGTTATCGGTAGTGCAACAGCGATGGAACTAGATGAAGCTATCCGCACAGTGCCATTAAATGCCCAAGGGGATACTGTTGTACTTAGCTTGAAACAAGTCAAAGAAGGCAAACGATTATTTCAATACGCTTGCGCTCAATGTCATGCGGGTGGAGTCACCAAGACTAACCAAAACGTGGGACTTGAACCAGAAGCTTTGGCAGGAGCTTTACCCAACCGCAATAATATTGAAGGTTTGGTAGATTACATGAAAAATCCCACTACTTATGATGGTGCAGAAGAGATTTCTGAACTTCACCCCAGTATCAAGAGTGCGGATATTTTCTCAGAAATGCGAAATCTGACGGATGAGGACTTAACAGCGATCGCTGGACATATTCTCCTCCAGCCAAAAGTTGTTGGCACTAAATGGGGTGGTGGTAAAATTTATTACTAAACTATCCAAATACAGTCAAACAAAGAATCATCCGGCTGATGTGAATTAGGCGTTTAACCCCTTGTAATTCGGTTGATAATTCCAAAATCATGGTTTTTGGGCAACCCTTGTAGCTGTTTTTGGAGCAGTGAAATACAGTTTGAAATTGCAAAGGCCGTATGGGTGGGGTTTCCCCACCCTTGATTCTATTCTATTTGATCGAAAACCGCTATATGAAATACAAAAGTTTATTAACTGATATAAACGATGTCAAATCTTGGAGTGATGAATTAGGGGATTACCCAACTAACAGTTGGCTAGGGTATTCACCTGATTACCCTTATAGCCCTGCTTCAAAAAACGGTTGTCTTATTTATGTTAAAACCTATCCCGCCGATAATAAAATGAGATTTATTGTTGGGGAAGATTTCCGGTATACTTATGAAACAGAAGCATAGAAACTATTTAGCATCTTTTTCTAACATTTAGAATTTTTTATCCGGTATAAAACTTAGTTTTTCTACCGGATAAAATTGAAAAATAAGGATTCATCTTTTAGGAACACCGATTTCACCTTTTAATTTAAACCCACTTACGGTAGCAACGAGCCGTGCTGTAGTAAGGATGAAAAATTTCCAAAAACTTACTCTGAACTATTTTAAAAAAGGCTTCTATGACTTGTGGATCATCCAGATGAAAAGGATACTCTTGATTAAAGCCTTTAAAGAAATGCCAATTCAGAATAGTTTTACCTGTCGGTTTTAAGGCTTGATGGAATAAAAGTAATTGTTGACAAGGATCTGGTAAATGTTCTAAAACATCAAAAGAAATAATTGTCTCAAAACTCTCTTCTTTCGGCATTTCCGAACAAAAAACTATTTTTTGACTTAGCCCCAACTGTTCGACTCGATGACGAACAAAATCACGATTTAGAGGATTAATATCACAATAGATTACTTGTTCAACTTGAGGACAAAGAGCAGCACAAATTGTATGAGTTCCAATCCCACCACCAAAATCTAACACCCGACCTTTGGCATGATCTACAATCAAAAATAAGGTATTTTCAATATTTTCAGAGCTTTCTAAATGCCATGCTCCCAACTCAAATAAATAAATCTCTCCAACTTTGTCACGATAAAAAGTAGTTGCTGCTTCCCAGTCAAAATCTTTGTGACCTAATTCAGCCAACTTCTCTTTACCCGTAGCTAAATTTTGCTCTAGTGTTTCTGAATCTAAATGCAAAAACTCTTGTAAATGCTGTTTTAAATTAAATGAAGTTTGTGAATAATCGCTTAAGAAAGATGGGAGTAAAAGTCTATCCATGAAATTGATATCTCAATCATAAAGTAAATTGTATTTTTAGATGATACCAAAGATTATCCCAAATTTTTCTAAAATTACATTTAATAACTGTTTCTATTTTTTATATAAACCTGTATAATATTATCATACATATAGTCTGGAGGGGAAAACAGTTGTAAATCCTGATAATAAATTAATCACCGCTATTTTTTTCAACATCTTGGTTCTAAAAATTCATGCAACACAAAATTGAAAATCATTCCATCGTGACTAATGTAAAAGAAATATTTCAGCATCATTACACAGACAACTTATGGGGAAATGGAGAAAGCGTTTCTGGTCCGGGATCAACAATTGAATATACGGAGAATATTCGCAAAGAACTCCCTGAATTAGTCAATAAATTAGGCATCAAAGTAATTTTGGATGCCCCCTGTGGAGATTTCAACTGGTTCAGAATGATTTCTTGGAAGCAACCAATTACATATATCGGTGCTGATATTGTAGAACCATTAATAAATCGGAATCAATTACTTTATGGGAATCAAAATCAGAATTTCACCTATTTAAATATAATTCAGGACGCTTTACCAAAGGCTGATATGTGGTTGTGCCGAGATTGCCTTTTCCACTTATCTAATGAAGACATTTTATCAGTGATTGAAAACTTTTTAAGAAGCGATGTTAAGTACCTACTCACATCAACTCATTCTAACCTTGAAAATGAAGACATTCAAACTGGATCATTTCGTCTGCTGAATCTACAAAAAGAGCCATTTAACTTTGCTCAACCCATCGCATTTATCGAAGACTGGATTGAAGGTTATCCCATCAGACATTTAGGTTTGTGGGAACGGGAAAGTATCAGAGTATGCTAAATATTTCTCTGCCAACCAACAGGTTTTAATCAAAATATCCCTTTAAAACTCGTAGCGGCATTGAAAAATAAGGTTATATTTACCTATTTAAGTTTTTTTTGAAACTGTAATTACAGTAATTTATGATTATGAACAGTGTCATGTTTGAACCGATTCCAGAAATCTCAATTATCCTACCTACCTACAACAGGGCAAAATACTTAAATAGGTGTATTGATAGTATTATTAATCAAACTTTTCAGAATTGGGAATTGATTGTAGTTGATGATGGCAGCCAAGATAATACTTTTGATATTGTGAATTTGTATGTTCAAGAATTTAATCGTATTCGTTATTTTAAGCATAAAAATAGAAAACCTGGTTATGCAAGAAATGCGGGCATTCAAGCATCATTTGGGCAATACATAACATTCATTGATAGCGACGACTCATATTTAGAAAATCATCTAGAATCGAGAATTCAATATATGAAATCTTATCCAGAATTGGACTTAATAGAAGGAGGATTTGCTACCGAAGGAGAAATTTGGGTTGTTGATTATTTTCAACGCGATAAAACTATTAATCTGAAAGAATGTGTTGTGGGCCCAACTTTCTTTGGCAAAAGGAGTGTATTTTTTGAATTGCAAGGATTTAATGATATTCCTTACGTAGAAGATACAGAATTTTGGTGTAGAGCAGAAAAAGTATTTAAAACAGAAAAACTTACTAAACCAGAAACCTATCTTTACACAAGAGCGGAAAGTAGTGTTACTAAAAGTTTTTTAGAAGAAATGTCCTCATCTAACTAAATTTTTGGTATGAATATTTGTCATCTAGTTTTGAGTAACATTGGTGGAGCGCCAAGAACTGCGGATTCCCTAATTTCCTCCCAATCAAAAGCAGGTTATAAAGTTTCTACCGTAGTTTTAACTGATTTACATCCACAATGGACAGTAAATTTTCAAAATGCGGAAAAACTGATAATTATGAAAGTTGCTGGCAATTCATTTTATATTGGTGGAATAATACATCAAATATGGATAGCTATACAATTAAGTAAAGTAATTTCTGACCTTAAACCAGATATTGTTATTTGTCATGCTGCATTTATTACCAAAATTTTTCATCTTTCTCAACTGATTTCTACAAATAGTTTAATTTCCTATCTCAGTTATATTCATACTGATGTTATTTCTGAATTACCAACTGAAAGCCAAGCAAAATCACTAAGAGGAGTATTTCAAAACTTCTCTATACGTTTTGATAATTGGATGAGTTTGCGTAGTCTGGAAAAAGCAAATGGATTAGTATTTGTTTGTAAAAGTCTCTATGAGAGATTCTTGAAAATGGGTTTAAATCATCATCATGTAGCAGTATGCTATAATCCCGCAATACCCGATCCAAATCATCAATCTTTACATTCTCAAGCTGAACTATGGTTAAAAAACCCTACATTAATTACCTTCGTATCTGCTGCTAGATTTCATCATCAAAAGGATCACAAAACTTTACTTAAAGCATTTGCTCAAGCTAGTCAAATTCACTCCCATATCCGATTAATTTTATTAGGAGATGGTGATTTACAAACAGAAATGCAAGATTTGGTAACTGCTTTAGCAATTAATGATATTGTGTTATTTGCCGGGGCTGTTCCTAATCCTAGAAATTATTTTTCACTATCTAGAGCAGTTATACTTGCTTCTCATTATGAAGGATTTGGGATGGTTCTTGTGGAAGCTGTGGCCAGTGGAGTAACCTTTATTGCTAGTGATTGTCCAGTCGGTCCGAGGGAAATTTATGAAGTGCTAAAATGTGGAACTTTAGTATTACCAAGTGATGTGGATAGTTTAGCAAAAGCAATTATTGATCATGTAGAAAATCCTCAAGAAGTTATCGACCGTTCTGAACAAATAGAACAACTATTTAGTGAATCTAGCTGTGCTAACAGGTTAGAAACTTTCCTCCAGGAGATTTTCCAAAGTGCGATTAAATAAATTATCATTATTATTTGATTTTAATCTATTTCGTCAATGGATATCAGGTATGAATATTAACTTTCTATTATCGAAAATCATAAACTTTTGCAGTCCAATTTTCAATCGAATCAAGCAGATTTATATTTTAGGAATTATTCTGGTTTTTTGTCTAATATCTTTATGGAGTTGTCAGCAAATAGCACCAAAAGATAATGGAGTAATTCACCTAACATTATGGCAATCAATAAATCCTCCTGAAAATCGTGATTTGTTTCAAACTTTGGTCAAAAAATTTAATCAAACTCATCAGGATATTCAAGTTGAGGCTATCTTTGAACCTGAACCTCAATTACCAAAAATATTAACCGCATTTGTTGGTAATGCCCTGCCAGATATGCTGTTATTCTATCCAGAATATACTGGTCAATTTGTAGACTTGGGAGCAATTCGACCTTTAGATGATTGGTTAGAAAAGTTAAAAATCAAGTCAGATATTAGACCAAATCTATTAAAAGGAATGGAGATAAATGGTCATATTTGGTCTGTTCCTATGCACACTAGCAATATTGGGATTTTTTACCGACCTAAGCTGTTTCAAGCGGCAGGAATTACCGAAATACCGAAGACTTGGGACGAATTGAGAGCAGTTGCTAAAAAATTAACTATAGACAAGAATGGAGATAATCGGCCGGAACAATATGGAATATTACTGCCTTTAGGAAAAGGAGGATGGACTGTTTTTAGTTGGTTGCCGTTTTTATTTGGTGCTAAGGGAGAAATTATCACAAATAATTATCCAAATTTAACTCATCCTGGAGCGATCGCTGCTTTACAATTTTGGCAAGACCTGATCAAAGATGGTTCAGTGATGCTTTCTGCTCCCGAACGAGGTTATGAAGAAGACGCTTTTCTTGATGGTCGTGTGGCAATGCAGATTACTGGCCCTTGGACATTAATCATGAAGTCTGAAGTTGATCATCAAATATTTCCTGTACCTGCCGGAGTGATACCTGCAACAGTAACAGGTACGGCAAGTTTGTTTGCGATGAAGTCATCACCAGCTAAAGAAAAAGCCACACTCAAATTTTTGGAGTATGTCTTAAGTGAGGAGTTTCAAACAGAATGGACTATAAAAACAGGTTTTTTACCAGTTACTTTTTCCGCGGCTCGCAGTAAAACTTATCAGCAATTTATCAATAACAAACCATTATTAAAAGTATTTTTTGATCAGTTGCCTGTAGCACAATCCTTACCTTCTATGGCTGGATATAGCCGAATTGCTGATAGTTTAGGTAGAGCCATTGAGGCAACATTATTAGGTAAATCTTCTGGCAAAACAGCTTTACAAGAAGCTCAAAAAAGGTTAGAAGTTATTTGGGCTGAAAAATAAAAGTATTGAGTTACTTAGGGCTTTCCATGATGATGAAACTGGTTCATAAAACGGCGATCAATCCAGTCTTTCCAGTACCATAATAATTGATGAGGTGGTAAAGTTAAATTGCCTCTAGTAGCTAAAGCTCTGCCATCTCCTGTACTAATTAAACTTAAATAAGTTTTTTGTGGTTGATAGGATATAAGTGATTTACCCAAAATCATCCTTCGCAAATTCTCATATAAAGGTTTACCTTGACGCACCGCAAAAACACCCGCTTTGGGGAGATGATAATTGATAATTGTCGCAATATCACCCGCTGCAAAAATATGAGGATGAGTCACAGATTGCAAATAATCATCAACTAAAATAAAACCTTGTTCATCTGTACCAATTCCCGAATCCCTTACCCAATCGGCTGCTGATGCTTGTGTCACCCAATAAACTTGATCACATTCAACAATTAACCCCGATTCACATTTAATCTCTAATTTTTCCTGGTTTGGTGCAACTGCATCCACCGTTTCTCCCAAATGTAATTTAACACCTTTATTAATTAAAACTTTCTCCATAATTCCCCGCACAGATAAATGATAATTTGGCATTAATTGACTACTTCTTTGCCATAAATGCACTTGTAAATTATCTATTCCCCAATTTTGTAATCCTGCTTGCATTGATAACGCCAATTCCACACCACCAGCACCACCACCAACAATTCCAATACTTAGGGTTTTTGGCAAATTTGTAACTACATTTGCCCGTAATTTATCCCAATGTTGTAAAAGTTGCGCTACTGGTTTAGCTGCAATTGTATATTCTGCCGCCCCTGATACAGAAAATTTCCCAGGAGTGCTGCCAATATCAATAGATAGGATATCAAAATCTACCGCAGATTGGTTAGCACAAAGCACTTGGTTATTTTTTAAATCCAGCCCAATTACTCGGTCAAGATATAATTGTGTATTAGCAAATCTACATAAATTTTTCAAGTCAATATGGCATTGCTTATAATTATAAAATTCGGCAATATGTCCTGGTAACATTCCAGAATAGGGTGTATATTGATCGGGAGTAATTAAGATCAAATTTATTCCTAATACTGGATAAATGCCAAAAAGTTTTAATACAATAGCATGACTGTGACCACCACCAATTAAGACTATATTTTTCAGTATATTTTTTTTCATAACCTCAATAAAACCTGATTATCAAGTTAGTAACAAACAAATATCTATGATTGATGATAAATACAGAATATTATCAGGATTTGCATTAATCATTACGTATTAATAAACAGTAAAAAGTGTATTATTAGCATCTACATTAAAAACTTCTAAATTTATGGAAATGTAGATTAATTTTACATTGATTACGTTCATAAGTTACATCTTCAAATTAAACAATTACAAAAACAGTATTTCCATTATGTCGAAAGTATTTTTTAATGCTGGCATTTTTTTTCAAAAAATAAATATTCCTGTCAACAGTATTTTGCAAAACAAAATCATCCCTAAGATTATTGAAATTCAGCAAAAAATAAAACACACTCAACCATATCAAGATCCTAAAAATTATTTAGCAAAAATCATCAAAGACATGGAGCAATATCCCATGAATACAAACATAGATACAATTCACGATTTAGAGCATATTGCTGATATTAATCCCCAATACCATTGGGTAATTATGAATATGCTTACCAAGCTTGTTAGAAATAATACCTTACCTGCTACTAAAAAAGAAATAACCACTAACTCCTCAGACAAAATTAGCCCATTTATTCAAGCAGCTATCACTGTTATTGCCAGAAGAGACACCACAAAAGATCCCAAAGATGAGCAAATTGATTTAAGTTATACAGACTTGAGAGGTATCAACTTACAGGGAGCTAATTTAAAACAGATTAACCTTTATCAAGCCAATCTTTCCGGCGCTAATCTTACTAATGCTAACCTAGAAGGAGCTATCCTCACCGCTGCTAACTTAGAAGGTGCAAATCTCCATCTTGCTAACTTATCCGGTGCAATTCTTAGCGCGGCAAACCTTGATAATGCTAACCTTCTCGGTGCTAACTTACAACGAGCTAATCTATATTTAGCTAGTTTACAAGGTGCGATTTTAAATGATGCAATTCTCGAAGGAGCAAACTTACGAGAAGCTAAGTTGACAATTTAAACAATACATAAGAATTCAGAAGTCAGAATATTTGTTAATAGCAAGAATCTAGAGAAGCCAGTTTTTCCATCCGTATTTATCTGCGTACATCTGCGGTCAATTATTCTGGAAATCTTATGCAACTTCATCTTAATTTGGTATAAAAACATAATTATTTCCTATCCCCAGCTTCTGCAAAAAGTTGGGGATTTTGTTATTTATCCTAATTTTTATATCTCATACAAGTACATACAGCTATATAAAAGAATCATGATTTTGTGATGAAATCATATTTTTGATATGTGATGAAATTTCCATTTATTCTTGTGGTTAATATCATTCATTAAACCTTAGTTTATTCGTAATTAAAATATCTTTTTGCCTTATCAATTCATAGTAATAATTAACAAAGGTGAATAACTCGTAATTTCAAATTATTGTATTTGCAGATTTTGACAAATTTAGCTTGTCAAAAAAAATATGGCTATTCTTGGAGTTTAAATACTTATGTCATTGGATATTTCTCAAAATTTCCCATCTCAAAAAGAAATCAATTATACTGCTATTTCCCCAACCAATGCCTTTCAAGATCCTACTAGTAATAGTATTAGTTGGGGTAGTCATAGTGCTTCTGCCATGAACGAATCTATTGCCAGTAATAGCAGTTATAACTCAAATAATGGTTATGGCTTAGTGAATGCAGGATTAGCAGTCAGTAAAGCTGCTGGTAAGAGTCCCTATACAGATGCTCCTGCATTGGGTGGCAATAATTGGGGAGCGGATCTGATCAAAGCTCCAACAGCATGGAATAATGGATATACAGGCCAAGGAATTATTGTTGCTGTTCTAGATACCGGCGTAGACTATAACCATCAAGACTTAAAAGATAATATTTGGACTAATAGCAAAGAAATAGCTGGTAACGGACAGGATAATGATGGTAATGGCTATATTAACGATGTTCATGGTTGGAACTTTGTAGATAACAATAACAATGTTTTAGACAATAATGGTCATGGTACTCATGTTTCTGGAACTATAGCCGGAGAAAATAATGGTATTGGTGTGACTGGCATTGCCTATAACTCCAAAATTATGCCAGTCAAAGTTCTAGACGCAAATGGCTCAGGTTCAGACTCAAATATTGCCAAAGGAATCAATTACGCGGTTAATAATGGTGCAAATGTCATTAATCTCAGTTTAGGAGGTAATTCTCCTGATAATACTCTCCAGTCAGCTATTGAATATGCCAGCAGCAAAGGCGTAATTGTTGTCATGGCAGCAGGTAATAATAGCGACCCAGTACCATCCTATCCCGCCCGCTATGCCTATAATTCAGGAATTGCCGTAGGTGCAGTAGATAAAAATAATAACTTTGCGGACTTTTCCAACCGTTCTGGTTCTCAAGAAATCACCTATGTTACTGCCCCAGGAGTTGATGTTTACTCCACAATACCCAATAATCAATATGCCAATTACTCTGGCACTTCCATGGCAACCCCGCACGTTGCTGGTGTCGTTGCTCTCATGCTCAGTGCTAACCCTCACCTAACAGAGAGTCAAGTCCGCGAAATCATTACCAGTACATCGGCAAATAGCACTAATACTCCACAGCCGACAACACCTTCACAACCGGGATTGACAATGCCATCTCTTTTCCCCCCTCTAGACTCTTTTTTTCCGCCGTCATTGCTCAATATGATTAATATCGGATCACAACTTCCTTTTAATCTAAAATTACAAACACTAAGCTCTATGAGCAATTCGTTGGAAAATGTCAGTAAATTAACAATTGAAAATTCAAAATTCAAAATAGTGCTGACACCAAGCTACGCTAATAAAATTCCCGATTCCCAATTTCAGACATTTTTTGACGGGGATTTTAACTTTTTTGCATAACCCTGAAATTATTGATTTATCAAGGTTTTAGGGAACAGGGAACAGGGAACAGGTCAAAATCAATAAATCAATTTTCCCACGATAAAGTTAATAACTTATTCAGCAAACCCTAAATAAGTTGCAAAAGTAACGGCTTGCACTGATAATTGATGTTGTTCATACCAAGCAAAAGCATTATCCGCCACTATCTGTCCCTTTGATAAGTCCAGATTGCACCTATCTCTATCCGCCAGCCAGTAATGCTTTCCAGCTTGTAAACCATCTCCATCTTTACCTTCATCCCATACACCAATAGGTAACAATCTGTGAGAACAATAGGCAGCAAAAACTCCTGATTTGCTCAAATATTCAGTAGGATAATTGAAAAAACCAACTAAGGAATTAGATAATATATTACTAATTTCTTGACTGGATTTAATTCCCAAACAGGTAACAGGAATTCCATTAATAGGCTGAATCTGAAACTTGAGAGGAGAACCAATATCCAAAATTTCCTCAATTTCTAATTCTTGACAAGTCCTCTGTAACGCTAAAAGAGATTGCTGATAAACACGAGAACGTGGGACTGTACCACCAAATATTATCAAACGCCGCTGTCGTGCTGACAAAGGGGTGAGATTTTTTGGTTCACCGACATTAGAAAATACTGGTAAGGTGGGAATATCAGAATGTTTTCCTTGACTAAATTTTCGGATAATATCAGCATATCCTTCTTTGCTAGTTAAACAGCGATCGCTCAATTTAATCAACCGAGTCGCTAAATTTCTTTGGAGTGGTGATGTCCAAAACTGGCTATTCCAAATTGGACCAAAAGCATAAATTTCGTGAAACATTGTCACCAAACGGCGGTTATTTCCCCCTTTTCGCAACTGTTCTAAAGCTTCTACTAACCACACAGGACAGCCTCGCTTTGCGTAACCATAGCCCACATAATGCAATAGCAAAGTCTGTTTTATATCATCTTGATTAAGTAATAATTCTAATAAAGCAGTCCGTGAGCAATCTGCCACCTGTTTAACTGCAAATCCTTCTATAATAGCTTCTCCAGACCAATTTGCATCTCCAATCACAAAATTGGTGATGATACCAAAATCTTGACGCATTTGTTGAGCTAAATTTAACCCATAATCTCCCACTCCATCAACAGCAGGGGGTAGACGAGGAACAATAGCAGTAATTTTCATATTTCCGTAACTCATCATAAGATGTTCATAAATCACTTAGTATATTAGATGGTGGGGCATATTAGATACTGGAGAAAATTACAATTAATAACATGACTTCAATGCGTCTTGCCATTATCTGCGATTACCCAGAAGAGAACTGGCCTAGCATGGATTTATGCGCTCAGATGTTACTAAAACAGTTGCAATCTGAACACTCTGCATCTATTCAAACTAGCCAAATTTGTCCAATATTTAATAGACGGTTTCAACAAATTCCTCAATTTGGTAAAAAGCAATTTGCTTATAATAGCGATCGCTTACTTAACCGCTTTTGGGACTATCCCCAATATCTCAAACAACTGGTAACAGATTTCGATTTTTATCACATTGCTGACCACTCCTACGCCCATTTAGCCCATGTTTTACCGCCAGAACGGACGGGAGTATATTGTCATGATATTGATGCCTTTCGCTCTCTTGTAGAACCAGGAAAAGAGCCTCGTCCAGGCTGGTATCAAGCCATGTCTCGGAGAATTTTACACGGTTTGCAATCATGCAGCCTGGTATTTTATTCTACCGCAGAAGTGAGAAAACAAATTGAGCATTACCAACTGGTAGAACCATCGCGCTTAGTCCATGCGCCCTTGGGTATCGCCCCAGAGTTTAGTATGAATTCTGACTTAGATATATTATTACCGCAGATACCTAAACAACCTTTTCTACTCCACGTTGGTAGCTGTATTCCCCGCAAACGGATAGATATTCTATTAGAAGTATTTGCACAAGTCCGCAAGATTTATCCAGAGTTACAACTTGTTAAAGTTAGCGGTGACTGGACACCAAACCAACAACAGCAAATTACGCAGTTGAATATTGGTGATGCAATTATTCATCTTCAAGATTTGCAACGTGCAACTATTGCGGCTCTTTACCAACAAGCATCCGCCGTGTTATTAACTAGTGAAGCCGAGGGTTTTGGATTACCTGTGATTGAAGCTTTAGCTTGTGGAGGTATAGTAGTTGCTAGTGATATTCCTGTATTGCGGGAAGTAGGTGGAGAAGCTGTTATGTATTGTTCAATTACAGATATATCAGCTTGGGTGCAAACAATAGAACAAGTATTAGCAAATCCAATTACTGCCCCTCATCTAAATCTGCGTTTGCATCAAGCTCAAAAATATTCTTGGTCTAATCATGCTGAGATTATTGCCCAATCTTATTTAAGATTAGCACATATTTAAAATATAGCAATCATTTATGATTCCTGAAAATATTAAGTAGGGTGGGCAATGCCCACCACAACCGGACTCCGACAACCGGACTCCGGTGGGCAATGCCCACCACAACCGAACTCCGACAACCGGACTCCGGTGGGCAATGCCCACCACAACCGGACTCCGACAACCGGACTCCGACAACCGGACTCCGGTGGGCAATGCCCACCCTACGTATAGTTCAACAATCAAATAGGAATCCTATATATGAAAATTGTATTTGTCAACCCTGTAGGAGTAATTGGTGGTGCTGAGAGAGTTTTATTAACTATGATAGCTGCACTTTTGAATACAAAGCCAAATATCCAACTCTTCCTGATTGTCGGGACTGATGGACCATTGATAGAGGAAGCGACAAAATTGGGTGTATCAGTAAAATTAGTAAAATTACCAGAAGAATTAAACCAACTGGGTGACAGTGCTTTTAAAGGTAGTAATCAGGCTGTAATGAGATTAATATTATTATTCAGACTAGTCACAATTTTACCCCATATCGGCAAATATCTGCGAGAATTTCAGCGATCGCTCCGGGAACTCCAACCAGATTTAATTCACTCCCACGGAATTAAAACTCATTTACTCATAGCATTAGCCAGAATCAAGGATACACCAGTTATTTGGCATATCCATGATTTCTATGGTTCACGTCCCTTCATGGCACAGGTTTTAAAACTTTTCAGCTATCAGGCTAAAATGGGAATTGCTATTTCTGAAGCTGTAGCCAAAGATGCGAAAAGTACATTACCTAAATTACCAATAAAAATAGTTTATAATGCCATTGATATTAATTATTTCTCTCCCCTAGCTTCACCTCCCGATACTTTCTTAAAAATAGGATTGGTTGCGACTTTTGCCCGGTGGAAAGGTCATGATATTTTCTTAGCAGCAGCAGCAGAAATTATCAAAACCCATCCTGATTTAAATGTGCGGTTTTGGATAGTTGGTGGAGCAATTTATAAAACTCGCGGTTCTCAATTTTCCGAACAGGAATTAAAAGATAAAGCCGCATATTTAGAGATTGCAGACAAAGTTGATTTTCTCGGTTTTCAGGAAGATATAGTTCAAGTTTACCGTGATTTGGATATCGTCATTCATGCCAGTACCCAACCTGAACCCTTTGGTTTAGCAATAGTAGAAGCAATGGCTTGTGGTAAACCAGTGATAGTATCTCAAGCTGGTGGTGCGGCTGAGTTATTCACCCATAATTATGATGCAATTGGTGTACCACCAGGAGAACCAAAAGCCCTAGCAGCAGCTATTCTAGATTTACTTGACAACCCAGAAAAACGCCAATTTCTCTCAGCAAATGCCAGAAAAACAGCTACAAATAATTTTAGTCACCAACGTTTAGGTGAACAAATTATTACAATTTATCAGCAGGTTAAATAGTCAGACAAAATTAAATTCACTCGTTGAGAAAATGCTCATTGGTGTCAACTTAACCTAAAACCCATAGCCCGACTGGGAATGATAGCGTAGCGTGGCGTAAGCCATATTCCCAGTCTCATAGCAAAAGTCATCTAAAGATGACTAAAAATCCCCCAGTTTACTTTAGTAAACTTTGCTTATTAGCCCAGAAATTCATTTCTGGGCGGGTTTGTCGTTCCCTCTTCCCTGTTCCCTGTAACCCTAATTAACCTCACTTCCAGCATAATCATAATATTGCTGCTTGGCGCTAATACCATTCATTGTCACACCTAAAACATTTTGGTTGGCTTTCTCTAACAAATCCTTAGCAATAGAAATACTATTAGTATCAGCTACTCCTGGTCGGACAACAAACAAAATTCCAGTTGCCAATTTGCCTAAAATAGTGGCATCAGCAGCAACTGTCAAGGGTGGTGTATCTATGACGACAAAATCATATTTTTGGGCAGCTTGGGCGACAAATACAGCCATTTGACTAGAATCAATGAGGGTAGATGGATTATTCATTTGTTCACCAACAGTCATCAAATAAAAATTAGGAACAATTTCCGTCACGGCATTATCTAAATTCAATTGATCTCTAATTACATTACTTAAACCAAGTTCATTGGTAACTTCCCAAATTTTATCTTGACTGGGGTTTCGCAAATCTGCATCTACCAACAACACTCTCCGTCCTATTTGTGATATTGAAAAGGCTAAATTAGCGGCAATTGTTGATTTACCTTCTTTGGGTGCGGCACTTGATATCACAATGACTTTGATAGATTGGTCAGAATTAAAATATCTCAAATTGGTTTGCAACATCCGAAAAGCTTCACTGACAGGAGATTCGGGTTTATTTCTCACAATTACATCGGGAATTTCCCCATCATTACTAAACTGGGGAATGTAGGCCAGTAGCTTATATCCCAGTAAATCTTGAGCAGATTTAGTTGTTTTGATCGTTTTGTCCATTTTTTCTAGAACAAAGGCTGTAGCCGCACCCAGTAACAGCCCACCAATCAATCCTTGCAGTAAATTAATATACTGACGGCTCTTAATTGGTACGCCGGGAATAAAGGCAGGTGTAATGATTACGGCATTACTGACTTGCATATTTTCGGCTACTTGCAAATCCTGATACCTAGCCAAAAGATTTTGATAGCTAGTATCACTGGCATTGATTTCCCGTTCTAACTGGCGTTGTTGTAATTCAAGTTGTGGTAATGATCCAGCCCTTTCTCGATAAGATTGAATCACACCAGCCAAAGCCTTCAACCGCACCTGTAAGCTTAATCGTTCCGATTCAGCACTAGCATAATTACTGAGAATACCTTGTTGTAAACCTAGACCACGTAGTTGAATGATATCTTTTGCTTCACGGATTTTATTTAAGCGCCCGACATTACCAATAAAACTTTTTTCGATACGGCTCTTAAGTTCTGTGTTAAGAACTGCTACTTCTTCCTTGAGATTAACTATGCTTGGATGGGTATCAGTTAAGCGCAATTTTAAGACTGCGAGTTTTTGTTGGGCATCTTGTAACTGTTGGAGAACTGGGGTAACATTGGGTGACTCACCTACAAAACCAGAAATTACAGCTTGCTGTGAAGTTACGCCAAACAATTCCCGAATTGATTCCTTTCTTGCTGTTTGTGCTGATAATTCTGACCTGGTTGCCGCTACTTGTCTATCTAAATCTGTTAAAATACTGACAGTGGATGCGGCTTCTGCTTTTAGGTCTAATACTCTGTTTTGCTGTTTGAAAACTTGCAGTCTTTTTTCCGCAGCTTGCAATGCAGCTTTTCTTTTTGGCAGTTGTTGAGCGATAAAGTCCCTCGCAGACTTGGTTTGCATTCGGTTGGCATTAATATCATTCTCTATATAGATTTTCATGAGAGAATTAACAATTTTAGCCGCTTCTCCAGGATTTGTACTTATATAATTTACTTCCAGAATATCTGTATTTTCTATATTCTTGACCTCTAAATCTTTTAAAAAAACGAAAGGGTTTAAGTTGAGTTTGAGGCTATTAATAGTTCTGGTAGCTATAGGTAGGGAACGTAATATTGCTACTTCCGTTCCCACCGGTCTACCTGTGACTGAACTTTCCAGTTGTCCTAATTGGCTACCTACCCCTGTTAGTGAAGAGGTGGAATTCTTTTTCAGCACTAACTGACCAGATGCTTGATAAATAGGTGTTTCTAGTACGGTTTTAACAATACTCAAGCCCAACAGAGTCAAGAAAACGATGGAAACAGGCAACCACCGACGCTTGAGGATAATCCAATATCGTAAGTATTCTTCCATATATTTATGGTATGGGGTAGTCAAATTTTAGTTATTTTTATACAACAATACCATAAGAGTATAGAATCGGTAAATTTTAATATTGATTTTAATACTGAATCGGTAGTATCATCTTTTTTATATCCTCCGTAAACTTATAAGCATATCAGAAAGAACATGAAACTCAAATCCCTATCTCGTCTTTTACCATTAGTTGTTGGTAGCGCTGTTGCTGGTGTCCTTGCTAGTATGTCTCCTGCTCATGCACTGACGTATAACTGGAGTTTCTCGGGTTTAGCAAACACGAGTGGAACATTCGATGTCACGGGCAATACAATAACCGGAATTTCTGGAAGTGTCGGTGGAACTCCTATTGGATCTCTGTTGGGTGCTGGGGTGTGGAGTGGAAATGATAACCAATTCCCTCTCAACGTTAATGGGGTAAGCTTTACCAATATAGGAGGGATTAAGTACAAGTTAGCCATGGAGCAATCCGTTCAAGGGACATTAACATATCAATCAGATGATGATATACTGCCTTTTGTTGATGATCAAGGTAACACAACAACAAATCAAATAACAACAAATCAAATAACAACAAGTCAATATATAGGAGCTACATTAATGAATGATCAAAACAATAGCTGGAGGGGAGCGTTCTCTGCTGAAGCTGTCCCCTTCGACAACATCCCCGGAGGCGCAACCATTCCCGCAGTAGGCTCTCTACTAGCGCTGGGTGCAATGAGAAAAGTAAGGAAAAGCATAGCATCAAAAACCCGCATTGCCAACCCTGTTGTAGCGGTTCGCTCTTGATAAACTTTTCCACTACTTCACAATTACAAACTAGTTAAATACCTGTTGGGGTGAGGCTTTTGTTCTTTTCTTGGGTGTGTGAAAATTGCTAATATCCAAATCCTTTAACAACCAAATCCCCCAACTGTTTTTTAGGTGGCTGATATTGCAATGATTTCTAATATTGACGAAGAGAACGAGACATAATTAAATTAATTCCCAGAACAAGCTAATTACAAACTAATGAAAGCCAAAAAAGCCGAAAAAACCCCTAGCAAACCCATAGAAATTACAGAATTTATTGAAAAGCGTTCCTTTGCCTTATTACGATTTCTTGGTTATAGCCTCCTCATATTTTCCCTATTTGACTACCTCGCTATTCTCCTCCCTCCCCAGCTAACAAATCCGAATTGGGAATTTCAGGCCATTAGCCAAATGGTAGATCATGTTTGGAGTATTTTACTAGGATTTGCATTTATCTTTGTATTCAACCAAAGCAGCATTGTTAATGTTAAACAAATCGGTATATTAAAATTTTTATCTTGGATATCCTTAGTCATTGGCATATTTTATTTATTAATGTTGCCTTTGGGAATTAATAATAGTCTGACAATTTATAGAACTATTAACAATCAATTTGCCACTCAACAATCACAACAACAAGAGCAAATCCAAAAAATTACAGAAAAATTAAAAACTGTCACATCTCCCCAACAACTAACTAGCATAGCCGCAAGTTTGAATATCCCCATAGAACCCAATTCTCAGCAATCCCCCCAAGACTTAAAAAATAAAATCTCCCAACAAATTCAAAACTCCGCTCAAAATGCTATCAATGTTGCCAATACAGCCAAACGAGAACAAACAAAAAACCTGATTAAAACCGCAGTCAGAATCAACATAGGTGCAATCATCTCAGGAGTTTGTTTTATTATCCTCTGGAGGTTAACCAGTTGGACACGCACCATTGAGAAAAGTCAGCGATAAGAGGTTGTTTGATAGCGTTCACGAAGTGTGCCGAAGGCATAGCGTGGCGTTAACCATAAAGTATTATATGAAACCCATAATCTCCAAAAACCTAACCCCCCAGCACCCCTTCCCTACCTCTCCCTAACCCTCTCCTAAGAGGAGAGGGAAACGGAAAAACTTTTGTTAGCTGGAATGGGGGTTTTAAAGCCTCTCCCCTGGTAGGGGAGAGGTTTGGAGAGGGGTCTCTTTATACATTAAAAACTTTTCAAACATCCTCTAAGAATGGTAAATACAAATGCTAATTAATCCAAAAATTACCGCAATCAAAAAAGAATTTTTAACTCAGATATCACCATTATTACAAACCCAATGGTTTTACTTGATGGGGATTTTTACCACTCTGGGAGTTTGGCATTTAGATATGATTAGAACTCACCCCATTGAAAGTGAGGAAATCAGCTTCTATGCAATTTATTGGGGAGGAATTTTATATTTATTATGGCAAAATCGCTATCAAGAAAATACCCCAAATTGGGTTTCTAGTTGGTTAGGCTTAGGACTATTATTTATAGTTATATTTAGACCTCTTCATTTTTGGCATTTAGACTTAACTCTCTTTCGTTATGCCCCCATTATCGCTGGTTTAGGATTAGGATTACTCTCCTTTGGCTTTTCAGGATTCAAGCAGCATTGGCGATTATTTTTAATATTATGCTTAATGCTTTTCCCCTTTAGCTTTATCAATGAAATCTTTGATTCTCGTCTCCACTTTAACGAATTAACCGCTACCATATCCGCCTTTTCACTGCACTATATTGGCTTTCAAGCCACTCATTACGGAGATTTAGTTAAACTCCCTACTGGCCAAGTAAGAGTTCTTTATGCTTGTACAGGTGGGGTATTAATCCTCTGGTTATTTAAGCTCACACTTTTAATTATGGTAACTGTTTTTCCCCTAACTTGGCGGCAAAAATGCTTATTATTTATATCTACTATTAGTGTTGGCTTTTTCACAGGCTGTATTCGTGTTTCTTTATTAGTCTTTGTCGTCAATAACAAAAGTCTGTTTACATATTGGCACGGACAAACAGGCGCAGTTATTTTTATGACCTTTGCAACTATTACTTATGCCTTTTTATGTAATTGGATATTACCATTAGAAAATTCATCTCCAGACACAGATAAACCTATTCAGAAACAACTAATTCAACCAAAACGGCGCTTATTTTTAGTTGGGACTTGGCTAGGAATTATCCTCACAGCCATCTCTTTAATTGCTACGAGAAAATCCATCAATAACCCTAATATTTTACCACAACAAGTTGCCTTAAACAAGTGGCAACAAATTAAATTTACTTCTTTACCAGAACAGAAAATATATATAAATACAGAAAATTTTTTCACGTTCCAATCTGGGAAAGATTATAACTACCTCAGTCAAAATCAGCAACTACAATTACAAATTCGTTACATGACCAATACTAGAGGCAATCAAAACCCATTTTTAGATGGAAAAAAGCAAGATTCACTTAAAAATATCCAAAAACAAGTTATGTATTCACCAGAAATAGGATACTATATTATCTATGAGGATAGTAAACAAGCTTACTTTACAGCCTGTGTTAATCCTCGTGGAGGTAGCACAGTTAACTCCGCTCAATTTATGCAAAACCGCTATAAATACGACTTAACCATGCGCCGGGTTTTACCTTGGCTTTTTGGTCAAAATGTGCTGAGAGATGATCGTTGTTTATGGACACAGTTATCTGTTCCTTTAAATGGAGTTTCAGCCTCTAGTATCTATCCTATTTTACAGTCAATTTGGTTAGACAACTACCCTAAATGGCAATCTTTATTGCTAAAATCTTAGAGGGTGTTTGAAAAGTTTCCGGCGATTATAAATCGCTACTACACAAACAAAGTCCGCCTGCGCGGACTAACTGAAAATTAAGGTTTTCAAACCCACGCAGGTGGGTTTCGTCTGTATAGCCGCGACTTCCAGTCGCCGGGACTAGTAAGAAATTAGACTTTTCAAACATCCTCTTAAATAAATTTTTATTTTAGTAATAGGTAATTGGTAATAGAATCTCTGTTTTCATCTTTCATCCTGTTAATCCTTTAATCCTGGACATCTTGATAGCGAAGCGTGGCGTTAGCCATTTCTGACAATTTAATTTCCCTATAAATTTACGAGTTAGCAAAATGCAAAAAACTACTAATATCCGGATTGTTCATTTGTCTAAATATTATCCTCCAGATAGAGGAGGTATAGAAACTCATATTCAAACTCTAGCCAGAACTCAAGCAGCTATGGGTGCAGAAGTTCATGTAATTTGTGTCAATGGATTTGATGAACAGGGACATTTAGCGACTAAAACCAGGACTGTTTATGAAATGGATAGAAATGTTCAAATTACCCGTCTTGGTCGGCTTTTATCAGTAGCTAGATTTGATATTTGTTCAGGACTGTGCCAAGAAATTAATAAATTTGTTAACAAACCAAATACTATTTTTCATCTCCATACTCCTAATCCAACTATGCTCATGGCTTTAACCATGTTGAATAGGAAAATACCTTTAGTAATTACTCACCATAGTGATGTCATTAAACAAAAAATCTTAAAATATGCCTTGCGTCCTTTTGAACATATTATTTACAGTCAAAGTTCACAAATATTAACTACTAGTTTTCAGTATATTCAAGGCTCAAAATTTCTGCAATTTTATCCTCATAAATTAAACGCACTCCCACTAGGTTTAGATATTGAAACTTATAGACAACCGCATCAAAAAGCACTCGCTTACAGTCGCAGTCTTCAGCAAGAACATGGAGATACAATCTGGCTGGCTGTGGGTAGAATAGTCTATTACAAAGCCTTGCATATAGCTATTCAGGCTCTCACAAGAGTACGCGGAAAACTCGTTATCATTGGAGTTGGAGCTTTAGAAGCAAAGTTAAGAGCATTAGCTAGAAAATTAGGAGTTGAAAACCGCATTGTTTGGTTAGGTCATGTCAGTGAAGATCAACTTGTAGGAGCTTATCATGCTGCTACCGCTCTTTGGTTTCCTTCTAATGTCCGCAGCGAGGGATTTGGCTTAGTTCAGGTAGAAGCAATGGCTAGTGGTTGTCCGGTGATTAATGCCAATATTCCCTGTAGTGGAGTTGCTTGGGTTAGTCGTCATGAACAGGAAGGTTTAACAATACCTATTAATAACCCGGAGGCTTTAGCTCAAGCGGCCAATCGTCTACTGCGTCAGCCAGGACTACGTGATAGACTCGTTAAAGCTTGCCAAAGCCGCGCCGAATATTTTAATCATATTTCTATGGGTGAACGTAGTTTGAATATATATGACAAAATTTTGAGTTCAGAATTGAATTACACTACACTACAATCACCCGTGAATTTACTATGAAAATCCTGCATATTTACTCAGGAAATATCTTTGGGGGAATTGAAACCCTATTGGTAACTTTAGCCAAATACCAAGGTTTATGTCAACAAATGCAGCCTCAGTTTGCTTTGTGTTTTCCAGGTAGATTAGCTGACGAACTCCAAAATTTAGGAGCGAAAGTACATCAATTAGGTAACGTTAAAATTAGTCATCCTTGGACTGTATGGAACGCGAGAAATCAACTCCAAAAAGTCCTCAAACAAGAACAATTTGATGTAGTGATTTGTCATGGTTGCTGGGTACAAGGAATTTTTGGCTCAGTTGTCAAGGCTAATCACATACCGCTGATTTTTTGGTGTCATGATACAGTGAATGGCAACCAGGTTTTAGAACAGTTAGCAAAGTTAGTTATTCCAGATTTAGTGATTGCTAATAGTCATTACACCCAAGGGACTGTAACGAAACTTTATCAAACTCACTGTGAGACTGTTTATCTACCTGTAGCTCCTGCAAATATTGTTAATGATGCTTCAATTCGCCAATCTGTAAGAGCCGAACTCAATACTCCTGATAATGCTATAGTCATCATTCAAGCCTCTCGTCTGGAACGCTGGAAAGGTCAAAGTCTGTTAATCTCGGCTTTAGGACAATTGCGGGAAGTACCAGGGTGGGTATGTTGGATAGCTGGAGGAGTGCAACGTCCCCATGAAGCGGAATATCTGCAAGAATTGGAAACTCAAGTCAAAAAACTGGGTATTAGTGAACAGGTTCGCTTTTTGGGACAACGTTCTGATGTACCATACTTGTTAGCATCTGCGGATATTCATTGTCAGCCCAATAGTGGTTCTGAACCTTTTGGAATTGCCTTTATAGAAGCGCTTTATGCAGGTTTACCAGTGGTGACAACAGCTATGGGGGGAGCAATGGAAATTGTTGATGATTCCTGTGGGCGCTTGGTTGCTCCTCATGATATCAATGCCTTAAGTGATGTTTTAAGTGCATTGATTAATAGTCCTAGTGAAAGAGCAACTTTATCATCTGGTGGTAAGTCCAGGGCTGAGTATTTGTGTAATCCTGAAAAGCAGCTAAATCGGGTTTACAATCTGCTTTCTCAAGTTGTTAAACAGGAGGTAGTGGCATGACTTTATCTGATGTCAGTAATGTTGAAAATAGGGCAAAACAAAGCCTTGGTGCTAGTGGCGATCATATCTATCAAATGGTAGCGAGAATAATAGCCCAAGGACATTCTCAAGGTGGTGTATTGGTAGATGTGGGTTGTGGTCAGGGCAAACTTTATTCATTGGTAAATAATGGCTTTAACCGTTATCTTGGTGTAGACGCTGTTCGCTATGATGATTTACCGACACCGATAGAATTTATTCCTTTTGATTTAGATATTGGCAAAGTACCTTTACTAGAACAAGTGGCTGATGTAGTCTGTGCAGTGGAGGTTATTGAACACCTAGAAAACCCACGAGCTTTGATGCGAGAATTGTTTAGGTTAACTAAACCAGGTGGATTGGTAATTGTGACTACACCTAATAATTTAAGCCTGTTGAGCAAGTTAACGTTAATTCTCAAAAATCAGTTTAACGCCTTTCAAGAAGCACCTGGTCTTTATCCCGCCCATATAACTGCATTATTGGAAATTGACTTAATTAGAATATTTACAGAGTGCGGTTTGACTAATATTAACATAGATTATAGTCATTGTGGACGGATACCTTTTACACCTTGGAACTGGCCGAAAAGTTTAGGTTTTCGGGGTCGGGCTTTTAGTGACAATATTCTTTGTGTAGGTCAGAAATCATGAAATGGAGCTTCTAATTTTCTTTTAAAATTAAAATCAAGGATAATTATGTTAAATCCCTCTTATTTATGGTGGCTAAGTAGCCAAGCTTATCAAAGAAAAATGTATTTTATGGCTCGGATATTGAAAGCAATTAACTTTTTAATATTTCATGCTATTCTGCCTCCAGAAGTAGAAATGGAAAAAGATATTAAACTTCAACATTATGCTTTAGGTGTCGTTATTCACTGCAACACAAAAATAGGGCATCGTGTGGAAATATTTCACAATGTCACAATAGCTGCTAATGTTCCCATTGGCTCTGAACATAAAGTTTTTATTGGGGATGATGTCATTATTGGTACTGGAGTAGTGATAGTTGGACGGGGATACCAAAGTTTAACCATTGGTAATGGTGCAATAATTGGCGCTAATGCTGTAGTTACAAAGGATGTACCACCAGGTCAAACAGTAGTAGGAGTACCAGCAAAACCAATCCAAAAAGCACTATCTACAAGCAGCATGAATGATGAATCTGTTAGTAATAGATAGGGATAAATTAAATTATTTATATTTAGGTAAATTGAGTGATTAGCCAAACAGAACATAACTTACTAAATGCTTCTATCTGGGAAAAACTAAACTGGACATGGGCGCACAACTTCATTCTCATCCAGTTTACCCTTCAACTATTATTATTGATTCCCCAAATAGGTCTTATCCGTATACCCATGCGGATTGCCACCTTCGCACTGAGTCTGTTTTTATTAGTAAAGTTGAAACCAGAAGGAAACAAACATCCTGCCACTAACCCAGCATTGATAGTCATGGCCATCCTGGTGTTAGAGTTGAGTTTACATCCTCAGATTAATTCTATAACGGCTGGGCTGGCTGAATGTGCCATATATCTTGCCATTCTCAGTCCCCTATTTTGGGCGAGAGGTTTAAAAATTACACAGGTTGGGTTCAATAGTTTAATATTTTTGATGTGGGGAATTCACACTCTCAGTTCATGTTTTGGGGTGTTACAAATGTACTTTCCTGGCAAATTTCAGCCATCTCTTTCCACAGTTATTAAGAATAGTACCTATGGTGGAGATAACTTATTAATTACGTTAGCTAATGGCGTACAAGTGTATCGGCCAACGGGGTTGACTGACGCACCAGGAGGGGCAGCAACTGCTGGTTTTTATGCTTTGTTGTTTGGTGTTGTTATTGCCATCAAATACAAAAATCCGATTTTACGAATTGCTGGGATAACTAGTGGTGGTATTGGGCTATTTTGCATCTATTTGTCTCAAGTTCGTTCTGTTTTGGTGTTGGCTGCTATTTCTATGATCTTATTAGCAGTAGTCTTAATCAGGACAGCCCAGATTGCCCGTTTGACAATGATGGTTTCCAGTGTAACAGCTTTGTTTATAGCAACGTTTTCCTGGGCAGTAGCAATTGGAGGTCAGTCTACCCTCAAACGGATAACTAGCTTATTTGCTGGTTCTGCTAACCAAGTATACCAGGAAAATAGGGGACATTTTTTGCAGGATACTATTAACGACTTACTACCTAAATATCCTTTGGGGGCTGGTTTAGGGCGTTGGGGAATGATGAATAACTATTTTGGTGATAACACCTATCTGGAGTCCCAACCTATTTGGGTAGAAATCCAGTGGACAGGGTGGCTATTAGATGGAGGTGTACCACTGATATTTGCTTATGTTGCTGCACTTTATTTTGCCTGCATTACTGCTTGGAAAATTGCTATTAATCGTAAATTAGGTGACTTTTCGCTGTGGGGTGGATTGGTTTTTGCTTACAATCTTGGTGCTATAGCCATTACCTTTAATTATCCTATATTTAATAGTCAAGGGGGTATGGAATTATGGTTATTGAATGGCGCACTATTTGCGGCTGCTAATAATATTAAAAATGACAAACTTTCAACAACCTAGTATACTCAACACGGCTAATTATTTGATTCTGTAGGTAGGGGTTTAGCAGTGCTAAACCCCTACAAATCTAGGTTTTTCGTAATTTTGCAAAAGTCCATCTCCCAACCGTATATAGTTATGAAATCTTATTTACTCGTAGTAGCCGATTTTGTGAAAACCGGTGGCATGGATAGAGCTAATTTTGCTCTAGCTGAATATTTGGCAAGACAGGGAGAAAAAGTAAATCTAGTAGCCTATCAAGTAGCGGATGAATTATTGGCTTATCCTCATGTTCAATTTCATCCTGTGCCAAAATTAGCTAATTCTAATTTACTGAGTAACCCGTTCCTTAATTGGATAGGACGTTTACAAGCAAAGCGTCTCAGAGGAGAGGATACTAGAGTTTTGGTGAATGGGGGTAATTGTCAATGGGGAGATGGGAATTGGGTACATTATGTTCATGCCGCTTATGAATCTGATTCTCAGGTGAACTTACTCCGTTATTGGAAGCGTAAGATTGATCATTGGGTATGTTTGAATGAGGAAAAACAAGTATTACCTAATGCACGGGTAGTTATTGCTAATTCTCAGCGGACTAAACAAGATTTGATAGAGAAATTGGCAATACCAGAGGAAAAAATACAGGTAATTTATTATGGTATAGATCCCCAAATCTTTTATCCAGCGTCACCAACAGAACGGGCTATACTTCGTCAACAGTTAGGATGGTCACTAGATAAGAATATTGTAGTATTTATTGGTGCTTTAGGCGATCGCCGGAAAGGATTTGATACTCTATTTACAGCTTGGCAAGAGTTATGTAAATCGCCAAATTGGAATGCAGATTTGGTGGTGGTAGGAGTTGGTGCGGAACTACCGTTATGGAAAAGCCGTGCTGCTGATGCTGGCATCTCTAACATTCATTTTCTAGGTTTTCGTAACGATGTTCCGAATTTGCTACGGGCTGCTGATTGTTTGGTTGCTCCGACTCGTTATGAGGCTTATGGTTTAGGAGTACATGAAGCTCTCTGTTGTGGTTTACCAGCAATAGTTAGTGCTGATGCTGGTGTTGCGGAACGTTATCCCCCGCAGTTGCAAGATTTGTTACTTCCTAATCCTGATGATGTTGATGATTTGGTAGCAAGACTGCAAAAATGGCGATCGCATCAAGAAGATTATAAAAAGTTAGTATTTTCTCTTAGTCAGGAATTAAGAAATTACACTTGGGATGATATGGCTAAGGCAATTCAGCAATTAATTGCTTGAAATATGCAAATAATTGTCAAGTTATTTTTTTCATTGCTTTTTTTTTGTAGAATTTTCAGATGCAAACTGAGACATGAATTTATGAGAATTTAATAGGAAAAACTCCCGATAAAATTGATTATATATTGGTATATATTCTTGTAATGCTTGCCAACTGACAGATGGAGAAATAATTAATTGCTTGCAAATCTCGAAGTAAAAAAGAAGTTTATTTTTGAAATTTGATTGATAAATAAATGAATGACATCTCATGGCAAAAAACATAGAACTCTGTTCCCATATTTTATTTGAAAATGAGCGATTTTGGGGATCATAGTGATGAATAATATAGGTAGATTCTAAATGCCGAATTCGATATCCTAAATAATATAAACGACTACCCCATTCTAAATAAGCAGAACCAAATTTCCAAGCTTCAACAAATCTCAAACCCCGCTCAAAAATTTCCTGGGGATAAATACTTGCACCATCAGCAATAGCCCAGCAATTTTGAGTATTTTCAGGGAGGTAAGAAAAGCCACGGGGATGCAGTTGACCTGGACAAAAATGAGGAGATTTTCCTATTGTTTTTCCATGTAAATATTCTCCAATAATCCACACTGATTGAGGATCAGATTGAATTGCTAGAAGACAATTTTCTATATGCTGATTAGGAAATTCATGATCATCATCCATTGTCCGAATATGCGTTCCTTTACAAGCTAAAGCTGAATAATTGCGATTAGCATACAAACCCCTTCGTGGACCTTTAATATAGAGACAATCCCAACGTGAAGCAACTGACTCAGTTTGACCTGCCAGATCAGGGTCGGAATCATCAGAAATTACTACTTCAAATGGTTGAATACTTTGCGAGCGCAGGCTTTTTAAACAACGTTCCAAACTTTCTGGACGGTTGCGAGTGACTAGAGCGATACTCATACGAATTTTGTCTTTATTGTCTAACATTGTTGCTGCCTATTAATTGAATAGTATAAATTGCAATAACCAGTAGTCACCCAAGTATCAGGCAAAATACTTAAGCTACTATAATCAAGAGCATCTTTAAATTGACGACATACATACCCCAATCCCTTTAAATATTGATGAACATCCCAATCTGATAATTTATTCACCTTAGCCAGCAGCGTATTAAATTCAACACATAGCCAAGGACTGTATTTTTTTAACGTAGATTCAGCCCCTTGAAGACATTCAAGTTCAAAACCCTCAACATCTATTTTTATGCCGTGAACGATATTTGTTTCTAAAACTGAATCTATCGTAACTACAGAAACTCGAATAGAGTTTAAGTCTGGAGAGTTAGTGATATGAGATATGTTATGAGCCGCATCGCAATGAAACGACATACTTTTTTGTTCGTTCCCCACCGCTGATGAAATCAAGTTAATGTTTTTTTTGTACTTTGCTAAGGATACATTGTCAGACAACTTCTTAAAAGTCGATGGATTTGGTTCAAAAGCATAAATTTTCCCGGATGGTTGTACCACTGAAGCAGCTACCAGAGACCAGATGCCAACATTAGCTCCACAATCAATAAAAGTTTGTCCTGGTTCTAGCAATTTTGTGAGTAGTTCTAAGTCTGTTTGTTCTTCTCGTTCTAACCAAACCATTGCTTCATAGGGTATGCTCAGATGACAAAAAACTTTTTCACCACCAGGCAAAATTCTCAGTTTCACAGCGTTATCATACTGATGATTCATCCAATACCTAATTAATCTCCACTTGCCACGATACTCAGGAGTTAATTTAATAAACTGACCAACCATATCAATCAAAATATTCGGAATAATAATTTGACTCATTTCTGTTCCTCCAAAAATTTATAGTAAATCTCCAGTGTTTGTTGAGCAATTTCTTCCCAAGAAAATTTACTACCAATATCAAGACACTTATTAGTTAGATTACTATAATTTTCTAACTCCATATCCTGTATAGAAACTAATTTATGAGCAAACTGGTCAACATTTCCAGCCGAAACCAGCAAAGACTCATCCAATAGTCGTAAAGTTTCTCTTGGTCCTGGTACATCATAAGCCACTGTTGGCAGCCCAGCAGCAAGTTTCTCCAGTACAGCGAAACCAAATCCTTCAATATAGCTTGGAAATGCTCCCACTGTTGCTCCACTCAAAAGGTTAGGTAGTTCATCACTGTCATATTTAGGAATAACCTCAATCCAGTTGCAAGTTGGTAAATTTAGTTCCTCTAAAACTTTTTCGGCACTAAAACCTGTGCCTAAAAATAGGAAGCGAACTTCTGGTACTTGTTTTTTGACGCGCATAACAATTTCTGCCCAATCTCTAGAACCTTTGCGCGGTTCCCAACTGCCAATAAAAGCTATTTGCTTATTTGCTAATCGAATTTCGACTGGTTTAATAGCATTATTAAATGCTTTATGCCGTTTTTGAGAAAGTCCAAATGGAAAGACTATACACTTTTTCCCTAGTTCCAAAACATCACGAACATAAACTAATTCATCATGATTTGGTAAATTAATTAGATCACAGGTTTGCAAACTTCTAATGTATAAAAGAATCTGTCGTTTACCTTGCCGTGAACGCAAAATATTGCCAAGCTTAGTTTTAAGTTTTTGGGGTGGGTTTTTAGTTTTTTCTAATCTAGTAAATTCATCATAAAAAGCATATAGTCCTACTGAACGAGCAACTAATAAACCCTTAAATCCTAATTCTTGTTTTGAAAATGGTAAATTTCCTTGGTGAGCATCAATAATATCAAAACGATGAGCATTTGCCTGAACAAAAGCTTTCGCTTTGATATGAAAACCAGGACGAATTAAATAGCGGAATTGAGAAGGATCGACTTGAGGAAAGGCATCATTGTAGTCAAATTTTTCAACTTGATGCCCCATTGCCTGAAATGCATCAGCTAATTCTAACTGTACTCGTGAGCCTCCTAAATTTCTGCTCCAAGGCATATGCAGGATCATAAGTATTCTCAAAGGCTTGTTCATAGAGATTGAAACTCATCTGTATAAATTTTCAAATTTATTTTGACTACTGTTAACCAGTAAAGTAAGGGTATCCATTATTGAAAATTGGTTTGGCAAAATCTATATACTGAAATTAAAATTTTCATTAACTACCTCCAAATAATTTTTTTAGTCTGACTAATTTCTATTAGCGAATCCTCCAGGCGAACTAACACTACTTCACTTCTCCAAGTTTTAGCTTTAGCAATTGCATTTTCAGATAAATACTGCCAAATTTGAGGATTACTATAAATACGAGCGATCGCATCAGCAAAAGCTTTGGCAGTTAGTTCTTTCACCAATATACTATCAACATCATTTTCAATAATTTCCGCAGGTCCACCTGAATCATAAGAACAAATACAGGGTGTACCTACAGACATAGCCTCAACTATACTACGTCCATAAGCTTCAAATAGAGAACTTGAGATTAGTAAATCGGCAGAATGCAGATATTTATAAACTTCATGATGAGGAATTTTCCCTTGTAAGTATATAAAATCCTCCAATTTCTCTGAAGCACAATAAGCTTCTATCTTTGAACGTTCTGGACCATCTCCTAAAAGTGTTGCTTTCACATTCATTCCTTGATCACGTAAAATCTTGACTGCTTGACAAAATATTAAAGGATTTTTATTAGGAAGAAGATTAGCAACAAATAACAGATGAAAAGGTCTTGATTTATCGGGAATACGCCTAGTTGAAGATAGATCAGAAAAAGGAGGATCTACAATCACTGGTAAACATAATACCTTAGCTTGGGGATACTGATTTTGTATAGATTCAGCTTGTTTAGTTGTGGCACAAATGATCAGAGAAGCTGCTTGTAATGTCCGATGCCATCCTTGTTGGGCAAAAGGACTAACAAATTTTTCTATACCAATACCAAATCTAGGTTTGGACTTCATAGCCTTATTTTCTGGACAACTCAAAAATAGGGGTCCAACTACCAAAGGTCTGCCCAGAGTTTTGGGCATTGTGGGAGAACTTGTTCCATAAGGGTGCATTCGCCAAACAATATCAATATCATGTTTATGGCTTAAATTTTGCAACCAATTATCTGCTTTCCAGGAATGTTCCCAATCCTGAAGGGAGTCAAAGGGGACACGATGCCGTCCACCTACTTTTACTTGTAAGTTAGGATATTCCTGAGAAATAACTGGATATCTGGTATAAGCAAAAATATTGTGATTCCGTTGAGCTAATCCGTTAAGTAAAGAGAAACAAATTAGACCATCTCCATGAGATTCGTAGTCAGTCAGACACTCTGAAGCTGAATGAACAAAGATTGATAAACTTTTCATGATAAAAAATTTTAGATAGTCTTCCTAAAAGAATTTATAATCATAACTTCTGCACAAACACTCTACATCTTTTAAATTGTCAATTCCCTGATTTCTCATAAATTTATTTCCTCATGATATTTGGTATTATTTAACTATTTTCCAATTTCATAATAACTGATGGTCCACATTTAGCTATTATCTCATATCCATATTTGCCTAGATGATTAATGATTTCTAAATTTTCAATCTCCTTTACAGAAATATCATGTTTTTCAAAAACTAGAATTTTGGGCTTGTATATTTCCCAGTTATTAGACATAAGAATTGCTTCATCCATACCTTCTATATCAATACTCATGAAATCAATATTTGTTCCTTCTGGTAAGTATAAATTTAATACTTCCTCAAGTGTAGTTGTTTCCAGAGTCTTCTTTTCAATTAACTTTACTCCTAAAGCTAATGCTTTCTCTGCCATTTCCTGATTAAAGGTATTATATCCACCTTGCTCAAATATATAGAAATCTATCTTTTCCGATTGTTTTTCTGGATGTAATAAAAGCTCTAAATTTATATCTCTTGTTCGTAAAACTTGGAATATATCCATACTACCAGGAGTGCCATCAATATTAATTCCTTGCCAGCCTTTACAATAAAAGTGATGGGTATTGGAACAGTAAACTGGATGGTGAGCGCCAATGTCTACATAAAATCCTTTTTTGATATCATTAGTTAAAAATCTCAACACCATATCTTCACCAAATTGAGAATGTGAATGGTTGAAACTGGGATAGAAGTTAGCTTTAAGTCTAGCCCAAATAGTAAATCTGAATTTAATAAGGAATTTTTCGAGAATGTTCATATATTTTGGTTATATATTCAGACTAGTATTTTTTAACCCTTTGTAGGTCATGTATGAGTTTAATATAAACCCTGGAATTAATGGGGAAATTCCAAATAAAATTGCTCCTTTGAGTGTAGATACATCTATTAATAGAAGTGTAATCATCTGTGCCATAAGTGTTCCTGGTATTTGTAACCAGACAAAATCAAGCCATGCTTTGGAAGCATTTAATGACCACATACTATTAACAACGAATAATAATCCTGAACTGATCATTACTAAAATCAATTCTGACTGTAGATGGGCATATTTTGAGCCTATTATCCATAATATCTGATTAGGAAAAAGGGCAGCCAGACCTACTAAAACGGTTGAAAATAGACAAATAGTACCAATCATCTGAAGATAACGCCGAAATAGCAACTTTGGAGACTGACAACGAGCAAAGCTGGGGACGACAATTCCATTCATAACTGAGCCAATAACTGCGAAAACAACCGATAAACGCCCTAATGCTCCAATTTCAGCCACAGTTTCGACACTGCCAAAGATGCTCAGTAAGAATACGGTAATTTGTCCTTGAAAACAGTAAAATATGGTATTAGGTGCTGATTGTTTAATAATTTTGATAATTTCTGCCCTATCTTCACTATTCAAGGGGGCTTTCTTATCAATATTATCAGTGACTAAATTTCCTAATAGCGATCGCTGTATCAAAAGAGCAAGTGAGGCTGCAAATGTGACTACAACTGTGTTGAAAACTGTTAGATAAGAAACCCCTAATAAAACTATTCTAGAAATATTGAAAGCTAAATCTAGTTTCTGAATTTGATTAATCTGTGAATGAAGACGGGGTACAATATCCAAAACACCAATAGTTAGCTGAAAATTCAGCCCCATCAACACCATAATTGTGACTAAAATAGCATACCACAAGGAAGCTCCATTTCTGAATAGCATCCAGATAGAAATTGGTGCTATAACCGCAATGGAAACAACAGCCAGATAATACCGAAGCTGTAAAGCTGTATTAATTAGCTGTCCAAACCGATACCTATCCTGCCATACCTTACCACCAATCGCTGAAAGTCCAATGCTAATACCCATGTCAGCCAAAACACTCATAGTCCCTTGCATGGAAGTAGCAATAGTATAGTAAGCATATTCTTTCTGATCAAGGGTACGAACTATAAAAATTCCACTAGCTAAGGTCAAAGCTTGAACTATAATTTGAATAGAGACAAACTTGCTAAGTAATTTAGCCCAATGAACAAAATTGGCAGGTAAGAAAGGTAGAGACATCTACTTTACTTTCCCGATATTGCTAATACACAATTCATTTTTATTTAGACAAAACTAAAATTGCCATACAGTATGACATCATTTAAAATTAATGTCAAGTATTTGTTTATACATAAAATCTATGAAGCTGAAATAGACAGAAAGCAACGCGTTTTGTAAAGTCAGTGTGATTCCTTGGCTATAAATCAAATATTTGAATGGGTATCTTTAAGCATCCGACTAGCTAATTTAACATAGGTTTTCGCTGTGGTGTAAGGTATTTCCAAATCCTCGGCTATTACCTGTAATTTGCTTGCAGTTGCAGTTGTTTTCCGGTGGGAAGTAATTGACCTTCTAGTGCAGAAATACTAAAGGGTTTTTCTGACTCACCATCATGCAAATATGCTGAAAGCGTTGGGTTAATTTGCCGCACTTGATCCAAAAACCAAGCATGAATTCCAATGGTATATTGCGAATATAGAGATCCAGAATCGGTTGCTTCTAAGTCCAAGACTAAACTAACTAATTCGGTATTATCTGCCCATATTAAAGGGGTGTTTTTTAATGGGTTTTTACGTTTGCTAGATGTAGCTAGTTCTGACATTTTTTTTATGCTACATTATTTCATACTCAATATTTTACAACCTTTTAGTCCCCTTGCGGGGATTAGATATGCGGAAACTTATCAACCCATTGCTCACCAAATAGAACGAAAGGCACGGAAGCCACTTGGCAATAGATGCGTGGAGGAAGTGCCAACGGCGAATAAATTCGCCGTGACATGATAGAATTAATTAGTAAGTAGGAATAACCATCAACGCAAAGAAGTGTTTTATTAAGGAGAAACCCCTGATTTATCTCGTCTCGGCATAGCCGTAGCCTGGGTAAACAAGCAATGGTAAATCATGGAGCGTTTAACATTAAAAATTGATGGACTCACAAAAGCAGCGAAAAAAATCAAAAGTAAGCGCAATTGCAATATCTGTCGTACTGGT
>CAINGU010000062.1 GCA_903848645.1 uncultured cyanobacterium | reverse complement strand
GGTGTTATGAGGTACATATATAGCGGGCAAGACTTGTACTGAGCTTGTCGATAGCGCAGCGTGGCGTTAGCCATAGTATGCCCGCACTACAAGAGTTTCATAATTCAAGTTTGTACCTCATTAGAGCGAAATCTGCTGTAACTATGAATTCTGGCAATTGTATTTTCATCTGAATTTTTAGCCACAGCTTGTTTCAACTTTTTTAGCAACTTGAAAAGCTGAGATATAGTTAATTTGAATATTTCCTCCATAGTGATTTTCGATCTTTTTTCGTAATTCTGTAAATAAACAATTTCTAGTTTCTATATCTAGTTTTAGGTATGGAGTGTAGGTGCTTAAAAGTAGTAAAAAGTCATCCATATAATAATTCACTTTACAAACAACTTGTTCACAAACTAAATTTTTAAATTTACCTGAATCAATAGCTTTTTTTCCTAAAGCTTGAACTATCTTTTTTTGAGTTTCTATATCTTCATATCTGTCTAAGAGTGGAGCATACTTTTGATAAACTTCCCGAAAACTTTGATATATTTCATATTCTGGTTGCGGTGTCATATTCCACAGCAAAATTAAATTACCATCATTTTGTAAAGCTTGATTAATCTTGAGATTACCAAATTCAGGATTAATCCAATGGTAAGAAGTTGCTGCTAAAACAGCATCAAATTTTCTGGGTTCTAGTTCCCACTCTTCAAAGGTAGTCTGCTTAATTTCTACCTGTGGATAGATTTCACAATTTTGTTTTGCTAAATTACCAGCTGCTAAACTAGGTTCTAAACAAATCATAGAAAAGCCAAACTCAGCAAATGCTAAAGTTGCATTTCCTGGACCACAGCCTAATTCTAAAATACTAGCTTTTGGGGGAAGTTGAGCTATTTCTACAGCACCATTAATAATTTCTTGTGGATAGCGAGGTCTGAGTTTATTATAAGTTGCTGCTACGTCCGAATACCAGTTTTTTCTAGTTTCTAAGTCTTGAGAATATAAATTTTTTAGTAGTTCAAATTCTTTCATAATTCTTAATTTCCATAAATCAGGAGTTTTTTAGATTTCCTAAAGCTATGACAGCATTTTGTCCACCAAAACCAAAGCTAAAACATAGCACTTGCTGAATTTTACTTTCCTGTGCTGATGTGATGAAGTTTAAATTAAATTCTGGTTGCTCAAGTCCTACGGTGGGAGGTAAAATTTGATTTTGCAATGCCATAAGTGAAAATCCTACACCTAAAGCTCCAGATGCTCCTAATGTATGACCTGTACTACCTTTTGTGGAACTAATCGCTAATTTTGGTGAAAATAAGTGTTGAATAATTTTACTTTCAATGCGGTCATTTAGCTGGGTAGCTGTACCATGAGGATGAATATAGTCTATATCTGTGGGTGTAATGTGACTACGTTCTAAACATTGCTTAATGGCTATGATTGCACTTTTACCTACTGGTTCTGGTGAGTTTCCATGATATGCGTCTGCTGTCAAGCCAAAACCCAATATTTCTCCATAAATTTTAGCTTGGCGTTGCTTTGCTAACTCCGCAGATTCGAGAATAAAGACAGCGCCACCTTCAGCCAGTACCAAGCCTTCCCGCTGCAAATCAAAGGGATAAGCTCCTGTTTTAGCTAAAGCCCCCATTTGCTGAAATCCGGCGATTGTCAGGGGAGTAATAGGTGCTTCTATTGCCCCTGTAATCACTCGTTGATATTGTCCAGTTTTAACTAACATCGCAGCTTGAGCGATCGCCCAAATTCCCGTTGCACAAGCTGCCATTGGTGCTAAAACTGCCCCTGTTGCCCCAATTTGTCGCGCTACAGCGATGGCATTCATCTGGGGTAAAGTATTTAACCAATTGTCTAAATTTAGTTTGGCTTCTTGCCCATACATCTGTCGTGCCATTATCTCCCAAGATGCTTGATAACTCCGACTAGAACCAATTACCACGGCACAATCAGATAAAGGAGCTACTAATTGGGCATCTTGTAAAGCTGAGTTAACAACTATTTCCGTGAGTGTATTTAATAAAGAGGGTTTTTTAGCAATTAATGCCAGAGGAATTACTCCTAATTCTGGAAATAGTTGATGTAATTTAATCCCCGTTTTTCCTAATAGTAAATTTTGCCAACTAGTCTCTAAGCTTTTACCTAAAGCGGAAACTAGACCAATACCAGTAACAACAACCCTAACCAATTTTAGATTTTAGATTTTAGATTTTAGATTTTAGATTTTAGATTTTGGTAGTTATCAGTTGTCAATTATCAATTATTTTTGCAACTGACAACTGACTACCGACAACTGACAACTGACAACTGACTACCGACTACTGAGCAGTTTTGAGATTTTCTGCACCTTGAGTGACTTTAGCCGAATCAATGCGATCACCTTGCTGAATTTTATTAACCACATCAAAACCTTCGGTAACATGACCAAACACAGCATAGCTACCATCCAAGAAGCTTAAATCTGCCAAAGCAAAGTAGAATTGAGAAGAAGCAGAATCAGGCATTTGTGATCGTGCCATAGCGATCGCCCCTTGCTTATGCTGTAACTCAGGTGGTTTATTCACACCAGCAGATTCTAATGTTTTCCCATAAATAGGGCTGGCTTCCCCTTTGGGCTTAATTTCTAGGGGTATAAGGCGCTCACTCCCGGTTTTGGGGTCAATATAACCACCTGTTCCCAGTTTATCTACTGAAAATGCCCTGTCTTTACTTTGTGGATCTCCACCTTGAGCCACAAAAGGTTGAGGGTCTCGGATAACACGGTGGAATGCTAAACCGTCATAAACGCCTTTTTGTACTAAATCCACAAAATTACCAGCAGTAATTGGCGCATTTATGCCATCTACTTCAATAGTAATTGGTGAGCCTTTTACAGTCATCACCACTGTAGCTTTACCGTTGAGGAGTGGTAAACCTTTAATTCCGGGAATACTCTCACTAATAGTTTTAGTAGTAGTGCTTGTAGTTGTTTCAGATGTAGATGTAGTTGTTGCAGTTGGAGATGTAGTAGAAGATACTGTATTTTTCGTACATCCGCCCAAACTCAAAGCACCAATTATCAACAGAGCTACAAAAAATTGTGGAAATTTTAACCGCATTGTTAGTTACTGCATTAACCAAAGTATATTATCTCTTCTTGCCAATTATTTATTGAATTTTGGATTTTAAATTGAGCATGATCATTAATAAATATATTTCATAGATTTGAAACAATTGATTGATGACCAATCCAAAATCCAAAATCCAAAATCCAAAATTCCTAGAGTCCTTCTAAGGATACTCCTAAAAAACGAGCTAATTGGGCGCCTTGCGTTTCCAAGTCTGCCAAAGATAACGGTTGTCCTACTCTTGTCAGGGGAATATCCCGTCTACCCTTAACCCGAAGATACAAAGCCCGTTGAGGATTAAGACCTTCTTTAATCACAATTCTTACAGATTGGACATCTTGGATACGTCCGTCAATTTGGATTTGACGATTTTTCCCTGGAAAACCCCAACGAAAGATTTTTAATGTCCCCGTTTCCCGATTAAACTCATTATAGCCACCGCCTAAGTCCCATAAAACCACCAGCCACAGATATGAGGCTAATAGCAACCCAGCAGTACCGTATAATCCCATCACCAATCCTTGAGGGACAAATATCAGTTGTGTTGCATCAGTCACTATGAGTAAATTAACTTTGAGATAACTAGAGATACTAGCTAAGAAAAAACCACTGGCTCCCAGAGTTACAATACTTGCCCACCAGTAGTTGCTAAACCGACGTGAACCGAGAACCTTTTGATAAAGAAGGTTATCGCCTTTGTTAATCGTTGTTGATACCGTCATTAAACTACCTTGGACTATCTTTCTCAAGTCTGCCACTGAAAGAGTCTGGATTGCAAGTTATCAAGGGAATAGGCAATAGGCAAGATAAAGATAAATATTACCCCTGCGCTGCTCCCATACAAAGATTTCTGAGAAAACTTGTGTCAAATTGTTAAAATTCTGATATCAATAGTATTGAAGATACTAAATATTTAATTTCTTTGCCTGTATCCAGCGCAAAGCCTGGCGAATGTGATAGGTTAAGAATCATTACGCTACCAGAATCTAGATTACTAGTTAATGGTAGCTAATCATGGCATAATTCTAAGAAATGATCACTTTGTCAAGTAGTCAGTTCTCACAATCTTAGCTTCGGCAAGGCTGCTGGGATTGTCAAAAAACGTTGAATTCCTGACGGCAGATGGCATAAATGGGTAAAACCGCTAAAACACTGCTTAAAAAAAACGTTGCAATTTTAGTAAAAAACGAGGATTTTAGTTAAATGACCATCGCAGTTGGACGCGCCCCCAGTAGAGGGTGGTTTGACGTATTAGACGACTGGTTAAAGCGCGATCGCTTCGTATTCGTAGGCTGGTCAGGAATATTACTATTTCCCTGTGCCTTTCTTGCGTTGGGCGGTTGGCTGACCGGTACAACCTTCGTCACCTCCTGGTACACCCACGGACTAGCATCCTCCTACCTAGAAGGAGCTAACTTTTTAACAGTAGCAGTATCCACACCAGCGGACAGCATGGGACATTCCCTGTTGTTCCTGTGGGGTCCTGAAGCTCAAGGTGACTTCACCCGT
>CAINGU010000061.1 GCA_903848645.1 uncultured cyanobacterium | reverse complement strand
ATCTTCATTCATTTGTTATTTGTTTTTTAAAGAAGTTTGACCCATACCCATAGCTGTTTTCCGTCCGACTCCAGAAAAGACCGCGAAGTTAGCTAAAATAGTGGCAATTCTGGCTTGTTCGGGGTCTGGAAACCGATATTTTACCCAGCCGACCGTACCAATTTCTGCACCAGTTTCCATTTTTAAAGCATGGGTTTTCAGTTCAAAAGCAGAAACTAAACCCTGCCATTCAACTTGAGGAAATTGTAATTCTGCGGGTGCAAATCTATTCCAACGACGCAATAAACTGTTGAATACTAAATCGGGTAATGGAAAAGGTTGGATATTTTGATTCTGCTTAAAACTGGTGGGGGAGAGAAATTGCAAAGTGATATCACTAGAGACTGATGTATTTGCCAATATGGTGTAATTGGAGGAATTTACTAGAGGATGAGTCCCTGGTAGTGAATAAATACTACGAATTACAAAGGGGCATTTTCCTAAATAAATAGATTTATTGTGGGAAGATTCTATACCCTGTAGCAAAGGTTGAATTAAATTACTATCTAAAAGAGAAATCCGAACAGCAAAATCATCACCTAGTTGTATACCTTGTTTGCGACGATAACCAATTAATCCTGATAAACTCAAAGGTGATTCTTGACTATCATGAACTGCCGTTGCTATTTGTGCATCTCCTAAACTTAACCATTGCATAACTTGAGCATGAATTGCTCTACTTAATGTAGTGGGAATAGTGCTTTCACTCGCAGCACCTAATTGAATTACTAAACTTTGTAGAGTCATAGTTTTAGGAAGATACAACTGTACTTGCGCCATAAGCTACTCCCACAGGTAAACAAGTTTTATCGGGTAATTCATAATAATCTCCAGTTAGTTGAGCTTGACTAACTAAACTTGCTGGGGGCATAACAATTCGGTTGTAAAGCAATAATTTCGTTGATGAGGACAAATCCAAAGGATTTAAAGGATGCTTGGTAATATATTGTCCTGATTTTTCTTTGATATCTGTGATTTCACTCTTTTCAATTCTTATTTTAGATGACCATTTCCCTAATCTAATCCACCTGGGAATTTTGATAGTTTCATGAGCTATAATATAAGTCTTATAGTGACTACCTACAGCCAATTCTTTAGCCCTTCCATAGTTAACAGGGTAATTGCGTTTTGCTCCTTCACCACCAAATTGTGCAGATTTACCATAATAGGAAACTTGGGCGGCTTTAAAAGTGTTTACTTGATATGACCAAGTAATCGGTAAAGCCGGAAAAACATAAATCCCAGCTTCATTTAGATGTAAAAGATTTTGTTCTTGACTAGAATCTAAATAACTGGGTTTTTGGGCATTTATACCTTTTAGGCGATAAGGTCTAGGAATATACGCGGTTTCAAAAAAGGCAAAACTTAATGCCCAATTGTGCAGATATTTCTCAGTTTCGTAGAGAATACCCATTTCCCGACTTGCAAAAAAAACATTATCATGTAAAGTTAAATCACATTGGTAAAGAATCATATCATTCCTAAATTTTAAGATAGATCATACTGGAGGATATACCCCCCAGTGATGTTTTTACAGTGGATTACTTTTTACCTTTTTTGGCAATAGCACCGTAGGTTTCAGCATAGGTTTTGGTTTGTTGATATAGCGTTGTTAAGGTATTTTGCAAAGCGGTTTCATTTTGATAAATAGCTAAAGTTTCACCTAATAAATCAGTTAATTGAGAACCCATAATTACTTGAGTTTTCCGTACTGGTTCTTGATTGAGTAAATTAGTTGTCACTTCTGCTGCTTTGGCAATAATATCTACAATTGGTGCATTAATATCTGGTTTTAACGCATCATATAATGCCTGAGTTAAATGTAAATTACTAAAGATTTCACCATCACATAAAACAATACCAATAATATGATTTGACATTGTTCCTGTTCGTGATTCCTGTGCGCCATAACGACGGGTTCGCATTAGATTTCCTAACACGTATAGAAAGCCTTCAAATGTAGGGTCACGGAGGGTTTCTATAGTGGGGAATGTGACTTCTGGGAGAACATGGTCTAATTCATTAATTGATGATCTTACTTTGTTATTGTCGGTTCTTTTAGGATCATCATAATCTAACATCATTGTTCCTGTTTCACTTAAAGCATTAAAAGTCAAACTCTTATGGGAATCTTCATAAGGAGTTAAAGAAAAAGCTGAATCAGAATAAAGTTTAGAACGTTCTGAACCGCTATCACCAACAGCAAAACCATAAATGATACAATCTGGACATTTACCACAAAATTGTTCTGAACCGTATCTACAAAAATTTTCAGCTTTCTTATCTTCTGAGTTGATAAAATTTAATGAACGTAAAAGTTCTCTCCCCACTAATCGCTCAGGACTAACTTGTTTACGTTTAAACATAACTAAACGACTCATGGATTGTTGATTTTTAGGATCTAAACCAGCTTGAGTTCGCGCAGTATTGAGAACACCATCGGTTTGAAATACGGAAAAAGATTGACTATGGCGTAACATGATAAAGTGGATATATTTGCCAGATGCTAACCGGGGAAAAGCAGGATGAAATTCGGATTTTAGTGTGGTTAAGTTCATGTTTTTTATTCCTTATGATTCAGGTTTTTCAGGATTTTTTGATTGCAAAGCTAACCAACGATAGGCAAATTCAGCACCGGATTTAATGCGGTTGCGGTTTTCCTGGAGCAGTGCGCGATCGCCTTTATAAAGTCCCAGAAATAAATCATCAACACAGGTACTTGTAAACTGATGAATTGCCGTTAATTCCTGCTCTTTACGAGTTTTGTAATCCGTAGATTTATCTACCAAATAAGGTTTATAAACCCTTTGTCTTTCCAAAGCATCATATAATTGTCCTGCTACTTCTAAAATCAAATCTTCCTTAGCAATATCTTCAGGAACTTTTAGAATTATCTCTAATGCTTTAGAAATTGGTAACAGAATGGCATGACTTGATTCACTCACATTCACTTGATAAAATTGGCGATATTCTGTCACCAAACGTTTAATTAAATCCATTTTATCCTCCATATTTGGATCTCCTTTTACCCAGGTTTGGGCATAATTCCAAATTCGTTTAACATCTTCTTCTCCTGGTTCTTTTTTAGTTTTACTATTACGAAAACCTTCGTTAGAAATAGCAAAGATATTTAAAACATCTGTGACTAAATCTCTCACTGTTCCGTTTAATGCTTGCCATCTTGCATCAGGCTTTTTACTCCTATTATCTAAATGTAAACTGTAGACTATTAAAAGCCGGGTTAAGGCATTTTCTACCTCATCTAGTCTTAATGATGTAGATGTGTTGAGCAAATTCCAAAAACCAGCAGATCCATCAAGTTTGACCGTCTCAAGAAATTCTTGATCACTGGCATAAATTGGATCAGAACTAGGAGTAGTAACCACTTTTACACCAAGAAACAAAGGTAAAACTAAGGATAAAAAAGCAGGTTCTACCCAAGCATCTGTTATAGTTTTACCCAATGTTTTTGTATATTTCATTGCCATAAAAGGCATATCTACAGTTGAGTAATCACTACCATATCTTCCTAATTCTGGTTCTTTGTCTATCCATTCCATATTCCTTAATTCGTGTAGCTGCATACCCGATTTTTGCCAATGTGTACGAATATCCCAGAGATTAGTTTTTTGTAATTTATTTACTAATAACCCGACTGCACAAGCTATTTGTGGTGAATAAAGGTAAGCGGGGAAAATGTACATAAATATTGGTTGTTGGTCTTCTAATTTACCTGCGGGTGCATTCCAATATGCTTGACGTAATAGCATTTCTAATGACCAAATTTTAGAAATACCGCGTTTAATTCTTCCACCTCCTAAAGCATTTTTATTACTGTATTGTTGCGGTTTAAATAACACTACAGAATCTAGCTGTTCTTCTGCAATAAATTCTCCAGAACTGAGAGAACATATTGCTTTATTACTAACTTTTGACTCACTGTAAGCTGTTAACTCTCTTTGAAAATCAGAGGTACAATTTTCCCAACCGGCTATTTCTAAATATTCAGAAATATAGGTAAAGAAAATCTCACGAGTTAAATCAGTATGTTCAGGCAATAAATTATTTTCATTAGCCCAAATTGCTAAACTTTTACTCAAGTTTGTAAGTAACTCTGTAATATCTTCTGACTCTGGACGCAAATCAATATGATTAGGAAGAGATGCTATATAATGGGCAGCCACTTGATACCAACCATAATTTACACCACCGGATTGAAATTGACTTTGTTCCAGTGTAATTTTGCCTTGTAAATTAAGTTCTCCAAGAATCCAATTTATATATTTTTCCCGATTTTCTGAGTTTTCAAAAAACTCTCTTTGAGTGATAACAATAAACTCTGCAAAACGGTCAGCCCAAACATTAGCACCATCCGTTAAATATGCTCTTTCACTATCAGAAAGACTAATTTTTTCTAGTCTTTTTGGTGTAGCCGGATCTTTGATATTCTTAACTTTTGCTATCATAACATCAGCCAGTTGAATAATCAAATCTGCGGGTGAAAATAATTCTCTTGTTAATGGAGCTATTTTTATGCCTTTTCCATCTCTAACAAAACCAACTTCTCCATTACTGAAAAAATCTTTTAATCCTTCCTGATTCCTAAGATTATCTCCATTGAGAATATTTTCCCATGTAAATTCTTGAATCTCTAATAGTGTTGGTAAATTGAATTTGAGAGGAGCTAAATACACTACACCTTGAGCAAAATATAAAATTGGTTGCCAATCTATTTTACTGGCAATTTTGACAACTGCATTATGAATTTGATTGGTTAATAAACCGCGACAATCTCGTAAACGATGGTAAACTAAACTTCTTTCAATCTCTAAATTTTCTAGAGATTTATGTAACTGTTTACCTTTGTTAAAATTGATGAGTATTTCCGATGGATCTTGGATATGAACTGCTATATCTCCAAATCTTAATAGTTCACATAATTTAATCCGCTCAGGATAATATAACCTGAATTTTTTTCCGTCAACTTCCCAATCCGATGAAGCGAGATGACTGGCTTTTTTAGCTTGAGTATTTTGTGCTAAAAAACAAATATCTAATAAATAATCTTCCCAGTCTGTCCAAAATTCTGCAAAATTCAAATCTTTTGCTAATTGATAACATAATTCTCTAATTTTTGAGGTTTCATGAGCGCCGGGAGTCTGAATTTTTTGACTATGATAATATTTATCATAATCATGAAGTGTAAAACCTAAACAAAGTAATTTTTGTTCTGTTTCTGTTAATGTTTCCGGTAGATATTTACTCAAATTCCATGCGGTTAATAAACCATTGATTACATGAACTAATAAACTTTGATCTGCATTTTTGTTAAAAGGTGCTATCGAACTACCTAAAGCTGGAATAAGTGAAAAAGTATTTTCCATTCCAGGTAATACAGTTTCCATAAATAACATTAAAACCGTATTTTGTTCCTGTTTACTTAATGTTTCAATGATTAATCTCACTAAAATTGTTTTCATGGCTTAAAAAATATAAGGTTCAGTATTTGCGGTTTTTTTTAGTTTCCATTTTAATGCTTCTAGTAATAAAGCATCTTGATTAAATGCACAGGCATAATCTTTATCTTCCTGATCAGAAATTCGATATATACCAACATTAGAACCTAGATGTAATTGATTACTTATATCCCAATGACTTTTTTCATAATTACGATCTACTCTGACTAAAAATGTAAGTAATTTTACATCACTGAGATATTTACTAATTTCTTTTCCTTGAGGATGTCCCAGAATACCGACTCCTTCTAATACTGTCAAAGTACCAAGTGTTAATTTTCTGGTGAGATAATCACAATCTAATCCTACTGAAAAAGGAGATTTATCTTCATTCCAAGACTTGATTTTCAAGTAAATTTGAATATATGCTTCTGGAAATTCATTAGGCGATCGCTTGACAGATTCAGGTTTAGATAAGTTAGCTTTTTCCAATGCTAAATAAAAGTCTTGTTTGGTGATAACTTCTACTTCTACATGAGGTAAAAGCCTTAATAAATCATAAGTATAAAAACCGGATTTATTTTGATCCCATACTGCTGCTTGTAAGCTAGAACTACCACGAAAACTTAAAAGTTGATCCTGAATAGCTTTACCTGTATCATCCTTGTTTAAACAATTCCAATGTATTTTTTTTCTATCTAGTTGATCACCATACAGTTTTCGTAAATCTTCCGTCATGCGATCGCGTATTTTTTGAGTAACAGCTTCGCGTTCTTCTCGTTCTTTTTTCTGCTTTTTTCCTTTGATATTTGCACCACTTAAAGTAATTAACATTCCTTGAGATTGTAAAGCACCCCAATAATGACGATATTGTTCAAATTCTCTCGGAGGATCAAAAGCATATTCAATAATTTCTTCTCTAAAAATAGTCCTATCTACCTTTTGTCCTTCCTCTAATTTATCGTGTAATTTTTTTATAATCCAATTCATCCAATTGGGAATTAATGCAAAGGCTTGGTAATTATCAAATCCTCCATGACGGCCTAAACGTCCTAATCTTTGAGTAAATGTAGCAGAATTACTCGATTCAAAAATTAGTAAATTAATTTCAAAATCAACTCCTACATCTACGGCTGAAGTTCCTACAATTAATACAGGCTGGTTTGCTGTTTTCAATAAATTTCGCGTTTCTTCCCGGTCACGATCATCAACAATTCCACTCACTTCTTTAACTATGATATTATCATTTTTTAAATCTCTCTCCAGTTGACTTACGACTCTGCGAACCACAGCCATTGAATTAAGAATAATCACTCCTCTTCCTGATCTTTGCTTTTCATCATGAAGAATTTTTCTGATTAAATTAGTATTTTCCTGCACCCAATCAAATGAATCTTGATTTTTTTCTAAATGTACAAAATCTAAATCCACAGACTGACAAATCTGCCTATATCCTTGTGGTGCTTGAGTTCTATCTTCGCTAATATAATCAGATTGGATTTTTTCAATTAAGAAATTCTCTGTTTCTAGTTTTTTAAACTGGTCAATAAATTCATCCTTTGGGGTTGCTGATGTAAATAAAAATCTCAATGGACGTGCAGTTTCTCGACTATAACGAATTAATAGCAAACTATTGATAATTGCTGTTTCTTGATGTACTCCAAAAATAGGAAATTCATCAGCCACATACAAATTAGGAAATTGAGCTAAATCATTGACTAACTGATCATGGGCAACTGTGATATCTTGATAACGCAAATGAGTTATTAAATGAAATATATCTGGATTGGTTAAAATAACTCGTTTTTGAATTATACTTCTCCTTAACTGTTCAAATTTTCTACTTGGTTTTCCTTCTTCTTTTGTAGCTTCCACCCTACGAGCTAATTCTGCACCATACAAACTATCTATCCTTGTTACAGGAGTTAAATTGAATAGCTGATAATAATTTTTGATTTGTCTTTCCTGATCTTTAACAAGTTCAATTGTTGGGTATAATCCAATAGTTCTAAATTTAGGATTGAGTAATCCTGGTAAATAAGCTGCTAGAGATTTACCATCTCCTGTGGATGCAGTATTAAAAATAATTTTTGGTTTGTTTGCATCTCTGAAAATGGCCGCATAAGTTTCTGCTTGATGAGAAGATAAAGGACAATTATTACCTTCTCCAAAATTGGGCGCTTGTTGTTTGACTTTGCAGAATTGGAGACATCCCAAAGCACAAGCCCCCACACCCCCATTCAACTTGGAGTATAATGGCAGTAAAGAAATTTTCACTGTAGTTAAGTATTTGTTGGATGTGATTAATGTAATACTTCTCGAAAAAGAATTGTTATCAAAAAATGACTACATCTCAAAATTTTTGGGTTACATTGAAAAAAATACTCCACAAATAAAGCCAGGGAATTAATTCCCTGTCTAAAAGCTAAAGTCATATAAATATGACTGAATACAATTAAGACTCAGCAAATATGGTAATTGCAATATTTTATATGATATTCAGTGTACTTTAGTACACTTTAGGTATTAGCCCGGAAATTCATTTCCGGGCGGTTATGACGGGTAACAGTAGTTTAAAGAATGCTACAAACTACTTCTAAGCAGCACATGATAAAGTATTAGGTCTTAATTTGATACACCAATACCGCCTATTAGAAGGGCTTATATCCACAATTTCAACCATTGATATTCCTTGAGAATAGGGGATTTCTACCTTTCCATTCTCTGCTCGTTTGCGTAAGTAGTCTGGTTTAATCTTTTTCTTAGTAATCTTTTGCAAAATTTTACAGACTTCTCCCGTAGGTTCTTTTTCTACTATAGTAAATTCGTAACCATAGACGTTTAAAGAACCCTGTTGATCATTTCTATTGTTTTGTGTCATAATTGTGGTTAGTTTTTTTCAAATGAATATTTCAGTGGCTAAAAATGTTAGTCACTTGAGCAGATGTGAGAGTGTTGTCTGATTGCAGTTCAGATGGCACTCTTATATTTTTATGCTGTTTTATAGTTTACTCTATTAAAAATCAGAAGTCAACAGATTCTAACACTCAAAAAAAAGACAATATAATCATTTTTTGATAATATCTACTAGAGGTATTCTTACAGTAATCTGATATGTCATCAAAAAATGATCCTGCTTCAAATCAACTAGGGTTCACGCTGGAGATACTGAAACTACTGGCTGAACGACCTTTGAAAAACCGAGACTTACAAATATTGTTGATGAATCGCGGTTTTGAAGCTGGTGATTTATCACAGAAAATCACTCGTGCCATTGGTAAACTCCGAGACTGCGGTTTTCAAATCGAATCAGCACCCAACCGTCCTTATGAGTTAGTGACATCAGTGTTTCCCGTTATCTTATCTGAAGAACAAAGACAAGCATTAGCAATGGCCTCTGAGTTATTAGCGAGTCTGGGGTTTTCTGCGGAAGCTGGGCATATTCACCGCATTGGTAACTTTCAAAAACTTAAGTCCCTTGGATTAAAAACAGACTTTCATCCACCTACAGATTACAGCGAAGATAAAATCAATGAGATTGTACGCCAGTTACAGCAACGGTTTCAGCAAAAACGCCGCTTTGTAGTTTGGTATCGCAGTAGAAAAGGTAAAGAAACATTCTGGGATTTAGATAAGTCCGAACTGAGATTACATAACGGTGTTCTCTACTTATTTGCTTTAGTTCCCGACTTTCGGAGTTTTCATCTAGAAACCAGACCCAATGCTGAACAGAATATTACTTTGAGAGTAGACCGCATTACTAGAGTTGGTGGAGTTTCCCAGACACCCTGGACTTATAGTAAATTTCCTACTTTAGATATTATCTACCGTCTGACAGGAGATTTAGCGAGTTATAGACCCCGCAGACCCCATGAAACAGTTATTTCCTCACCAGAAAGTACGGAATATGTTGATATTTTAACTCAGGAAGATTGTATATTTTGGTTTCGTCAAAGAATGCTACAGTACGGTGCTAGTGCTAAGGTTTTAAGTCCTGATTGGGTGGCAAAAGGGGTTAAAGATGCTTTGAAAAAAGCCCATGATAATTACTGTGTTGAATAAAAACAGAAATTCATCACCCATTGCATGAACGGTTCACAGTCAAAGCCTTACTGGGTTATGCTTTACTCATATTACTCTCTCAATGCTGTCTACTATCTATTTAAATTAATTATTCCCAGGTAGCGACATTCCGCAAAACACTGGGAATTTCACCTTGTGATAGGGGAAACTCTAACATTGTTTCTCGATAACCTAAATAGCCTGATTCAGTAAAGGATAAAAGCATTCGTTCTACTGCAACCCAAACTTCTGATTCATATTCCCAATCACTATAACGTTTAGCACGTCCAGCAATGGAACGTAATGCCCAAAAGTAGGAATTCCTAACTACAGAACCACCTTTTTTAAATTCGGGTACGTCTTCCTTGTGAATGAATAAAATGTTATTTTCAATTCTGGATCTCATAAATAAAATGGAATATAAGAATATAACTAAAGCCAGTCCCTACTATTATAATAAGCGAAAATGTACCTAATTTACATATTTGGGCGGGCAGGGATGCCCACCCCACAGGAATGTTATTTTTTATCTTTCTGTTTTTTTAGATAATCTTTAGCCCAAGCATAACGATGTGAATCTTTTTTTAAAAGATATTCTGCGGCTTCACGTCGTTTATCATCATTCTTTTCATTCCTGATTACTTGCTTAATTTCTGCATCTATATCTTCAGTGTCAGCACCAAGCTGAATGGCTATTTCAAACCATTGATAACCATCTTCCCAGCTACCTTTATCATAACAAATAGCACCCATCAAGGTGTAAGGTTGATGAGTATTTGGCTGATAATCAATAGCTTGTATAGCACAATTTTCTGCATCATCTAATTTATAAATATCTCTGAATGCTGCACCTCTAGTTACTAAAATAGTTGATTTTAGTTTATTATCTTGGATTTTTGCTAAGTCTAGATTAGTAATTTTTAAAGCCTGTTCAGGTTCATTTGCTTTACGCCAAAATTTACTAATTCTAGGAATGTCCCATTTATTCCCAGTCCGGTTATATTCCTGTTCATAAAACTCAGCTTCTAGTCTATAATATGCAGTAGCAATCTTGCCATCACTAGACAACATACGTTCTTCTATAAGCTGAACAACTAAGATAGGATCTAGGCGTTCTTTTTTCTCCAGTTTCAGCATAATTGTATAAAACGGTTCTATTGGTAATGTAGGCTCTATTAAGCTATACTTTCTTTTTAGTGCTGAAAAATGCTTCTGTTTAGCAAAATTAATAATATCTTCACGTTTATTATTTTGCAACCATTCAATTTCCGAATTATTTAAAAAATCTCCTGGTTCTGCTTTGTGTTTTAAACTAGCAGCATACTTTTCATTAACAATGGCTAAAGTATCTGTTAATTGATATTTTTGCAGAAATTCTAACTCATCCTTACTTAAATTATTCTCTGATTCAAGTTTTTTGAGAATACAATATAAATCACTATCAGGTGATAAATCTGCATATTTCTATGCTTTGTATTTTCCTTTTAGTTCAATAAATTCTCTTTTGAATTCAAGCTCTTTAGCAATCTTAATTGTTTGTTTCAGCCCTCTATTGTTCAACCAATCTTCATCAAAATAAGCTAACTTTTTATTTTCCTCTAATTTTTGCAATATTTCATGTAATCTACTAGCGACAGATGGCTCGAAGTATTTATTAGCTTTGTATTTTTCTTTTAGTTCAGTAAATTTTGCTTGTTTTGCTAACTCTTCTTGTCTTTCCAACTCTTTTTGTCTTTCTAACTCTTTTTGTCTCTTTAACTCTTCTTCTCTCTTCAAGTCTTGTTGTTCAAAAATCTCTATAGTTTCAAATAATTCATTCTCTAGCAACCATTCATATTCACAATCATCCAAACGTTGAGACTTGTCTAATTTTTTGAGAACTGGATACAGTACCTTGTCAGGAGATGAATCTTGATATTTAGTAGCTTCATACTTCTGTTTTATAACGGAAAAATTTCTGATATCTTGAGCAATTTCAACTATTTGAGATAAATTATTATCTTGAAGTAATTGAATTTCATGATGATCTAAATTACCTTCTTGATCCAGTTTCCAAAGTATAGGATATAGAAAACTATCTAATGATGATTCATAAGATTTAGTAATTTGATACTTAGCTTTCAACTGAAAAAATTCATCTTCCAGTTTTTTGAGTTCACCCTTTTTAAATTCCTGTATCCAAATGATTTCAATTGTTTGTGTTAGTTGATTTTTTTCTAACCAATTTAACTCTAACTCACTGAGTTCTAATCCTAAATCTACTTTTCGCAAAATCAGATATAGAAGACTAGAAGGAGAAAAATCTTGATATTGAGTAGCTTGGTATTTAGATTTTAAAGCAGTAAAGTGTTTAACGCGATTTTGGTAGTCTTGGTCTGTATTAATGGTAGTCATAGGAAATATTGATGCAGTTAGACTTGATTAAGTATGACTACATCAAGCAAAAGGGGTATTCAAGATCAACACCCCATCAAAATTAACTACAACACCTTACATTGTCCATAATGACGTAAGAGATGATCACATAAAACCAAAGCCACCATCGCATCAACCATAGGTACAGCGCGGGGTAATACACAAGGATCATGTCTTCCCTTACCCGCTAAAAGCGTTTCTTCACCTTCTTTCGTTACGGTTTTTTGTTCCTTTCTAATAGTCGCGGTTGGTTTAAAAGCGACTCGGATAATGATATTTTCACCGTTGGAAATTCCCCCTTGAATCCCTCCAGAACGGTTAGTTACTGTTCTAATTTCGCCATTTTCATCTATATAAAATTCGTCGTTATGTTCAAAACCTGTTAATAAAGTTCCGTCAAAACCAGAACCAATTTCAAAACCTTTGCTTGCGGGTAGTGACATTACCGCTTTTGCTAAATCTGCTTCTAATTTATCAAAAACTGGTTCTCCTAAACCCTTGGGAACATTCCGTACCACACATTCAACCACACCACCGATGGAATTACCCTCTCGACCAGTTTGTTCAATTAATGAAATCATGGTATTAGCAATTGCGCCATCTGGACAACGGACAATATTGCTTTCTACATCTGCTAAAGTGACGGTATTTGTATCAACAACGCCTTCTAAATCCTTAATTCGCTTTACATAAGCGATAACTTCTACACCTGCAACTTGATGTAAAATCTTTTTAGCGATCGCACCTGCTGCGACTCTACCTATTGTCTCACGGGCTGACGATCTGCCGCCACCTTGCCAATTTCTCAAGCCATACTTAGCATCATAGGTAGCATCTGCGTGAGAAGGGCGGTATTTTTGCGCCATCTCATCATAATCTTCGGGACGGGTATTTTTATTTCTGACCAAGATTGCAATTGGTGTTCCCAGAGTTTTCCCCTCAAACACCCCAGATAGAATCTCACAGGTGTCTGCTTCTTTGCGAGGAGTGGTAATTTTACTTTGTCCTGGCCGTCTTCTGTCTAGCTCAAATTGAATTTCCTGGGCCGAAATTTCCAGTTGTGGGGGACAACCATCAATTATAACTCCCACACCGCCGCCGTGAGATTCGCCAAATGTCGTAATACGGAAAAGATGACCAAAAGTGCTGCCCATGATGTTGAGGAAATACAGACCGGAATCTGTATTTTACATGGTGTTGGGATTGTTAGCTACGTGATATTTTCCAGTTTTGTTAACCATTTACCAAAATGTTGACACTGCTGACGTATTGTATCCAAGCCGATATCCATAGCAATTAAAGAACCATGTAACGGTTTATCATATCCAGGACAACATTGAAGAATACGTTTAGAAGGTGCTGTTATCGGACTATCATTAATATGTTCAGGTGAAGAAAAGGATTCACGTTCACGCTGTAGCTGTTCTACGGTACTTTGATCAAACCATTCTACAAAAGCTTGGGGATTACTATAAAGAAGTCCTTCAAATTCATGCACCAATAAATTAGGAATAAAATTTTGTTGTCCAATATCTACACCTATTTGTTTTTCCAGATATTCAGCTTTCTCAAAAGGATTATTGGTAGTGGGAATAGAACTTTTACCGGGAAAATCTTTTGGTAGTCCATACAAATCTAACATCGTAGTTACAAAAGCGGTGCTATCTTCAGAACATTTACGATATAATTCTTTTCTGATTTTTCCATAAGTTACCGCACCTCCTAGAAGTATAGGATTAACATATATGTTTTGTTGCAGAAAATGATTGTAAAGTAATTATCTGACAAAAGTTTCTTCCGTTTGTCCTTCTACAAAAATATTTACTCGAATCATCTTGAAGGTCTACCTCCAATAATGTTCTTTTTCCACAATTCTCCTAAAGTATAATCTTCTAACCATTCTTGTAAATCATGCTCATCCAATCTACGCAGTAATGACTTACCATCTTTTCTATCTACAACTATCACATCTTTTGCTGTAAATTCATTTAATAATTCGACAGATTGAGTAGAAACAATTACTTGTTTTTCTCTAGAAGCAGCACGTATTAAAGATGCTAGAATAGTAATTGCATAAGGATGAAGACCTAATTCTGGTTCATCAACTAAAATAGTTTCTGGTTGATGGAATAAAGCAGGTTGTAAAAATACCGTTGCTAAACATATAAAACGCAGCGTTCCATCAGACAGCAGATGAGCTTTAAAAGGAATATCCTGACCTTGTTCAAACCATTCTAGTTCTATAAAGTCCTGATTGTGTGGAGAAGGACGCAGCAAGAAATCATCAAAAAAAGGTGCAACAAGCCGGATTGTCTTGACAATTTGTTGATAAGATTGAGAATTATTGTTTTTTAATAAATACAAGAAAGCTGCCAAATTACGACCATCTGGACGCAGGTAAATATTATCATTAATAGGAGTAGGTTGTTTTACATAAGCAGTATCACTGGTATCATGAAAATGATAAACCTGCCATTTTTTCATAGCTGGTAATACATAATAGTCCATTCTTGTGCGAGTACCTTCTAAAGCTTGAGTTTCAAAATGACCACTACTGATTCTATGCTCTCCCCTCATGCTCCACCAAAAAGATTCTTTGGAGAACATCAAACGGTTATCCTGAGTGGGTTCAAAGGTAGCGAAGTAAGCATTTTGCCCAAAATAGAGTTCAATTTCCAATTGTTCAGTTGTTTTTCTACCAAAATGTAATATTGAATCTGGTCCACCTTGACGACTGACAAAAACTTGTAGTTTCTTCTCAAGCATCTGCTCAATCATACGAAAAAAGCCAATAAAATTGGATTTTCCTGCACCATTACAGCCAATGAGTATATTAAGTTGAGAAAGCTGAAGGTCACATTCTGCAATAGATTTGAAACCTTTTAAAACAATCCTTGATAGCTGTCTTGTACTAGTTAGTTCGGTCATACTTTTTATTTAGGTCAAGCATCTACATTTATTTATTGAATTAGTTTACTAATTGGTATTTTTTTGACATTTTACATTGTTTTTTAACACTAAAATACTTTATTTGGCTAATTTTAAAATTTCTTCATTTATTTTTTTATATTTTGTTCTTTATCTTGCTCTAACCTTTCAACCAAATAACCATAAACCTCTAAAACCTTTTCATAGTTTTCTGGCTGATTCAACAAATCATCACAAGCATTCAAAATATCAAAAGCAAATTGATAATTTTCCTGCTGACAATGATGATAAAAAGCGTTAATATAATCTGTTAAATCATCTTCCCAATCCCAATTTTCCAGCCAATCACCTTCTATATCATCAACATAAAGATGAATATAATCTGAACCATAATTTTGCTTATCTAGCTGCAACTGTTGGGATGCTTCTAGATATTTCCAATCTCCCTCAGAATTTAACTGACTATCAATATTTACATCTTTAATCATCAAAATTCCCATCCTGTAAATCCTTAAATCCTGGAAATCCTGATTCTGACAAAAAATACTTTTAAAACATTCTAGATAATGGTGTGTTAGCGGCAGCGTAACGCACCCTATGTATCTTTTCTAACGTCGTCTATTTGCACAAGATAAAGGATAACGTTTGCCTCTCCAGGTTGTCCAACCTACAGCTTGACCTGATTTAACATTATATTTTAAAAACCAGTTATCTTGTTCTTGACCCAAATAACGAATTGAGAGAGATGTTGAATTTGCAGAACGTTTTGCTAGTGACACCCATGCACTACCATTATCACTGAACCGTCCTACAACCTTAACACCTGATGTTGTACTACAAACATCACCATTACAGTTAGTTTGAGGATCGTCAACTACAAGCCACTGCATTTTGGCATTACGACCATCAATATTACAATCCCATAAACCAAAATACCACTGATTTGCTACCTGTGAGGCATTAACTGTCCCGGAATTAAATAATATGCCAGAAGGAATTAGCATTAAACCTAACAAACACTTTTGGAGTAACTTCATAAGTTTAGGTAATTAAATAGAAATAGTTTTACAAAACCGAGAACACAGAATATGCAAACAAGTCAAATCTCTATTATGGGTTATTTTAATAAAATCGTATATTAAAAAGGGGCATTCCAGATAAATACCCCATCAATATTGTCTAAAATTCCAACTTCCTACAACACCTTAAACTGATTTTTGTATTGGTTTTGGTGTTAGTTTTGGCTTTGTTTCTAGTGTTGGTGTTGGTTTTGCTTCTAGTGTTGGTTCTGGCGTTACTTCCGGTTCTGGATCTGGTAAACCATAGATAGAACGATAAAGTTTATCGTACTCCTTAGCGGATTCATACCAACTGAAGTTTTCACTCATCCCCCGTTTTTGTAATTCTTGCCATTGGGGTTTGAAACGGAAACCCTCCCAAGCGCGAATCATACAGGTAAACAAGTCCAGAGGTTCATAGCGGTCAAAGCAATAACCCGTACCTACTTCATTGACTGGATCATAGTGGCTGACGGTATCAACTAATCCCCCTGTGCGACGGACAATAGGCACAGAACCGTAACGCAAAGCCATCATTTGGCTAATTCCGCAAGGTTCAAAGCGGCTAGGCATTAAGAAGGCATCAGTACCCGCATAAATACGACGGGAAAGGGCATCATTATACAGAAGGTAGGTAGCCATGCGTCCGGGATAGCGGGATGCGAGTTGCCACATTTGGGTTTCATAATAGCGATCGCCTGTTCCCAATAGAACAAACTGAGCATCTGTATAAGCCATGAAGCGGTCAAGGATTTGTAATACTAAATCCATCCCTTTTTGTTCTACCAACCTTGTCACCATGCCGATGAGAAAGGCATTAGAATTAACTTCTAAACCTACTTCTTCTTGCAGGGCTATTTTATTAGCTTTGCGTTGATCAAGGGTATCTATGGTAAAGGTTTGGGTGATGTATTTATCATTACTAGGATCATAAATATCGGTATCTATGCCGTTAATTATCCCTGATAATTTGCCACTAACAAAAGATAATAACCCTTCTATTTGTTCACCATAAGCAGGTGTTTTTATCTGCTCGGCATAGGTAGGAGAAACTGTATTTACCTTATTGGCAAACTGGACTGCGGCCGCCATTGTATTGTGTCCTTGCATATACCAGGGACACCAAGTAATTTTCTCTAAATACCAACGCCAAGGCCCTTGATAAGCGAGGTTGTGAATGGTGAATACACTGGTAATATCTGGAGATTGATTTAACCAGACTGGTAACATTCCTGTGTGCCAATCATGACAATGGACAATTTCCGGTTTCCAGTAATTCCAGCAAAATTCTGCCGCACCATTGGAAAATAAGGTAAATCTCCAATCTTCATCTTCCCCACCATAAACCCGCCGAGGTGAAAAAGATGGATGTTGAAATAAATACAAAGGAACATCAGTACCAGGCAGCACGCTTTCGTAAACTGCAAACTCCTGAAACATGGCTGAACCTTTCCAAATGGGTTCTTTGGGAACTGGCATTTTGTCGGGAACAAAACCATAGTAAGGCATGAAAATCCGCACATCATGACCCATTGCTCTCAAGACTTTGGGTAATGCACCGACAACATCCCCCATACCGCCAACTTTGGCAATGGGAGCAGCTTCCGCTGCTACAAATAAAATTTTCATGGTAATTGGTAGATGGTAATTGGTAATTGGTGATTGGTAATTGGTAATTACTCTATGATCCTCGTTGAATCTCGGTAAAGATTTTTTCTAAGATTTCTGTAGCGCCTTGTGATCTGAGAATACTGGCTAGTTCTGCGCCTAACTTTTCAGCATCAGCAGCCGCACCGGTGACGGTATCTTTAACTATTTTTTGACCATCAACGCTGGCAACCAGACCTTTTAATGTTAATTGATCACCAATAATTTCCGTATTTACACCAATGGGAACTTGACAACCACCTTCTAAAACTCGTAAAAATGATCTTTCTGCTAAACAGCGATCGCGTGTTTGCGGGTGTTCAATGGCTTTCAGCAAGCTAATGACTTCCGTATCATCCGCCCGGCATTCTATCCCCAAAGCGCCTTGTCCGACGGCATGGAGGGAGACTTCTGGAGTCAGAACTTGATGGATGCGATCGCTCATTTCCAATCTTTCTAAACCAGCTACTGCTAAAATTAAAGCATCATACTCACCAGCATCCAGTTTGTCCATGCGTGTGATCAAATTTCCCCGGACATCTTTGAAGGTAAAATGAGGGAACTTATGGCGTAACTGTGCCAGTCGTCGCAGGGAAGAAGTCCCAATTACCGCATTTGCGGGTAAAGTCTCGATTTGCAGACCTTTATGCTTTTCATGCAATACCACCGCGTCTGCGGGGTTTTCCCGTTCTGTAATCGCTGCTAGGGTCAACCCTTCTGGTAAGTTGGTGGGAAGATCCTTGAGAGAATGCACAGCAAAATCAATATCCTTATTGATCATGCCCAATTCCAGTTCCTTGGTAAATAGTCCTTTATCGCCAATTTTAGCCAATGCTACATCCAGGATTTTGTCCCCTTGGGTAGACATGGTATGGACTTCAAAAGTAATGTGGGGAAAGCTTTTCTGGAGTTCCGCTTGTACCCAATATGTTTGAACTAAAGCTAATTGGCTTTTACGTGAACCAATACGAATAACGCGTGCAGGACTAGAAACTGAAGTCATAAAACTATTTGTCAAACCAGGCGATAAATTAACATTTATCTAGACTACCGCAGGGAGTGACGTACCGGATTATATTAACCTAATTCTGTGAAGATTTTATTGGCCAGTAACTTTACATTTATTTACAATTTTTGAAATATATCCCCAACTTCTCTGAGAAGTCCGGGATCTGGAAATTAGAATATAATCAAGTTAGCAATAATTCGGTTTTAAGGAAATTATATGCTTTTACTTTCAGAATTATCTGAACTATTACAAGCCGAAGATCCAGAAGAACGGCAAACTATCACTGGTGTTAATTGGAAAAATTATGAAGCTTTACTCAACGATTTAGGTGATAGTCTGCAATATAGAGTCACATATTTAGATGGAGTCATAGAATTAATGTCACCAAGTCGCCGCCATGAAATTCGCAAAACAATTATTGGATCTTTGCTGGAAATTTACTTTCAAGAAAAACGCATTCGCTATTTTCCCCTTGGTTCTACAACCTTCCGCAAACAAGCGAAAAGAGGAGGAGTAGAACCAGATGAATCCTACTGTCTAGGCACAGAAAAAGAAGTTCCTGATCTTGCCATTGAAGTTGTATTCACCAGCGGGGGAATTGATAAATTAGAAGTTTACAAAAGATTAGGCGTGGCAGAAGTTTGGTTTTTTCAAAACAATCAATTTGCCATTTATCATCTGCGCGGTGAAAGTCATGAATTGGTGGCAAAAAGTGAATTATTGCCAAACTTAGATTTGTCAATTTTGGCGCAGTATGTAGTAGCAGATGATCCTTTAGATGGGGCAATAGTTTTTCGAGAGAAAATCAAAGAAATGGTAAATTAGATCATTCCTGGGCCTTTACCTCTTTTATCAAAATCCTCTGTTAATAGACCTGTTTTATCTTGATTGACTTCTCGCAATTCCTGTATTCGGTCTGCTTTTTCTTGTTCTACCTCTTCTTTGGCATCACCAGGAACTTCATAATACATTTCCGGTTCAACTGCATAATTATTCAACAACCCCTCTTTATCCACAGTATAACCGTCCGTTGTCCGAATACTGTAAATATCAGTTTGGTCATCAGTGGCAGCACTGGCAAGATCCTCTTCAGTCGGTAGGTGTTTATAATTTACCCCTTCTCTTTTCATTCGTGCTGCTGTTTCGGCAGGAATTATGCCCCGATCATAGGTATCTGTGCTAATCTTCTCATTCATACAATTAGCCCTTTTTGCTTTTTCAGCATTACAGCAACCAGATTAGAATTTTCTAGCAAATAAATCTACTATCTTCGGGAATAATTGCCAAAAATACTTTTATAAAAATTCTCTATCTATAGATATATTTTATATACTCAAATCCAAAATAAAATGTAGGTTTGGCATAGCCTGACCTACATTTTATTAACTCTAAAAAATATTTATCCTAAAGATTGTTGTTTGAAAGAGTTAAATTTCTGGGATAATTCTTGCCGAGTCTCAAATTTGAGGAGATAACGGAAAGCAAACCAGATAAAGTAAAATATGCCAATTAACTCAAAAATGGGTTGTAGTAAGGGTACACCATTCACCGCTTCTAGTAATGCGATCGCTACCTTAACAGTGACAAAAGCTGATAAAATTAAAACTAGGGTGATTAAACCCTGCTTATTGTTGTTAAAAATACTGCCTAAATAATCTGGCAGTTTATCCAAGAATTCAACAATTTGTCTAATAATTTGCTGCCATTGTGATTCTGATTCTTTAGCAGCAGGTAATTTTGGCAAATTGCGATTATCTCCACCGGAAAAAGATAAGATATCTTGTGGTAAAGAAGACTTTTCTTGCTCTGGTTGCTGTGCTTGAGTTTCCATCATATTTGTGATTTTGTAATTACAACATTTTCGACAAGTGAATAGACTTAATTAAAATATCATAGTTTAGGCTTTGCTCGAAACCATCAATAATCGGCTGGCCACTCTCCAATTTCTGCATTTCTTGCCTGATGGTACATCTATTCTATCCTAACTCCCATTATACTGAAGTTATCATCATGGCGAAAATAGCAGTAAATAAGTAGTTTGACAAAATTAAATTCACTTGTTGAGAGAGGAAACAGGGAACAGGGAACAGAAAAATCAGTTGTGTAATTAATTCTGTCCTATAGAACTAATATTTGATTTCTGAAATATACGTAGGGTGGGCAATGCCCACCAAAACCCCCCTACGGTGGGCATTGCCCACCCTACACTACTTAAAAGTTTATGGCTACGCCACGCAAGCTATCAAATATCATTTATGATTACTATATTACTTATATATATTTGACTGATGTTTAACCAGAGATTACTAAACTATTTTTGTGATCATGACAGCAATTATTAATCAAAATATTAACAACTGCTTAATTTCTATTATTATTCCCACTCTCAATGAAGCGGGTAATATCAAAGAGGCAATTACTAGCAGTCAATTTAGTAGTAATGTAGAAATAATAGTTGTTGATGGTGGTTCAAAAGATGAAACATTATTAATAGCTGAATCCTTGAATGTGAAGGTGATTATTTCTCCTCCCGGACGTGCTAATCAAATGAATGTAGGTGCTATGGCTGCTAGTGGGGAAATTCTGCTCTTTCTCCATGCTGATACTCGTTTACCGACTAATTTTGAGCAAATGATTCGCACAACCTTAGCAAAACCGGGAATTGTGGCTGGTGCGTTTGCTTTACGGATAAATGCCCCTAATTGGGGGTTGCGTTTGGTCGAATTTGGGGTAAAATGGCGATCGCGTCTTTGGCAAATGCCCTATGGTGATCAAGCTATTTTTCTCACCAAAGATGTATTTCAGGAAGTTGGTAATTTCCCCCAAATGCCAATTATGGAAGACTTTGAACTGATTAGGAAATTAAAAAATCTGGGAAAAATTTATCTATTACCAACACCTGTAATTACTTCACCTCGCAGATGGTTAAAAAAAGGAGTTATCCAAACTACTATTTTGAATCAAATTATTATCATTGCTTATTTAATAGGTATTTCCCCAGCTCGAATTCGTAATTGGTATTCTCCCCCAAAACTGTAGAAAATTTTTATGGTAATTGCCTTTTTATCAACAATAGATATTACTGGAGTTCAGGAATATATTAACTCATCTTCTCTCAATCTGCAAGAATTTTTAGAGAATACTTTACAGTGGATTAATAGCCTGGGTGCTGTAGGAGGAATAGTATTTATTGGCATCTATATTATAGCTACTCTAGCTTTTTTACCAGCTTCAATTCTCACCTTGGGTGCGGGAATAATTTTTGGTGTAGTTTGGGGTTCTTTATATGTCTTTATTGGTGCTACTTTGGGTGCGACAGCAGCCTTTTTAGTGGGACGTTATTTAGCTAAAAGTTGGGTAAAAGAAAAAATCTCTAGTTACAAAAAATTTGCCACTATTGATAAAGCAGTTAGCAAAGAAGGATTAAAAATTGTTTTATTAACTCGGCTTTCTCCCCTCTTTCCTTTCAACCTATTAAACTATGCTTTAGGAATTACTAGTGTTTCTTTCTCAGACTATTTGATTGGTTCAGTGGGGATGATTCCAGGGACAATTATGTATGTTTATCTTGGATCTTTAGCAGGGAATTTAGCCTTAATTGGTAGTAAAAGTAAACCTAGTAACATAATCCTCCACTGGGTAATTCAAATTATTGGGTTGATGGCGACAATTGCTGTCACAGTTTATGTCACGAAGATAGCGAAGAAAGCTTTAGAAGATGAAAATTTATAAAATTTTTTATTTTTCGATAATTTTAGTAATTTTGTTAAATATAAAACCGACATTTTTTTGATTATAATATATTTATAAATAAAGATCACATAATCAAAAATATACTTCATACTTGAAAATATAGAGGTAATACTAATGTCAACTTCAGAATCTCCAAGAGTTACAATCCGGCCAATGGATGAGTATAATCAAAAACTACTCAAAAATGTGCATCCAGATAACTGGGTTAATCCCCAACCGGCTGATTGTTATGATTTAGTAGTAATTGGTGGGGGAACAGCCGGATTAGTTGTAGCTGCGGGGGCTGCGGGTTTAGATTTAGGTTTGAAAGTAGCATTAATTGAAAAAAATCTCATGGGAGGAGATTGTTTAAATTTTGGTTGTATCCCTTCTAAATGTTTAATTCGTTCTTCTCGTGTGGTAGAAGAAATCAGGAAAGCCAAGGATTTAGGTATTAATGTTTCGCAGAAATTTGATGTGGATTTTTCCACAGTTATGGGGAGAATGAGACGCATTCGGGCTAGTATTAGTCATCATGATTCTGTGGAAAGATTTAAAAGTTTAGGAATTGATGTTTTTTTAGGTAATGGTAAATTTATAAGTAATAATACTATAGAAGTTGCTAATCAAAACTTAAAGTTTAAAAAAGCTGTCATTGCTACGGGTGCTAGGGCTGTGAAACCGAAAATTCGGGGAATTGAAGCAGCAGGTTATTTAACCAATGAAACTGTTTTTTCTCTGACTCAAAAACCCGAAAAATTAGCAGTAATTGGTGGTGGTCCCGTCGGTTGTGAATTAGCACAAACATTTCGGCGTTTAGGTTGTGAAGTAATATTATTTCATCGAGGTTCACATATTTTAAATCAGGAAGATCCAGAAGCAGCAGAAACTTTGCAAAAAGTTTTAATTGATGAAGGTATCCGTTTAGTATTAAATTGTCAATTAGAAGAAGTGGTAACTGTTACGGAAGGAAAACGCCTATATTTTTCTGTGAATAGTGAACGAGATTCGGTGACAGTTGATGAAATATTAGTTGGTGCGGGACGAGTGCCAAATGTAGAAAATTTGAATTTAGACGCAGTGGGTGTAGAATATGATCAAACTTTGGGTGTGAAAGTGAATGATTATTTGCAAACCACAAATCCCAAAATTTACGCCGCTGGTGATATCTGCATGAATTGGAAATTCACTCATGCGGCAGATGCAGCAGCGCGAATTGTGATTAAAAATACTCTATTTTCGCCTTTTGGTTGGGGACGATCTAAACTCAGTAGTTTGGTGATGCCTTGGGTAACATATACCAGCCCGGAAATTGCTCATGTGGGAATGTATGCAAATGAGGCAGAAAAATTAGGTATAGAGATAGAAACTATGAAGATTCCTTTTAAAAGTATAGACCGAGCGATCGCTGATCATGAAGAATCTGGTTTTTTAAAGATTCATCACAAAAAAGGATCAGATCAAATCCTGGGTGCAACCATAGTTGCTAGTCATGCAGGAGAGATGATTTCTGAAATTACCACAGCTATTGTTAACAACATTGGTTTAAGTAAACTCAGTAGTGTAATTCATCCTTATCCTACCCAAGCAGAAGCAATTAAAAAAGCCGCAGACGCTTACCGCAAAACTTTACTCACACCAACAACTAAGCAATTATTGAGATTCTTAACCAAGTTTTCTTAATTAGAGAAAAAAATCACTAATTATCCATGATTCCAGATTAAAATTAATTAGCTAAATTGTTCAACTTGGAGTTATTCTTCCTGTGCTGAGTTCACCTTTACCCACCATCAACGCTCTCAAACAATCTACCAGTGATGCTTGGGTAGAGCAAGCGATCGCTAACCTGGATATTATCTTATTAGATCACTCTCACTGCGAAAAGAAAGCCGCTGGAGTAGCCTTAAATATGATGTTTCGCTATCCATCAAATACCAAAATGGTGAGAGAATTAACAGCCATAGCCCGGGAAGAATTAGAACATTTAGAACAAGTTAACCAATGGTTAGAAAAACGGAATATTCCCCTGAAACCATTACCCCCTCCTCCCTACGGTGCTGGTTTAAAAGCCCAAGTCCGTAACCAAGAACCACACCGTTTTTTAGATTCTATGCTAGTTACAGGTTTAATAGAAGCCCGTAGTCATGAACGCTTAGGACTTCTAGCTGCTAACTGTCCAGAACCCGAACTAGCTCAATTTTACCGCAGTTTAATGGCATCAGAAGCCAGACATTTTGGCATATATTGGGTTTTAGCTGATACCTATTTTGACCGAAAAATCGTCATGGATAGATTAGATGAATTAGCCGAGGTGGAAAGTCAATTATTATCAACCTTACACCCAGAACCCAGAATACATAGTTAGTCAGTTTTTGACGGAGTATGTATTAACAACCAAGTTTGCAAATCATTCAAACTCTGAAAATCTAAAAGAGCTTCACTCAATTCTTCTAACACAGATAATGGTAAAGCAGAAATAGATTTTCTCATTTTCTGAGATATTTTACCAAACCGCTTTGTTAATAGTCGAATCACCAAATTAATTGTAGCTTGTTCTCTGCCTTGTTCTATGCCTTGTTCTATGCCTTGTTCTCTGCCTTGTTTTATACCTTCTTCTCTTCCTTCCTCTTTAACTTCTTGATAAACTCTAGTTTCTTTGAGTGTAATTCCTAACATTGATTCTACCTCCCGACGACTCAGATTTTCAAACTTGTAGACCATGATTGTCGTGATCATTTCCATCATAGCTTGACTTGATGGTGTGACAATCTCCTCATGGGTTCTATTTAATAAATATCTAGCTACTGCTGGGGCTTGACTTTCTTCCAGAGTAGTTAGTAACATGACACCTAACCCTAATGGTAATTCTTGAATATCCCCCAATTCATCTAAATATACTCGATGTACTTGAGGACTGTTGAGAAATCCACGATGAGGATAAATGTCATTTTGTTCTGTATTTCGAGATGGATAAATGATCACTACTTGCCAATCACAAAATCTTTTGCGATTACGATAAAAATATAGTGAAGTTTCCGCACATATTCTTTCATACAATTCTTCATCTCTTTGAAATTGTACTTCACAGAAATACACTATGCCTTGTCCATCACTTTCTGGAGGTAAAAATACGCCATCAATTGCAAAAGTCGGTTCTTTGACAGCCACAGAATCAAAACTGTAAGACTGAGCATTAACGGGCGGATCTGTCAACAGTTCAAACAACAAAGATGGGTATTGTTGAAAGAGTTTATAAAAGAGTGAATCTCTCCGCATAAATTATGATTATAATATTTATAGGTTAAAATTGCTCAAACTTTGCGTCTTTGCTCCTTTGCGCGAAACATAAAACATAATATTAAATTTTGAGATGAGATGATTGTAAAATAGAAAAAACCCCGGAGGTAGAATTACGGTTTACGCACGTCCCCTAGCCAAATTAATCGAACAATTGCAACGGCTACCCGGAGTTGGTCCCAAAAGCGCCCAACGTTTAGCTTTGCACATCTTAAAAAGACCAGAAGCAGAAGTAGAGGCTTTAGCCCAAGCACTTGTTGACGCGAAAAAACAGGTAGGTTTGTGTAAAGTTTGCTTTCACCTTTCATCAGATCCAATCTGTGAAATTTGTCGTCACCCTCAGCGAGATAATACAACTATTTGCGTAGTTGCAGATTCCCGTGATGTGATTGCATTAGAAAAAACCCGTGAATATAAAGGTAAATATCATGTTTTAGGTGGCGTAATTTCCCCAATGGATGGTATAGGACCTGAACAGTTAAATATTCAACCTTTAGTGAGACGGGTAAGCGAACAAAAACCCCAAGAGGTGATTTTAGCCATTAGTCCCAGTATCGAAGGGGAAACCACAACATTATACATAGGTCAATTACTGAAACCATTTACAAAAGTCACCCGCATTGCCTTTGGTTTACCCGTCGGTGGTGATTTAGAATATGCTGATGAACTCACCTTAGCCAGAGCATTAGAAGGACGGAGAGAGTTAGATTAGTTTATATCCCATGACTTTTACCAATTACCCAATTCCGGCGGAAAAACCGTGCTAATGCCGATTCTTCCAAAGATAAATAAATTGGTCTACCATGGGGACAGGTGCGCGGGTTGCGGGTTCGTTGCCAATTATCTAATAATGTCTGCATTTCTGGTAAACTCATTTTTGTGCCATTGCGAATTGCACTCCGACAAGCAACAGCAACTTGAGCAGTTTGTAAATCTCCTCCCCAACTTAATTCTAAAATTGCCTCAGCAGCATCTTCTCGTTGTTTTAACATCATAGGAATGTTACGCACTGCCCAAAGTTTATCACCAAAAGGTTCAATATCTAAACCAATACGTTGTAATTGAGAAAGCTGCGTTGGTGATAATTGATAAATAATAATTGGGGTTTCTACAGGTACTAATTGCCAACTATCACATAATTGTTCATATAATACTCGTTCATGGGCAATATGTTGTTCTACTAACCACATTCCCCCAGAATGTTCAGCAACAATATAAGTATTACTCAGTTGAGCAATTGCTTTTAAATAGTTTTCATTTTCCGAACTTTGGGAACTTGAAGAATTAAAGTTATATTCACCTTTAGATTCGGCGACTTTTATTAAATTACTAACTCTGGTTGTGTGAACTGATTCTTTAATATTAGTTTCAGAAATCCGCAGTGATTTATTAATAGCTTCGGTAATTTGTTCTTGCCAAAAAGGTAGTTCATTCAGATAAATTTCTGTTTTCGCTGGGTTACGATTCCAGTTAATTTGTTCAGGAGAAATAGTTAAATGTAAAAAACAAACAGGATAGCGATCGCGTGGTAATGTTTTATAAAAAGCTGATAAAATAGTCTGTTCCAATTCTGGTGATTTAATCATTCTGCCATTAATTGCCACTTTCACCCAATCAGGACGATGACGATGACATCTATCTGGTAATCCTATCACTAAATGCAAAGATGAATTTTCCAAATTGGGGATTTTCAAATTCACCTCATGTAAATCATCTTGTCGTACTTGGGGGAGAATTTGCGGAATTAATTTACCTACCGTTGGTGCGGGACAAATCGTAAACCATTCTTTGTCATTTTGCCAAACTTGATAATTAACATGAGGATGACATAAAGCTATTTGTTGAATTACCCCTTGTACAGCTTTTAATTGCTGATTTGTTGCGGGTAAACCTTGACGACGGTTTTCACAATTAGCAAATAAATTATTAACTGTTACTACAGTACCAGGTGCGATCGCCGCAAAGTCTACTTCTGCTACTTCTCCTTCACTATTATAATTAATTCGCCAGCCTTCACTTCCCCCCAAAGGACGACTTAAAACTTCTAAATTTGCTAAAGTTGTTAAACTATGTAGTGCTTCACCACGAAACCCCAAACTGCTAATTTTCCATAAGTCTGCACTGGAATGAATTTTACTGGTACTGTGTGCAGTTGCGGCTTGTTGCAAATCATCCAAATTCATACCGCAACCATTATCAGCCACACGAACTCGCCATAATTGCGGCCATAAAGAAACCACAATGCGCGTTGCTCCAGCATCTAGAGAATTTTCCACCAACTCCCTGACAACAGCCACCAAAGAGTCAATAACCTCTCCTGCCGTAATTAAATATACAACTTCTGTTGGTAAAGCTTGAATAGTAGATACCATTATGAATAATTAAAAATTACAAATTAAAAATTAAAAATTGTCTGCACAGTCAGACAATTAGCTTACAATATTATAATTACAAAATATTAATTTCTCAAATCTGCTGTCATTCTAAAGAAATACGAATTAAGAAGGGATATTTGGTAGATTGCTGATTAGATTAGACGCGGGAAAATTTTATGAGTATTGATTTAGTTGCTGATGTTAACGACTTAAAGACAAGTCTCCAATGGGGTCAACCTGCTTTTACAGTTATTGATGTGCGCGATCGCTCAACATACAATCATAGCCGCATCACCGGAGCAATTTCTATCCCCCTCAATGACCTGGAATCTCGCGCCCAAACTTCCCTCCACAGACAACGCCAAATCTACGTTTATGGCGAAAATGACAGCCAATCAGCCCTAGCTGTGAGAACCTTACAATTCCTCGGTTTTACCACAGTAGCTGAACTGGGCGGTGGTTTAGAAGCCTGGAAATCCATCAACGGTGCTACAGAAGGAACAGACATTTAAATCTTCAGGAGGTAGGGGCGCAGGGCCTGCGCCCAGGAATCTGCTCCCTACTTCAACAACCCAGTTAACAAAGATGCCGGACGTTGACTATGAGGCCAAGCGAACGCATGACGAAAAGCTGCATCCTGACAAGCTTGTAACTGTTGAAAATTAATAATGTCGTAAGTCAAAAGATTTTCATATTCAAACGGGAGACGCATATTATGTAATCCTGCATTATCCGTACAAATGGCGATATCAACTCCGGCTGCAAAACAGCGGTCAAAAACTAATTTAAGTTGACGAATATCCTGTAAAGTCCCAGTTTTTAAGTAAGTTGTCGGACAAACCTCTAAACATTGCCCTCTTCTCGCAATTTCTGGCAGTAATTCAGGATACAAAAGCGGAATTTGGATACCGTGACCAATTCGCATTAAATAGGGTAACAATTCTGGATAACAACCATCTTTTGTTTCATAAAGATGCCCTGTGGTGTTAATATCCAGTGAATGGGCATAATTATATAAACTGACCCATTCTTCCATGCGTTCAGCATAATAGCGATCGCCTCCTGCCACATCTATCGCACAGACATATTCTTTATTTTGTGCCGCTAAATCAATAATTGCCTTATTTACCTCAAAGGGTAAACGGGAGTGCATACAGAGAATTTGACGAGTAACAATGGGATATTCAGGTACATGACTGGATTTACCCACAATATCCACAATTTCCCCCATTTTCTCAATTCTTTCGTTTTGACTTAAATGTTCAGGAGTTCGTAAATAGGGAGTATACCGTAATTCCAAATAAGCCAAATTCTCAAAAATATAAGCACCGCGTAATAAGCGGTAAATAAAGTAGGGTAAGGTTTCTACAGTTTGCACACTTTCTACCAGGGTGTGCAGTTCTAGATATTCATCTAAAGTATTACGGGGACGAGTGTAAAAATCTTCAAATTCTGGATATTCAGCAAAGCGAGAAATTAACTCAGTATTATGACGTTGGAAATATCGCCATAGTACACGAGGTACGACTGAACCACCTAGATGCCGATGCAATTCTGCGTATAAAGCCATAGTGGTATTTTGCTGCGAAAATTTCATTAATTTTAACAAAAACCTCGATGAAAAAAATGGTCTTGCTAAAATTAAGCTGGGAAAAGGATTTTATCAATTACCCATTACCGACCTAAAATATATAATTAGCAACTTGGGTTAATTCAACAAAATCAAAGATGCAAATTTTAACTTTTCGTGTTAAATGGTGAGTATTAACGAAATTTGTTAACTTAGGATTGCTATAGATGTCAGTCTTAAATCTAGTGAGGAGTGAACATGAGTAATATTAATCTTCGTAAAAGTTTTTTGGCCTTACCAGGTGTTGCGGCTTTAGTCGTTTTAGGTAGCGGACTTTCCGTAAATGCTCAGACAGCCCAACCAGAAACAATATCCACCGTTGCTACCGAAGAAATAGCCAACCGGACAATCACACCTGTACCAGGAACAGTGGAAACCTCATCAGTCATGCTCAATCCTGGTTCTACAGAAGCTAGAGAAAAAACAGAACCATCCAATCGAGTAGCACAATCCGACATTGAAATAGGTAAAGGAACTCGTGGTGGTAGTAGCTATCTTGGTGTTGGCGGAAACATTGGTATAACTGGTAACTCTTCAGCTTTGGGTGATGGTAACTTCACAGTCATTAGTAAAATTGGTGTTACCAAATCCCTATCAGTCAGACCATCAGTAATACTAGGAAACGACACCACAATTCTCGCTCCTATCACCTACGACTTTTCCTTTAAATCAGCAGACCCATTTGCTGAACCTTTGGCCATAGCCCCTTATGTGGGAGTAGGTGCAGCCATTAAAACTGGTAGTCAATCTGAAACCGCTTTATTAGTAACTGGTGGTATAGACGTACCTCTTAATAATCGCCTAACCGCCACAGCCGCAGTCAACGCTGGATTTTTTAATCAAACTGATGTCGGGCTTTTATTCGGAGTTGGTTATAACTTCAGTGGCTTTTAGGAGGTAGGGGCGCAGGGACTGCGCCCAGTCAGGAATCACCGAGTCACAAAGAAGAAAGAAGAAAATTTCTCCCCTGCTCCCCTGCTCCCTGTTTCCCTACTTAGGACTAACCTTATCAATTACCTTAATTTTGCCATCATCACCCACAGTCCAGACATCATAAGTACCAATGACATCGCCGTTAGCGTCAACATCTACATCACCGCTTGCGCCTTGGTAATTAATCTGTTTACCCTCTTTAAGTAGCTTCAATCCTTCACAGATATCACTAACTGGTGTACCACTACCAGCGGCTACTTCCCGCAGTTTACCAGCAATACCAACCCCTGTATTTTCCTTAGCAGCTTGGGCTGCTAATACCAATAACGCCGCAGCGTCCCAGGCTTGAGGTGCGTATTCTCCAGGAGAACCGCCTTTTTTCTCTTTCCAAAGTTTATTAAAGTTTTCTAAACCCTTACCACTAGAACCGGGAACTGTACCAATTGCCCCAGATAAAATATACTTACCATCACTAGCTTTACCTACTTGTTCTGGGAAAGTAGGGGATTTTACACCGTCAGTGAGTAAAATTTGTACGCCTTTAGTGACACCTTGCTGATAAGCAGCTTTAAGGAATAAACTCCCAGTTTCGGCATATAACACGCCTAAAACCGCATCTGGTTTGCCAGCAAATGCCGCAGTTGCTTCTGTATCAAAGGTTTGGGCTTTGGGATCATAGCGAACAGGCTTATCTTTATTAACTACTGTTCCGCCTAATTTTTCAAAAGTTTCCACAAATGCTTTTTCAAAACCTACACCATAGTCATTATTAATAACTACTGTGGAAACTCGTTTAAAACCTTTTTTCCGAGCAAGTTGGGCTAAAGCCAATGCTTGGTAGGTATCTGGGGGAGCAGTCCGCGCCCAAAAACCTTTAAAATCGCCTTTTTTAGCTTTGTCAGTAAATACGGGGCTGGTGCTACCAGGGGAAATTAGCATGACTTTATTCGGTACAGCTACGGAAACCGCCGCAGTGGAAACGCTACTCGCAAAAGAACCAACTACACCAGCTACCTTATCTAAAGTTGCTAATTTAGTCATCCCCGCAGCGCCAGCTTTGGGGTCTGTTTGGTCGTCTACTTGTACTAAACTGACTTTTTCACCATTCACACCCCCACAAGCGTTCACTGTATCTACCAGTAAGGGAACTGAACCTACCATTTGTTGGCCAATAGAAGCCAAGTCACCAGTTGTTGGTAATAAACTACCAATTTTCAATCCTTTAGTATCACTGGTTGTAGTAGCGGTTGGTGAAGCGGGACTACTTGCTGTAGGTGATGATGAAGGATTAGGATTTTCACAAGCGGCTAATAAGAAACCACTGGCGAGGGTAGCTATACTCAAGGCTAGGGAAACACGAATTTTTGCCATAGTTAATCACACAGATATTTAGAAAACTTGATGTAGATATATTTACATCAAGCCTTTAAATCGCAGATTATAACATCCTCAAACTATCATTGGTTTTAAATTATTCAAACCATAACTTTTTCACCGGGGTTAGGCGCAATTACCTTAGTTGTTAAATTGTTTTTCTCTAGTAATGTCTGAAATTCTTCTACAGTTCCCCTAGCTTGCAGGAATTTTACCAATAGTCCCTCAAACAAAATATCCCCTCCCGCTGCGGTAGGGAGCATAAATCGAGGTTTTACGGATTTTGCTACTTCTAGGGCGCTATTCATGCCTTTGATAATCGGACCGAGTAGGGGTAAACTCAAATCAATAATTGGTGTAATTACTACGTCAATGGGTGCTATTTCTTGGAGTTGGGGAGAATGATAACCATGGGGTTCATAATACAATGTGGAATTATTGGCTAAATCTTTGAGCAGATAGCCGTTTTCTAATAAAGTTGGCCCAATGGGAGAACCGGGAAAAGCTTTAATTTCTACTTGATTATTCAAGGTAAAGGTTTCACCATGATTAAGGCTGATGATTTGTTGATAACCCAGTTTTTCTACTACTTTAGCCGCATTGGGGGAAGCGACAACAGGGATATTTTTGTTAAGCTGCTTTAAGGTGGGTGGGTGTGCGTGATCTTCTAAGCCTTGAGAAAGCAGAATCAAATTTATATTATCTGGTATTGAGCGATCCTGAGTACGAGAACCTTTGAATAACCAATCTAAATTATTAAAGGTTAAATCACCAATTAACCAGGGGTCAATTAGTATCCGCTGTTCACCAATTTCAATTAACCAACTATTACTATCTAACCAAGTTAAATTCATAATTACAGAAAACGCTATCTATAATCCAATTATACCCAAAACGTAGGGGTTTAGCAATGCTAAACCCCTACAATATGTCCAGCAAAACCGAGTATTTTATCTAAAAAGGTATATCTAATAATAATCGTTGTTCTTGAATATTTTTCCCTGTATTTTCATCATCATTATCCCAATTTAAAGGATTATTAATAATGTATTTTCTGATTTCTTTCAAAGATATTTCATTACGATTAATATGTTCATAAAAGTTTCTTTGCCATACAGAAGATATTCCTTTTTGATGGCAAATAATATTAATTTTCTTAGTAACAACACTTTTATAAGACCTGATGACGGTGGGAATTGATCCGGGAATCATTTTACCATAATTTCTGCTTTTGTCTTCTTTGGGAATTGTTTTAACTATCCATAATATCCCATGAATGTGATTTGGCATAATCACAAATACATCTAAGTTGATATGGGGGAAATGTTGAGGTATTTCTTGCCAATATTGATGAGCAATTGAACCTAGTAAATTTAATTTCATTTCCCCTTGTTTGATATCACCAAATATACATTGTTTGTCTTTGGTGCAAATGGTAATGAAATATGCACCTTCTTGGGTGTAATCGTAGTCTTTTAATCTAATAGAACGGCGATGGTGAATTTCTGGATTATAGGACACTTTGATGATGAGGGATTGTTTTGATAAATTTTTATATGATTATATATCATGGGTGCGGAATGTGGGATTAATCGGTTGGTAGCGATACGGGTATTAATCGGTTGTAATTACGGGTGGGTAGGGGTTTAGCAATGCTAAACCCCTACAATCATTGACGGTAGATGAGCGATCGCATTCACAACTCTCTATGCTCAAATAATCGCCCTCCGTTGTTTAGTGAAAAGGGATTTAATGAGTAATTATCAAATCACACTTTAACAACAAAATATTCTTTGGCATTACTGTTCAATTTTGAAGATCCATTAATAGAGATAAAGTGCTTCTGAATAGCTGAACCATCCCAATTCTGATCCCATACATAAAAGCCTGATACTCCATTGTTACTACCATAACCAGCAAAAATTGCTGTGTGTCCACCGTATAAATTATTTGTGCCTTTAAATGTAGCAATAGCAGTCCCTACAGCAACATTACCATTTTCTATTACATTTTCCCCGCGCTTCCAATTAGAGGTAGACCAATAAGGATTAGATGAATATGAAGTATTAATCATCCCTGCTGCATAAGCAACAAAGTCCCAACATTGGTATAGGGTAAATGCACCATTTTTACCTGTCTCGTAACCTGTCTTATCTACATCTATATATTGACCGATCAAAGACAAATCCCCATTAATTAATTTGGTTAAGTTGGCAGAAGTAGTCATTAAACCAGATGGTGAGGCAAATCCTCCTAAAGATTGATTACCTACCATTCGTGGGAACTCATTAAAATTAGTCCAACCGTAATTTTTGGTAAATCCAGGAGTGGTAGCCGTAGCAGTTTTAAATGTACTATTTCCATTTCCTATTGAGACAAATATCCTATCGCTATCAAAGCCCACAATATCAGCTTTTCCATCTCCATTTACATCAGCTAACATCCGAGGAGAATCATTGAAAGTATTCCAACCGTAATTTTTGGTAAATCCAGGACTGGTAGCAGTAGCAGTTTGAAATGTTCCATTTCCATTTCCTATAGAAATGAATATCCTATCGCTATCAAAACCAACAATATCAGCTTTTCCATCTCCATTCACATCCGCTAACATTCGCGGAGAATCATTAAAAGTATTCCAGCCGTAATTTTTGGTAAATCCGGGAGTGGTAGATGTGGCAGCTTTAAATGTACCATCGCCATTACCTATTGAAACAAATATCTTATCACTATAAAAACCGACAATATCAGCTTTTCCATCTCCATTCACATCCGCTACCATTCGCGGGAATTCATTAAAATTAGTCCATCCGTAATTTTTGGTAAATCCGGGAGTAGAACCAATAGATTGTCGGAATGTTCCATCTCCATTGCTAAGGGAAGTGTGTACAACATTATCAGGACCAAAACCAATAATATCAGCTTTGCCATCGCCATTTACATCAGCTAACATCCGGGGAAAATCATTAAAATTAGTCCAGCCGTAATTTTTAGTAAATCCAGGAGTGGTAGATGTAGCAGCTTTAAATGTACCATCGCCATTACCTATTGAAACAAATATCTTATCACTATAAAAACCGACAATATCAGCCTTGCCATCGCCATTTACATCTGCTAACATTCGCGGAGAGTCATTAAAAGTATTCCAACCGTAATTTTTGGTAAATCCGGGAGTAGAACCAATAGATTGTCGGAATGTTCCATCTCCATTACTAAAGGAAGTGTGTACGACATTATCAGGACCAAAACCGACAATATCAGCTTTACCATCACCATCTACATCAGTATCAGGGTTCATACGACCCTGCATAGCAGTAATTCCTAAATTATAATTACTACTACCACTAAAAGCCTGAACATGAATATAATAAGTACCAGATCCTATTTGAGCGGAGATTTGTTCATTAGCAGTACCACCTTTAGCAGAGGAATAAATCATATTGCCATTAGAATCTAATAGCTTTAAATCCACATCAGATTGTAGATTAACCAAATCTAAAATGATTTTGCTAGGATTATTAATTTGAAAACGATAATAATCATTCGGTACACTTCCACCTACCCAACCGCTTTTTGCATAACAAGCATAGCCTAGTGTTCCTATATTTTCGGCGGTACTGAGAGTATCGTTTTTCTCAATCCCAACACTCAATCCATCAACTACTAAAACACCATGATCATCCTCACCCTTCAATGATACCAATTCCCCAGCACTAATACTTTGCCCCCTTACCAACCGCGAAAAAATATCCCCTTCATCCCCAGCAGCATCTTTCACATTAATTTGACTATCTAAAGAATGCCCAACCTCCTCTACTAAAACCCCTGTAACTGCCCCAACATTATCCTTATTAGCCGCTACAAATTCCCCTGATAGATAAATAGTATCATTGTCCTTCGCAAACGCTCCATTGAAGTTTTGAGCAGATACTAATTTTATATGCGGTGTACCAGTAAAATTATTTTGCGCCCAAGCTGTCAATATTTGATTGGCTGAGTCCTGGTTATAATCTTGACCAAAAGCAGTCCCCATAATGTAATCTTTTTGAGAATTACTGCTGAGTCCACTCAGGATATATTTAGTTTCATTAATTGCCTGAAAAACTGTATCAATAAACGGAACAGGTAACTGGGAAGAATTGGCAGGATTAACAGCGGATAAAGGATCTTGATAATCGCTCAAACCTTGATTGTTGTAGGGGGGGGTAGAAATTAACCCTGATTGTTGAGAGTCTAAGGATAGCTCAAACATAGATGCCTTCTCATGTAAAGATTAGTGGTCTTGTTACCTTTTATTCTATGCGAGCCAGTATAGCAGCTTGTATACTTTGTTGTAAAGAGTTAGTGAATTTTATGTTTTTAGTAACCGTATATTTATCAATATCAGCAGAAAATTTATTAGATTATCTCTGCTTTTAAACCTGTTATTAGATTGATATAAGATGAATAAAATTAGCCAAAACCTTGATGATTGCTGCTTTATTAGTAGTTATAAGTGTAATCCTGACTTCTTAGTAATTTAGCGGAACTTATGTGAATTTTTGATAAAGTTGTGTTTTTATCCTTGTTGTCACTACATTCTTTGTCACCAGTTGTCTATTGTCCCGCTAACATTTGTAATAGTTTATCCATATTATCTAAATTACCAACCATCCGTCGGATTGGATGCGGCCAAACCTTAACTAAGGTAGGAGTAGCGGAAACTTGATCAATTTCTGCCTGTTCTGGATTTGTGAGAACATCAATAACTTTGAGAGTATAAGGACATCCTAGCGATCGCTCTAATGATTCGTGCAAGTTTTGTAGAATTTTTTCTGTAGTCGCACTATGACCAGCCACAAACAAACGCAAAACAAAGCCTGGAGGACTTTGGATATTTTGTGCTAGTTGTTTATTAATCACTGGTTGCTGGTACTGTGAGGGCGAATCAGCTAAGTCTAAACGCACAATTAAATCATGATCTTCCCAAAGCTGAGGAAATGTAGCCCGATAAGTTGATAATACCAAGCGATCGCACAATCCCTCCTGCCAAGGTGCTGATTGCCACACCAAATCCCCAGTCCCAAAAATCGCATTTAGCACAGCTTGATGACGAATTACGGCTGGATAAGCCTCCGCAAAGATTTGCACTTGTTGAGTCCGAGGATTTAACCAATGATCAATAGTTGCAGTGTAACAAGGAACTAAGAAATGTGGTGGCTCAGGTAAATCGAGGATTTCCTGCAAAGCCGCACACAGATGTAAATGCCATCTTCCTTGTTTACTAGGGTCAATACAATAGATTAAATCTCCTCCAGGCGTAAACAAGGCAATACCCTTGAACAACTGGGGTTTAGAAAGTTTGTCTACATTCAACTTAGTCACAGGTGCTAGGAACAATTGACAATTAACAATTACAGCAGATTTCGCTCTAATGAGGTACAAACTTGAATTATGAAACTCCTGTAGTGCGGGCATCTTGCCCGCTGGATATGTACCTCATAACACTTGAATTATGAAACTCCTGTAGTGCAGGCATCTTGCCCGCTGGATATGTACCTCATAACACTTGAATTATGAAACTCTTGTAGTGCGGGCATCTTGCCCGCTGGATATGTACCTCATAACACCGGAAAGTGCTGTATCAATTATCCATTAAACACGACCGCGGAGAAATTGCGCCATTTCGTTAGGAGTTGGCGACATTTCTAAAGCAGTTTCTTCGGTAATTCGGCCTTCTTGGTAGAGGTTGAGTAATGACTGATTCATTGTTACCATGCCATCAAAACCAGCTTGTTTCATTAACTCTCCAATTTCATCATACTTACCATCTTTCACCCATTCTTTGACGGCTTCAGTATTAATGAGAACATCATGGAAAGCTGCCCGTTTGCCATCAGTAGTGCGGCATAAACCTTGAGCAATAACACATACTAAAGATTCAGCAAGAGCTACGCGCATGGCATCTTGTTCTGCACCGGAATACAAATTGAGAATCCGTTCAATAGTTTTTACCGCACTATTGGTGTGCAGAGTTCCCATCACCAAGTGACCTGTTTGCGCTGCTTTGAGTGCGGTATTCACGGTTTCTTTATCCCGCATTTCCCCCACTAGAATCAAATCTGGATCTTCCCGCAAAGCTGCTTTTAAGGCGTTATCAAATTTGCGGGTGTGCATTCCCACTTCCCGTTGTTTGACTAGAGACTTCCGGCTTTGGTGAACAAATTCTACTGGATCTTCAATCGTAATAATATGTTTGGCCATCTCCCGATTGATATAATCAACCATTGCTGCCATTGTTGTTGATTTACCTGAACCAGTTGGCCCTGTCACCAAAATTAAGCCTTTGTGATGATGACAAATATCTCGGAATACTGGTGGTAAACGCAACTGTTCCATAGACAGGATTTTGAGGGGAATTAACCGCAGTACCATGGCATAGCCACGCAGGGAATCAAACACATTAATCCGCACACGGGCAAATTCGTACTGAGTCGCACCATCAAATTCTAGTTGTTCTTGAAACCTTTGAATTTCTGCATCAGTGAGAATCTCCCGCAACCAACTCATAAAAGTCGGTTTATCAACTTCGGGATAACTTGTACATTGAACTTCTCCCCGACTGCGGAAGCGGGGTATTTCTCCTACTCCCAAGTGAATATCAGAGTAACCCTCATCAAATGCTTCCTTAACAAGGTGAGCCAAGGTCAGTCCTGAAGGTTTATTTGTGGGCGCAGTTGAACTAGATAATGGTGGTGGTGGTGGTGGTGGGGCTACAGGTGCAGTAATTGTTGCTGGTGTATTTATCCCTAAATTTTTTGCTGGTTGACGCTGTGCCGTTGGTAGCGGTGGTGGTGGTGGTGGCATTCTGCGTGTTTGTGGTTCTGTCATATATATTCACCTTTGGTAGATGGAAAATTTAACTAATTGCTAAGTAGGTTACTGCCAAAAATTGTCATAATGACAAGGCAAGAAACTAGATGTTGTGAGTATTTTTCTATTTCGTTACACATTTAAGTGATCTCCCATCCACCTACTCAATTTCTACAAGATGAGTGATTGGGAAAATTATCAAGTAACTGTAACTAATAGTATAAGTGATTGCAGACAAAGAGATGAGTAAATGCGCGGAAAATTAAGAATTACTCGTCACCTGTTGTCTGTGTTTTGTCAATTCGTTTTTGAATTATGAGAAACAATATAGTTTTTTATAAGAAATGTTAAGCATCTGGGGCATCCGATTGCGGGGATCAAGTTCTGATTCTCATCTATCCTTAGTCTATATTTCTAAAGGCATAGACCAAAACTCTTTTCCCTGCCTGTGGGTATATGTAAGTTCTCATTCATAAGGACAAAAAATTAAATGTAAATTTTAGTAAAGAAATGCTCATTTTGAGGCTAGGGTTCTATATACTAAATTTCACTGAAACAAAATCAGTTTATTCGCTTTCCGGCGATAAATAACTGAAATTTAAACTTGCTGTGTATTAGGAGGAAAAGTCATGGTTTCTGCTCAAAGCTCTAATCTAGGTCAGACCCACTCCTTGTTAATAATGAGAAGCTTTTTAATCTGGACATTTACATTGGCAGTGTGCTTATTAGTCGTCGGTTTTCCATTGGTTGTATTGATGGCTACAATTGGATGTCTGTTATCTATTGTCTTGCAATCTGTAATGCCCGCTAGTGCTGTGTTAGTTGTGGCAGGTTGTTTAGTCATGTTTAATGTTATGGCAGTATTAATTGCTGCTGGAGTTCTCACCGCTAAAGGTATTCATCCTAAGCAGATAAAATGGTTAAGTTGGTTGCATGGTGAAGCAGAAAAAACCCAAACCACTGTTTATGCAGCTTGTCCTTTAACTTGTGAAATCAACCAATAATTATCATTAGCTTAAAACTCGACAAACAGTACATCTGCCCGGTTAAGCCGGGTTTTTTAATGTTTAAAACAGGGAACAGGGAACAGGCAAGAGAATTACCCATTACCCATTACCAATTACCCATTACCCATTAACTATTTGCGTAACTTAATAGTGTTACCAATTACAGTTAGACTGTCTTCAAATAAAGCCTCACGTCCCCAGCGTTGTACCTGTTGACTTAACAAAGCTTCGGCTTTTTGTTCCGAAAGAGAAGTTACTTGTTGGAACAACCCAGACGACTGAGCGCCTCCATGAGTTTCCATTCGCATACAACCGCCGGTTTCTGAACAAATTACCGTTCCGCAATTAGCTTGAGGATTGGTAGAACTCAAGCGCAAACCAATTAAATCACCGATAATTTCGCCAATATCAGCAATGGGAACACCTGCTAACTCAGCTTCTATGTGTTTTTGGTCTTGAGACAGGAATTGAACGGTGGTGATGTCATAATCACCATTTTCGTGTTTATAAGAAACTGGCTGCCATTCTAAGCGGTTAGCTAACCAACCCAAATACAACAATGCTTGAGCAGCATTACCTTTTTCATAATCAATATTGACACGATCAATTTCTTTGAGCGCAGCGCGACGATTAGGCGCATCAAAAGCTTGTGCTGTCAACTCTTGCCATGCTGACAACCGCCGCCAATTCAAATCAGCCAGAGGTACACCAGATTCTACTAACTTCTGCAAGCTGAGTAAATCATCTTCTGGTGTATTAAAGTTGCAAGAATCAACAATGACATTATTGCAAACTGCCGCTAATCGCTTAAATAAAGGGTTAGCAGCATCTGGTGTGGCTTTCCACCACAGGAACTTAGGTAAACCACCAATTAACAAAGCAGGAATCATCCCTCCAATGCGTTCTAAAGCCCCAGCCGTACCAGTGAGAGTAATGTATTCACAGCATATCAGAGTGCTAGAAGACTGCTTTTGAATTGGACAATAGGCAGAAACTTGTGCCTTTACCCCTTCATCATCCCCAGCAATGGGACATAAAGCAATGATCCGGCAAGGGTTACGAATAGCAATTTCGTCAGCAATGGTGGGACTGGTAGGACTGAAAGTATAGCCCATAGCTGCACCATGACTATCTCCCTTGGGTCCAGTATGCTGCTTTTGGAAATATTCTGCCCGTAAAGCAGTCAGAGTTTCTGGTGTAGCAGTACCAGTTTCTGGAAGATGATGCTTTTTCTGCAACTCCTGTAAGGCTGTTTTAGTTTGCGGTCCGAGAATACCATCAACAGGACCATTATAAAAACCGGTCGCAGTTAATAAATACTGGGTTTCTTCAGGTTCGTAAACCACTAAAGTAAATGTTGTTGCACGGGTAGCAGCGGGTAAACCACCGTCTTCCCCTTGAATACCGTAACTTTGCCAAACTTTAGTGAGTTCCACTTCAATTTCGGTCAGGGAAACATCCTTGGGTGCTTGCAAAGAAAAAATTGTTGGTGCTTGGGAAATCATAGTTAATTTTGGATTTTGGATTTTGGATTTTGGATTTAAGATTTAAGATTTAAGATTTAAGATTTAAGATTTTGCATTAGAAGCGAGGTAATGGTTAGGAGTTAATTAATAGGTAATAATTCTTTTCCAACCCACCAATTATCAATTCCCAATCCAAAATCTAAAATCTAAAATCTAAAATTCCTAAAGTCTGCGCCAACGGCGGCCGTCTTGGTTAATTAATAATTCTGCTTCTGCTGGTTCCCAAGTACCCGCTTCATACTGAGGCACTGTAGCCGGATCTGCGGGTAAATCCCATACAGATAGGGCTGGTGTAACTACTTGCCAAGCTGCTTCTACTTCATCCGCCCGTGTAAATAAAGTTTGGTCGCTCATCATACAATCAAGGAAAAGGCGGTCATAGGCATCAGAAGTAGCTGAAATCCCAAAAGAACCATAGCTAAAATCCATATCTACGGAACGGGTACGGAAATCGCCACCGGGCATTTTCACATCAAACCGCAGGGAAATCCCTTCATTGGGTTGTATCCGCATGGTCAAAACGTTGGGACTTGCTTGTTGAGAAGCGGAGGGGAACATTCTGGCAGGAACTTCGCGGAAGTGAATGGCAATTTCACTGACTTTTTTCGGCATCCGCTTGCCAGTTCGCAGGTAGAAAGGAACACCTTTCCAACGCCAGTTATCCACCATAAACTTCATAGCTACATAGGTGGGGGTGGTGGATTCAGGATTAACTCCTGGTTCATTTCGATACCCTTCTACCTGTTGACCTTTCATCCAGCCGGCACTGTACTGGCCACGAATTGCTGATTTTGAAAGATCATGAACATCAGCTAACCGGGTAGCTCGTAGCACCTTGACTTTTTCTGTACGGATACTATCAGCATCCATGGCGTTGGGCGCTTCCATAGCCGTTAAACAGTAAAGCTGCATGAGGTGGTTTTGCAACATATCCCGCAGTGCGCCGGCGCTTTCATAATAGCCAGCCCGGTCTTCAACGCCTACAGTTTCGGCTACAGTGATTTGTACGTGGTCAACAAATTGCCGATTCCACAAAGGTTCAAAAATGGCATTGGCAAACCGGAAAACCAGCAAGTTTTGGACTGTTTCTTTACCTAAGTAGTGGTCAATGCGATAAACTTGGTTTTCTTGACAAAATTTCTGGACTACTTGGTTGAGGTTTTGGGCGGAAGCTAAGTCACGTCCAAAGGGTTTTTCGATCACTAAACGATGTTTTTCGGGGTCGTCTAGCATTCCGGCTAACCCTAGCTGTTTAATAGCTTCGGGGAAGAAGTTGGGGGCAACGGAAAGGTAGAACATCCGGTTTCCGCGTGTTCCCCGTTTCTCGTCTAGTTCAGCCAATAGGGTTTTGAGTTTTTGGTAGCCTGTGGGATCATCTATATTCCCAGGACAGTAAAACAAACCTTGAGAAAAGTCTTGCCAAAGTTCACCTAGTTCTACACCAGCATGAGCTTCTTCCATGCCCTTTTGCATCTGCTCACGGAAGTATTCATGACTCCATTCCCGACGGGCTACACCGACAATGGTTGTTTCTGCGGGAATCCGTCTTTCTCTCCGCAATTTGTATAATGCTGGGACTAACTTCCGCCAAGTTAAGTCTCCAGAAGCGCCAAAGATGACAATTATTTGTGGTTCGGGCATCCCTTGCTGCTGTAGACCGGCACGCAATGGATTTTCTAACAAACTGACCATAGGATTTTAGATTTTAGATTTTAGATTTGGGGTTTAGGTAAGAGGGGAAAGTAAAGATTTTCCTGATTTCTTTATCTTTCTCTGATTCCCCAATTCCCTCTACAGGCGAGAATAGCTTGACTTGGCTTTTTAAAGAGTTCAGGAATGACACAGACGTTACACAGACGGGAGATTGTAGGTACATCAATACAGAATTTAAGTTAATCAATGCTTTACTCTGGTCATTGTTTCATGACGGCACTGATATTGCTGTTGATGTTGGAGTGTTTTAAGGTTTTGATGGGTAATTCAACTAGCGATCGCTCAAAACCACAAATTTAGCTTTTAATAAAAGACATCACCTTGGCCACATTTTCTTTACTACCAATAATTAACGGTGTGCGCTGGTGCAGTTTGGTGGGAACTACATCTAAAATATCCATTGTTCCTGTAGTCGCTACACCTCCAGCTTGTTCAATTAAAAATGCTAAGGGAGCAGTTTCATACAGCAAACGTAATTTACCTTCTGGTTTTTGTATTGTTCCTGGATAGAGAAATACCCCACCCTGTAATAAAATTCTGTGAATATCGCTGACCATTGCCCCACTGTAACGGGAACTATAACCTTCTGTACGGTGAACATAACGGATATATTCTCTAAAAGATTCATCCCATTGCCAGAAGTTACCATCATTAACGCTATAGGTAGCAGCGTGATTTGGCATTTTGATATTTTCTTGACAAAGAATAAACTCACCTAAACTAGGATCAAGAATAAATGAATGCACTCCTGTACCTATGCTATAAACCAGCATGGTGCTTGGTCCATAGAGAATATATCCCGCTGCTAATTGCTTGCGGCCATTTGTCAGTAAATCTTTGGCTTCACCATCAATATCTGTTCCCTCTTGCTGACGAATGGCAAAGATAGAACCTAAACTGAGATTGTTATCTGTGTTAGATGAGCCATCAATGGGGTCATAAAGGAGAGTATAACGACCTATGGGGCAGTTTTCAGGGATGTAGTAGGGTTTTTCCATTTCTTCGGAAGCGAGACGACAAACTAAGCCGCTTTGCTTGAAGACGGAAATAAATACTTCATTAGCGTAAACATCCATCTTTTTCACGGATTCTCCCTGGACGTTGACTTCTCCAGTAAATCCGAGAACCCCTTCCATTAAACCAGCGCGACTCAACCGCCGTGCTACCAGTTTACCCGCTAAAGCGATACGATTCATCAGCGCACTTAAATCTTGGGCATTTGGTCCGAAGCTTTGTAGTTGCTGGAGGACGTGACGGGATAATGTTGTACAATCACGATCTAAAGCTTTATCTGTGGACAAATCTAAGGATTCTGATATTTGTGTCATGTTGTTTGCTGCTATGGGGTCATGTTCCTGCTTCTATCTTAGAAAGGGAATTTCATAACTTAAATGTGATTTTAGATAAACTAAAGAATTGAATTTTTGATTTGAAGATCCTCAACTTTTTGAAGAAGTCGGGGATCTGGTTTTTTCAGTATTTTTCCTAGATAATAAATAATTATTTTAGTGCTTGTTTTCACTACGCACTTAGTGTAAACTCATGAAGTCAGGCAAATATGAGGATTTGATAATCATGATCAAGATGAAGATTTCTACCCCCCCATAATCGCTAAAACCCTTGCTGTAGCTGGCTTTGCGGCTTCAATGTTACTAGCCGCTGCCCCAGCTCATGCTCTTGAGTTCAATTTTCAGTTTCAGGATGTAGATGGCCCACTCCGGACCAGGTCTTTAGTTAAAGGAACATTAAGCGGTTTGGTTGAAGGTAATAACGCTGGACAAGGGATTACAGCAACGGTTAGTACAGATCCGACTTCTATTTATAATTTTGCATCTAGCACCAATGGTAATGCTTTTACCGTTAGCAATGGTAATATCACCTTTGCTGATGTATCTTTTATCAATCAAGTTACAGGCATTCCCTTGCGTTTGGGAACAACTGGGAATAGCGGATTTACAAACTTTTTCTTTGTTGGGGTGGATTTCGCGGATAGCACCAACTCTACAACACAATTCACTGCGGCAACACCTGTTCCCTTTGAGCCTAACTCGGTTGTGGGAATAGCAACATTAGGTTTTTGTTTTGGTGCGGCTAAAGTCCGCAAAAACCATCTTGCTAAAAAACGCATGGTATCGGTTGAGGCTTAGTTTGATTTCATAGACAAAACACAATAAACATCTTTGAGTCGGCTTGAGCCGGCTTTCGTTATTAGACTGGGAATTCATTCCCAGGCGGGTTTAGATTGGAAATTCATTCCCAGGCGGGTTTAAATATTACCATTGGCGAGTTTAAATATTACCATTGCCCGTGAGTCCGCCTTAGAATGAATTCTAAGGCTCATAGCAAAAGTAAGCTAAAGCTAACTAAAGATGAAATTTTTGGGGAGCATCATCATCTTGATTATGTTCTTCCAAAGATGTAATTGTCGTGGCATTTAAGTCCGCCTTAGAATGAATTCTAAGGCTAATAGCGAAAGTAAGCTAAAGCTAACTAAATATGGAATTTTTGGGGAGCATCATCATCTTGATTATGTTCTTCTAAAGAGGCAATTGTCGTACCGTTTAAATGATGTTCTTTTTGATTTTTTACATAAATAACAGCTTGTTCTAGTTGTTTTCTCCCCAGGGAAAAAACCCCATATCCTCTTTGCCAGCCAAACATATCTTCTCCATGATATAAATGATTAAGATAATGGGTGCTACTGCCTTTGATTTTTTGCACAAAATCAGAAATGGAAATTTTTGGAGGAATAGAAGCGACTACATGAATATGATTCTCTATACCGTCAATAGCATGAATAATAGTACCTAATTCATCGGCTTTGCTAATAATGTAACCGTAAAGTTTCCCTTCCCGTTCCCTCGTAATTAATGGCTGACGCTCTTTTGTCGCCCAAACAAGATGATAATAAAGTCTCCACAAAGCCATAAATAAAATCTATTTATTATTTTAAATGTTCTCCTATTTAATATTCCCATAATCACCAAAAAAATTATAGTCGGCTTAAGCCGACTTTTGCTATTAGACTGGGAATTCATTCCCAGACAGTTAGGTAATGTTTGAAGATTTTTATCACCCCATAATCCCTTGCGGGGTTGGGGGTGGGGTTCTTGTACCTCATCATATCGAAAAGTGCTTTACAAATTATTGAAAAGTTTTTGTCACTTGCGGGTCGGGATGAGGGGCATAATTAAATTGGTATGGTTTTTGCGGGCAAGATGCCCGCACCACAAGAAAATACTTGAAAGTATTTAATTTTTGATCACTCATGAGATTGGAAAAATTGAGTTGGGGCAGATTAAGAAATCCACCCCCTAACGGCTAAACTCGTAAATGCTTGTTAAGCAAAAACAAACTGATTAGGATCTGTCAAACTTAAACTACTGGCTTGAATCCCACTGAGAACATCGAGAATTTGATTGTTGAAACTAATTGTAGTATCTGCACCAACTTGATTTAACTTGAGTGTAGATGTAGTGATACCTAAGCCAGCCGCACCTTGAAGACGGATAGTATCAATACCAACTTGGAAATCAAGAATGGTATTAGGACTACTAGTAGTTTGTGGTAATTCAGTATTGACAATCCAGAATTGGTCAGCACCAGCACCACCTGCAATCAAATTACCGCCACCGCGTCCAGCGTAGAATTTATCATTACCATCACCACCTAATACCCTGTCATTGCTACTTAGATAGAAGGTATCATCACCAGCACCACCAGATATGCGGTTGCCACCTTTGCTATCTTGAGCAAAAAAGGTATCATTGCCATCACTACCGAAAACGTTATCATTCTTGTTGACGTAGATTTTATCGTCACCGCTACCAAGATCAATAATGTTGTTACCTGCTAATGGGTTAGCTGCTACAGTTCTTAGCTCTACTGTGTCATTACCTGCACCAGTAAATAGGATGTTGCTCTGACCATCGAATTTAGTACCAGAAATAGCATCCAATGTATCATTTCCCGTAGTTCCCACAGGTGTGGGTTCGTTGTCAATGATGTTAACAGTAGCCGCAGATTTAGTAACATTTGTGCTGTTGTTTGTACCGTTGGCTAAAGTTAGGGTGACGCTTTCATTTCCTTCTGATAGAGTGTCATCTACTGGTTTTACTGAAATATCCACAGAAGATTGACCAGCAGCAATGGTAGCTGTCCCACTCAGGTTATTGTAATCAACGCCGTTTGTAGCAGTACCACCAACGGTGTAGTTGAATGTCAAAGGAACATTAGCTTTAGCATCGCTAGTGACAGTAAATACACCAGGAATGGTATTAGTTTCTGTTGCAGTGGGAGTGCTGGCTGCAATACTCAGAGTTGAGGGAGCAGCATCCAGACTAAAGCTAAGAATTGAGTGTACAGGGTTAGCTGCGGTTGGTTCTATGAATGAATTCGTGGCAGAGGAATTAATCCCTTGCACATTTACATTCAAGGTTTTGCCATCAGCAGAGATATCAAAGGTAGTGTAGTTGAAGGTATCGGGAGAATAGAAATCAATTGGTTGACGCAGGGTATCAGCATTCGGATCACCTTCACGGACAACATTCTTGAGTCCAGCAAAGTTAGGATCTAAACCAATTGGATTGACCCCTGCTGCGGTTTCAGTTGCCGCCAGTTTATCAGCTAAGGACTTGATATTGGTAAAACTGTGGTCAGTAATGGTATCAGGTCCAGTTGCACCAATAGGACCATCTACAATTGACAAGGCATTAGGCAATACCTTGGCCTTACTTTGGTCGCCGATATCGCTGGCATTGTCCCAATAGGTTAGTTCGTTGATGCGATTTTGGTGGTCATCAGTAGCCAAGAAAACTACATTTTTGATGCCATTGTCAGCAATGAATTTGAGTAAATCATTGCGTTCAGCCCGATAGCCACCAATCCATGACTTACCACCATCAGCACCAGATCCAATTGCCCCAATTTGATCGATGGGGTTAGATAAAGCTACAAACTTCCAAATTGTGCCATTTTTCTGTGCATCAAGTAGGGTTTGCTTCAGCCAAGCTAATTGAGTTGCTCCTAGTATTGTCCGGTTGGGATTGTCCGCACGAGAACCAGTGTCATCTACAGTTTTACCAGTGGCGGGATCGATTTTGTTCAAGCGAACATCGCGGTAAGAGCGATCATCCGTGTTGATATAAATCAGATTTTCGCCCCACTGATGAGAGCCATAAAGCTGTTGAGTGCCATTAGTTCGCGGATCATTAGGAGCGGAAATAATTTGCTCTTTAATGGGTTGGTAGTCAGAATAAGCCTGTACTAAAGTCTTAAATCCAACACTTTGGTTAACAAACTGACCTGTGGTATTTACGTCATCTGCTGTATTAGTAGAACCATTCGCAGCACTAGCAAGTGCTGATGTCGCCACCAAAGAAGCCGGCGCGCCACCATTGATTAGCTCTTTATTGCCTAGTTCGTGGTTGTCTAGTAGGGTGTAGTTACCTTGCGATGAATACAAGGTTTCCAAATCAGAGAATCCACCATTAGAAACTGGCTGGATGTTTTCCAGATATTTGCGGTGGTAATCAATTAGAGCCTGAGTGGGGTTGCCAACGATATTGGTTGTGGCCGCAGGAGAACCATTACTGGCAGTTTCGTAAATTGTGTCTCCCAAGAACCCAAAGAAGTCTAAATTCAGGCTACCGAAGTTAGCGGTAGAGGAATAGGGGCGCATCAAACCATCCGCATCACCACTAAAGCCAAAGCGAACAGGAGCTTGAGTATTGGCATCTGGTGAGGTTTTGAAAGTGCCAACTGTACTAGTATCGCTACCTGTTGCAGTTACAAAGCGATAGTAGTATTTTGTTCCACTCTGCAATCCTGTGGCATCTATTTTCGCTGTGCCATCATGATCAAGACCATCAGTTCTGGCAGGGACGTTATAGGTAAAGTTGATGGTTGCAAAGGTAGAATCAGTGGAAACCTGGGCAATTAGGTTGGTATTAACACCTTTCTTTGTTTGTGGATCAAAGGTGCGAGTCCAAAGAATTGCATCATTGGAAGTTGCATCACCTGCGGCCACACCAGAGAAAGGAGTTGAGACAGTGGGAGCTAAGGAAACACCACGGAAAACGTTACCGTAACTAGCACTTTCTATGGTTGTGAAACTCTCACTTGCAGCTTGCGCGGCGGTTGTAAACCCTAGATTATCGGTAATTGCCACTACTGTATTTGGATCTGCACCCTGGTCTTTTAAGGCGCTCGTTGTGGAAGTGACGGCGTAAATAGATACAGTTCCGTCGCTATTGACTTTACCTGTAATGTTGCGAAGTCCAGCCACAGTAGGATTGAGAGATGTGGAGTACACTTCTCCATTTGGTCCATTACCTACACTATAAGCCGTACCAAAGTTCAAACCTTTTTGTAGAGTGTAGTTCTGTACCCATTGTTTAGCAGTACCATCAAAAGTCCATTTTTCTAAACCAGCATTAGGGTCTGTTGATGTGCCATTTCCTTCGTCCGCAACATACAATGTTGTCGCATTAGCAAACCAAAGACCAAAAGGATGATAAACAACACCAGTCGTGCTGTTTGCAAGAGTCGTTGAAAATCCGGGTAAAATACTGATTGTAGCTGTACCAGCATTAGCTAAAGTTGGAAGAGTGCTACCAGTAGGACTTACCTTGTAAACAGTGTTAACACCATTACCACCACTTCCTTTGGAGACATAGAGGGTGTTATCGAAAGGATTGAGAGTTAAGCCTCGGAAGTTATCATCCTTACCTGTTTTATCCGCAGTTGTAACGCCTGGTAAATCAGTAATTGAGAAACCACGCTCATAGCCCGTCAGGCTTCCAGAAGTACCTTTAACTGCTCCAACTACAGTTGTGTTACCGCCTGTACCGGGGGCAATCATCTGTACACCAGTATTATCGCTTAATGCACTCAGAGTAGCTCCGGTAACACCTGTACCTGAGTTACCTGCATTCCCAATCATGTAGTAGTAGCCGTTATTGCCTAGAACAACGTTGCGACCGTTATTTCCGCTATAGGCATTAACTGGGGTTACTTGCAGATTAAAGTTGTCATCAAATTGGACTACTGCTCGTTGAGCCGTGAGATTACCAACCAAATTGGTCGGATCAATAACGGCTGGGGTGTTGGAGTTGGAGATATCAAGGGATTGAGGAGCAGCCTTATAAGCCATGAAGGTAACAGCCGCACCATCGGGAGAAAGACTGAGACCAAGTTCCGATTTTGAAGGGAAGCTAGTCGAAATATCAATACCTTGTTGTTTGAGGGTATCAGTAAGATTATAGGATTTGATCAGCTTGCCAGTGGTAGTAATCTGGTCTATGAAAATCGGCGAAGTGACACCAAAACTCGGATCTGGTGTTTCGTTATTCCACACATTTGGATAAGAACCATCAGCAACAGCCGTCTTTCCGTTTGGTAATATGTCCCCAACCTTGACGTTAGCACCAGCGTAAACACTGCGGCTCACTAATAAGTTGCCGGGTATTAATGTTTCATTTGTAGCCATGTTTATACCTAAAGATTGCGTGATCTCAAAAAGTATTTTTCTAGAAGTAAGTCCTAGATATAGAAAGACACTTATATGAGCTATCGCTTACGGTAAATGGCTTTGATTTAGGAATGGTTTAGATAAGTTTATAAAACGATTAAACTTCTTTGAATAAATTCATATTTGGCATGACAAGTGCCGAAGAGCCTGATTTTTTGTATGATCGCTTTTTTCATTTAACATCTTTCACAATCATCATGATATCACCACCGCCAAGAAATGATAGCGTAGCGTGGCCTAAGCCATATTTCTTGGCTAACTCAAACCGCCAACTTCACATCCTGTAACGGTAAGGTAATAAAAGCCATATTTAGTAAAAATAAACAAAATAGATGACATCCATAGAATCCCAAGAATCCCACAAAAAAGCCAAAGCCCTCAAACCCGGAAGCGTGCGCCCCGCCAAAGAACTCTGTAGCGAATGCGGACTATGCGACACCTACTATATCCACTACGTCAAAGAAGCTTGCGCCTTCATTACCCAAAGAATAGACGAACTAGAAACCACCACCCATAACCGCCCCCGTAACCTAGAAGACGAAAACGAACTTTACTTTGGAGTTCATCAAGAAATGATGTCCGCCAGAAAACAACAACCCATAGAAGGCGCACAGTGGACAGGAATAGTTAGCAGCATAGCCATAGAAATGCTCAATCGTGGCTTAGTTGAAGGCGTGGTATGTGTGCGAAATACCAAAGAAGACCGCTTTCAACCTATGCCCATTATCGCCCGCACCCCCGCAGAAATACTAGCGGCAAAAGTCAATAAACCTACCCTATCCCCCAACCTATCCGTATTAGAACAGATAGAAAAATCAGGAATGAAACGGTTATTAGTGATTGGTGTAGGTTGTCAAATCCAAGCATTACGCGCCGTCGAGAAAAAACTCGGTTTAGAAAAACTCTACGTACTGGGAACACCCTGCGTAGATAACGTTACCCGCGCCGGACTGCAAAAATTCCTAGAAACCACCAGCAAATCCCCCCAAACAGTCGTCAGCTACGAATTTATGCAAGATTTCCGAGTTCACTTTAAACACGAAGACGGTTCAGAAGAAACAGTCCCCTTCTTCGGCTTAAAAACCAACGTGCTTAAAGACATCTTTGCTCCATCATGTATGAGTTGCTTCGATTACGTCAACTCCCTCGCTGATATCGTCGTCGGGTATATGGGCGCACCCTACCAATGGCAATGGATAGTAGTCAGAAACGATACAGGCAAAGAAATGCTGGAACTGGTGAAAGACCAACTCCACACCCAGCCAGTCATGTCCCAAGGAAACCGGAAACCCGCCGTACAGCAAAGCATACCAGCTTATGATCAAGCAGTTACATTACCGATGTGGGCAGCGAAATTAATGGGAGTCGTCATAGATAAAATTGGACCCAAAGGACTGGAATATGCGAGATTTTCCATAGATTCCCACTTTGCGAGAAATTACTTATATGTGAAGCGGAATCATCCTGAGAAGTTAGCAGCGCACGTACCCGAATTTGCAAAGCAGATAGTGGGAGAGTATAAATTACCGGAATAAGCTATTAAGCAAAGACGTATAAGCAAGAATGAGAAAGATTTTCTTTGCGTCTTTGTTCTCCAAATTCTGTTTAGAGAACTCCACAAAAAAGATGAACTGCTTGCAGCAGCGCTTCGCTATCCAATCTTGTGGGATGGGCATCTTGCCCGTTCTTGTATTATTAGCACGCAAGATGCCTGCACCACAAGAAATTTTAGGATATTTTTTTAATTGGAAGTCTCTTAATGTGCAAATGGTATCTAGAAAAAGCTGATTTTTATTTCCCCTTTTTCTTGGATACAAATCTTCATAAAGATTTATAATTCGTCAGAAAAGTAAATCTAAAGAAATAATTAAGGAATTTTATAGTTTGTCCAAAATCAGCGATTATTACTGTTAATAACATCAGGGTCAGCCAAAAAAGATCCTAGTAGATAACAGATAAATATCAACCCGTACAGCACCAACCTTCACGATAGAGGGATTGGTGCTGTATAATTTTTTGGGTTTAAATCACAACTGACAACGGACAACTGACAACTGACCAATGACAAAAACAATTGTTGTTAAAATCGGTACTTCTAGTCTCACTCAACCAGAAACCGGACAATTAGCCCTTTCTAGCATTGCTACTTTAGCGGAAACTCTTTGTGATTTAAGACGACAGGGACATCGGGTAATTTTAGTTTCCTCTGGTGCTGTGGGAGTAGGTTGTGCGCGGTTAGGTTTAACGGAACGTCCCAAAACCATAGCTTTAAAACAGGCTGTAGCAGCAGTTGGGCAAGGTAGGTTAATGCGTATATATGATGATTTATTTAGTATTCTGCAACAACCAATTGCTCAAGTATTATTAACTAGGGCAGATTTGGTACAGCGTAGCCGCTATCTTAATGCTAATAATACTTTTCAAGAATTACTGGGTTTAGGAGTAATTCCCATAGTCAATGAAAATGATACAGTGGCGGTAGAAGAATTAAAATTTGGGGATAATGATACTCTTTCTGCATTAGTAGCCAGTTTAGTAGAAGCAGATTGGCTGTTTTTATTAACGGATGTTGATAAATTATACTCAGCCGATCCTCGTTCTGTACCCGATGCTAAACCTATTAGTTTAGTTAGTAGTATGCAAGAACTGACAGATTTACAGATTCAAACTGGTGGACAGGGTTCTCAATGGGGGACTGGGGGAATGATGACTAAAATTTCGGCGGCCAGAATTTCTGTTACTGCTGGTATCAGAACTGTCATTACCCAAGGAAAGTTTCCCCGGAACATTGAAAAAATTATTCAAGGAGAACTCATTGGTACACACTTTGCACCCCAACCAGAACCAACTTCAGCCCGCAAACGCTGGATAGCTTATGGTTTGATTCCGGGGGGAAAATTATATTTAGATGAGGGTGCGATCGCCGCCGTTGTCAAAGCCGGAAAATCCCTATTAGCAGCGGGGATTAAGGCTATAGAAGGGGAATTTGACAATCAAGAAGCGGTGCAGTTATGTGATAGTAATGGCCATGAAATTGCTAGAGGATTAGTGAATTATAATAGTGAGGAATTACAAAAAATTTGCGGACGACATTCACGGGAAATCCCATCAATTCTAGGTTATGAAGGCGCAGATACTGTAATTCACCGAGATAACTTAGTTTTAATTTAAATAGAGAATTTCTGGTAACAGGAGTCAGGAGGTAGGGGCGCAGGGCCTGCGCCCAGTCAAGAGTCACCGAGTCAAGAGAAGAAAGAAGAAAATTACTAATTACCAAATTGTGAATCTACTCCGGTTAATACCAATTTTTGATAATTCTGTTTCTAGCTGGGGTTTAGAAGCCCGGTTATTGCGCTGGTTAACATTAATGTGGATGTTTATTGGCTTAATCATCCTCTTTTCTGCATCCTATGCTGTTGCCGATGAACGTCAAGGCGATGGTTTATATTATTTTAAACGTCAAATTCTTTGGGCTTTAGCTTCTTTGATTATTTTCAACATCATTGTTAATTTGCCATTGCGGAAAATTTTGGGTGTATCTCATTGGTTTTTAATATTTTTCTTGATGTTGATTTTCGTAACTTTAATACCAGGATTAGGAAGAAAGGCTTTTGACGCAGCTAGGTGGATAGCTATTGGACCAATTCCTATTCAACCATCAGAATTAATTAAACCTTTTTTAGTTTTACAAAGTGCGACACTTTTTGGCCAGTGGGAAAAACTCTCTTGGGGAATTCGTTTATCTTGGTTGGGTGTTTTCTGTCTTGTTCTCTTAGGAATTCTGGCTCAACCTAACTTAAGTACAACAGCACTTTGCGGCATGACAATTTGGTTTATTGCCCTAGCATCAGGAATACCATATAAATACTTGGGAGGAACAGCCGTTGGTGGGGTGATGTTAGCAATCATCAGTATTAGTATCAAATCATATCAACGCAAACGCATTATGTCTTTTATGAATCCTTGGGCTGATGCCACAGGAGATGGTTATCAGTTAGTACAAAGTTTATTAGCTGTAGGTTCAGGTCAAACTTGGGGGGCTGGATTTGGACTTTCTCAACAAAAGTTATTCTATTTACCAATTCAAGATACTGATTTTATCTTTGCAGTTTTTTCCGAAGAATTTGGCTTTATTGGTGGTATTTTACTATTACTAATGTTAGCTGTATTTGCCACTTTAGGATTAATTATTGCTATCAAATCCAAAAATCTCACATCCCAATTAGTAGCAATTGGTGTAGTAGTTGTTATGGTCGGCCAATCATTATTACATATTGGTGTAACTACAGGTGCGTTACCAACTACAGGCTTACCTTTACCCATGTTTAGTTATGGTGGTAATTCGATGGTTGCCAGTTTGGTATCTTCTGCGTTATTAATTCGCGTAGCTAGGGAGGGTAGTGAAGCAGAAGTAGTCCCTTTACGAAAAACACAGTCTGAAAATCGGACAAGAAGACGACTTTTTTAGATATCTAAGTATTGTAGGGTGGGCAATGCCCACCCTACGTATATATTGAACAATCAAATAGTCATCCTATAATTTGGATTTAGTTTTGATAAACTCCTTCACAACTTCTTGAACAGGACGAGATTGATTATCAACTTGATAATTCATCTTTTGCATTTCTTCATTGGAAATTAAACCAGCTAGACGATTAATAATTGCTGGTAATTCTGGATATTTTTTCAGAATTGCTTGATTAAAAATAGGTACAGCTTGATATGGAGGAAAATATTTTTTATCATCTTCCAAAATCACTAATTTGAGAACCGGAATTAATCCATCTGTAGAATTTGCGGCAATTAAATCTACTTTCTTTTCTGATAAAGCCTTATACATCAATCCTAATTCCATTTGTTTAGGAGGTTTAGTTAAATTGAAGCCGTAGGTTTTGGCTAAACCTGGATAACCATCTTGACGTTCTATAAATTCATACCCAAATCCTGCTTGCCATTGGGGACTATATTTAGCTGCTTCGGAAAGAGTTTTAATTTGTAATCGTTTAGCATCTTCACCCCGGATAATCATCGCAAAGGTATTATTAAATCCCAAAGGCTGCATAACTGCTAATTTAAATTTCTGTTCATAGTCTTCCTTGACTTTTTCATAAACAAATTGAGGATTATTATCAGGTTTTTCTTTCAAAACTGCTGTTAATGCTGTTCCTGTATATTCCACATAGCCAGCAATTTGCCCTGATTTTACAGCTTCATGGGCAATAAAAGTTCCGCCTAAATTGAAACTTCTGGCAACTTTTAATTTACTATGGGATTCAATTTCTTGAGCTAGTAATTCTCCTAAAATAAATTGTTCTGTAAAGTTCTTTGAGCCAATAGTAATTGTGGCTGGTTTTTGTAGATAGTTAACAGCGATTAATCCAGAAATTAGGAATATTAATATTCCCGAAATTATGGCAATTGGACGATTAAATTTAAACTTTTTTTCTGTTTGTGTGATCAGCCTTTTTTCTACCCATCCTAAACCTAAATCTGCAACTAAGGCAATTACAGCCGCAGGTATTGCCCCAGCTAGAATCAATTCATTGTTAACCGTAGAAATTCCTCGAAAAATAAATACTCCCAACCCACCACCACCAATAGCTGCGGCAATAGTCGCAATACCCACAGAGATAACTGTGGCTACTCTAATTCCTGCCAAAATTACCCCAGAAGCCAGGGGAATTTCTACCTGAAACAGCAATTGCCAATCTGTCATTCCCATGCCTTTTCCGGCTTCTCGAATCGCTGGATCAACACCATTAATGCCAATATAAGTATTACGAATTAAGGGTAAAAAAGCGTAGAGAGTTAAAGCAAAAATAGCGGGATTTTTGCCAATTCCTCCCAGAAATGGCACGGAAATTAGAAAGCCAAAAATAGCTAAACTAGGAATAGTTTGAATGGCGTTAGCTAAACCGAGAATGGGCGCAGCAAGTTGAGGTTGACGAGTGATAAAAATGCCTAAAGGAATGCCAATGGAGATAGCAACCGTCATGGCGATCACCACTAATACTAAATGTTCACCGCTGCGAAGGATGATTTCTGGGGCATATTGAGTAAAAAACAAAGTTAGCTCCTAAAATTTAAGCTGCTTCCCCATGTTCCCACGCATTCAAACAAGCAATAAAAGCTCGTGCTTCTGGATGTTGAGATTGGAGTAATTCTGCTTTTGTGCCGAGAAAAACTAAATTTCCTCCGCACATTAAGCCAATACGAGTTGCTAGAAAAAAGGCTTCTTGAATATCGTGGGTGACAAAAATTACGGTTTTTCCTAGTTGCTTTTGTAAATGCTGGAATTGTTGTTGTAATTCTAACCGAGTGATCGGATCAAGTGCGCCAAAAGGCTCATCCATTAATAATATAGGCGGGTCGGCGGCTAATGCCCTTGCCACCCCAACGCGCTGACGTTGACCACCAGAGAGTTGATGAGGATAGCGGTGAGCAAATATTTCCGGATCTAAATCAACTAATTTTAACATTTGATAGACTCGTTCCTCAATTCGCTGTGGTGTCCACTTTTCTAAAGAGGGAACAAGTCCGATATTTTCTTTAACGCTAAAATGGGGAAATAACCCAGTGTCTTGGATGACATAACCGATACGTCGTCGCAGTTTAATGGCATCCCATTTGATTGTAGAACGATAACTGCCTTCACCGTTGGTATCCCTCACAAAAACCTGTCCTTGGCTGGGAACAAGTAGATGATTAATTAATTTTAAGGTGGTGGTTTTTCCGCTACCACTACGCCCTAATAAAACCAGAGCTTCCCCTTGGTAAATGCTAAGATTTAAGTGAGATAATAGAGGACGGCGATTAATTTGGAAACTGACATCTTGAAACTCAACTGCAATTTCTGATGTTGGAGACATGAGGGTGGGGAGAAAAAAATAAAGTTAATTTGCATAATTTTAGCGGGTAAGATGCTCACACCACAAACTTGAACTAAATTATGATTATAAAATTTAGTTGCGTAACAACTGATCTTACTAAAACGAGAATTGCTATATTATTCCCAAAAGGGCTAATTTTCAGGAAGGCTTGATTTAATGATTCTTTTATAGGACTAATATTTGATTTTTGAAATATACGTAGGGTGGGCAATGCCCACCAAACCCCACCCTACACTACTTAAAATTTTATGGCTACGCCACGCAAGCTATCAAATATCATTTATGATTCCTATAGTTGTAGTTCTTGCCAATTCATCAAAGAACCATTAAGGAGAAACTATGTCAGCGGGAAAGCCTAGCATTTTGGTGACGGGAGGAGCAGGATATATTGGTTCTCATACCGTGTTAGCACTCAAGCAAGCCGGTTATGAAGTGGTAATTCTTGATAACTTGGTGTATGGACATCGGGATTTGGTAGAACAGGTTTTACAGGTAGAATTGATCGAAGGAGATACCAGCGATCGCACTTTATTAGATAATCTTTTTCAGACTCGCAATTTTGCCGCAGTTATCCACTTTTCTGCCTATGCTTATGTAGGTGAATCTGTAACAGATCCAGCCAAATATTACCGTAACAATGTTTTAGGAACGCTGACATTATTAGAGTCAATGTTAGCAGCTTCTATTAAGAATTTTGTCTTTTCTTCCACCTGTGCCACCTATGGTGTACCCAACTTTATTCCGATTACAGAAGATCATCCCCAAAATCCCATTAATCCCTATGGTGCAACTAAATTAATGGTAGAAAGGATATTAACTGATTTTGATGTAGCATACAATTTAAAATCAGTGCGTTTTCGCTATTTTAATGCTGCGGGTGCAAACCCCGAAGGATTATTAGGAGAAGATCATCATCCTGAAACCCATTTAATCCCTTTAGTATTACAAACAGCATTGGGTAAAAGAGAATCTATTACTATTTTTGGAACTGATTACCCCACTCCCGATGGTACTTGTATTCGGGATTATATTCATGTAAATGATTTAGCAGATGCCCATATTTTGGGATTAGAATATTTATTAAATGGAGGTGAGAGCGAAGTTTTTAATTTAGGAAATGGTAATGGTTTTTCAGTTAAAGAAGTAATTGCTGCGGCTGAAGATGTTACAGGAATGGTAATACCAGTGCAAGAATGTGAGCGTCGTCCTGGAGATCCTCCAGCCTTAATTGGTACAAGTGAAAAAGCTCAAAAAATCTTGAATTGGCAACCTCAATATCCAGGTATTAAAGATATCGTCTCTCACGCTTGGCAATGGCATCAAACAAGGCATAAATAACTACAGCACTTTCCGGTGTTATGAGGTACATATATAGCGGGCAAGATGCCCGCACTACAAGAGTTTCATAATTCAAGTTTGTACCTCATTAGAGCGAAATCTGCTGTAACTACTGACTTCAGGGGAATTGGGGATAATTTTCTCCTTTTCCCTGTTCCTATCCGGTAAAATGGAAATAAACAGCAAATAAATATTATGAGCCAAACATCAATAAAAAACTTATACGAAGAAGATTTTTATCTTTGGGTTGAGGATACAGTCAATAAGTTAAAATCACGAGACAATGAAAACTTAGATTGGGACAATTTGATTGAAGAGGTTGAGTCTTTGGGGAAAAGTCAGCGTAAAGCAGTGCGGAGTTTTTTGGTGCGTTTATTAGAACATTTATTAAAGCGGTGTTATGTACCAATGTCAGAATGTTATCGAGGTTGGGAAATTGAAATACGGAATTTTCGCCAAAGATTACAAATTGAATTAGAAGATTCACCAAGTTTGAAAAGTTTTTTTAGAGAAATCTTCGCTAAAAGTTATGAAATGGCATTGGAAAATGTCAAAGATAGTTATCCTGATGTTTATTTTTGCGATATTTGTCCTTTTCCCAATGATGTAAATGCTGTATTAACTAACAAATTTTGGGAAGAATTCTCACTTTAGCTTTTCTTCATTTGCACCAAAAAAACTACAATACCACCAGAAATTAACAAAACCCCCAACCAAATCAAAGGTTGTGCTAACCCAATTGTTGTTCCTTGCTGACTCTCATTCACATTTTGTCCAGGTTGGGGAGTAACTATAGCCTTTCCTGTAGCCACAGTGACAACAAACTTTAACTCAAAAGGTTTAAAACTGCCCTCAGTCACAGGTTTACCACTCAATTGCAACTCATAAGCCCCTGGTTTGGGAAAAGTAACTTCTGCCCCTGGTATGCCTTGATACCGTTCAGCCTGAATAGGTTTTAATGGAGGTTCAAGTAATGCCGGTTCTCCTACTGCATGAGGTTCAGCATAAATAGCCAACTGACAATGACAATCTTTTAAAGGAATTACCTTACCACCCTTACGAGTAAGGGCAAACCAAGCTTGGGTAATTTCCCCAGCGCGGGGATTATCATTAGGTTCTAAATGGACAGTACCACCGACATCTTCTGATATTTTTACCGTGTGGGCTAAAACTTGAGTATTTGTAGTAACTATCAAACTAGATAAAACTAATAATAATAGATACTTTATTTTGTGGTTCTGTGCCGGAGAAATAGTCAATTTACCGCGATTTATTGGGAGGAACATAAAATTTTTCTAGACGTAAATATAACCAAGAATATCGAGAACGTAGGAACAATACACCAAACGTAATTATGCCCAAAAAAACGGCTGCTAATTGATTTTGCCAAGTTAATTTTAAAGCACCCAGGTAATGAGAACCAATCAAAACCGTATGAATAGCACTCAATAACAAAGCTGGTACAGTCAAAAGATGAATTTGTCGCCAACGCTTACCTAACCACTTTTGCAGAAAATCAAAACTTGTACAAGCAGCGGGAGTCATTAATACCAATGCTACAGCCCCCGCACTCATCCCCCATTGAAATTCTAACGGTAAAAACCAAAAAGCGGCGATATTCCAATCTAGTGCGTGTTCCAGATGATGGATAGTATGTACCCCAGACAGGACAAAAGCCCCAACTCCCAAAGCCCGACGGTAACGCAGAGGTGCAGTCCAAAAAATATTCACAGGGCGGGCAATCAATGAGAGAATTAAACAGATGAGGGCAGCGTGGCCGCTATAGTCTGTCATTGTATCCCCCGTCCGTAAGAGAGTAATAGCACCAATAATTAAAGTTACCCACCCACCCAAGCGAAATAATTGACTACGCCTATCTTTACTAATTAATGCCGTAGAAACACCTACACCCAGCATAATTGGTAGTGTACCCAGTCCAAAAGCTAACATTGTCGCTACACCTTGCCACAAATTCCCTGTAGCCGCAGCCTTAATTTGAGCCGCATATAAAAAACCACAGGGCATTAATCCCCAAGTCATGCCCAAAAGTGCCGGTGTCCACCATTGAGTTTGTGAAGATAACTTGATCATGGCCGCACTCAGGCGGTTGTGTAAATTCCCTTTTAAAATGGGGTGTAATAGGGGAATATGGGGTAAAAAATCTGGTTTAACCTGTCCTAAACCAAACCAAATCAACATCATACCCGTAATTATAGCTATCCAACGCCGCAAATCACTACCAACTCCCGCCAGTTGTCCACCTTCTACTAATACTGAACCTAATGCGCCAATACCAGCACCAACTAAGGCATAACTCAACATTCGCCCTAAATTAAGTAAGGTATGAAATTTTAATTGCTGTTGCCAACTAGGATTTTCTTGCTGGTTAGAAAGAGAAAAAGCTACTGTTAAGGGTCCACACATCCCAAAGCAATGTCCAAAACTGCCCAGAAACCCTAGAAGCGTTATGAGTGATAAATCTAGCATATTCATGATGGGAACTGGGAATTGGCAATTAGGAAAGTATACCTTTTTCATCTATTACCATGATGTCCATGTCAAAAGACAAGCTGTCAAACTTGATGTAGTTTTTAGATATTTCTTTCCTATATGTGGCGTGAAATTATGACGAAAACATAGATATGGTATAAGTTGTAAAGCTTATGACTGTTGATTAACTCAGAGATTAAAAAAGACAGAGCTTGCCTCTGTCCTGAAAATCCGATACTTAGAGTTTTAATGGTAAAATTTAGTAGCGACGAGAATAGCCACCGCCATCTCCACCACGTTGTCCACCACCTTGTTCTTTAGGTTTAGCTTTATTAACCTTTAAGTTACGTCCCATCCATTCAGAGTTGTCAAGGGCAGTAATTGCGGCTTCTTCTTCCGCATCTGTGGCCATTTCTACAAAGCCAAAACCCCTGACACGACCTGTTTCTCGGTCAGTAGGTAGTTGAACTTTGTTGACAGTTCCATATTCAGCAAAAACCTGTTTGAGGTCTTCTTCTCTAACTTGATAGGACAAATTACCGACATAAATTGACATTGAATAGCTCCGGGAATTAAAAAGTGAGCGTTTATCAGCTGTGATACAGCTAAATTTGATAATCCTATCTTGCCATAGTCTGATTCCTGCTTTGTCACGAAAATAGATTAATTTTGCCGCAGTAACTTAAAATCACACAATTTGCGTTATGTTTAACTAAAAGTATCAACCTATCCACCAACAATTAATATGAAAATATTACTTGTAGAAGATGACGAACGTATTGCTAAACCATTGGCAGAAGATTTAAAACATCAACGCTATGTTGTAGATATTGCTCAAGATGGAATTGAAGGCTGGGAATATAGTCAATCAACACAATATGACATAATTTTATTAGATTTAATGCTACCAAAGTTAGATGGAGTTAGTTTATGTAAACGCTTACGATCTATTAAATATAATGCCTTGATTTTAATGCTTACAGCTAGAGATACTACAGCAGATAAAGTAATTGGATTAGATGCAGGGGCTGATGATTATTTAATTAAGCCATTTGATTTAGAAGAATTGACAGCCCGTATTCGAGCTTTATCTCGCAGAAATGCGGAAGTTCGCCCACCCATATTAGTGTATGGTAAATTACAACTAGATCCTAGTAGTTGTCATATTAGCTATCACGATCAAACTCTATTATTAACACCTAAAGAATATATGATTTTAGAGTATTTTATGAACAATCCCCAGCAAGTCTTAACTCGCACATCTCTCTTGGATAAATTATGGGAATTTGATAAAATTTCTGGTGAAGATACTGTCAAAACTCACATAAATAACTTACGTAAAAAATTAAAATCTGTTGGGGCATCTGAAAAAATCATTGAAACTGTTTATGGTATCGGGTATCGTTTAGGAAATATCTAATGTTGTGGGTAATTAAATATCGCTTATTATTCTCCTATTTATTAGTTGTTGGCTCAGTATTAGGAGGATTTACATTAGCAGTCAGAATTTTTGTAAATCAAAGTCTTGAACAAGAAATTACCGAGAAACTAATTAATTTAGCGGAAGGTGCTGCTGCTAGTTCAGAATATACTAATGGTAAAATCAAATTGGATAATGATTTTCCTATTCACGATATTACCAATCGTCATCAAGGTTTACAATGGTTTAACCAAAAAGGCAATTTTCTCCAACAACAAGGTGAGAATTTACCAAATTTACCTCTTTATCCTCATGTTAAAAAACAGATTCAATCAGGTAAAAATCCAATTGTCGCTATTACATTACCAATAATTGGCAGTGAAGATGGTAAACTAATTGGATATGTGAGAGCTAGTGAATCACTAGAAAATCTCAACAAAACTTTAAATAAACTTGACTGGGGTTTAGGAGGAGGAATTTTTTTTGCTCTACTTATTAGCGGTGTTGGTGGACTATGGTTAACTCGTCAGTCTATGCAACCAATCGAAGAAAGTTTACAAAAACTTCAACAATTTACCGCTGATGCTTCTCATGAACTCAGGGGTCCATTAATGGCAATTAAAAGTAATGCTTCCGTCGCAATTAAATATCCAGAAGCAATTCGAGAAACAGATTTAGAAAAATTCCAAGCTATTCTCAGCGCCACAAAACAAATGTCTAGTTTAACAGAAGATTTATTGCTGTTAGCACGGACTGATATCATCCTTAATCAAGAGCCAAGTTCTGTTAATTTAGAAGAAATTTTAGATAATTTATATAAACTATACAAACCCCAAGCTGAGGCTAAACAAATTAAGATAAAATTACAATTAGATCAAGATTTATATGTACTTGGTGATTGTGAACAATTAAAACGATTATTTACCAATTTGCTGGAAAATGCCATTAACTATACTTCCTTAGTAGGGACAATTGAAATTACAAGTCGTAGCATAGGTTCTCATATCTACGTCAGTGTAAAAGATACAGGTATAGGAATTTCTCCAGATAATTTGGAAAAAGTTTTTGATAGATTTTGGCGAGCCGATGAATCTCGCAGTTATAATTGTGGTGGTTCGGGTTTAGGTTTAGCTATTGCTCAAGCTATTGCTAAAAAACATGGTGGATTAATTACTGTTAAAAGTGAATTGGGATTTGGTAGTTGTTTTACAGCACGCTTATTATCAACTTCACCATTTTCAAAATAAACAAATTGAAGTAGTTATAAAAATCTATCATTAAAAAAATAGATTGGGTTTAATAATTACCCAACCTAATTAGTATGATCAAAACTAAATTGTCAAATACATTATTGACTGATATAATATTGCATCATCTCATCAAATTATCCTATTTAATAGGATGATGCAAATAATAGGTAAAAGGGTACAATACAGGGAAAAATTATTTATTGGGGTTTTTTAGCAGGTGTGTTGGTTACAGGTTTTTTAGCAGGTGTTTTGACTGCGGGTTTTTTGGCTGCGGGTTTTTTGGCTGCGGGTTTTTTAGCTGCGGGTTTTTTAGCTGCGGGTTTTTTAGCTGCGGGCTTTTTAGCTGGTGTTGTGGTAGGTGTTGTACCAGGTATTGTGGGTGCAGAAGTTGCAGGTGCAGATTGACTAGCCGCTTTAGTTTCAGCAGCAAAAGCATTCTGACAGATTCCGCCCAAAGTTAAGAAGCTGATTAAACCAAGACTGAAAATTGCTTTAGTTGTGCTTTTCATTGTGTTATCTTTTCTGGTGTTGATTTTATGTAAGGTTAATCGGTTGTGAAATGTTAAAAGGTGGAGACAGAATTACTTTTTAACTGGAGTATGTTTAACTGAAGAAATAGTTCTCTTAGTATGAACTGGTTTATGTTTGTGTCTTCTAACTGTGTGTTTTTTCATCATTGAATGGTGGTGATTATTAGCTTGAACTTCAGCAGCAAAAGCATTCTGACAGATTCCACCCAAAGTTAAGAAGCTGATTAAACCAAGACTGAAAATTGCTTTAGTTGTGCTTTTCATTGTGTTATCTTTT
>CAINGU010000060.1 GCA_903848645.1 uncultured cyanobacterium | reverse complement strand
GGTGTTATGAGGTACATATATAGCGGGCAAGACTTGTACTGAGCTTGTCGATAGCGCAGCGTGGCGTTAGCCATAGTATGCCCGCACTACAAGAGTTTCATAATTCAAGTTTGTACCTCATTAGAGCGAAATCTGCTGTAATTAATAGACTGACAAGTTGATCCTGCTATGTACTTAGTCCGAAATATTATAGATTAATACCACCCAAGTGATGGTAAGAAACATGATCATCAATAAAATTAGAAGTGACACAAAAAATGGTAATGTGAATACCTTTAAAACATCTTATCGTTTATTAGTATGCCAGTTTCTACCACCATCTCTCAACTGGTTGAAGTTCTTGTCGCTGAACCTGTGAATGTATCTGCATCTACCTTATCCCAGTTGGGTAGTAGTATACAAACAGACACTCGCATTTTCCAACCTGGTGAAGTTTTTTTGGCTTTGCGAGGAGAAAAGTTTGACGGACATGATTTTGTGCCGACAGCGATCGCTAAAGGGGCTATAGTTGCCATAGTTGATTATGCTTATGACAATCCCGGTTTTCCAGTTTTGCGGGTCAAAGATACTTTAAAGGCATATCAACAAATTGCTAAATGGTGGCGTGAAAGCTTTTCTATTCCTGTGATTGGAATAACAGGTTCGGTGGGGAAAACTACAACCAAAGAACTAATTTCAGCCGTTTTAGCCACCAAGGGAAAAGTTCATAAAACCTATGGGAATTTTAATAATGAAATTGGTGTCCCCAAAACCCTTTTAGAAATGGGTAGAGAAAATGACTTTGCTGTGATCGAAATGGCTATGCGGGGCAGGGGACAAATTACCGAACTTACAGAAATTGCTAGGCCGACAATTGGGGTAATTACTAATGTAGGAACGGCACATATTGAATTACTTGGTTCAGAAGAAGCGATTGCTGAAGCTAAGTGTGAATTATTAGCAACAATGCCAAATGATAGCATTGCCATTCTCAATCACGATAATCCTCTGTTAATGGAGACAGCAGCGAAATTTTGGCAGGGGAAAGTCATCAGTTATGGTTTTTCTGGTGGTGATATCCAAGGAAGATTAACTGATAATGAATCTGTAGAAGTGGCTGGAATGCGTCTACCTTTACCTTTACCTGGTCGTCATAATGCTACTAATTTTTTAGCAGCTTTAGCAGTAGCTAAGGTATTAGAAATTGATTGGCAATTATTAGAATCTGGGATTATGGTAAATATGCCCACAGGTAGAAGTCAACGCTTCACTTTACCTAATGACGTGGTGATTTTAGATGAAACCTATAATGCTGCCCCAGAAGCTATGTTAGCGGCTTTGCAGTTGTTAGCAGACACACCAGGAAAGCGGAAAATTGCGGTTTTAGGGGCAATGAAGGAATTAGGAGAAAGATCCCCAGAACTTCATCAAAAAGTTGGGGAAATGGTCAAAACTTTGCATCTGGATGGGTTATTAGTATTAGTTGATGGTCAAGATGCCGAAATTATTGCTAATAGTGCCGATGATATATCTTGCGAATGTTTTACTACTCATGCTGATTTGATAAAGAGATTAAAAACATTTATGCAAACAGGCGATCGCTTATTATTCAAAGCAGCCCATTCTGTGGGATTAGATCGAGTTGTCAACCAATTACGGGCAGAGTTTACCAATTAAAAAGAATTGGAGATTGAGTTTAGAGGTGTTGCCTATTCTTTATATTCTAGACAAAAGACACTTAATTAAGTCGGTGTTTTCCGTGACACCCAATACACAATAAAAATAACCTCTTTTGTAGGGATGTTGCATGAAACATCTCTACTATATCTTCCAGGGAAGTGCCAAAAACTGTAAATTAACAAACATCATTTAACTGCTAATTACCATGAATAACTGGACAAAAATATTTGAATAAAGTCTTATCTTTTGAGATCAAAGCCTTGAATTTATCAATTATTTTTGAAAGAATCAAAACTAAGGTTAGTCATTAGACCTCTTAAAGAAGCCTAAAAATCAAATATCTAAGCTTTTAGATCAGAAGTCTAATCTCAAATCTAATCTCATTTGTCTTTGATCAAGACGATATATAAAGGAGGAATTATCATGGCTAATATCCAAATATCTGCACTACGTCCTGTCGGTTATGATTTATTTAATGATGCTGCTAGTTTTCTTAATGAATTAGCTACCGATGAAGTACAAGAGGTTATTGGTGGGGGTTATAGCGGAGGTTATAGTGGAGGTGGCGGTTATAGCGGAGGTGGCGGTTATAGCGGAGGTGGCGGTTATAGCGGACATCATCATCACCACCAGCACTGTGGTTCCTGTTGTTAAAATCTCAAAAAATAGCTGTTAGTTAATTAACAGCTATTACGAATAGTCGGAATAGTAATTTTTATTTTTACTACTATTCTAACTATTCATTTGTATTTGATCAAGACGATATACAAAAGAGGAATTATCATGGCTAATATCCAAATATCTGCACTACTTCCCGTCGGTTATGATTTATTTAATGATGCTGCTAGTTTTCTCAATGAACTAGCTACCGATGAAGTACAAAACGTTCTTGGTGGAGGTTATCATGGTCATTGGTCTCATCACAACCATCACCATTACTCTCACAAGGGTTATAGCAATAAAGGCTGGGGTTATTAAAAGTGAAAAAATAGCTGTTAGTTAACAGCTATTACCAATAGTCAGAATAGTAATTTTTACCCCTATTCTGACTATTTATACAAAAGTCAAAGGTCAAGTTTTTGGTAATCGTGAAATTTTGACTTTTGTTGTAATTACTTACCAAAAGAAAAGAATTGTAGAGAATTTCTCCGCCACATAATTACCAAAAAATTAGCTAATAAACAGGTAATTGCTAGGGATAACAAAATATAAGTTGGTGGCATAATCACACCAATCATAAACCAAGTATAAACGTGAAGGAGCATGATACTAGCAAATAAACAGGCAAATCCGATAGATATCCAAACTTGACCCATGGGACGATTTAGGAAGGTGAGGACAATCGTTAATAAGGTTGTCAGGATATTAGCTGGAACAAGAAAGGCACAAATGCCTATACAGTTGTTGCGGGAAAATTCGACTAAGGTGTTAAAATCAAACATTAATTTTTGGGGATAGTTGGAGGTTCTTATTATTAAGTTTTATTATAAAATTTATGTTACTACGCTAATCTTACCTTAAAAGTGCGTAATCACACTATTTATGTTACATATTTTAAAGAATTAGCCCTAACCACTAAATTTAATTTATTTCATTTATAGAGACGCTGGATAAAACGTCTCTATCTGGTTTCCAAAATCAAAAACTCTGTGGAATTAACCCATCAAAATCACAGTGTCAATAACGTGAATCACACCATTATCAGCATCAATATCCGCTGCTAAAACTGTGGCATTTTTCACCTCAAAACCATCATCACAATTAATTTTAATAGGAGAACCTTCCACAGAAGTGACTGTACCAAGTTTTGCCAAATCAGCCTTTGTCAATTTTCCAGACACGACGTGATAGGTGAGAATCCTTGCTAACTGGGGAATATTTTGTAATAAAGTTGTAATTGTGCCAGGGGGTAACTTGGCAAAAGCTTCGTCAGTTGGTGCAAATACCGTGAATGGACCGGGACTTTTTAATGTTTCCACTAACCCAGCAGCTTGGACAGCCGCTACTAAAGTTTTGAACGCATCATTGCTAACTGCAATATCAACAATATCAGGCATTGATTTTACCTCGTATCTACCAAAGGTTCTAAAAGATAGTAAATCATGTTTAAGTTTTATTAATTACAATTCTGGTAAAATATATTCTGATGATTTTCTGAATATTTTTCTATACATAAAATGAATAAACGCACTTATGCAATATTGGGGACTGGTGCATTAGGCGGATTTTATGGTGCAAAACTCCAAAAATCCGGTTTAGAAGTTCACTATTTACTCAAAAGTGATTATCAACAGGTAAGCGAACACGGTTTAATTATTGAGTCTAAAGACGGTGACTTTACCCTCCCTCAAGTTAATGCCTATAATCATGTAGACAAGATTCCACAGTGTGATGTGGTTATAGTATCACTAAAAACTACCCAAAATCAACTTTTACCAGCTTTATTACCACCAATAGTTAAAGATAATGGGGTAGTATTGGTATTGCAAAATGGACTGGACATAGAAGCAGAAGTTGCGGAAATTGTGAGTAATGTCCACGTTATGGGGGGTTTGTGTTTTCTCTGTTCTAATAAAGTTGCACCAGGACATATTCATCACTTAGATTATGGACAAATTACTTTAGGTGAATATAAATCTAATTATCAATCAACCGGCATTACTAAAAAAATGCAGGAAGTTACCGCAGATTTTGAAAATGCTGGCATATCAATAGAACTATTAGAAGATTTACTATTAGGACGTTGGAAAAAATTAGTTTGGAATATTCCCTATAATGGCTTATCTGTAATTCTTAATGCGAGAACAGATGAATTAATGACGGATATGCACACTCGTAAGTTAGTAGAAAGTTTGATGTGGGAAGTAGTCGCAGGGGCAAAAAGTACCGGGAGAATTATTCCTGAAAGTTTCATAGAAACAATGTTAGATTACACTATGAGAATGAAACCCTACCGCACTAGCATGAAAATTGATTTTGATGAAAAACGTCCTTTGGAAGTAGAAGCAATTTTTGGTAATCCATTAAGAAAAGCAGCAGCAGTAGGTGTAAATTTGCCACAAATTCGTTGTTTATATCAACAGTTAAAGTTTTTGGATATGAGAGTTTGAAAAATCAAAAATCAGATACCCGATTTCTCAAAGAAGTCTGGTATCTAAGGATGTAAAAATTCTCATATTGCTTGCATTATATCCAAATAAAAGTTACCTTTAACTGCCCGAAATAACTCAAATTTAGATTCAGGTGCGCTGCAAAGTATTGTACATCTTATCCTCAAATATTATTCATGATAATCACGACCTGATCCAAACTGCCATTTATCTATTAACCGATGCCAATAATATTGTTTTTCTGGTGGTAGATGATTAACTAATATTTCTAACATGGGAGTTAGAGAAAACAAGCTACTATACACAATTAAATTTACATAATGTAACATCCAATCTAACAAACTCAAAACACCAACTTGAGGAATAATTTTCGCAACTAATAAAGGATGAGATAAACCAGTTTTCAATAAAGTTTGTGTTAACGCCCTAACCTCGACAATATCTTGTAAAAAAGGTTTTAATACAGGTGTTCCTAACTCCTGCATTTGGGCAAATACAGCGGAGAGTAATTGGTTAATTTGATTGGGATCAATTTTCTGATTTACAGCTACACTCATGGCTTTTTGAAATAACCAGGTTACACTTAAACTCGGTTGATAGGGTTGCAATATTGCTAAAGATTTGGCAGATAATTGATCAGTTTTTAATGCTTCTTCAATTCCTAAAGTTAGCCTTTGTAAATGACGTACCATAGCCCCAAAACCACCAAAACTTAAAGGTGATTGATTACCGCTACTATCTCCCACTGGGAGAATACGATTCCAAGGGGTTTGTAGAGGACTTTGACGATAGCTAGGAAAGAAACCAAATAACGCCCGTTGAAAATTTAGGTGATTAATTTCCACACCTTGATATTCTGGTAACAAGCGTAAATATTCATCAAATAAAGTTTCTAAACTCAACCTTTGTGGATCTGCATCCATATAGGTAAATAAATATGTAGTTCTACCATCTTTAGCTGGAAAAGCTTCCCAAAAATATTGACATTGATTTTCCAAAGCCGTGAAAGATAACAACAAATCTCCTGAGTTGTTTTCTGGATATCCTTTAGCACAACTTCCCACAACTAAACAAAGTGCATCTGGTTTTTTTCCTTGACGCGCTTGTTGGCTAATTGGGGAAAGATTTCCCATAGCATCCAATAACAATTTTGCAGTAAATTGATTATTTATGATCACGCCATTTGGGTGAACTACTGCATCGCTAAATGGTGTATTTTCAAATAATTTCCCCCCAGCATTGAGAAAGCGAGTTTTTAATGTTTCTAGTAAATAAATAGGATTGACACCAATATTCAGAACATCTTCTACCCAAACTTCTGTACCTCCTTGAAAGTTAACTCTTGCTGGGTTATATTCAGTCACAATAGTTTGTGCTAATTCCGCTGCTGTCAGCAAATCCAATTCTCGAAATACTTCTAACTCTTTGCGGGAAATATTCCATTCCTGTTCTCTTCCGCGCAGAATTCCTCTTTCTAGTAATGCTACGCGCACACCTCGCACAGCCAAAGCAGCAGCGATTAAAATTCCTAAAGTTCCACCGCAAATAATGACATCAAATTCTACAGAGTCTAAATTTTCGGGATTTTCTGTAACTACCTTGGGTATGGGTGCGTTATCGGCTCTTAGGGATGTTAATATGCTGTCAATACGACGCAAGCCGCCTAAAACATCACCGGGGAGTTGGGAAAGAATTTCTTCGGTTAGTGACATGACAGTTAATTCCATCTGTGTGTTTGGTGATATACTAAGTTTATAACTATGTAATAGTTAATTGATAAAATTAGCTAACAAATATGAAATCTATATTTTTACCAACACCAAAACAAATAGAATTGCCTTTACAATTAGTGACCCATCAAAAACAATTCACTTTTATTGATCTTTTCGCTGGTATTGGTGGATTTAGAATTGCTCTAAATAAATTAGGTGGCCAATGTTTAGGATATTCTGAAATAGACAAACAAGCGATTAAGGTTTATCAGGAAAATTTCATGAATTACTTTAATAAACATGAAATTGAATTAGGAGATATTACAAATATTAGTGAACTTCCCCCTAATGTTGATGTAATTGTTGGTGGAGTTCCTTGTCAACCTTGGTCTGTGGCTGGTTGTTTAAGGGGATTTGAAGATCCTAGAGGAAAATTATGGTTTGATGTAATTCGATTAGTAAATAAAAATCAACCTAAAGGATTTATTTTTGAAAATGTTAGTGGATTAGCAAGTCCTAAAAATCGGGATAATTTGGAACTGATTCTGAGTGAATTGACAAATATAGGATATTGCGTTAAATCGAAAGTTCTTAATGCTTACGATTTTGGTTGACCTCAAAATAGAGATAGAGTTTTTATTGTTGGGATTAGACGGGATAGAGATAGAGTTTTTATTGTTGGGATTAGACGGGATATAGAAAGATGTCAGGAATATAAATTTCCTAAACCTTTGAATATTCACCCAAAAGTTCTAGATATTTTGGATAAATTGAAAAATATTAATGTTATTGAAAAAGTTAAATTAGATGAAAATACTTTATTTAAAGGTGCAATTCCACCATCAAGAACCAGATTTCAAAAAGATGATGAGTTAAATGATTTTTTCATTTTTTCTGATTTAAGAAATGGACATACAACAATTCATTCCTGGGATATTACCAATACGAGTGATAGAGAAAAAATGATTTGCTTAACACTTCTCAAATATAGAAGAAGCAAGAAATATGGCAATAAAGATGGTAATCCTTTATCCTTTGATAATTTTCGAGAAATAATAATTGATATAGAGATAAGTGAATTGAATATATTAGTTAAAAAAGGAATATTTCGGTTAACGTCTGATCATAAATATGAATTTGTAAATTCTAAAAATATGACAGGTATTAATAATATTTATAGAATTATTTTACCTACTGCTGAAATTTTTCCAACTTTAACTGCTACTGGTTCTAAAGACTATATCGCAACCGTATCTATTCATGCTACTCATCCACAGGAATATAAAAATCTTTTCTTAGAAAGAATTTATCAACCGGAGAAATATATACCCATTACTGCAAAACACGCTTGTAAATTACAAGGATTTCCTCTGAATTTTGAATACCACAAAAAAGATGAAGTTGCTAAAAAACAGTTTGGTAATGCTGTTCCTGTACCTGTGGTTGAGTATGTAGCTAAAGAATTACTAAAGATTCTTGATATCTAACTAATTTGGATAAAAAATATCACGAAATTCTTCTGCAAAGTTTTCTTGTCCTAATTCAACAAAAAGTGATTGTAATTCCTCAAATGTATTTTCCTTTCCAGAACAAAAATCCCAAAATTCATTTTCAACCCATATATCTTGGGTAGTATCTAGAGGTGATCTAGATAGCATACTCTTTTGCTTTTCATACCAAGATTTTTTAAAAGGATTAAAAGGGATATATTTTGGCAAATGAAACTGATCTCAGAATTTATGCCAATCTAGATATAGAAGCCTTTCACTAACTTAATTTGTAGGAAATACTTATGAACCGTTCTCAGATAGTTGCGATTATTACAGGGGCAATTTCTATACTTCTAGCTATTGCATACCTAATTGTTGTCCAAATTATTGATTACCGGGATATGAAGCCAGCGCCCATTAGCGAACTCAGCCCAGTCGTAATCATTGCGTCAAGTAATTTACCCAATTTGCAACTTGACATAATTGCTAAAGTGTGAAACAGATGGGGTAGGCGATTCTGCCCCTAGTCTATGATAGAAGAACAATCCATAGACTAAAGACAATAGTTGCTATTTAATAATTCAATCTATTGAAATATAAGAATTCTTTACAGAAAATATCGTGAATTTGTCTAATTAAATAATTCCTTTTTGGCACAGATAAAGGTAAGCTATTTCTAACAATATTAAATAAAGATAAATTTTCATTATCTGTCATCACTAGATTGATAGGGATCAATGCTAGTTGGTGTGTTTTCTTTAATTCTTGCTGCAAACTATAGAGGTAATTGAATGACTCAGTATTTGCTAGACACTGTTTGGCTAATCCCGGTTTATGCTTTGATAGGTGGACTTTTAGCCATACCTTGGTCGCCGGGAATCATTCGTAAAACAGGTCCTAGACCGGCGGGATATGTCAACGTGGTCATGACCTTTATCTCATTTTTCCATGCTGTTTTTGCTTTCCCCGCAGTGTGGAATCATCCAGCCAAAGAAGTATTTATTCCTTGGCTATCAACAGCAGGTTTAAACCTGACGATTAATTTAGAACTTTCTGCTGTCAGCGTAGGGGCAATAATTATTATTACCGGCTTGAACTTGCTGGCGCAGATATACGCTATTGGTTACATGGAAATGGACTGGGGTTGGGGACGCTTCTTTTCCTTATTGGGATTATTTGAAGCTGGTCTTTGTGCTTTAGTTTTGTGTAACGATTTATTTTTCACTTATGTAATTCTGGAAGTCCTCACATTGGGAACTTACCTATTAGTAGGTTTGTGGTTTAGTCAGCCGTTAGTTGTTACTGGGGCGCGTGATGCTTTTTTAACCAAACGGGTGGGAGATTTGTTTTTATTAATGGGTGTCTTGGGACTTTGGACACTTTCGGGAACTTGGAATTATACAGAGTTAACTGCATGGGCGGCTACGGCTAATGTTGACCCCACAATTATTACTTTAGTATGTTTCGGGTTAATTGCTGGGCCAATGGGTAAATGCGCTCAATTTCCCTTGCATTTGTGGTTAGATGAGGCAATGGAGGGGCCTGTTCCCAGTACAATTTTGCGGAGTTCGGTGGTAGTTGCCAGTGGTGCATGGGTATTAATTAAATTACAACCTGTGTTTAGTTTATCCCCTGTAGCATCTTCGGCGATAGTGGCTATTGGGGCGGTGACAGCTATTGGTGGGGCATTAATTGCGATCGCTCAAATTGACATTAAACGTTGTTTATCCTATTCTGTCAGTGTTTACATGGGCTTGGTATTTATTGCCGTAGGTACACAGCAGAATGAAGCCGCATTATTATTAGTCCTCACTCATGCCCTATCCGCTGCATTATTAGTAATGAGTACCGGAGGAATTGTTTGGAACAGTGTCACCCAAGATGTTACCCAACTCGGTGGATTGTGGTCACGTCGTCCCATGTCCGGTTTAGCATTTATTGTGGGGACATTGGGTTTAATTGGTTTTCCCCCTTTAGGTAGTTTTTGGGCATTATTTAAACTAGCTGATGGTTTATGGGAAACACATCCGACTTTAGTCGGAATAGTTATTGTTGTTAATACCTTAACTACATTTAGTTTAACTAGAGAATTTGGTTTAATCTTTGGTGGTAAACCCAAACAAATGAGTGAACGTTCTCCTGAAGCTATTTGGTTAATGGTTTTGCCAATGATGATTTTATCTGGCTTTGTTTTACACCTGCCTTTAGTGTTGCAAAGTTTATCATTACTTCCCGACTGGGCAACATTAAATAAAGACGTAGCACTGCTATTAATTTGGTCAAGTATTTTCGGTTGCAGTATTAGTAGCGTCATCTATTTAGGCAATATTCCTAAACCAATTCGTTTACCATGGAAAGGCTTACAAGATTTATTTGCTTACGACTTCTACACCCCTAAACTTTACAAAATTACCATTATTTTCGGCGTTGCCCAACTTTCCAAATTTGCCGATATGCTGGACAGATTTGTAATAGATGGTATCGTCAATTCTGTGGGTTTATTTTCTCTATTGGGTGGTGAAGGCTTGAAATATAGTAACAATGGACAAACTCAATCTTATGCCTTAACAGTTCTCTTAGGAGTCGGTTTTTTAGGTGCTTGGGTAACATGGCCTTTTTGGGGAATTCAAGTCATAGATTTTATCTTTTAAATACCATTCAAAGATTCCCATAATCACCAGTTCTAGTTAATTACTCTAAATCAATTGGTAAAAGGTAATCATTTATTACCAATTACCAATTACCAATTACCAATTACCGATTTATAAATATGTTGAGCGTTTTAATTTGGCTACCAATTATAGCCGCTATAATCATCGGTTTTTATCCAGCAAAAGATATTCCCGCAAGTCGGATTAGGTTAGCATCTTTAATCGTTACGGGTTTAGTTTTGCTGTGGAATATTTTCATTTTGCTGAAATTTGATATCAGCAATCCAGGGATGCAATTTACAGAATATCTACCTTGGAATGAAACATTGGGTTTAAGTTATCAACTAGGAGTTGATGGGTTATCAATATTAATGTTGGTATTAAATAGCTTCCTAACTTGGATTGCTATTTACAGCAGCAGTAAAGATACAGAACGTCCTCGTTTATTCTATTCTCTGATTTTGTTTGTTAGTGGTGGTGTTGCTGGTGCATTTTTATCAGAGAATTTACTTTTGTTTTTCTTGTTTTATGAATTGGAATTAATTCCATTTTATTTACTAATTTCCATTTGGGGAGGGGAAAAACGGGCTTATGCAGGAATGAAATTCCTAATTTATACAGCCATTTCTGGGGCTTTAATTTTAGCCACATTTTTAGGAATGGTATGGTTAACAGGTTCTCATAGTTTTGCTTTTGATGCTGTTGCGACTCAAAACATTTCTGCGGGAATGCAATTAGTATTATTAGCAGGAATAGTCTTAGGTTTTGGCATCAAAATTCCGCTAATTCCCTTCCATACTTGGCTACCAGATGCTTATGTCGAAGCTTCTGCACCTGTTGCTATTTTGTTAGGTGGAGTATTAGCAAAATTGGGAACTTATGGACTATTACGATTTGGCTTGGGAATGTTTCCCCAATCTTGGCATATTATCGCCCCAACCTTGGCAATTTGGGGGGCAATTAGCGCGATTTATGGAGCAGTTGTAGCGATCGCCCAAACAGACATCAAACGCATGGTAGCATATAGTTCTATCGGACACATGGGCTATATTTTACTAGCAGCCGCAGCAGCTACACCGTTAGCATTAGTTGGTGCAGTTGCCCAAATGTTTAGTCATGGAATTATTCTGGCTATTCTCTTCCATTTAGTCGGAGTTATCGAAACTAAAGTTGGCACAAGAGAATTAGACAAACTTAGTGGTTTAATGAGTCCTATTCGCGGTTTACCATTAATTAGTGCTTTACTGGTTTTAAGTGGAATGGCTAGTGCGGGTATTCCTGGTTTAACAGGATTCATTGCCGAATTTATTTCCTTTCAAGGCAGTTTTTCTAGCTTCCCAATTTCGACAATTTTATGTGTAGTGGCATCTGGTTTAACCGCAGTTTATTTTGTCATTCTTCTCAATCGTACCTGTTTTGGCAAACTGCAAAATAACCTGGCTTACTATCCTAGAGTATTATGGAATGAAAAAGTCCCCGCGCTAATTTTGGCATTGCTAATTATCTTTTTGGGAGTACAACCAACTTGGTTAGTGCGTTGGAGTGAAACCACAACTACAGCAATGGTAGCTGCAATTTCCCCCACTGAACAAACCGTAATTGCAGAAATTGCGTTGAAGTCAAATTAACGTGAAAACGGCGGTTAGAAACCGCATCTATACAGACAAAACCCACCTTCGTGGGTTATCAATTAGTCCACGTATGTGGACTTAGTTTGTGTAGCCGCGAATTATATTCGCCTTTTATAAATCAACCAAAAACGAAGATATTATGGTACAAACTTCAGACAAACCAACCACAAAAATCCCACCTTCAAAACACGAATTTGCCGAAATTATTCATCGCTTAGAAGCTGGTGGTTCAATGTTGCCAGATACACCAGAAAACTTAATGCAAATTATCGGTATTTATAAAGCTTATGCTGTACCGATGGATTTTTATTGGCGAGATTTACTTTATATTGCTGAAAGAGAATTTTTAAATCCCTTACCAGCTTTTAAATATTTCTTACCACAAGAATATTTAGACTTACATAATCACTATGCAGGTGATGATGCTGATTTAAGAATTTGGCGAGGTGTAGCTACTGCACACCCAGAACTTTTGGCATTTATGGAAAAAGGTGAAACCACCAAAATGCCAAAAATTTTCCATCATTTATTCCATGACAGAATCAACATGGAATTTGCTGAAGCTTGTATGCAAGCAATGTTATGGCATCGCAAAATGTATGCACCAGTTAATCAATTTGATGCCTATTTAGATTCAGAAGAATATAAAGCCAATGCTGATAAAGCCATCAAAGCTTATTTTCGGAAAAATCCTTTAATGTCGGGACTTTATAAACTGTTTCCTGATATGTTCTTGGAACAGTGCCGGATGATGTCCTATTATTCTAACTTAGGACTTTTCTGGGAAGTCATGGCACCGGTATTTTTTGAAATGTCAGATATTTATGATGAAGGTGGTTTTCAGGGTGTACCTGATGCCATGAATTTCCTTGTCAATGGCATATTTGCTATTGCCGGTCGTCCGATTTATCATCATGTTTATATTGATGGTGAATGTTATGAAATCATCCCCAAATCTAAAGGTTTTACTTGGCTATATGAAGCCGCATTACCTTATGTGGAAGCTGTTTTTTATCGCACAGCACCATTTAGAGGCACAAAGTCTTATAATGCCCAAGCGGGACAAGTTCCAGCAGACCAAAAAGACTTCCATTATGGGATTCTTTATGCTGATGTCTTTCCCGTGGGTACAGCAGGTATTCCCCCCACATTATTAATGCAAGATATGTTGCATTTTCTACCGCAATATCTTATTGATTATTACCAAGAATATTGTCGAGGAGAAGAGGATATTTTGATCCAATTGGGGATTACTTTCCAGCGTTCCATGTATAATGTGACATCTGCGGTAATTCAAGCTTTAAGAACTGCCCTTTTATATCCTTTAGATGACGAAAATCCCAAACATTTACAAGCAAATCGGGAATTTTTTGAAATGCAGCTAAATCGCTTTACTCGCACTGATTATAATATGCGTGATGCAGCGAGGTTAAGAGATATTCAAAGACAGGATTATAGATAGAATATTTACTCAGCAGATAGATACCCGATTTCTTGGAGAAGTCGGGTATCTGCGGATTATAATAATTCTGTAAAGATTCATATTTTTCAGTAAATTTTCCAATGTGTATGGAAAAAATATATCCTTAGTCATACTAAGTTATAAATAGTTAGAATTAGTCTGTTAAATCACAAAATCGGAAATATGACTAAAATTATTGTGACTGGAGTTGCCGGCTTTATTGGTTCTCATCTAGTTGAGACATTATTGAAACAGGGAAATGAAGTAATTGGTATTGATGAATTCAATGATTATTATGATCCACTATTGAAGCGGAAAAATATTGCTAATTTCCAGGATTCCCCTAATTTTACTTTAGTAGAAGGAGATATGCAATTTTTAGATTGGCAAAAACTGCTTGCAGATGTAGAATTCATTTATCATCAAGCAGCACAAGCTGGGGTAAGAGCAAGTTGGGGTAAGGGTTTTCGGGCTTATACTGAACGGAATATTAACGCTACACAAGTTTTATTAGAAGCTGCTAAGGATGCTCAAAATTTAAAAAGATTAGTTTTCGCTTCCACATCCAGTATATATGGCGATGCCGAAACTTTACCAACTAGCGAAGAAATTAAACCTTTGCCTGTTTCACCTTACGGCATTACCAAATTAGCGGCTGAACGTTTGGGAATGTTATATCATAAAAACTTTGCTGTGCCGTTTGTGTCCTTACGTTATTTTACAGTTTATGGACCCAGACAACGCCCAGACATGGCATTTCATAAGTTTTTCAAAGCCGTGTTGCAGGATGAAGCAATTCCTGTTTATGGTGATGGACAACAGACAAGGGATTTTACTTTTGTCAGTGATGTGATCGCTGCTAACTTAGCTGCTGCCATTGTACCAGAAGCCGTGGGACAAATTTTCAATATTGGCGGTGGTAGTAGGGTAGTCTTAGCAGAAGTTTTAGATACAATGGCAGAAATAGCGGGTACACCTATCAAACGTAACCATATTGAAAAAGCCATGGGAGATGCGCGTCATACTGCGGCTGATGTATCCAAAGCTCGGAAAATTCTTGGTTATCAACCCCAAGTATCTTTGCGAGATGGTTTAACTCAGGAATGGGAATGGCTGAAGCTTTGGTGTAGTCTGACATGAAGTTCGTGACAAATTGTTGAGATTTTTGTGAAAATTGGATTTTGATGTGAAAAACCTCCCTAACTTGGGAATCATTAATTATAGACAAACTTCAAAATATACAAAAAACAAATTTATGGTTATAAACAAGAGGGAATATCAATCTTTAGACGTGCAGGAATCTACTTTAGCTATAGCTGCAAGCGTATCCGGGGATGATAGTGGATTTAAAGAAGCTAATCTAAGTCAAACTAAATTTTATGGAACTTATCAAGATTGTATGAAAATGTATGCAACTGTGGAGCAGGTAGAGGAGTATTTTAATGCTCACGCTTCATGGTTTAGCCGTTGTGCAGAACCTATGAAGGTAAACCCTCTAGGGGAAAATGCTTATGCTTTAGCGGTGGGTAAATTTGGTGCTTTTGGTTATGATGTAGAACCAAAGATTGGTTTGGAGTTGTCAGTACCCCAAGATCGTAAATACTACATTCGGACTATTCCCGTACCTGATTACCAAGCACCTGGTTATGAAGTTGATTACAAATCATCAACACAATTGATAAGTGATGTTGATGGGATTACACGGGTAGAATGGGAGTTAGAATTAGTAGTTGAATTGCACTTTCCCCGATTTATCCAACGATTACCTTATTCCTTAATTCAATCTACAGGCGATCGCATCCTTAATCAAATTGTCCGTCAAATTTCCCGTCGTCTCACACACAAAGTCCAAAAAGATTTTTATCAATCCCTAAACATACCTTTTCCTGATCATAAACACAGGTAACAATTGTTAATTGACCGGGAATTTTAGATTTTAGATTTTAGATTTTAGATTAAAAAAATTTGGTATAGGCCCCCGTACTTCAGTCCGGAAAAATACTCGCTGCGCTGCTTACGCTTCGCTAACGTCAATCCCAAATCCAAAATTTTCGAGCTTCTACACTTGTTTGGTGGAGTCAATCCAAAATCGTCAATCCAAAATCCAAAATCGAGTGACAACTGACAATCTATGCTTTAGTAAGAATTCTCTGGATAATTTCGACACCAGAGAGGGCTTGCCATAGAAAAAGCCCTAAAATAACAAAATTTAACAATATATGAGTCATCCGCGCCCAATTTGCGCCTTTTTGCATAAAAGGAGATAGGGAAGCGGAAAAAGCAATTAAACCCGTCATCCCTAATCCAGCAAGTAGATGTGGTCCGACAAACAATTTACCATTATTAATGTAGGTAACGGCCATCCCACCTATTGAACCTGCTACCATCAAGGCTAAGATGATAGAACCAAATTGGTGGTGTTTGATGGTATACCGCCCTTTAATCAGTTCTTTCTTTTCTTCTCCCTGAGCATTTCTGGTACGCTGTACTTGTAACCCCAAGTATGCAGCATACAAGGAAAGTGCTAATAGTACCCACATGATGACTGGGTGAGCGAAACTCAGCCAGAATTTTATAGTTGGAGTAAGTTCAAAAACCATATTGTTTACTTCCGTTTATTAAATCTTCATAAAACTTAGCATACATTGATTTTCTCCACTCAGCAATTTATCAATCTTGCCAAAGTGCTAAAACCATCTCAGGCTAAAATCTTGAGTTGAAATCAGTAACATCTGCCCAAATAGGATACAAGCAAATGACAGACAATCAAGATACCTCATTGCTGAAGGCTGCGAAAACTGGCGATATTATAGGAGTTTCTAGGCTGCTAATTGATGGTGCTAACGTAGATGCAAGCGATAGTAATGGGACTACAGCATTGATGTTTGCGGCGAATTTAGGTTATACAGAAATTGTGCGATCGCTCTTAGATGCGGATGCTAATATCAACTTAACCAGAAAAACCTATCGCTTAACAGCATTAATGCTGGCTGCTAGTGCTAATCAAATTGATGTTGTTAAATTGCTAATCTCAAAAGAAGCAAATATAAATGCTACTAATGAAGATGGTAGTACAGCATTAATGATAGCAGCACTCAAAGGTAACTTTGAGATTGTGCAAATTCTCTTAGCTGCTGGTGCTAACAGAGAAATTACAGATAAAGATAATGATACCGCTTTAAAACTCGCAGTCAAACATAAACATCCAGCAGTTGTTAAAGCAATAGCACAAAATAACAAGATTGTCAATAGCCAAGATCCAGACGGTGAGACAGGATTAATGATGGCCACAGATTTGGGTTATTTAGAAATAGTACAAGCACTGCTATCATCTGGGGCTGATGTTAACATCAAAAATGTTGATCATGGAACGGCATTATTAGCAGCCACAGCAACGGGAAATGTTGATATTATAACTGCTTTATTAGATGCAGGTGCGGAAATTAATCACCAAGATAAAGAGGGTGAAACAGCCTTACATCTTGCCGTTGTGGAAGAATATATTGATGTAGTGAAAATATTACTGCAAAGAGGAGCAGATGTGCAAATTAGAAACCATCTGGGAGATACACCTTTATTAATAGCAGCATTTCAAGGATATAGCGATATAGTAGCAGTTTTGCTGGCTGCGGGAGCAGATATGGAAAAGAAAAACTTTGGAGAAGTTGCTCTCACATTAGCAGCATCCCAAGGACATTTCAAAACTGTGAAACTATTACTTGACTATGGTGCAGATATTAATAAATTAGCAGATGATGGCAAAACCGCTTTAGTTAAAGCCATAGCAGCAAACTATCCCGAAATATTCCAATTATTACTAGAAAAAGGGGCAAATGTGAACTTGCAAAACTCTGCTGGAGCAAATGCTTTAATGTGGGCTACTGCTGAGGGTTATACTCAAGCTGTGACAATGTTACTGCAATCTGGGGCAGATATCAATTTAAAAAATCAGGGAGGTTATACAGCTTTAATGATTGCCGAATTTAATAATTATCGGGGTATTACAAAGATATTAAGACAAGCTGGAGCGGAGGAATAATTTAGGAATTTGAAAAAAAGAGAAACACCAAGATGAAATTCTTACACGACAAGGGTAGAAAGCAATAAATTTACCTTTTACCGTTACCTTGTTTCTGCCTTGATGTTTCCTACTGTGCTAGATGTGAACAATATACATTGTTTGATTTTGGTTAGTAGTATTGGAATTATCAGTTTTTTTGTGATAAAAACTACTTAAAATACTAATAAATCCCTCTTGGGTGTGATTTTCTGAGTATTGTCGGTAGTTTTGAGTAATCATGAACAAAAAATTAAACCTGTACGGAAATAAGGATTTGCCAACTGGGAGTATTTATTTACGTGATATACTGAAATCTGGTAAAAGTTTTGCGAAATAGCAATCACAAGTATCGAAATAAATTTTAGTCCAACTTATTTATAGTAAATTTATGCAACCGGGAGATTTTGCCACAACCGCGATTGATAACTGGGATTTCTTCTTACCCAAAAATCATAAAAATCAACCTATAGAAACTCAACAATACCGCATTTTTGAACCCCAATGGAAACAAAGAATATTGTCGTGGTTTGGCCACGAGAATGTACCCAAAGAGGAAAAAGAGGCATTCATTCAAGCTCTGGTTAATTTTGAAGATGGCTGTGTACAATATGAAGGTAAAGGTTTTTATGGCTATCGAGCCTATTTTTTAGCCGCTGCGGCAATTGCTAAATTTAAAGACTGTGAAAAAGCTGATAAAATAGTCCAGCAACTTGTTAATTGGAAATTAGATTATTATCGTTTTAACAGTATTGAAGAACAAGTCACGATAGCATTGCAAGAAACAGAACGCACAAAAGCTATGGATGCTTTAGTTCAGCTAATAAATACATTACAACAGAATTTTACCCTTTTCATTGCAATTACAAGCTTAGAGAAAATAGGTCATGGTAATGAAAAAGCCATTTCCGCTTTAGTGCAACTTTTAGATACATCGGATGACAAAGATATCCGTAGACGAGTCGTGAAAAGCCTAGGAAAATTAGGGTCTGGTGATGAAAGAGCCATATTTGCTTTAGTGAACATTATCAACAAATCGGAGCATGATGATATCCGTAAGCAAGCGATCGCTAGTTTAGGAGAAATAGGCTCTGGAAATGAACAGGCTATTTCCGCATTAGTCCAACTATTGAATACATCAGAAAATGAATCAATTTGTTGGCAAGTGGCTGAAAGCATTGGGAAAATAGGTGTTGATAATGAAACAGCTATAGATGCTTTAGTAGGATTACTAGATACATCAAGAAATAAATATACTCGTTGGCTGGCAGGTTACAGATTGGGAAAAGTAGATAATGAGCATGAAAAAGCGATTATTTTACGAGCGACTAAGAAACCAGAAAAAATAGAAACTGACAACGAAAAAGCGATATCTGATTTAATCCAACTTTTAGCAACATCAGAAGATGAAGACACTCTTAGTCAAGCAGTTTATAGATTAGGAGAAATAGGTACAGGGGATGAAAAAGCCATCGCTGCTTTAGTGCAACTCCTAAATACATCCGAGAATGAGTCTATCCTTGTACAAGTAGCTGAAAGCTTAGGTAATATAGATACTGGTAATGAAAAAGCCATTTCTGCCTTATTACAACTCATAGATACATCAGAAAATGATGAAACTATTGTCTACGCGCTAGAAAGCTTAGGAAATATAGGTATGAATAATGAAAAAGCCATTTCTGCTTTAGTGCAACTTCTAGATAAATCACAGAATGAGTATACCCATAAACTAACTGCTAAAAGCTTAGGAAAGATAGTCACTAGCAATAAAGATATATCTTTGGTAGTGCAAGCCTTACGTTGCTATAAACTAGATAGTGAAGACTATGATCTGATTTGGAACTGCGCCCAAAATATGCCCTATCCAGAATTTTATCAAGCTTGGCATCATTCTTGATTTCTCAAAAATATTTTCCACCCTTCTTTTAAATGAAAATGTAAAATAAAAGTTAAATATTTAATTCTCAATAACTCCGATTTTTCTCATAATAGCCATCTACCATGCTTCAGTACCCCCACCTAGAAAAAGCCTTAAAACATCATTTTGGTTATGATCAATTTCGCCCTGGACAAAGGCAAATTATCGAAGATGCCTTAGAAAATCGTGATTTAATGGTAGTCATGCCCACAGGTGGGGGGAAATCTCTGTGCTTTCAATTACCGGCACTTTTGAAACCAGGTTTAACAGTGGTAGTATCACCATTGATAGCCTTAATGCAAGATCAAGTAGAAGCACTAAGAACTAATAACATTTCTGCCACATTTCTGAATAGTAGTCTTAATGCCTATAAAGTTCGCTCCCGTGAAGAAGCGATCATGAATGGTAAAATAAAATTACTTTATGTCGCCCCAGAACGCCTCGTTAGTGACCGATTTCTCCCGCTTTTAGACGTAGTTAAAGAAAAAGTTGGGATTTCCACCTTTGCCATAGATGAAGCCCATTGTGTCTCAGAATGGGGACATGATTTCCGCCCAGAATATCGGCAATTAAGATTACTCAGAAAACGTTATCCTGATGTGCCGACAATTGCTTTGACTGCTACCGCTACAGATAGAGTCAGGGCTGATATTATTGAACAATTAGGATTAAAACAACCCAGCATTCATATTGCTAGTTTTAACCGCCAAAATCTTCATTATGAAGTCCGTTCTAAAAGTACCCGCGCTTATGCAGAATTATTAGAAATAGTTAGAGAAAATGAAGGTTCAGGAATTATCTATTGTTTAACTCGCAAAAAAGTTGATGAAATAACTTTAAAACTCCAGAATGATAAGATTTCCGTTTTACCTTATCATGCTGGTTTAAGTGATGATGAAAGATCAAAAAATCAAACTCGCTTTATTCGGGATGATGTGCGGGTAATGGTAGCTACAGTTGCCTTTGGTATGGGCATTAATAAACCTGATGTGCGGTTTGTGGTGCATTCCGATTTACCGCGAAATTTAGAAAGTTATTATCAAGAATCAGGACGAGCCGGGAGAGATGATGAACCTTCCAAATGTACACTTTTTTTCAATTATGGTGATATTAAAACCATTGAATGGAGTATTAATCAAAAAACTGATCCCCAAGAACAATTAATAGCTAAACAGCAACTAAGACAGGTAATTGATTATGCAGAAGGGACAGACTGTAGACGCACAATTCAATTAAGTTATTTTGGGGAAAGATTTCCCGGAAATTGTGGAAATTGTGATAATTGTCTTTATCCTAAACCTGTCCAAGATTGGACAATTGAAGCCATGAAATTTCTATCTTGTGTGGCCAGGTGTAAAGAAAGATATGGAATGTTACATATTATTGATATATTAAGAGGGGCAAAAAATCAGAAAATTGTTGTTAATAAACATGATCAACTTTCTACCTATGGAATTGGCAAAGATAAAACAGTAGATGAATGGCGAATGTTAGGAAGATCACTGTTACATCAAGGGTTAATAGAACAAACCGCAGACGGTTATTCAATTTTAAAACTTAATGCTTTAAGTTGGGAAGTAATGCGAAAACAACGCCCAGTTTCCATTGCTGTTCCCATAGCCAAGAAAACTACTTGGGAAGAGGGAAATGTCAAAGCAGCAGATGTAGAAGTGCTAATGCAAAAATTGCGATCGCTTCGGAAAGAACTCGCAGACGAACAAGCAGTACCACCCTACGTCATCTTCCATGATTCTACCCTCAAATTAATGGCACAAAGCCAACCAAAAACCTTAGATGAATTTGGTAATCTTTCCGGGGTTGGTAGTCATAAATTATCCCAATATGGCGAAAGATTCCTAGCAGAAATTCAAACCTATCGTCAAGAAAAAGGTTTACAAGAAAAGACGATTAATCGAGTTAATTCATCACCTCATTCTCACTCACCTTCTGATACAGAATTAACAACATTAGAGTTATATAACCAGGGTTTGAGTATTGAAAACATCGCTAAACAACGCAACGTTAAAACTGCCACAATTATCAGTCATCTCTCAAATTTAATTGAGAAAAAACAACCTCTAGATTTAAGTAAGTTAGTACCCTTAGAACGCCAAAAGAAAATTTGGAACGTCTTAGAAATTGTTGGTGATATTGCCCTCACACCCATTCGGGAAAATTTAGGTGAAAGCTACAGTTTTGACGAAATTCGTTTAGTTAGGGCAAAATGGCGACGAGAAAAACAGAAATCCATTAAAGATGATATTGACTTTTAGTTTTTTGCAGATAAAGCCAGAGATAGTAGCTTTGGTAAAACTAAACATACAGCCGCATTTAATAGCGTTAAAAATAGACCATCAATTAAAGTCATAAATAACTCCTTTTTGTAAATATTAGTGATAACCACATCTTTATTTTGCAGTATAAACACTATGTTTGAGTAACTTTGAGTTTTTGAATATCTTTGATATTCCATAAGTAAATTAAATACTTTTACTTTCAACTTTTCTATTCCTGGCTATAAATACAGCAGATTCCGCTCTAATGAGGTACAAAGTTGAATTATGAAACTCTTGTGGTGCGGGCATCTTGCCCGCTAGATATGTACCTCATAACACCGGGAAGTGCTGTAGCAATCCTGTCTAATTTGTGAAAATTGATGTTTTTACCTATAATCATGAAGGGCGCAGAGAAAAAATATTCACAAACAATTGAGGATTGCTATAATTCGCTAATATTCTCTTTAGTTAGGAGAACATTGATCACAAAAACGCGGACTAAATTTACAAGATTGAGTACCAGTTAATGCGTAAGCTGTACAATAGGGAAAACTGGTCATTTCCATTTTGGCGGATTTGCAACTAGGAGTAAGGGCAAATGGTTGGGATTGTTGATGTTTACGAAGCACAACCATAGATATTAGCTTGGGCAAAGCTAAACAAGCCCCAGCATTGATGACGGTGAGCAATAATACATCCATCAAATCTATAGGGAATCACCCCCAAATGAAATTACATGAAAACAGTTTGGTTAACACTAAAATATATGGTAATGCACGAAGACTTAACCATAGTATTTAGTTTATATAAAATCAGTTTAGCATAGATTTTTGTAGATGGAACAAGGATAATTCGGTAATTGTTATCAATTAATATGTAATCTAAATATTAGATAGAGTTAGTAATTTACTTTTACAGTAGTATTTATGACAAGCAACCAATCCGCAACTTCTTTCTTGGCTAACATTTCTGAGCGAGAACGCCTAGCATTAGAGAGTTTAGTAGATTATAAAAATGTCGAGTCACTACCAGAAATTTGGCCTTTGGCTGCAAGGCAATTTGGGAATACCATTGCTTTGCATAACCCTCACTCCAAACCAGAGGTAAAAATTACCTATAGTCAGCTTGCAGCCCAAATTCAACGATTTGCTGCGGGTTTGCAGACGTTAGGTATAAATATGAACAATAGCGAAACTCTTCCCTATGGGGAACGGGTTTCCCTCATTGCTGATAACAGTCCTCGCTGGTTCATTGCTGATCAAGGTATCATGAGTGCTGGAGCAGTAAATGCAGTCCGTAGCGCCCAAGCAGAACGAGAAGAATTACTTTATATTATTTCCCATAGTGGAAGTACGGCATTAGTAGTTGAGGATATCAAAACTCTGAATAAACTAGGAGAAAGCCTCAATGAATTACCGATTAAGCTTGTCGTTCTACTTTCAGATGAAGCACCACCCACAGAACTTAAATTTCCAGTGGTGAACTTTTCCCAATTACTAGAAATTGGTAGCAATAACACCTTAGTAGCTATCAAAAACAGTGGTGAAACGTTAGCGACGCTAATTTATACCTCTGGAACTACGGGAAAACCCAAGGGTGTGATGCTGTCGCACAAAAATTTACTCCACCAAGTGAAAAGCTTGGGGGCAGTCGTCCAACCGGAGAAAGGAGATATTGTTCTCAGTATTCTGCCCACGTGGCATAGTTATGAACGCAGTGGAGAATATTTCTTACTTTCTCAAGGCTGTACCCAAATTTACACTAATTTGCGTTCTGTTAAAGGTGATTTAAAGAAATTTAAACCCAATTACATGATTGCTGTCCCTAGACTATGGGAATCAATCTATGAAGGAGTGCAAAAGCAATTCCGCGAACAACCAGCCAAAAAACAAAGCTTAGTGAAGTTTTTACTGGAAATGAGCCAGAAATATATTGAAGCGCGGCGCATTTCTCAGGGATTGAGTTTAGATCACATTCATGCCTCAGTTATTGAACGTTCCCAAGCCAAAATAGCAGAATTAGGTTTGTTATCGTTCCATGCACTCGGTGAAAAACTAATTTATGCCAAAGTGCGAGAAGCCACCGGCGGCAAAATCAAGCACATAATTAGCGGTGGTGGGGCGCTTCCCAAACACATAGATAACTTTTTTGAAATTGTTGGCGTTGAGATTTTACAAGGTTATGGTTTAACAGAAACCTCACCAGTAACTAATGCCCGTCGTCCTTGGCGAAATTTACGGGGTTCTTCAGGGCAACCAATTCCGGGTACAGAAGTTAAAATTGTTAATCCTGAGACCCGTCAACCGCTACCCATGGGAGAACGGGGTTTAGTGCTGCTCAAAGGGCCACAAATTATGCAGGGCTATTATCAAAATCCCGAAGCCACAACCAAAGCCATAGACTCAGAAGGTTGGTTTGATAGCGGTGATTTAGGTTGGGTAACTCCTGAAAATGACCTAGTATTAACAGGTAGGGCAAAAGACACCATAGTCTTAACCAACGGCGAAAACATTGAACCCCAGCCCATAGAAGATGCTTGTTTGCGATCGCCCTATATTGACCAAATCATGTTGGTAGGGCAAGATCAACGTAGCATTGGCGCTTTGATTGTTCCTAACCTAGAAGCCTTAGCAAAATGGGCAGAAAATCAAAATAATAGTGAAAAAACTGACTTAGAGAGTAAGATAGTCCAGGATTTATTTCGTCAAGAGTTAAATCGGGAAGTTCAAAACCGTCCTAGCTATCGAGCCGATGATCGTATTGGACCATTCAAACTCATTGAGGAACAGTTCTCAATTGAAAATGGCATGATGACACAAACGCTCAAAATCCGTCGTCACATTGTCATGGAACGGTATTGCGATATTATTAACGCAATGTTTGCCAAATAATTTCCTAATTTCCCCCTAAATCTTGGGCGGGGAAACCCCGATTGAGCGGGAAAACCCCGCCCCTACTGACTCCTCTCCACATTACAAACTATTTAAGAGTGAACGGACAATTTTTATGGATGTCTCCAACCCTCAATTGCTTCTAAAACGCCCGATTAATGTCAAAGCCATAGTTACTAGTCTCTGGAAAGAGGAAGTACATCAGCAATTACAAACTCAGATTAATCAAATTGACCAACAATTGCAACAATTAGATGTTGAAGGGCAAAGAGCGATTAGTGCCATTCAAAAACAGAGTGTGCAACCACCAGGACCCCAAACACTCCAACAAATTGACAATATTCAACTGCAAGTCAATCAAAAGAAAAGTGAACTTCTAGAGCAGAAAAATCAAATGCTGCAAAACCTTCAACAAGTACAATTGTTGGAATTAGATCAAGAAGTTAACCAATTTCAAATGGAAAGCTTTTTCCGCATTGAACCAGGTGATAACTTGATTAGTAAAATGCAGGTTGAAGTTGTTCTGCGTGATGGTATTGTCGAAGAAATTCGCGGAGACATCTAACATTAGGACTCTGTAAAAGTCTACCATATCTCGTTCCCAGTCTCTGACTGGGAATGCTATCACAGAGGCTCTGCCTCTACAGTTATAATAAACACGGTTGGGACATGGACTTTTACGAAATTACGAAAAACCTAGATTTGTAGGGGTTTAGCAGTGCTGATATGTGTCAACTTAACGTAAAACCTTTAACCCGCCTGGGAATTCATTCCCAGTCTCATAACAAAAGTTGTCTTTTGATGACTAAATAACCATAAAAATTTTTAAATTCTTTAGTAAACTTCAGTTTACTTTGGCTATTAGACCGGAACTTAAGTTCCGGGCGGGTTTGGAAGCTAAACAAATAAGCTATTTGTAGCCTAAGTTGACACCAATAAGCTTTTGCTTTACTCCTACCGATAGAATCGAACAATTAAGCCGTTTTGAGTATATAGCTAGATTTGCACAATCACAAGATTTTTTCACCAAAATAACCAGCGCGAAAATAAAGTATTAGGGAGTTGACAAATGATTTTGAATTTGTTATCGTGAACTTGATAAGGAAGAACTATCTTATAAATAAACTCTATCGAATTATGCAGAACCGCTTACCATGACGTAGGCGGTTATTTTTTTGCATAATAAAAACGAAAATGCGAGTTTGGTGAAAATTTTTGTAAAAAAAAAGACAAATGCTGTTTCAGGAATATACTTACATATAGGTTGAATTAAAACACAGAAATTAGGACTTACTCAATGAAAATATCTCGTTTTTTGCCATTAGTTGTTGGTAGTGCTGCTGCTGGTATTCTTTCCAGTATGTCTCCGTCCCAAGCTATAACATGGCAGTTTAATAATTTTAGTTTCTCAAAAGGATTTCCAAGCTCAAGTTATCCTTCATTTCCCACCGCTTCTGGTACGTTCTTCTATGATCCTACAATTAATCCAAATATTATATCCAATGTCAATATCACAGCAACTGTAACAAGAACAGCAGCAGCCGGTGGAACTGTTACTGATCTCTTTAACACGGGTACAGTAACCACTGTCGCACCTGGTGGTACTGGTGCTAATAGTCTTCAATTCACATCAGCGTCAGGTTCTATCTTGGATATCAGTTTTCTGAATTCTACCGTAACAGAATTAAATAATCAGACAAATCCACCAGTTATTGACGGTTCACTTTTCGTGTCAAGTATAAATTTCGGTCAGGGATTGAGATCTGGCGCTACCCTCACCCCTACCCCTGTCCCTTTCAACACAACACCAGGTGCTATATTACCTGCCATCCCCATTCTAGCTTTAATGCACCGATGGAAACAATCCAGGAGTAGAATAGCATTAAAAACCACCGACAAGTCACCGAGACCGTAGTTTCATAAACCTTTCCACCTCCAGGCTTGATAATTATACCAAACACGGCTAGGAAATTAACTTTTACAAGATTAGGAAAAACCTAGATTTGTAGGGGTTTAGCTCATGCTTTACCCCTACCGATAGAATCGAGCGATTAAGCCGTTTTGAGTATAGCTAGATTTGCACAATCACAGGATTTTTTCACCAAAATAACCAGCGCGAAAATAGAGTATTAGGAGGTTGACAAACGATTTTGAATTTGTTATCATGAACTCGATAAGGAAGAACTATCTTCTCATAAAAATCTATTCAATTACCCAAAACCGCTGAGAATCAAGTAAGCGGTTGTGTTTTGTTCAAAAAAACAGATAGTTATCAATCATCTGATTTTTCCAAAAAATCACCAACCTGATCACAAAACTGTTAAAATTCGTAGATTGAAGTCCATATATAATTGATTCTGAAACCACCATATCATGAGCATTAACGAAGTATTTATGCCGGCGCTGAGTTCCACCATGACCGAAGGCAAAATTGTCTCCTGGGTCAAGTCGCCTGGAGATAAAGTGGAGAAAGGCGAAACGGTGGTGGTTGTCGAATCAGATAAGGCAGATATGGACGTGGAAACCTTCTATGAAGGATATCTTGCCCATATCATTGTTCCCGCTGGTGAAACCGCCCCAGTTGGCGCAGCGATCGCTTACATAGCCGAAACAGAAGCAGAAATAGCCACAGCCAAGTCCTTAGCCAACGCAGATGGTGCTGCTGCTCCCTCCACACCTGCCCCTATACCTGTCGCTGCTGCCGCAGTTGCCGCACCTGTCACCGCATCTCAAAATGGTTCTAACCATCAACCCGGCAGAGTAGTGGTTTCACCTCGCGCTCGCAAGTTAGCCAAAGAACTCAGAGTTGATTTAAATACCCTCACAGGTAGTGGTCCCTACGGTCGCATTGTCGCTGAAGATGTAGAAGTCGCAGTCGGCAAAGTTCAGCCTGTTACTACCCCAGTTGTCACTCCTGCACCCGCACCTGTAGCAGCACCTGTAGCTGTAGCAACACCTGCACCTGTAGTTAGTAGTGCTGTTCCTGGTCAAGTAGTACCATTCACTACCCTACAAAATGCCGTAGTTCGGGGCATGGTAGCTAGTCTATCTGTACCTGTGTTCCGTGTTAGTTACACAATTAGCACCGATGGACTCGATAAACTTTACAAACAAATTAAGTCCAAAGGTGTTACCATGACGGCACTACTAGCCAAAGCTGTAGCCGTAACATTACAAAAACACCCCATTCTCAATGCCAGCTACTCAGATCAGGGAGTGGTTAATCACCCTAACATCAATGTTTCTGTAGCCGTAGCCATGGATGACGGTGGTTTAATTACACCTGTTTTACAGAATGCAGATGCAGTTGATATCTACTCTTTGTCTCGCAATTGGAAATCTTTAGTAGAACGCGCTAGAGCTAAACAGCTACAACCAGTAGAATATAACAGCGGTACTTTCACACTTTCCAACTTAGGAATGTTTGGTGTAGATACCTTTGATGCAATTTTACCACCTGGACAAGCTTCAATTTTAGCCATTGGTGCATCTCGTCCCCAAGTAGTTGCTACACCTGACGGATTATTTGGTGTGCGTCAACAAATGCAAGTTACAATCACCTGTGATCATCGCATCATTTACGGTGCTGATGCGGCCGGATTCTTGCAAGATTTAGCGAAGTTGATTGAAACCAATCCCCAATCTTTGACAATGTAAGAGACGGGTGGAAATTTATGCTGTAGCTGCTTACAAATAAGCTACAGCAAATTATTAATTTTATGCTAAAATTTTACGTTTCTATGAGAAACAAGCTCTTTAAATAGAAGTTTGATAACCATAAGCACAATACCCATTTTTACCAGATTAGGGAAATTGATATTATAACGGTTAAAATATCTGTCAATTATTGTAATTCATGTTATTCCAAATAATAACAAATTATGAAAACATTCACTATTGGTCATTCTAATCATGCGATTGAAACATTTATCGAACTGTTACAAAAACATGAAGTAACAGCTTTAGCAGATGTGCGTTCGAGTCCCTATAGTCGTAGATTTCCGCAGTTTAACCAATCAGCTTTAAAAGCAGTCTTGAAAACCGCAAATATTGCTTATGTTCCCCTGGGAGATAATTTAGGCGCTCGTCCCCGTGATAGAAACTGTTATGTAGATGGAATGGCACGTTATGATTTAATTGCGGCAACAGAAGCTTTTAAAATCGGGTTAAATCGTTTAATTCAAGGTTCAGAAAAATATCAAATTAGTTTAATGTGTGCAGAACAAGATCCCATTGTTTGTCATCGAGCTATTTTGATTTGTCCACATTTAAAAAATGCTGGTTTAGAAATTCAGCATATTCATAAAAATGGTGATTTAGAAACAAATGAAGATTTAGAAAATAGAGTTTTGAAACAGCATAATTTATATAAATCATTGGCTGATTTGCAAAATCCGGTTAAACAGCTTTCTCTATTTGATTTACAACCTACACAAACTCTAGAAAAACCTCTTTCCCGTGCCGAATTAGTAGAAAAAGCCTATCAATTACAAAGTGAAAAAGTAGCTTATACAGAAACCACAGATGATGATGAATGAACAAGTTAATTTATTTACTATTGGCTTTACCCAGAAAAAAGCAGAACAGTTTTTTGAGACTTTGATAAAATCAGGTGTGAAGCGAGTTATTGATACTCGCTTAAATAATGTTTCTCAACTTGCAGGATTTGCGAAAAAATCAGATTTACAATATTTTCTCCAGAAAATTGGGGGAATTGAATATATTCATATTCTTGATTTAGCTCCCACAAAAGATATTTTAGATGCTTATAAAAAGAAAGAAATAACTTGGGATAGCTATGAACAGAAATTTAATCAACTAATTACACAACGACAAATTGAAAGGAAGTTATCTATAGATATCATAGATAAAAGTTGTTTATTATGTAGTGAGTTAAAACCCCATAATTGTCATCGTCGGTTAGTGGCTGAATATTTGCAAAATCATCTTGAAAAAACTATCAAAATTCATCATCTTTGAGTATATTCCCAGATTCATCTCCTCAACTTTTTTTTAAGAATTCGGTAATATTACTGTTCACTCATAATCTGGTCTTATTTTACTATTGCTTAGATAATTAGGGTGTTAATAAGACTAAAAAAATGCTGACATTTGATATTATTTGTCTTGCTAAATCTACTAAACTAGGTGGAATCTGTCTTGCCGGTATTAAAACCGATGGTACAGGGTGGTTACGGCCAATTTCTAATAGAATAAATGGAACTCTATATCCAGAACATTACACTCTAAGAGATGGTAGAGAAGTCCAATTATTTGATATTATTAGAATTCCTATGATTAGGTATGAGCCAAAATGTCATCAACCTGAAAATTATCTAATTCATTATAGTTACAAATGGCAAATTTTAGGACAAGCTACTTTAGAACAGGTACGAAAATTAATTAAACCAGAAATTAAGAAAAATTCTGCTGAACCTAAGTTATTAGGTAATGTTGATAGACGTATCCGTTATGAAGATTTACAAATATCCCCGATTAAATCTTCATTGACAATAATCAATCCAGAGAAGTTAAAATGGCAAATTCAATATAATTCCAAAAATGAAAAAAACTTCAGATGTCTTTTTTATTTATGTGGTAATTTTTATGATTTACCCATTACAGATCCAATTTGGATAGATAAACTTAATTATTTAGAAGCGGGAATATATTCCTGTGAAGAAGTCATAGAAAAACTCAAATTGGAAAATTTTGAGCCTGATAAATTTAGATTAACAATTAGTCTAGGTGAACCTTTTAAACCTTCAGCAGAAAAACAAGAATTCTGTTATAAATTAGTTGCATCTGTTATTAATGTTGCCGATATTACTAAACGTCTAGGATGGAAATAAGTGACTTCTATATATTCACAAACTTCTCCAATTTAAATAATCTGCTGGAGATAATTTTCTAAGGTTATAAAAATAAAAACAAACTGATTAAAAAAGCACTAAGAAAAAGAGCCAACAAGATAGCATATTCAACTCTACGGCTAAAAAATCCTACAGCAGCAATCAAAGCTATTACTAGGGCAATAATGCCAATATACTGCTCTTTTTGTAACCTATGAGCAATTAGTGAATCTGTACCTGATGGTGGATTTTCTTGAATTCTGTTGGGAGAAATTTCTGGTTCTGGCAAATCTTGTATCAATAAGTTCATAAATACATTTACTTCTGATAATATTTTTAATTTCCGAATATTTTATACTTGTTAAAAGTAAAAATAAAATCATAATCACAGTATTTTACACTTCATTTTTTCTCAGAAATAGATGAAAAAACACTATCTGAGGAATGATTTATTAATTAATTTTAATTCCATCTATATTTGTACTGTTAATTACGACATCAATTATTTTTCAGATATAAAATGTGTTTCTAAGCAATTCGTAGGCAAATATATTTTTAATGACTGTGTAGCTACCGTTTCAAAAATAACTCTCAAAAGTATTTTTTACCATTTTAGGTATTGATAATGACTTACAACTCAGAGGAAATGCAGCAGATTCTTGAAGTAGCTTTTAGACGGAAGCAACAGGGAGAATATACAAGGGAACAAATTATAGAAATAGCCTCAGAATTAGGTGTTTCTTCAGAGTCGCTACAAGCTGCGGAACAAGAATGGTTAAAAAATAATGTAGAAGTGAAAAAAGAACAAATGTCTAATAGTCAACAACGGAAAGGATTCAAATCACACCTATTTGCTTTTATCGCAATTAATGGTTTTTTGGTGCTATTAAATTTGGTGGTAAGCCCTGGATATTTTTGGGCAATTTATCCCATGTTAGGATGGGGATTAGGTTTACTACTGCATGGAATGAAGGTTTATATCAGTAATGACTAAAAGAGATCCCCGACTTCTTGAAGAAGTCGGGGATCTTATGGGCTTGATAATTACTCAACTATATTAACTATTTCAGAATTAGCTAATGTTGGTGCGGTGAAAATTTGCGAGTACAAATTTGTCGGTTGTTGACGAGCAACAATTGGTAAAACTTGACGAGCATGAGCCGCAACTTCCACTGTTTTCACATCATAAGCTTGTGTAATCATCTTAGGATAAAAACCAATACCGATGATGGGAACTAATAAGCAAGCAGTGATAAACAATTCACGAGGCTTAATATCCAGAACTACAGCATCTAAATGTAAGTCTTCATTTTTCTCACCATAGAATACTTGACGCAACATGGAAAGTAAATAAATGGGTGTCAAAATCACGCCAACTGCTGATAGAAAGATGACTACAATTTTGAAGCTGGAACTGTAAACATCGCTAGTAGCAAAACCTAAAAACACCATCAATTCACCAACGAAACCACTCATACCGGGTAAAGCCAGAGAAGCCATTGAACCCATAGTAAAGAGAGCGAAAGTTCTGGGCATTACTTTAGCTATACCACCCATTTTATCCATGATCAAGGTGTGGGTACGTTCGTAAGTTACACCAGAGAGAAAGAACAAACTAGCAGCAATTAAACCGTGAGAAACCATTTGTAATACAGCACCGCTGATACCGATTTCTGTATAAGATGCAATACCAATTAACACAAACCCCATGTGGGCAATTGAAGAGTAGGCCAAACGGCGTTTGAGATTGGTTTGAGCAAAGGCACAACAAGCACCATAAACAATATTAACTACACCTAAAATTGCTAAAACTGGGGCAAAAGTAACATGAGCATCAGTTAACATTTCCACGTTAAAGCGAATTAGGGCATAACCACCCATCTTTAACAATACACCGGCTAAAATCATTGAACCAGGAGCAGATGCTTCACCATGAGCATCAGGCAACCATGTATGTAAAGGGAAAATGGGTAGTTTGACACCGTAAGCGATTAAGAAACCTGCATATAGGGCTAGTTCTAAGGCTTTGGGATATTCTTTCATTCCCAATTCTGTCATGTTGAAGGTGAAGTTATCACCATAGAAAGCCATTGCAAAACCAGCTACGAGAATAAAAATAGATGCTGCGGCGGTATAGATAATAAATTTGGTAGCTGCGTAACGGCGGTTTGCACCTCCCCAGATGGCAATTAGCAAGTAAACGGGTACTAACTCAACTTCCCACATCAAGAAGAACATTAACAAATCTTGGGCGAGAAATACACCTAATTGAGCGCTATACATAATCAACATCAACGCATAAAATAAACGCGGCTTGGTGGTTACTTTCCAAGCCGCGAATACTGCGAGTGTGTTAATGAAGCCCGTTAGAAGTATCAGCGGCATTGATAAACCGTCAATGCCTAGCGACCAGTTTAAGCCAAGCTGCGGTATCCAAGGATAGCTTTCTGTCATTTGCAGGGCTGAACTTTGGAAGTCGTAACCCTGCCACAGGGCGAAGATAATTAATGCAAAGTCTAATAGTGCCACTCCCAAGCCGTACCAGCGGACGGTTTTACCTTCTTTGTCGGGAATGATGGGAATTGCGAGGGCTGCCACTAAGGGCAGGAAGATTATGGCTGATAACCAAGGAAGTTCTATAGCATTCATCACTGTTGACAATATGTTTTTGGTTTTGCTTTTATTTACATTATATTAAGGAATCGTTACGTTTGTAAACGATTTCTTATGAAGATTTCCAATTTGGAGAATCAATAGTAATAAATACTTACTAAATTATGCTGCGAGTCTATTCTAAATGTAAATTTTTGCAACGTCAACAAAAAAACAGCGACTAATATCGCTGTCTTTATTTATAATGAACACCTTGAGGATAGATTGAATTTTTAGTAAAGTTATCTCTGTTTCTTAAACGATACGGTTGACAATCATCCAGACTTCCCCATCTGAACGAACAAAAGGGACGGAAATGGTCTTAAAGCCTGTGATGAAAGGTTTGTAGTAAACTTGCCAATACATGGGACTAAGTTCATCAGCACAGGTTTTTAGCAGTTTAATTTCTTTAGCTAGTTCTAATGCTAGTTCGTTAACTCGTTCTGCATGAACTTGAGCAATTTTTTTGGCTTCTTCTAGCTGTTCTTGTTGTTGGGAGATGCGGATAGACATTGGCAAATACCGATTAAGATGAGCTTTCCTTTGTTGTATTTGCTTTTCTAGGTAATATATAGAATCATCTATGCCTTTAAGTTCGGCGGACAGTTGGACGTTTTCTCTGGCTTGACGACGGTAAGCTTCAACTATGGCTAAAGGTGAATTATTTTCGCCAGATTCTACATGATGATTAGTCAGTGCAGCGCGTTCTTGTTGCAGTGCCTGGATTTGAGATTGTAGTGCTGCTATTTCTGACTGGATTTTATCCATATACATAATACATAAGGAATCTTTATTTTATGGTAAGGCAAGCAGTGATAAATACTTTTTCATGCGGGTATTGTCACAGTCATAAACCGACGCTCACGGTCAGCCGCATAAGCGAGACAGGCTTTAAAATCTTCCCGCGTTAGATCAGGAAAGTCTTCAAGTATCTCTGCTTCTGTCATATCAGAGGCTAGGTAATCAAGCACTTCATAAACCGTAATTCGCAAATCGCGCACGCAAGGTTTGCCACTGCGTTTATTTGGTTCAATCGTGATGTAATCTCGGTAGTTCATAAGTGGTTGGACAAAATTAAAACAAAAATTGGTTAATTAAAAGAATTACCAAATCTATTGTATATCAATCATTATTTTCGATATTATTTTCTTCATCGGTTTCTCCCTCAATCAGTTGTTCATTATCTTTAATGATCACACTTTCAATATCCTCAACGGAAAGCTCTAAATCTTCTAAGACTTCTTTAATTTTTTCATAGTGAAAAGGTTTGAATAAGAAATTTAATATTCTTTCTGTTGTTTTTTCTTCATTTTTGCTTACTTCAAGTTGGTTTTTAACAAACTGATTAATAAACTTGAAAGTTTTGACAATAATTTCTTTTTCATTTTTTTCGTAAATTTCGATGATGCGTTTATTTACATTTATATTATTATTAAATTTTGCCTTTAAATACTTTGTAAAAGCTACCTTAAATAAGGCTAAGAAATGATATAAAGAGCTTCTGAAAGTAGCCTGATATGAAAAAGGTGCAGCATTATAAATTATGTTAAAAACATAAAAGGCACACAACATATTTTCAAATGTTGTTTCCTCATTGAATATTTTTTCATAAAGACCATTCTCATTTTCTTTATGAGAAATAAAATTCAAGTTTTTATTCATTTTTCGTTGATCATAATTTTTGATAACACTAACAGGGTCTTGCAAATGATAAGCTAAATAGGCATTTGCAAAAATATAATTTGGAACTTTTTTTACATTCTCTGGGGTTTCTCTAAACTCGTCACGCCTTTTTTCATACCAAATATTAGTTTGATATGATGCGTTTTGAAGCATTATCTGTATATCATCATTAGCGCAAAAATCTCTATCATCCACGGGATTTTGGGAATTAGTATATCTTGTAACATTTAAATCAAAATCTTTTCCACCTGATTTCAATAAGCGTAAAGTTACCAAAGATTCACTATCCATCTGTCTTCGCTTCGTTACGGTAGCATCTTTATAAGCTCGGTAAATAGAATAAACAGTTTGTGCGCCATTAATAATTTGTAATCCTGTTAATTCTATTTGTTCAGCTTTTCTGCGAATAGTAGGTAAGAAATAAGTAATTGCTGTAATGCCATTATTATAGTACCAAAAATATGCAGGATTATCCACCGCTGTTCTTTCTATATCTTCATTAAATTGTGATTGAAGTAGAGGATTTCTGACATTTTTATAAAAAAGAGCAAATCCATATTTTTCAAATAAATCATATATACTTTTAGGGCGAAGTAAAAACATATATGCCTCAAAAGGCTTATCTATTTTAACAGTTCCATTCTTCTGAACTATTTCTATAGTGACAGGATTTTCTTCTGGATTATGATAAATTTCTAAAGGATTTAAGGGGTCTATTTTTTTATATGTTCTGTCAATATAATCTACTTTTATGCGATTTATATCAATTACTTCAAATTTAGTTTTTTCATCAGCTTTTATAAAAGCACTAATGTTTTCATCCGCTCCCCCTTTATATTGAGAAAGTGTCAAAAATATAAATTTAACCTCTCCATTAGCTTTAAGGTGATTATCCAAATCATCTAATTTTGCTTTTATTTTTTCATTTAGATTCTGTTTTTCACCTCGCAAAATGGTGTCAAAATCATTAAGTGCTTTCAGTATTTCATCTTTATCAGTTTCTTTTTTTGAATTATCAGCATTGTTCCATTTTGACTGCACGACATAAAAAATTTTATCTCCCTGATTGTTTGTGTTATCAAAAACAATGTCACAAGAACTATCTTGATCCCCATCCGTAATAAAATCTTTATAGTTAGATTTTCTTCCGTAAAATTCGAGAAACCAAATTAAGAGTGCATAAGATTTTTGATTATTTATAGCATTCCTATGTTTTTTTATTAATTTATCATCTTTATATTTATCCAAAAGTGCATTAAGGTTGCTATCAATTATGTTATAAAATTCTTGTGTCAGCATATAAAATCCTAATAGAAACTAAATTATTTTTGAGTGTGAAATTATTAGACTATTAAATTGACAAGCCTCACTATTTACTATATCAATATTTTCCATTGATTTTTATTTTTGTCATATTCTCGCGGACAAAACTGGAATAATAAACGCTTCGCTTGTAATGACTGTAAATATTTTTATCCAATTACTTACAGCCATAATGCAACGCTAGATTCTCTTCTAATTACCAATTACAAAATAACTGCCCCTTGGATATCGAGGGGAAGCGATCGCACAATTGAGTTCATACCCATTGCAGTCCAGGCATTTGCCATTGCTGTTTCTACGGATTTGGCATAAGTTGTATCTACTAAAGCTAAAAGTGTGGGGCCAGCGCCACTAATTACCATGCCATAAGCACCAGCAGCCACAGCAGCCGCATTCACAGCATCATAACCAGGAATTAAGGATTGGCGATAGGGTTGATGTAATTTATCTTGCAAGGCTGCTGTTAACCATTCTTCCCGATTAGTCGCTAAACCCCGCAACAATAAACCCAAATGAGAAATATTGAAAATTGCATCAGCACGACTGATTTCTGTGGGGACAACTTTTCGCGCTTCTGAGGTTGATAACTCAAATTCAGGAATTGCTACCACGGGTACTATATCCCGATGCCAGGGAATATCGCAAATTTCCCAACCCTTACGGCTGGTAGCAGCCAGACGACAGCCACCTAACAATGCTGGTACTACATTATCAGGATGTCCTTCCATGGCGATCGCTAATTCCATCACCTGCAACTCAGATAAAGGCAAACCTGCCAATTCATTGGCCGCAACTAATCCTCCGACAATAGCCGTCGCCGAACTACCTAAACCTCGCGCTAGTGGTACACCCAACTTAATCTCTATTTTCACCGCTGGTGGTGTTTGTTTTATATGTTGATATAATTTGACAAACGCCTGATATAAAAGATTACTCTCATCAGTTTGCACCTTTTCGGCTTCTGAACCAGAGACTTGAATAATTAGCCCACTTGTATCAAGGGTAGTAAACTTAAATTCGTTGTACAGCTTTAAAGCTGCACCAATGCAATCAAAACCCGGACCCAAATTTGCAGTCGTGGCGGGAACTTTAACAGTAATGTTAGAAACTACAGACATTTAAATTAATTCAAAATTCCAATTTTAAAATTATCAACCTATTAGTGACAGCTTACAAGCAGAAGGCAAGAGGCAGGGGCAGGGAGAAAGAGACAATTTTTAATTTTCTCCCTTGGTGCGATTTTCCAGAACTGTTCCTACAAAACATACCCGATCTAAATTTGCACCGTTTAATTTAACTGCATCTAATTCCGCACAAAGTAAATTAGCTGCTGTTAAATTTGCCCCTGATAAATTAGCTGCTCGCAAATCAGCTTCTTCAAAATTAGCTTCAATGAGTAAAGCTCCTTGTAAATCAGCACCACTTAAGTCTGCACCTTTGAGATTAGCCCCCGTCAGATTAGCACCTCGTAAATCTGCACCTCGTAAGTCAACACCTTGTAAATTTACACTCATTAAATTAGCACCACTTAAAAAAGCGCCGGCTAAGGACGCATCACTGAGGATTGCTCCCATCAGGTTACTACCTCGCAAGTTGCACCCACGTAAGTCCGCACTTGTTAAGTCGGCCTGCATCAAGTTTGCCCCCATTAAATTAGCCCGCAAATCAGTTTGTTGCAGGCTTGCTCCCATTAAATTTGCACCTTCAAAATGGCCACCTTCCAATTTAGAACCACTGAAATCAGTTCCCACTAAAGTAGCCCCTGTTAAATTTATCCTACTTAAATCTACGTGAGATAGATCCTGGTCTTCTAAATTTGCGCCGGGGAGTTGTTTATTTTTTCCTAATCTAATAGCTTCTATATTCATTTGGGGTAAATCTCAATCTGCTCACTACTTTTACTGTGGCTATCCCAACGAGAATCAAGTAACCACAAGCCGCTGCTAACGTTAGGTGTCATTATCGGTAAATCCAGTCCCTGTTGTAAACCCATAACTAATAAAGTTAAGGTATCTACAAGTTTAGGATCAAAGCGGGTTGATTGTTGTTTTCGGCACTGATCTAAAGCTTGAGACAATATCTCTACTCCCCCCTTACTAGAGTATTTATACTGATTGACTTGTAGCTGAAATTCTGATATCAATGACAAAATTCGTGATTCTAAAGGAATATCATCACCAGCTAAACCGGCGGGTTCACCAGTGCCATCCCAGCATTCGCTTTGATGGGTGATAATTTGAGCTATGGCTCGTAGTCGTGGCATTATTCGTAATGCTTGCGCTGCTGGTACGAGGGGACAAGCCAGGGGACAACTAGGAGCGTCTTCTTGATAAGTGTTTCTCAAGTGACTGGGAGTAATGAGACTTTCAGCTTTTTGCAGTGGATCTATGCGATGCAATAAAGCAGCAAGGCGTAATCTTTTAATTTGCCATGCGGGTAAATCCAGCAATTGCCCCATTGTTTCCACTATAGATGCTACTTCTGTAGCCGCTACAGGATTACTGATATCTGCTAGATCAATCAATTGCGCCATCCGCAAAAATGCTTGAATTTCGTTAGAGACCAAGTTACGATCTAGAAATTTTTGGTGCGCTATTGTGGGCATAGATAAGTTCTCTTGTCCTGTTTTCAGGTAATCTACAACACGAGCCACGACGGTAGCCACTTCTGCTGCTGGACAGATAGCTGGATGAATTGCCTGTTTATGTTGACTCAGCTTAAGTCCTAGTTCGGGATGATAGTCTTTGATATGAGCGATCGCTAACTCTGCGGTTTCCTCGACTAATTGCGGTTCAAATGTCCATAAACCGTAGAATTTACGCTCTAAATCGCAAGTTGGTAAGCCATCCTTGCCATAATCAGCTTCAGATAACTCTTGACAAATTACCATAGCGGTGTAATCAGGAGCTAAAATAATCAAATGCCACTCCTGAGCCACAGGATCATTTGTAGCTAATCCCACTAAATTAATATTAGGTAATTGTCCCGTAGGATGTTCGGCAAAACCAGCATCAGCCGCCGCCATAATCACAATTTCCCGGCTGTGTTGGGCGATATCTGCATATCTGTTTGCCTCTTGCAGATACCATTTACCCTGTTGAAAAGCCGTAATTACCAAAGGATCATTATCTTTAGTTAAAATATGATCTTCTAAAGCATGACAGAGGGCAACTAAGGTATTTTTATAGTACACACCAAAATGAATTGGTCTAGCACTATGGCGGTGAGATGCTTCTAACTGTTGGAGAATTGAACCTTGTAACATGGAATTAAGAGTTGGGGATTTCAGTAGGGGCGCAGGGCCTGCGCCCAGGAGGATATGTTTTTTAGGATACGCCTGCTAACTGTTTTTCGGGTTTATCCATAGGTGCAGACAGGGCATCTTCCAAATCAGCACAACCCAATTTGGCTTCTAAAATATTCATCACTTCCCGGCCGAAGTCATTAGGATTTTGTCGCCATGCTTGCAAGCAAACTTCACCAAAGAAAGAACCCAGCGGTTCAGGATTCCAGAGGAGTTTTTTCGCTGTCCAAGGCATTAAACTCATGGGATCATAACCCGGTTTCAGAATACCCTCTTTAAAAGCATATTCTTCTAAATGGGTATGGGGTTGGAGGCCAATAAAGAAAATAGCAGGTTCAACTTTATCAGCCCCAAAAATCCGTTCTAGCTCCCGATGATAGGCGATAGTTTGGCGAATAGTTTCGGGACGTTCATCAATCACATTAAAGGAGTAATTAACAGAAACTACATCATTGAAACCGGCGGCTTTTAAATCACGACAATTTTGCAAAACAGTTCGTAAGTTATAACCCATTCGCATTTTGCGAACCAGTTCTTGAGAACCGCTGGTAATCCCGATTTCAAAATAATTCATCCCCGTTTTTACCATCAACTCACACAATTGCGGTGTTAAGTTGTCGGCTCTAATATATGCTGCCCAATGGATATCCGTCATCCCAGAATCAACAATTTTTTGGAGCAGTTCTACAGCATCATCAATAAATTTACGGGCGGGGATAAATTGAGCATCAGTAAACCAAAAGTTGCGAATGCCCCGATTGTATAATTCTCGGATTTCCGCAACAACTTCGTCACTAGGATTAATGCGAACTTGCTTACCTTCAACTACGGTATACACACAATAACAGCAATTATGGGGACAACCGCGTTTGGTTTGCACACCAATATAAAAGTCCTGTTCTTGCAGGTAATAATTAAATTCTGGCCAAATGGTTTCGATGTAATCGTAATTACAAACTGTTTTTTCTAGGGGTGTGGGTTGTTCGTGAATCAGGCGTTCCCGTGGGCGATTTTCTCCCACTACATAACAGCGTTCATTTTGAATATCTTCACCATTAAGCAATTTGCCCAGCAGGGTTTCTCCTTCACCCACAGAAATAATTGTTCCCGGCGGTAAGCTTTTACCCAACTGTTCATAAAATACGCTAACTGCACCACCACCTAAAACTACACGGGCTTGAGATTGATATTTTTGGGCGCGTTTTAAACCCCGTTTAACTAATCCCAAATTACGCCATAATTCTACATAATAAGCAATAAAAATTCTCAACCCGCCTAAAGCACCCCGCAATTTGATGAATGGGTTTTTGGCGTAGTAAAATTCAAAGGCGTTTTGAAGAGGATTGCCACCCCGTCCACCTACGGGCGCGTAAATTTGAATATCTCGCCAAGAGAAAACGAGTAATGTGGGTTTAAACTCATCAATACATTTATCTAGGGCAGAAGCATAATCTAGGGGGGGAATTGTACCTAGGTCAAAAATCCGCTGTTCTACATCAGGAAATAGTTTGTGAACGTGATCTGAAAGATAGACAACCCCAATGGGAAAGATGGGGTTACAAGGGAGGCGAACGTAGAGGATTTTAGTTGCGTTCATAGATGGTTTAACTGTAATAATTGCTGTTGTTGAGGGAAAAACTAGAAAAATTGTGAATTTGCTTCTAACTTAACCAGCACTATCCTTGACATTTTAGTTGTTTTGTGGTATCCAAAAAAACTCAACCTCACACTGCATAAAATTTGCTTGTTATATATATAGATAGGGTTTTATGAACAAAATTTTCATATACATTTACCATAACATCGAGTTTATGAATTAAGCGATGATCTTCTGCTGTAATTCTGGAGATAGATGCCAGCGATAATTCAACTAGCTCTCGGAGCATAAAACTTGGGGATAAAAGGCTGAAATTCTTTGCTGAAAACAATTTATAGATATCTTACCGAAAATCAAAAGCCCTAGTCTCATTGATCATATATTTTCTTAAGTAAATACAAATTTATTTACAAAATTTTTAGAAACTAGATATATCTTTAGATAGAAATGATGCAGAAAATTGCAGATAGTAGTCGAAGTTACAGTAACCGAGAATCATCGGGTGTTAGCTTTACTGATGTAATGTAAAAATGTGGCGCAAGCAAGCTCACCAGCAGTTATGGCTCAGATATTAGATCCTCTACCACCGGAGCATTCGGGGAAGATTCTCTGCTGCTACGTCAATGCCACGAGTAAGATCCAGGTGGCTCGCATCTCGAATATTCCTAACTGGTACTTTGAAAGGGTGGTATTTCCTGGACAAAGGCTAGTGTTTGAAGTTCCCCCAGCAGCGCAAATGGAAATTCACACTGGGATGATGGCAAGTGCCATTATATCAGATACAATTCCGTGCGATCGCCTTGTCATCCATGAATCTAGCAGTGAAGAGAGTGAGACAGACTCATTTTCGGGAATAAATTCTAGTAATAGTAATCCGATGGAGTCGGAAAATAATAAAAAAATTGTAGATACAATAAAACCTTTACAAGTTGTTGAATTGGTATCTATTGATTAAAAAAACAATGTTGCAAAATATTAGGGTTGCTGAATTCAGCAACCCTTTTTATGAACACGGATTATAGAGATTTCAGGATTACACAGATTTTCTCAAGATTATTGATATGGTTGTGTAATTATAAAATGCTGAAATACCCACACCTAAATTTTGTAAAACTAATTTATGGTGTTTCTGGAAATGTTTGTACCTTACTATCAGGACTAAGAACAACGCGTATTCTCAGGTTTTGTCCAGATTTATTAGTAGAAACAAAAGGTTTACCAATTTCTGGAATGCCACTACTATCAATGTATTCTCTGGCAACTTGATTTAAAGGTAAAATTCTTTCGATTTTGCCATCAACACCCAAGATTAAACTATATTCCAGAGCTTGGGAAAGTCCAGTTGGTGCTTGCCAACGCTTGTTGAGGTATTCTCTAGCTTCTGCTACTTGAGGCGTATCAAATAAAGTTTTATCATTATTAACTGGTGTCACTGAAGCGGTTTTAGTTGCTGCTCTTAATCTGCTCACTAAATTATCTTTATTTTCTGCCGGAGATGGCTGAGATGGTATATTAATTCCCACAGCATCCTGTTTTAAATCTATAGCAGAGGGAGTGGGAAAGGCACTAGAAGTCTTACTAAAACTGTTATTAGGGATAGTGGCAATAGACTGTGGCGGAGTGGAAATATTTGGTAAAATGTTACTGTTAGCAGAGGATAAATTTTTGGATTTAGTCGTATTAATCCCACTTTTCGCCAAAATACTTCGAGAGCTTGGTATAACTTGCGCTTTGCTGGCACTATTAGTATTAAGTGTAATCTTAGGTAAGGGAATTTGTGGATTAATAGGATCAGCAGAAGTATTAGATGGTATGGTTAATGCCGGTGGAGATGATGTTGTTGGTGCAGCGGGGATAATTGTTGCATTGGGAAAAGAAAGCGTTGCTGGAGGCGGAGTAAAATTGGGAAGTGGCGGTGTTAGTGGAGGTTGGGGCGTAGTTAAATTGATTGCAGATGCAGGTTCTTGAGAAACTTGTTTTGTTTTGGGAATAGTATTTTTAGCTACTTGCTGACGATTGTTCTGAGGATTATTGGCATATTGCCAGGTAAACGGAGTTAAACCGGCTGCTAATACTAAAACTGCCGCGATAGGAACCCACTGAGGTAGACTAGCACGAGCAGGTTGACTGCTGATAGTTGGTAAGGCAATGATATCAGATGAGCATTCATCTAAAGCCGTTGCCAAATCAAATAGTTGCAGTAAACTCAGTTCAATAACCCGTCCTGATGTCTGGTTAGCAAGATCACCCAGAAAGAGTTTATGGGTTAAATTACTACTGGGTTCTAAATAAACTTTTGTTTGGGGAGTTTGAGTCTTAAAGGATGGTAAAGTTTGGGTAGGAAAGACAGATGGGGGAATGTCTTTTAATTCCGGTTCTGATCCTGCATTGCCATTATTAGTATCTGATAAAGTCATACTAAAATCTTCTGCGGATTGTTGCAGAAGTTCTTGAACGTAACTACTAACGATATTAGATAAAACTTCTAGTTGCCGCTGATCACCCTCAATGAAGATTTTCGCTGCTTCTGGTAATCGTGGATCATCAAATTGCAACCAAAAACTAAGATCCTTGATCACAGTTTCCTCCATCCATCGGGACAAAGGGGAATTTTGCGCCCGAATTTCTAATGTACAAGTGGGTGGGGTGTAGCGACGAATGACAGAATTTGATGGAGACATAACAGAAATTTCAAAGAAGAAAATGGGGAATTTTGGATTTTAGATTGGGAATGGAAATCGAAAATCGAAAATTATTTTGTGGAAAGGTCTATGAGTGCTAACCACAAACGGCGGTGTCCACCAGGGGCGCTATAAAAGAGTAAATTTATTAACAGTTTGAGGGCTAGATGGGTAAGCAAATCCGTTGAAGTGGCTTCTTCCTCTTCCATGCGTTCTTGGTAAGTATTACAAAAAGCATCTATATAATCTCCCAATAACGCAGTTTGGTGAGGTTTCTGGTTATTTGCTGTCATTTGTTCCAATAAACCTACAGCCCGACGAATTAATTCTTGGTGCTGTTTGGCAAGATGGCAGATAATTAAAACTAGCGCTCGCGCTTCTTCCACATCTAACTTTTTCCGTCCTCCTTGGCCTTTACGAAGGGGATTGGATTGACGTAATCGCCATAAAGCCACCCGATCTGGTACTTTTGACTCTAAATTAAGACTAACTGCGGCAGACAGCATTGCCTCTGAACCAATCCCAGTTAAGGTTTCTAGGGCTAATAGAACTAGGTCTAACTGGGTTTTGATATTTTCCCATTGAATTGTATTTGGGGCTGGAATTTGGCTTAAATCCTCCCAAGGTGACTTTGGTATAGTGGAATTAGCGGTTGATTGCATAACTTTTACCATAGATGATTAGGCTGAAAGAAGCGGGTGTTGTTACCTATTTGGAAACGAGATTGGTTAGTTGTCAGTTGTCCGTTGTCAGTTGTCCGTTGTCAGAAAAATATTCTCCCCTGCTCTTTACCTTTAAATATGAGCAATAGTGACACCACTACCGCCATCAGCTTGTTCTGCGGGTTCGTAGTTGGTAACTCTGGGGTGTTGTTGTAAAAAAGCGTGAACTCCTTGCTTAAGTTTACCCGTACCGTGTCCATGAATAATCCAAATAGGTCCAGCGGCTTCAGAAATGGCTTTGTCTAAGATATATTCGCTATCAGCTACGCGTTTTCCGCGCAAATCTACAGTATTTTTGGAGGTGCGAATGGCTGGGGCTGGTGGTGGTGTAACTACGGCTGGGGCTGGTTTGGTTTTAACTATGGGTTCGGGTTTTTGTCCATCTAATGATTCGATATCCTGGAGTTGGACTGTCATTTTCATGATGCCAAAGCGCACGTTAAAATTGCCATCAACATCAGGAATTGTTAATACTTCGGCGGTTTGCCCTAATTTGGGAATTCGCACGCGATCGCCGACTTTAGGCATAAACCCAGGTTTAGGTTTAGGTGGCGGTGCAGGTTCGTATTTTTGAGCAATTTGATTAATTGCTATGGTGGCTTGCTGGGCATCTTGGGCGTTAGCTGTTCCTTTTTGCAAGCGGCGGATAACTTGGGCAATTTCTCCTTTTGCCTGGGTAATTGCTTGTTGAACGGCAATTTCTTGGGAAGCCCGCAAATCTTTTTCTCTGGCTTCTAATGCAGCGGCTTTGTCAGAAACTTCTTTATATAATCGTTCAGCTTGACGTAATAATTTTTGGGCTTCGGCGGCTTTGGTTTCCTGATTGCGGCGTTGGGCTTCTAAACCGGCAATGACTTGGTTTACTTCGTCTGTGGCTTCTCCAACTTGAGTTTTAGCTTCTGCTACTACTTCTGGTTTTAATCCTAAACGCAAGGCAATACTCAAGGCGTTGGAACGGCCAGGAATCCCCCACAACAGACGGTAAGTAGGTGAAAGCGTGGTTTCGTTAAATTCTACGGAAGCATTTTCAAACCGGGAATCTTCATATTTCAGTGCCTTGAGTTCGCCAAAGTGGGTACTAGCCATTGTTAGCTGGGTATGATTGGCGAGATATTTGAGTAAAGCGATCGCTAATGCACTACCTTCAACCGGATCTGTACCTGCACCAACTTCATCCAGTAATACGAGGGATTGGGGACTGGGGAGTGGTAGTTTTATTCCTTCTTCTTCTCCTTCAGTGTTGGGCGCAGGCCCTGCGCCCCTACCTCCTGACTCCAATGCTTCTAAAATTCGACTAATGCGGCGAATATGTCCTGAAAATGTAGATAAACTTTGTTGTAACGATTGTTCATCGCCAATATCAGCTAAAACTTGCGAAAACCACGGCATTTCCACGGGTTCACGGGCAGGAACAAATAAACCCACTTTGGCCATGATCGCCGCCAATCCCAAGGTTTTTAAAGTTACAGTTTTTCCCCCTGTATTGGGTCCGGTAATTGTGACTACCCGAATTTGAGGACTTATCAGCAAATCTACGGGAATGACTGGATTTCCTTGTTCATGCTGCTGTTGCCATACTAACAACGGGTGGCGCAGATTTCGCAAGGTGATAATTTCATTGTCTTCTCGATGGACAAAACGCGGGGGGTTAGAACCTATCCACAAACTATAACGAGATTTCGCCACTGCTAAATCTAAGGTGGTGACAATGGCTAATAACCTTTCTAAATCTGGGGTAACTGCGGCAACTTTCTCTGTTAAAGTGCGGCGAATTACTTCGGCTTCGGTTTGCTCTTTTCTGATAATTTGCCGCAGTTGATTACCCAAGGGGACGACACTGCTAGGCTCTACATACAGGGTTGCGCCACTGGTTGAGGTGTCGTGAACAATGCCGGGAATTGCGTCCTTTTGGGGGGCTTTGACGGGGATAACAAAGCGATCGCTTCTTTGGGTAATTAACTGTTCTTGAATTGCTCCCGATTTGGCTTGAATAATATTTTGGAGTTTTTGGGTAATTTGGCTGCGAATTTTCCGCAATTCTACCCGAATTTCCCCCATTTTCTGACTAGCGCGATCTGTTACTTGCCCGCGTTCATCAATACAACGGTGGATTTCCTGTTCTAATTCTGGGTAAGTCCGCAATTGGGAAACTAAATCGCTTAAAACTGGGACATTTTCTTGATTATCAATGACACGACGTAAATTTCTCGTCCCTGCCAGGGTGGTAGCGATCGCTAACAGTTCTTCTCCTGGTAAAATACTTTGGAGTATGGCCCGTTCTAGGGAATCACCAATATCTTGTATTCCCTCAAAGGATAATCCTGGATGTAAACGACTTTCCAGTTCGTAAACTTCTTTGGTTTGCGCTAATAACTGTTCAGTTTCTGCCTGAGTTTCAGGAATTGGCAGGTTACGCGCAACTATTGCCCCTAACTTAGTTGCCGCAAAGGAGGAAAGGTGCTGGCACAGACGGGGCCACTCTAATAATTCTAAGGTTTCAGATTGAATCAAGGTTTCAAAAACTAATCTGAAGTTATCGTAACAATTTTAGCCACTAGAAGACTAAATTTTCCAGGATAAAATTTTTCTGGTGCTTATTAAATTGCGTAGCTTTGTTTACCACTTAGCATTCTATACAATAAAGTTAAAGCGTACTTTAAAGTATTTTCATGGCGTAACTTGGGTATAATCGAGAGCAAAAACCATTAAATCAGTTTATTCTATCTATAACGGGGGTATACAAAACCCCCATTACCCGCTTGATAGAGTTTTTAATTTCTAGTAAATAAAATGTCAGTTCAATCAACTCTAAATCTAGCTAATAATTCCTCACGAGAAAGATTAGATAATTGCAGTAATAACTCGGTTCTTTCTGTCAGAGAAAGCTCCATAATTGGAGTCACAATAGCAGATAATTCCTCATCTAAATTACCAAAACGCGCTGTTAGTAAACTCACTACTATCAACCGCAGTCCCTCTTGTCGTCCTTCTTGTCGTCCCTCTTGTCGTCCCTCTTGTCGTCCTTCTTGTCGTCCTTCTTGTCGTCCTTCTTGTCGTCCTTCTTGTCGTCCCTCTTGTCGTCCTTCTTGCAATCCTTCTTGTCGCCATTCTTCCCGTTGTTTGAGATACGCTGGTGATAAACTCATAATTAACTCCCTTTCTTCATCACTGACATGATCTTTCACTTCTATATTTTTACGCCAAGATGCGAGAATTTCCAGTAGGTAATTCTTTTTGTCATTCTCTGCTGATAGTTTAACTAATTCCTCTACCGCTTGTGTTTGCGTTTTTCCTTTTCCTAATACCCTCAACCATAATGTATCCTCGGTAATCGGTAACTGATTGATAGCAACAATGGCTGCTTTCAATAAACCTGGCAGAAAATACACCCCTTTTCCCCATTCCTCTGTTGCTTTCGCTCCAAATCCGTCAAGTATTTTTTCAGAACAAGTTGGGGTTAAAATCCATAAACATGGTAATTCTGCTTCTGAGATAAAACGTTTTTCTCTTTTTGCTTGTCGAAATAAGTCTCCATGAACGCTATATAATTTTAACAAACAACTTCTAATTTCTACTTCATTAGGAGCATTGCGATAGGGTTCAAATAGACAGCTTGTAACTGCCATTTTTGCTAATAATCCTAATTCTGAACTTTCAGATGAGGATGATGTTGTCGGAACAAACCAAACATCAATTTCTCTAACTTCGCTTTTTACATCTTTGCTGGTTTCTACTTTGCCTAAAGAGGTTAATAATTCCTCTAGATATTCTTTAGCAAATTGGTCGTGCGGCTGTCTAGTCATGAAATATTAATAATTTACGAAATGGGAGTAGCTATTTCCTTGACTAGAACGTAAGGTTCAACAATTAGAGCATTAAACCGTTTAGTGCGGTTAAGATTCCATTCTCCTACCTGATCTATTGTAGGTTTAGCTAATAATTGTTCATCTATCCAATGTTGCACTGAAAGAATATTATCACTAGCGATCGCTTCTCCCACATCTAGTAAGTCTAAATTCTCTGCTATCACAATCACTGCATCTTTTTGGACATGGGGAATCAACCACTCCCATTCTGCTTCATCAAGATTTTGTTGTAATTTTTCGCGTAAATCTGACATAATTACCCACTTTATTGATTATTACTTTGATTTTACAATATCAGAAACCAATTTTATGTGAGACTGCACAGAATCATAAAATCCCTGAATTTATCCGTCTTTATCTGCGTTTATTTGCGTTTATCTGCGTTCAATTATTGTTCTATTTAGTATTGCAATCATTTTATTAGCTACTAGAGAATGTAGTTTCAATTAAATATTCAGGAGGTAGTGAACCAATAAACTGACTTTTGGACTTCGAGTAATTTTTAAAATCTTTGAGAAACCAGGAGATCAATAACTGTTTTTTTGCTCTGGTTAAAGCTACGTAAAATAGCCGCTTTTCTTCTTCTATTTTATTATCTCGCAAACTGAAGTAAGTCGGAAATTCTTCTTCTATTTTATTATCTCGCAAACTGAAGTAAGTCGGAAATTCTTCTTCACACATACCTGCAATAAACACAGTATCAAATTCTAAACCTTTTGATTGATGAATTGTGATGATCAAAACTTGATTATTTTCTTGAGAAATTTGATCTAAGTTTTTTGCTAATGCTGTATATTCTATAATATTTCTCAGTGCTGTATCAGGATGTAATTCTAAATCATCCTGTTCTTTGAAAATCTTGACTAACCTTTTGAGATTTTCTAACCTTTGTGGTTCATGATTTTGATAATAGTCATATAAACCAGAATCAATTAAGATGTTACCTAATAAATCTGCTGGACGTAATTTTTGACTAGTATTTTTCCAACTTCGAATATCATCAGCTAAATTTTCAAATCCTTCTCCATAACGATACACTAATGCTTGACGATAATCAGCACGATGTTTAACTAAAGGAATGAGAATTGCTAATAATTCCACAGTTGCACGGGTGTCATTAATAGCACTATGATTTGGTAATTGATTTAGTTTTAATTTAGTTGCTAAATTTTCTAAACTATAACTATCTGCTTGAATAAAACGTTTTGCTAAATCCCATGTGTCTCCCCATTGAAATTGCGGAGTTGATAAACCTAATTTTTGAGCATCAGCTATAATCATTTTAATGTCAAATCCGAGATTATGTCCAACTAAAAAAGCATCTTGGATAAATTCTAGAAACTCTGTAAATACATCAATTGCATTTTGGCCAGTTGCTGCTAAAAATTCATCACTATAACCGTGTATTTGTGATGAATCTCCCACAGAAACAGTATTTTTAATATAAGCATGAAATTCTGATTCTATCTCTCCATTAATTAATTTAATTCCCGCAATTTCAATTACTTCATCTTTACCTGCTAAAAAGCCTGTAGTTTCTACATCAAAAACCACAATTGTTCCGGAATCATAAGCGGTAATTAAATTACTAAAAGGATCACCATCAATAAAAGTTTGTGTTGATGCCATATCGGTTAATTTAAAACCACAATTTTCTCCTTCTTTAATGATATGATTAATAGTAGTATTACCAATTCCCCGACTAGGACGCTGTAACATTCTCAGCATTGAACCTGTATCAAAGGGATTGATAATTAACCGTAAATAAGCCAGAGCATCTTTAATTTCTTGACGCATAAAGAATTGATGCTGCTCAACTGTGATACAAGGAATATGGGATTTTTCTAAACTTTTACTAATAATATCAATGCGTTTATGAGTCCTCGTTAAAACAGCAACTCGATTATATGGAAATTCAGGATTATTTTTAGCTAAATTTTGAATTTGTTGAGCAATCCATTTTCCTTCATCATCTTCATTTTTAGCTGTATAAACAGGAATTAATTCTCCATTTTCACAAATAGGAGCAGGAGTTATTTTTGTATGTCGTGTTTGAAAGGAATCAGCAAAACCAGAAGCCGTATTTAATAAGGTTTTAGTAGCGCGATAATTCCAAGTGAGAGAATATTCTTGGGGTTGAAACTCTTGTTTAAATTGATTTACAACTTCTTCAGGTTCAGAACCTCTCCATTCATAAATAGTTTGATCTAAATCTCCAATTATGGCAATATTCCCAGTTCGAGCAGCTAAAAATCTAACAATTTCATATTCGGATAAATGAGTATCTTGAACTTCATCAACTTGAATAAAATCAAAACGTTCTTCCCATCTTTTTTTTATTTCTGGATAATGAGAAAACAAGGAACGAACATAGAAAATTAAATCAGTAAAGTCTAAACCATGACGTTCTTGTAAAATAGTTTGATATTGACTAGCTAATCTTGCGTCACGCATTCCCAAAGGTAAAAATAATTGCTCTAAAGGATAATTAGGAGATAATTGTAAATGAGTAGCTTTGGTTTTACAATCAGATATTTGTGAGAATTTATCTTGAATATCTTTATCTTTACTTAATTGAAAAATACCTTTAACTAATCCCAAACAATCAGTATCATCATAAACTACAAAATCTGCTGGTAAACCAATATTTTTGGCTTCTATTCTCAGGATAGAAGTACATAAACTATGAAAAGTTTTGATTGTGATAGATCGGAATTGTTGAGGACACATTTGCGCTAACCGTTCTTTCATTTCTTTCGCTGCGCGGTTAGTGAAGGTTAGACAGAGGATTTTTTCAGGAGGAATACCTTCTTTAATTGCTTTGACTACTCTTGATGATAAAACGCGGGTTTTACCAGTTCCTACGGGAGCTAATATTAATAATGCTCCGTTGACGTGGTTGATGATTTTTAATTGTTCTGAGTTTGGTTGGGTTTGTGACATAGAAAATATGACAATTTAAACAGTTAACAACGAAACATCAGATATGCGGTATTTATTTTTATCTTGAATATACATTAGCAGAGATTTAGCAATATATTCTGCTAACTTAACGGGTACAGCATTACCAATCATCTGTTCTAAATCTGTTTTTGAACCTGCAAAAATAAAATTATCAGGAAAAGTTTGAATATAACTTCTTTCACGAGTAGTTAGAGGACGTAAATCTGGTGTTAATGGTGCAACATCTCCGGGATGTTGTTGATAAGTTTTAGGTATTGGCCTATTCACACCTCTAATAGTCGGACTTGGTTCATCAATACTAAAAATAGCTCTTCTTTGATAACTTCTAGGATGACGATAATAATATTTAATCCCTAAACTATTTCCTAAATAATCTCTAATAGTTGTCGGTTTTTTAGATAAATTAGCTTCTAGATAATTCTTGAGATTATCATCTTTACCACCAAGTTCTCCTATACAGAAAAATCTCTTTCTTTTCTGTGGTACACCGCATAAACTAGCATCTAATACTTTTTCTGTTAAACCATAACCAGCAGATTTAAGAATTTGCTGAAATTCTTGATATTTGTGAGATTTTCTAAACAATTCTACATTTTCTAAAACAAACCATTGACTTGAAACATTAGCTACTATTTTAGCAAATGTAATACTTAAATCTCCTCTACCTAAATCTTCATTCCGCTTACCAGCACTAGAAAAATCTTGACATGGTGGGCCACCAATAATTACATCAGGTAAAAATTGTTTAAATATTGAATAATTATTATTGACCTGACTCAAATCATATTCAAAAATTGGATGATGAAAGTTTTGCTGATAAACATTTACGGCAGATTTCCAGTTTTCAAAAGCAGCGACAATCTCAAATCCACTATTCTGAAATCCTAGTGATAAACCACCACAACCAGAAAATACATCTATGACCTTTAAAGAAGAAGATTTCATTTGTATATTCATTAAATTCCCTTTAATCTATCATCAAAAATTTCTGGATTGCTGAAAATAATAGCATCAAATCTTCTTTCAGGACTTAAAAAGTTTTGTCCTCCCCCTAAAATGATGTTTTTAATTTCTTCTTTGGTAATTCTGGGTTTAATCAAATTATCACAAGTCATATAGGGACGAGTATTAGAACCACTTAAAGCAAAGGCTTTATCATTCTTGGTGTTATAGGTTAATGTATCAATAACTAATTTATGATTTATTTTACCAACAAGAGCAAATTCATATAACATTTTTGCCAACCAGATAACAGAACGCATAGGTCTTTGGATGGTTTCTTCTGATTTAGCTAATCTTTTAGTGATATCAAAGAAAAGCCTGGTAAAACCAAAGTTACTCCAGATAAAAATATCCAAACAGTTTTGATAAAGTTTGGAAGTCTTACCTACAGTTTTCCATATCGGTTGCATGACCAATGGAGATTGAATTACTATATTCTCACTTATTAAAATATCTAAACAATCTACAATTTGAGGGATAAAAGGTAATACCTGACGGATACTTGACCAATCTTCAATTTGACTACATACGGGTTGAAGATAATTGAGTAATTTGTCTCGTGAATTTTCAAATTCATGAGCAATACTCAAAGCAAGATAGACAATAGTATCTGGTCTGGTCACAATTTCACAGCCGTATTGATGATCTGGTAACCGATAAGTAGAATTATCAGGTAATGCAGTTAATTTAATTTCTATACTTCGTAAACAGGCATTATCTCTATTAAGATCATGGGTTACTAAATCAACTCTTGGTAATTTACCAATAACTATTTTTCTATAAGGTACATAGTCACTTTCAAAAGAAAAAAATAAATTAGGAGAAAGAGGAGCAATACCAAATATTTGAGAAATATCTATTTCTTCATGCTGAATTTTTAACTGCTTGTCTAAGGTTAAATAATTAAGTTTTAAACTTTTCTGATACATATAACAAGCTAAGGATGCAGGAAAAGAATTATTAAATTGATTTTTCCCCCAACTTTCTCTTTGAGAAAAATCTCTATTAGAATGATTTAATCCAAATAAACCTACTTGTAAATTGTCTGGTTGCATTAGGCTGGTTTTGATAATATACTTACATAACAATTTCAGTATAAATTAATTTTTGACATTTAGCTGATTTGTTGATTTATAATCACTCATCATCAAAAAATTACATTAATTATTCAAATATATTCCTTAAAAATGCCTGTAACTAGCAAATTCATTTGTCCATGTTTATACTGAAAACTCTTGTGGGGTAGGCATCTTGCCTGCCCTATAATAAATTCTTACCTTCCCAAATCGTGCATTGCATTAATTGCGTCCGCACACTTTTGAGTAACTCTTTCTAATTCCTCCTTCTTAGTAGAAGTAGGAGCATCAATTAACTTTCCAATTCTCAAAGTCAAAGGAACTGAACGGGGTACAGAAGAACCAGGTTGTAAAATCTTCTCACTTCCCCATAAACACACTGGTAAAAAAGGAGCATTGGCCTTAGCTGCTAAGAGGGCTGCACCTCTTTTTGGGTCATGAATACGACCATCTGGGGTGCGTGTACCTTCTAAAAACACACCCACAGCCCAACCATTATCTAAATATTCTAAAGCGGAACGGATAGCATTGCGGTCAGCACTACCGCGACTCACAGGGTAAGCACCGTATAATTTAATTGCCTGTGATAAAACAGGAACTTTAAATAATTCTTCCTTGGCCATGTACGCGACTGGACGAAGGACAGAAGTAGAAACTATAGGGGGGTCAAAGTAACTAGCATGATTACTAACTACTATTAAAGGTCCAGATTGGGGGACATTTTCTGTACCATAAATCTTGCCGCGAAAGTATGTGTGCAGCAAAGGGCTAATTACCGACCACTTAAAGGCGTGATACAGTGCTAAACTAATTAAGGGTTCACGAGTTCTAGTCACAGAAGATAATATAAATAAAATAGAATACAAAAGTCAGAATTCAGGAGTCAGAACCTATTTTAACCTCTAACTCCCAAATCTAACTGCTGATTTTGCCTACATCAGTTTCCTAACGTTAAAGTCTGTTGTCCTTGAGCTAAAAAACTTAATGTCAGTAACCCAGTCCTAAAGCGTCTGCGCCCTCTATTCAGTTTAGTAAATTTTGGTGCTAAATTATTTGAGCTTTGCTTTGGGAACTATCAGCCGCAACCACAACCATCCTAACCCACTCCCCATGAAATAATAGGGAAAATCCGCCCAAGTGAAGACAGTACCGATTAACATTTTTCCCCACCAAAATGAACGTACCCAATTTAGAAATGGTGGATGCCACAATTGCATAAACTCTAACAAACAAGTAATTACCAATACCCATACAGGAATTTGCCAAACTGCTCGCTGAGTGGGAATAAATAGAAAGGCAAACAAGCACCAAAATATCTCGTAGAAAATCCCTCCTACCTCTTGGTTTAACCACCAAGTAGAATAGCGATAGTGGCTATATAAAAGTCCTATGGGAAGAATAATAGCCAGAGAAAGGAGGGAACGCTTGCGAACCTTTGTAAGTAGTTGCATTATTTATTCCTGGTGGTTAAGGAAGTTCTTTTTTCTCAGTCTGACCAAATCATTACTTTTTAAATTTTCTATGGAGAAAGCGAAATCACTTATTCAGGTAACTCAGCCGCATTACGAATATTTTGTAAAATTAAACTAGGAGCAGTCCGTTTAATTAAACCTGTTAATACGTTACCAGGACCAATTTCTACAACTTTCTCAATCCCATTTTCTGCTAATTGCAAACAAATTTCTCGCCAGCGGACAGAACCTGTCATTTGTTGAGAAAGACGCTGTTTTAAAGTTTCCGCTTCGACTGCGGGAATTGGATCTACATTAGACAAAACTGGGACATTTGCTGACTGAAAAATCACTGAGTCTAGAACTTCTTGAAATTCCATTGCGGCTGCTTTCATTAAATGGGAATGAAATGCTCCTGAAACTTTTAAGGGAATAGCCCGTTTGGCTTTAACTTGAGACATGACAGCCTGTACAGCTTCAGGAGTTCCAGAAATTACCACTTGGGCAGGACTGTTATCATTTGCTAAAACTACATTAGGTGTGGCACTAATGACTGTTTCTAATTCTTCTCTGTCAAAATTCATTAATGCGGCCATCATGCCACCCGCAGCGCTATCCATTAGTTCTGCCCGTCGTTTTACCAAGTGTAACCCAGCCGACCATTCAAACACACCAGCCACATAAAGGGCTATATATTCGCCTAAGCTATGACCTGCAACCATATCCGGTTGCTGTCCTTTTGACCGCAATATATCAGCAATAATACTTTCGATTACATATAAACTCGGCTGGGTGTAAATTGTGCGTGATAAGGTATCAATATCACTTTGACAGATATCTGTGACAGACCAGCCCAAAATTTCCTCAGCTTGAATAAATTTTTCTTTGGCAAGTGGTAGATTTAACAAGTCTATTCCCATTCCCAATGCTTGAGAACCTTGTCCGGGAAACACCCATGCAGTTTTAGTCATTTGTTAGTTGTCAGTTGTCAGTTGTTAGTTGTCAAGTGTTATTAATTTTTTAATTTTGACTTTTTAATTGTCTATCTTCCCCATTTGAAAATGGCTGCACCCCAGGAAAGACCGGCACCAAAACCAGATGTAGCAATAATATCATTGGGTTGAATTTTCCCGGCTCGCACTGCTTCATCTAATGCCAGGGGAATAGATGCGGCGGAGGTGTTACCATAGTCGGCGACATTGCTGATAACTTTATGTTCGGGAATTTCTAAGCGTTCAGCAACGGAGTTGATAATCCTTTGATTTGCTTGATGTAATACCAGCCAATCTATGTTTTCAACTTTGAGATTAGCTGCAAACAGGGCTTTGTCTATCACTTCTGGAACTTTTTGCACAGCAAAACGGTAGACTTCTTTACCGTTCATGGTAATGGGGTGATATTTGCCCGTAGGTACATGAATATCTGGTGTCAGTTCTGTGGTAGAAGCTTGATAGGCCAGGTTGAGATAATGGTTTTGAGAACCGTCGCTTTTGAGGGCAAATCCTAATAAGCGATCGCTTTTATTAGCCTGTAATACCACTGCCCCAGCCCCATCACCAAACAATACACAACTGCGTCTATCCTGCCAATCTACCCAGCGGGAGAGGATATCTGCCCCAATTAAGAGTACATTTTGATAAACACCTGTTCTGATGTATTGTGCCGCTGTGACTAAACCAAAGACAAAGCCAGAACAGGCTGCGGTTAAGTCAAAGGCGACTGCTTTGATAGCGCCTAATTCACCTTGAACCCGGCAAGCAGTGCCAAACAAATCATCAGGGGTGGAGGTGGCCAGCAAGATCAAGTCAATATCTGCTGCGGTAATGCCTGCTGCTTCAATTGCCTGTTGACTCGCAGCGGTGGCTAGTGATGTCAGGGAGTCAGGAGGCAATGCTAACCGTCTTTGACGAATCCCTGTTCTTGAACTAATCCACTCATCTGATGTTTCCACCAATTGAGTTAATTCTTGGTTATGTAAAATCGTTGCGGGGACTGCTGAACCACTGCCTGTAATTGCTATGCCACTGTTAAAAAAATTTTGCACTTCTTTTTTTTCCTCAATTGTCAATTGTCATTTGTTAATTGTCAGTTGTCTTGTTTGTAAGCATTAATAACGAGTACCAATGACAATCCCAATTTGAGATTAGGAATTTTAGATTCATAAAAAGTCGTAGTTATAAATCTAAAATCCGAAATCTAAAATCGGATGACAAATGACAAATGGTTGTTAGCGGAGGATCTCCATTTTCAAAAGCAATAGTTAACTACTTTCATTTTGGAGAATTTGATATTGGGATTGAAGTCTTGCTAACACCTGATTATCTACAGCTTCTTTGGCCATACGAATGGCACTAAAAATAGATGGTGCTTGGGAACTCCCATGACCAATAAAACAAATGCCGCTAACACCTAAAAGTAAAGCACCTCCATGTTCAGCGTGATCCATACGCTGTTTAACGCGCTTTAGGTTGGGTTTTAAAATCGCTGTACCGATTTGACCATGTAGCCCTTGGGGTAATTCTTCTCGGAGAATTTGCAGAATTACGCCTCCGACTGCTTCAGCAAATTTTAATAAGATATTACCCACAAAGCCGTCGCAAACAATCACATCAAATTCACCGGATAATACATCACGCCCTTCAGCATTACCAGTAAAATTAATTTGAGTATTTTCCCGTAACAGTTGGTGGGCGCGGAGAACTACTTCGTTACCTTTAGTATCTTCTTCGCCAATATTCAATAAACCTATTTTGGGATTTTCTGTTCCCAAAACATACTGACTGTAAATTGAACCCATGACTGCAAACTGCTCTAAAAATTTAGGGCGACAGTCTACATTAGCACCGACATCCAGGATCATGACTGGTTTGCCGGCTTTGATGGTGGGGAATACTGTACCAATTGCTGGGCGGTCAATTCCCGGTAATCTGCCTAAACGTAGCAAAGCTGAAGCCATCGCTGCCCCAGAGTGTCCAGCAGAAAATACAGCATCTGCTTGGTTATTTTTGACTAAATCCATCGCTATGTTGATGGAAGATTTCCGCTTACGTCTAACTGCGTTGAGAGGCTCTTCATCCATAGCGATCACTTCCTCGGCAGGAACAATCTCTAAATCCGCCATAGTTGTCTTTGGCGGCATTACAGCCTCAATTTGTTGGGGATCTCCAACCAGTAATATTTTTACACCCAATTCTTCTCGCGCCCGCAGTGCGCCGGCGACGATTTCAGCGGGTGCATGATCTCCCCCCATTGCGTCAATTGCGATCCTTACACCAGTCGATCCCATTGCTCAGAGCTTATAGAAACCTTACAAATTTTATCAGATTGCCATCCTTAAAAATTCAGAATTCTCAAAAAAGCATAAGAAAATCTATTTTTTCTGCAACTAAGGGAATCATAAGAGCTTAAATTAATTGAATTATATTAATATTTCGATTAAGCAAGTATAAATTTTAACTTGGGCTAGGAAACGGTTCAGGTTAAAGCTTTTTCTGCTTTTTTCCCCTTAACATACAAGTATGGGCTTAAATTCCGCCTGTCAATAACTATAATAAACTAGAATTACAGCAGACGAAATAACAACATGAGTTTTACAGTCCCCAGTAACTACAATTTTTTAGGCAGATTTTACCGACTGGCAAGCATCAGTGTTCTTGCAAATATGATGGTTCCTTTGGCTGGTGTGGTAGATATTGCTTTTTTAGGGCATTTAACAGATATTCGACATTTAGCAGGAGTAATTTTAGCAACTATTCTGTTTGATTATCTTTATCGAGTCTTAAAATTCATGCGTTCTAGCACTAATGCTATGACTGCTCAAGCTGTTGGTGAAAATGATGATAAAGCAGTAGTTTTAGCTGGTTTACGCAGTGGTTTAATTGCTTTAATAGTGGGTTTAATTATTGTTTTATTGCAATATCCTTTACAAAAAATTGGTTTTTTGATTTTGAGTGGTTCTTCAGATATTGAATCCGCTGGAGTTGAATATTTTTATGCGCGAATTTGGGGCGCACCGGCGGTACTACTCAATTTTGTTTTATTTGGTTGGTTTTTAGGTAGAGAAATGAATTGGGTGATGCTATTAATGTCAATTGTCGGTAATGGTTCTAATGTATTGTTAGATTATTTGATGATTTCTAAATGGGGTTGGGCAAGTGCAGGAGCAGGATTAGCAACAGCATTAAGCCAGTATTTAGCTTTAATCGTGGGTTTAATATGGATGTTTTTTACTATTCCTTGGCAAGCTGTACCAGCAGCTATTCAGGAATTATTTGATTGGGTAGCTTTGAAAGAAACTTTTGCTTTAAAAGGTAATATCTTGATCCGGTTTTTAGTATTAATTTCTGTTTATTCTATTTTTACTAATTTAAGTGCAACAATGGGAACAACTGTGTTAGCACAAAATGGTTTATTACTCCAAATTGCGCTTTTAAGTCAGTTCACAATTCAAGGGGTAGGGGTAACAATGCAAACCCTGACAGGTAATTTTAAAAGCAAAGGTAATACTCAACAGATCATCCCTTTATTAATAGTTTCTTTAGTTACGAGTGTGGTGATTGCCTTAGGTTTTGCCGGGACATCTATTTTCTTTCCTGATCAGGTATTTGGATTATTAACCAATCATATAGAAGTAAATCAAGATATCAACCAATATACCATTTGGTTACTTCCTATTTTAGTAATTACTGCCATTACTTTTATGCTAGAAGGTTATTTTATTGGCTTAAAGGAAGGGGCAACTTTACGTAATACGGTATTATTATCTTTTGTAGTGGGTTTTATACCCTTACTAATTGCAGCTTGGTATTTTCATAATAATCATTTATTGTGGTCTACTTTATTGTCTTATATGACAAGTAATATGCTTTTATTAGGTGTATCTGTACCCGGAACATTGAAAGATAAAAGTTTAGAAAATCAGCCATTAATTTCCAGTTAACATAGGACTCCCATTTGTTTTTTCAGATGCCCGACTTCTCGAAGAAGTCGGGCATCTTGTCTTGTCTGGATTAGAGGAAACCGCGCCCTGTTGAGGTGAAATTAAACTAACTCAACACCCAATTAACTAAGGTTCTCACACCAAAACCAGTTGCCCCTGCACCGTTGTAGCCATTTTCCTTGTCAGCCCATACAGGGCCTGCAATATCTAAATGCGCCCAAGGGGTATCCTTAACAAACTGTTTGAGGAACAAAGCCGCAGTAATAGAACCGCCATAACGGGGCCCTGTATTTTTCATGTCGGCAATACCCGATTTCAACCCGTCAAAATATTTGTCTTCCATAGGTAGCCGCCAAATTTTCTCACCGGCATTGTCTGCGGCTGTTTGCAGTTGGGAAGCCACAGCGTCATCTGGTGTAAATAAACCAGCGATATCTTCACCCAACGCTACCACACAAGCACCTGTAAGGGTAGCTAAATCAATGATCGCTTCCACACCCAATTTATCAGCATAGACCAAGGCATCAGCCAAGGTTAACCGCCCTTCAGCATCGGTATTGTTAACTTCGATTGTTTTGCCATTTGATGCGGTTAAGATGTCTCCTGGGTGCATAGCGCGACCGCTAATCATGTTTTCGGTGACTGCGGAGATAAAGTGAACCTCTACATCTGGTTTTAATTGGCCGATAGCTTTAGCAGCGCCTAAAGTTGCGGCTGCACCACCCATGTCAATTTTCATGGTTTCAATGCCGCTACCAGCGCCTTTAATGTTCAAACCACCAGAATCAAAGGTTAAACCCTTACCAATAATTGCCAGTTTCCGTCTCGGTGTGGTGGCTGGTTTGTAGGTAAGATGAATGAATTTAGGTGGTAATTCGGAAGCTTGGGCAACTCCTAAAAATGCCCCCATGCCGAGTTTTTCGCATTCTTCCTGTTCGAGAATTTCCAGTTCTAACCCATGTTCATGAGCGATCGCTTGGGCAGTTTCTGCCATAGTGATTGGTGTAACGGCGTTAGCTGGGGCTGCTACTAACTGTCTAGCTAAAATTACACCGGAAACAATTTGATTGGCGCGGGCAATAGCGGCTTCTTGTCCAGCTAAACCGAGTAAATCAATGGTTTCGATCTGGGGATTTTTATCTTCTGGCTCAGATTTAAAGCGAATATCTTGGTAAAGTGCTAGTTCTATGCCTTCAGTCAATGCTTGGGCTGTGGCGGCTGGGTCATTGTTCCACAGTGGTAAACTAATTCCCAGGGTTTTGGTTTTTTGCTTTTTAGCGGTTCGGGCTACAGTAGCCGCAACCCGGCGTAAATTTTCCAATTTTAGCGCGTCTAGTTTCCCCAAACCCACCAAAATCAGCTTCCGCACGCCATGGGTAGCACCTAAGCGCATGACGATGGTGCTATTTGCCTTACCTGTAAATTCTTCTTCGGCAATTATTTCTTGGACAATTCCCGCACATTTATTATTTAAGCTGGCAAGATCACCCGTTAACTCGACTGCGTCTTCAAATAAACCAACGGCTAAAGTATCCCCAGTCCAATCTAATAATGCTGTATTTGTAGGTTGAATCGTCATTTTTGTAAGTTCTGTTTATCTTGCTTCTTGTACCAGTATTGCTCAAATTTTGGGAATCATGGGCGTTTTGTGCAACGTCTTGATAATCTGGTAGAATTAGGAATGGTTTACGAATATCTAATTTACAAAGTTTTATCGGTTTTTTACTAGTCTGTTACTCAAAAAATTATTAATATGTCTGAAGATACAAATCAACCCCAACTACCACCAACTAGCGCCATTGAGAGTGTCACTAATGTTGCATTTGAAAATTGGTTTGAATATCCAGTTAGGGCGCAACCTCACCACACGGACTATGCAGGTATTGTTTGGCACGGCACTTATGTAACTTGGATGGAGGAAGCACGAGTAGAATGTTTGCGCTCTATTGGCATTGAATTCGCTGATTTAGTGGCTTTAGGTTGTGATTTGCCTGTGGTGGAATTGTCAATTCGTTATCATCGGTCGGTTAAGTTAGGGATGTCAGTCCTAGTAAGAACACGCATGGCTGAGGTAACAGGAGTGCGAATGAACTGGGATTATAAAATTATTGCTCCTGATACTCAGGATTTATATATTACTGCTCAGGTGACGTTAGTGGCTTTAGATCGGGAAAAGGGGAAAATTATGCGGCAGTTACCACCAGCGGTTCAAGATGCTTTGGCGAAGATTTCAGGATCTGGGAAAGTTGGGTAATTGGTGATTGGTGATTGGAAAAATTCTTTTTGCCGATCCAAAAAAGCTAACTAATGCTAATAAGAGCCAGCTTTTTCTTCCTGGTTCATCCTAGAAGTGTCGGCACTATCTAGTCCACAGGCTAACACGGTCAACCTGACCGCTTCTTTTTCTAAGTTAATCGCAGCATTTACATCTCTATCACATTCAAAACCGCATATCTCACAGGTAAATACTCGTTGAGACAGTGACAGAGATGATTTTTTCTCACCACAACTAGAACAAGTTTTACTACTGGGATAAAATCTATCCACAATGACTAACTTGCTACCATAAAGTTGAGTTTTGTATTCTAACTGCCGACGGAACTCATAAAAACCCATGTCAGCTATAGCTTTAGACAACTTACCATTAGCTAACATTCCTGATACATTCAAATCTTCTATCCCTATCACCGCGTGGTTTTTGCTGATATAAGTAGTGATTTTGTGTAATGTATCTTTCCTGATATTAGCTATTTTTTGGTGTAGTCTCGCTATTTGGATTTGGGCTTTTCTATAATTATTAGAACCGACTTGTTTATGCCGATTCAAGTATTGCATTCTTGCTAGTTTAAACTCATATCTCTTATAACTTTTTGCGCCATCAAATATTTCTCCAGTTGATAATATTGCTAGATGATTTATTCCTAAGTCAACTCCGACAAACTCTTGTTTTTTAGGAGTTTCATTGGTTTCTAGTTCTATTTTCCAAGAGATAAACCATCTGTCAGCTTGTTTGCTAATTGTGACTGATTTCGGTTTATATCCAAAAGGTAAAAGCTCATAAGTTTTTAACCATCCAATTATAGGAACTCTTACCTTCTTCTCGTCAATGTGAATTGCACCTTCTATTGTAAAAGAATCATGTCTACCTTTTTTTTTGAAGTTAGGAAACCCTTTAACTTTCTTGAAAAAAGATTTAAAGGCATCTGATAAATGTCTTAATGCGTATTGAGGAGCGCATTTAGATACTTCATAATACCAAGGATGGGTAGATTTAACTGCTGCTACTAACCATTTATGTAAGTCTATGGCTGTGGGAAATTTAATTTTATCGTCAGGGTTTGTCCGATTATGTATTATTACCTGTTGACAAAGTGCTAATCCTTGATTCCAAGAGTGTCTGGCTATTCCTGCGTGTTGTGCTAGTAGTAGTCTTTGTTGCTTGCTTACCTTTAGTTCTGTCTTGAATCCTAGTAGCATGAAGGTATTTTACAACAAAATCCCAATATAGTCACAATAGCAGATGACTTTGGCTGGGATAATAGTGAGTAATTGGTAGTAATTGTTAGCTTTTCAGCTACTGTTAATTAACCCCCTGCCCCCTGCTCCCTACTTCCTTGCTGGTGTTTGCGAGAAGGTTTGAGCAAGCTGGGTAAATTGATGCCAAATATCTTGGGGAGTAATACCGAAGCCAAAGTATAATAACACAACTATAGCCGCGCAGATCATGGCGGTTTTAATCGTGGTTTTGATTAACTTCCAGAGAATGATAAAAACTATCCAAGCTACTATTAAGGTAATAATCATAGAGTTAGAGAATAGGGGATTGATACTGAGTTTTTTCCCAAATTAAACAGCAAAATCAGGAAAATAAACTATTTACTGTTACCTATTACCCTTTTTTTGGAAAAATTGCAACCTTCCTGGGCTAGATGCTTCTAATATATTGATTAAGTGTAACTTTTACACAAAATGGAAACTAGTTAGAAGTATGAACTACGAAATAGCACGGAAACTACTTGTAGACCAGACAAGCAACCCAGATAATCCAGATACTCTGTTAAGTCGTTTACAACAAGGTAAACCCCCTGTTCCTGGTCAAGTTACTTCCACCCTATTAGCTTTGAAGGTGGTATTTGAAGCTTTGAAAGCTGCACCCAGCTTAGACAGAGAACTGGCTTTTGCTTTATATCAGTTGGCTGTAAAGGGGCAAAAACTTTTTGCAGTGGGGCGAAAAGCTGGTGTAGACTGGCCACCTCTACTTAATGAGGATTTAGTCCGTATTTCTTTGGCGGCTGAAAGTATTTTTTCTGGAACATGGCAAACTTTATGATTGAGAAATATAGGAGGAGTGAAGGTGATTAAGACATCAATTAATAATGAAACTTCTTCTTTCTTCTCCTGACTCCTGACTCCTCCTATAAATTAACGGGTTCTTAATTCTGTTTCCAATTTATCTAAATCGGCTTTGAGTAGAACCGTGATTTTACCAGTAATGGCTTTACCTGTTCTGGGTTGAGCAATTTCTACCCAATAAGCATAACGATCTCCGACTCGCAATTCTCCCTGTAAGGCTTCCCGAATCGGTGTTTTTGCTAGTCTGGCTGTATTAATAGCACTTTGGTTAGGATATTGGTACACGATTTGAGCATCATTATAATCTTGATACACATCTGTATTATAAATTACCCGCAAAGATTCTTCTAGGCGTTTTAATGTGATGCCGTTGACAGCATCAAACATAGTCATCCGCTCAGTGCGAATTTTATTGCGGTCTTTGGTAAATGTCACTTTACCGGGAGGTAATACGGAGGCTTGGAAGGTAAATCTTTGAGCCGCTGTATCACTTTTACTGACAAATAATCGTTCTCCCTGTTTTGGCTGTAGAGTTGGATGTGCTTTAATCCATGCGGTTACATCTTCTGTGGTTTCTCCTGGTAAAGCTTGGACGGGAGAATTTAGCAGTATTTCTGCGGATAGCGAAGGTACAAGGGAGCAAGATAAAATCAATAACTTGAATAAAGATTGTTTGAGCATTTTTTTAGTTATACATCGCTACTTTAATGACTTTACGCGCCTTCATATCCATAAATACCTGTTCTAGATCCTGTAAAGGCCGCTGCTCACTAATGAGTAAGTCAAAAGGAATTGTACCACTAGCGATGAGTGATAAAGCTGCTTTCACATATTCTGGTGTATTATGAAATACGCCTTTGAGGGTAAGTTCACTATAATGCAGTTGTTCGGTATTGACGGTAATTGTGGTATCTCTTGGACAACCACCAAATAAATTGATAGTTGCACCAGGACGACCACAAGCGATCGCTGTTTCCCACACACTCGGTACACCAGTAGCTTCTATGACTACATCTGCACCCCAACCAGCAGTTAATTCCTTGACTGTGTTGGCAATATCCGTAACTTGATGATAATTAAAAGTCTTTGCTGCACCCAGCTTTGCACCAATTTCTAAGCGTTGATTATTCCCACCCCACAATATCACCTCAGTATATTCCGCTAATACTGCCACAAACATCAAGCCAATTGCGCCATCACCCAAAATAACTACTCGGTCATGGGGTTTGACACCGGAACGGGCGATACCATGCAATACACAAGCCAGCGGTTCAGTCATGGCGGCTAATACTGAGGGCAATTGATCGGGAACTGGTAATAAATTATGCTGAACAATGGATGCGGGAATTTGCAGATATTCCGCAAATGTGCCATTATTCCACGTCAAATGGGGACATAAAGAATATTGTTGACGTTGACAAAAGAAACATCTCATGCAGGGCGCAGAATTATTGGCCACTACGCGATCTCCGACCCGCCAATTAGTCACCCCAGTACCGACAGCAACAATCCGCCCCGCACCTTCATGACCAAACAGTGTGGGAGGTGTCAACATTTTAGCATGGCCACCACGTCGCCACACCTTCAAATCTGTCCCACAAGTAGTGGCTGCTTCTACCTGAATCACCACCTCGCCGGCTTGGGGAGTGGGGTCAGGAACTTGTTCTAGGCGTAAATCCTCTTGTCCGTAGAGTAGTGCTGCTAACAAAGCTTTTCACCCATAAATAAAAAGTAGAGGCGCAGGATATGCGCCCAAGAGTATAGTTTATACCACACTATCCGCATCAATTAAATACGCTTTTATACCATGTTTAATGATGGCGGGATATATTTTGTATTGAAAATTATTAATATCCGATTTTACCTGAATTTTCTGTTGTGGAGACGGGACTTCTCTTTAAACAGATTAGGTTAATTATAATTAACCTACACTCCAGTCATGCTTTTCTTTCTAACTCCTGACTCCTGACTTCTGACTTCTAACTCCTTTTGTGTTGTATTAGATACACTATTTATATTTAAAACTGGTACTTCCTGTCGACAGGAAAGACAAAACCAATAAACCTCATGATGACGGACATGACGCAGAATCGAACCACCACAGCATGGGCAGGTGTTAACTATGATACTCATACCAATGTCCTCCTTAAAAAAAATTAAATATGGGCAATGTTAGAATTAATCCCAGCATGACCATTAAACAATTCAAACTTCTAGTTTTATGCTTGATTTGATAGCGTTCATTTTTTGTAGTTTTTGATTACCCCCATTCGCAATTCTCCAATTTGGAGAAATTAGTGGTGAAAAACTATCAATAAATGCTAAATTAACCGACTTTTAAGATATTTCTACAAATTGATTTTTTCTATCAAACAATAAAAACTCATGAGAACATTATTAAACTATAAACCAGTATAAACCTTATTCATCTATCTTAGGGATCATAAATATCCAATTTTTATGAGACAATTACTTTACCGTTATTTTACCGTCGTTTTGATAATTAACTCATGAAAGTTGCTACTTGGAATGTGAATTCTGTTCGGACACGTTTAGAACAGGTTATCAATTGGTTAACGGAAAATCCTGTTGATGTTTTGTGTTTACAAGAAACCAAAGTTATAGACAAGGACTTTCCTAGTCTCGCGTTTGAAAATTTAGGCTATTATCCATATATTTCTGGACAAAAATCTTATAATGGTGTGGCTTTGATTAGTCGTCAACCTTTGACAGATGTGAATGTGGGTTTTGGTGCTATTTTACCGGAGTTAGCATCTGAATGGGATGAACAAAAACGGGTAATTTCAGGTATAATTGAGGGAGTCAGAATTGTTAATCTTTATGTTCCCAATGGTTCAGCTATTGGTAGCGAAAAGTATGAATATAAGTTAGGCTGGTTAAAAATACTGGAAGAATATTTACAGACGTTATTATTATCAAATCCTGACATTTCTATGTGTGGTGATTTTAATATTGCCTTAGAAGATATAGATATTAATGATAAGGTCAAGATAGATAATCACATTATGGCATCTCCGCTAGAACGTCAAGCTTTGCAAAATATTCTCAGTTTAGGTTTTGCAGATGCTTTTCGTAAGTTTAACAGCGAAGGGGAAAATTACAGTTGGTGGGATTATCGAACTGCTGCTTTTAAGCGTAATTTAGGTTGGCGTATAGATCATCATTATCTTACACCACGTTTGTATGAACGCGCTCAAAGTTGCACTATTGATATTGAACCCCGGAAGTTAGTTCAACCAAGTGATCATACCCCAGTAATTGTGGAATTTTAACAGATTTTAGATCCCCGACTTCTTTGAGAAGTCGGGGATCTTATTTTCAATTATCTCCCTAATAATAAACCTCTGAAGAAATAAATCATATTTGTGAATATCTGTTCTATCCATAATATAGACTGATCTAACCATTCCAGCATTTGTTCTAAGGGGTGTTTTTCATAACCTAATGATGTGGCAGAAATATCAATCCAGTCAGGCTTAAAATTAAATCCTTGACTGGTTTGATTATCTATTCCTGGAAATTCCTGATTTTTGGGTTCGCTTGCTTGTTGACCTATTTTACGGTGAATCTCAGGGAATTCTCTTTTTGCTTGAGGTTGCTGTACTGATTCCTCAATATTGGTATTTGTTTCACCAAATAAATCATTCCATGTCAACCAATTATCTCCTAAAGAATCACCAGAATCTAACTGATGATTTGATGACAAAACCTTTGTGAAATCAGATTTGCTTTGGATTTTTTCCGCAGGAGAATTTGAGTCAATTAGATAATTATTTCTTCCTCCGAAAAAATAATTTATTGCGGCTACTATTAAATCAGAAATATGCGGTTGCGGAGGTTTTAAATCATCTTGATTAACTGCTAAGTTGCTAAACTGACTTTGGAAATTATTGATAATTTCTTGACTACTTTTTTGGATAGGTACTAAAGCCGTAGTTTCTAAATTAGCAATTAATTTATCTAGAAATCCAAACAGCTTAATGGGATTGAGGAGAGATTTTTGTGCTATGATAGAATCTTCGTCAGTTAACTTATTGAGAAGATAATCAATTTTGGGTAATAATTCTTTTTGCTGGTGAGTAATTAATTGTAAAGAATACCGATATTCGCTAATTTCGCTATTAATTCTATCTGCTAATTTGACGTTCTGCTGCGGTGTGAAAACATCAAAAATGCGATTGTCCGCACTGACTAAGACCAAATTCCGGGTTTGTAATTCTATGGCAATTCCCTGTACTGTTGGTATATGCTGTTGCAGGGTATTTTCTGGAGTTGGAGAATTTTGTTTAGGAAATATTTTCTGCCACAAAGATCCTAAAAATGTGAGAGGATTTGTTTTTGAGGAAGTTGGTAAATCAGCATCTCCAGGAGGAAGATTTTTGACAACATCTAATATAATTTGAATTGGTGCGTCACTAGTGGGGGGAGTTGCTGACTGTAATTTTTTGACTGTGTCATTTTGTTGCCATAATTGGTAAAGTGGATAAAGTAGAGAACCTACACCCGACTGCGTAGCAACTTGCAAATTTTTGACTGTGTTTTCCCATTTTTGTGTCAACCGTCGAGATTGCTGGTAGACAAAGTTAAAGAGTTTGCTTTGATAGCGATTTGAAGAATCGGAAGACATGGTAATTATGTGTAAGTTTTAGCGTTAGGTTGGTTATTATAAATTCAAGGGTTTAAATCCCTATTTTTAATTTTGAATTGTTAAGAGACTCCCACAAAACTGTTAATCTTCGTGACTGTCAATTATTTACATTTACAGCAACTTGGAAGTGAAATACAAACTGAAAATCAAAGCACTTTCATTCCTGACTCGGTGACTCCTGACTCCTGCTATTATTTTATTGGCAATATGACTCTTCCTATATCATCATTGAATACCAAATCTATATCAACAGCAATTGAAAATTTACGTTCTTGTTGTCAAGTTGATATCCAGTTAAGCTGGCGATATCAAGAAACTGACGGAGTAGTTACTAATTTTATCCCATTTAGTTTAACTGATTGGCAACCTGTTGAGCTAAATGAAAAAAATCATATTTCCTGGCAAGGCGGAAAACAAGTATTATGGTTGTGGCAAAAATTTTCTGTTCCTGAGAATTTACATAACTTTCCTTTAGCGGGTTTGTCTTTGCGCTTGGCTTTGGTGTGGTGGGCAGATACAGTAGAAGTATATGTTAATGATAAGTTAGTATTGACGGGAGATTTGTTTGATGCTTCACCGCGAGTGTTACTTAGTTCTAGTGTAACTCCTGGTGATGAGTTTACCATAGCTTTGCGGTTAGTGAGTCCGGGACATGACAACGGGGCATTAATGCGATCGCTTGCAATTTATGAGTCAAAAGATTATAATCATCCTGATGCTGGTCTTATTGCTGATGAGTTAGCAGTTGCGGAAATTCTTCTAGAAAACTTCGCACCAGAAAAAATCCCCAATTTAGCTGCGGAAGTTGAGAAAGTTACAAATCTCAAAGACGCAGAAAATCAAGACTGGAAAACATATTTGGTAAATTTGCGAGAAACCTATTTGGGTTTGGCTGAATTTATCAACGCCCAAAAATATAAAATTAATTTATTAGGTCATGCCCATTTAGATTTAGCATGGTTATGGCCTGTCGCGGAAACTTGGAAAGCAGCAGAAAATACTTTTGAGTCAGCTTTACAACTGCAACAGGATTTTCCCGAATTAATATTCTGTCATACCACCCCGGCGTTGTATGCTTGGGTTGAGGAAAATCGTCCCGACTTATTCCGAGAAATTCAAAACCAAGTTACAGTGGGAAAATGGGAAGTTTTGGGAGGTTTTTGGGTAGAACCAGATTTAAATTTAATTGCGGGTGAGTCTATAGTTCGTCAGTTATTATATGGACAAAGGTATTTTTTGCAGAAGTTTCGAAAAACATCTTCTGTAGTTTGGGTTCCCGATACTTTCGGTTTTTGTGCGACGCTACCCCAATTTTTAGCAAATGCGGGAATTGAGTTCTTTGTTACCCAAAAACTCCGCTGGAATGATACGACTAAATTTGATTATGGCTTATTTTGGTGGCGATCGCTCGATGGTAGTCAAACATTAAGTTTCATGTCTGCACCTATTGGCGAAACCATCGCACCTGTTAAAATGGCCAAGTATGCTTGTGAGTGGAAAACTCAAACAGGTTTACAAGATAGTCTTTGGCTTCCCGGTGTTGGTGATCATGGTGGTGGTCCAACCCGTGATATGCTAGAGACAGCACGACGCTGGGAACATTCCCCAATTTTTCCCAAGTTAGAATTTACAACTTCAGAAAAATATCTCAACGAAATAAAATCCGCAAGTGAAAATTTACCAGTTTGGGAAGACGAACTTTATTTAGAATTCCACCGAGGATGTTATACTACCCACGCAGACCAAAAACGTTGGAATCGTAAATCTGAACATCTATTATATAGTGCTGAGTTGTTCGCAACTTTAGCAAATATCCTCTGCGGTGCAAAATTTCCGAAAACAGAAATAGAAACCGCGTGGAAAAAAGTTTTGTTTAACCAGTTTCACGATATTTTACCCGGTTCTTCCATTACCCAAGTTTACGCAGACGCTTTACCTGAATGGGAAGCGGTGGAAAAAATGGGAACGAAAATATTAGAGGAGTCATTAATAGGAATCACATCTAACATCAATATACCACAACCCCCCAATTCTGAGAGTATTCCCGTCATAATTTTTAACTCTCTTAACTGGGAACGTGCGGAAGTTGTTACCGTTGACTTAGCAAAAATCATCAACCCAAATTATCCAACTTGGAAAGTTGCTGATATTGAAGGAAAAGAAATTTTATGCCAAAACTGCGAAAATTCAACTTTATTATTTTTCGCAACTGTCCCCTCTATAGGTTACAGCATTTTCTGGATTTCTCCCTCTTCCCCCCAAACCAAAACATTACCGAAAAACTGGATTTTAGAAAATGAATATTTGCAAATTCAAGTTAACCCCGAAACCGGAGATTTAACAAGTGTCTTTGATAAGAACCAACAAAGAGAAGTTTTAAACGGTGCGGGAAATCAACTTCAAGCTTTTACTGACAGCGGTCAATATTGGGATGCTTGGAATATAGATCCCAATTATAACACAAAACCCCTACCTGCAACAAAATTAAAATTAATTCAATGGCAAGAATATGGAGAAATTCACCAACGTTTGCGGGTAGTGCGTCAACTGGGAAAATCGGAATTTTGTCAAGATTACATTTTGGAACTTAGTTCACCAATTTTGAAAATAACTAATACTGTAAATTGGCAAGAAAATCAGGTATTAGTTAAAACAGCCTTTCCTCTCAATCTCCAAGCCGAATTTGCCACTTATGAAATTCCCTGTGGTGCTATTCGTCGTCCCACAAATCCCCAAACCCCCGCAGAAAAGGCAAAATGGGAAGTCTCCGCTTTACATTGGGCAGATTTAACCACAGATACAGCCATCGGAAAATACGGAGTTAGTCTTCTGAATGATTGTAAATATGGTTACGATGCTCAACTTAGCCAATTACGTCTAACTCTCCTCAGAAGTTCCCATTGGCCAGATTCCCAAGCTGATAGAGGAATACATGAATTTACCTATAGCTTATACCCTCATTTGGGAAGTTGGGAAGCAGCAGAAACCGTTAAACGGGGTTATGAATTGAATGTGCCTTTTCAAATATTAGTAAATCCAGTAAGTTACCAATCTACATCAAATGCGTCCTCAAGTCAAAGTTTTCTGAATTTATCAGCGGATAATTTGATATTAATGGCACTTAAACCTAGTGAAGATGATCCAGAAAAGTTTATAATTCGCTTTTATGAATGTCACGGAAAAACAGCGAATTTATCTTTAGAAAGCGAGATTTTAAGTTTAGGAGAACCAGTTAATTTATTAGAAAATAATATCAAATCAACAGAAAATATTCAACCTTGGAAAATTGCTACCTTTGAAATCATACCAAAAACTATAGATTAGACAACACCTAAATAACCTGGTAAAATCTCATCAGATCATATTCAAATTAACACATTTTACACCACTATGTTAACATCTGCAATTGATACGAAAGATATAAATGCTATCCAAGCAGTACAGGAAGGGGTAGCAGTAAATGATCGCTCCCATTGGGGTATTATCCGTGTTTATAACGATGATCGCCTGCGTTTCTTACACAATCAAAGTACAAATGATTTTCAATCCCTCAAACCCGGTCAGGGCTGTGATACTGTCATGGTGACATCTACCGCTCGGACGATAGATTTGGTAACTGCTTATGTATTAGATGATGCCGTTTTACTGTTAGTTTCCCCTAACCGTCGTCAGGTACTTATGGCATGGTTAGATCGTTATATCTTCTTTGCTGATAAAGTCAAATTAACTGATGTAACTGAGGAAATGGCAACTTTGAGCCTAATTGGACCCCAAAGTCATGCTATTGTGGAAAAACTGGGGGCTGGTGAGCTAATTGGTCAACCCTATGGTAATCATATTTTAGTGGATGGGGTGATAGTTGCAGTGGGTAGCGGCTTGGCTGCACCTGGATATACTCTAATTTTACCAGTTGCAGAAAAACAAACATGGTGGGAGAAAATACTGAGATTGGGGGCTGTAGAATTGAGCGATCGCGGCTGGGAGATGTTACGAATATTACAAGGTCGTCCCGCTCCAGATTTAGAACTTACGGATGATTATAACCCCTTAGAAGTTGGTTTATGGCAAACAGTTTCCTTTACTAAAGGTTGTTATATCGGTCAAGAAACCATTGCCAGATTAAATACATATAAAGGTGTAAAACAATACCTTTGGGGCATTCGTCTCAATGCTGCTGCTGAACCGGGAACAATCATCACCATTGGGGAAGAAAAAATAGGTAAACTCACTAGTTATACAAACACTCCTGATGGTCATTTTGGACTAGGTTACATCAGGAGTAAAGCCGGTGGAGTGGGTTTAAAAGTACAAGTTGGGGAAACAGAGGGAGAAATAGTCTCTATTCCCTTTGTCTCTCACGAATATCCATATTGATTTAAGTTTTTGTGCATTTAGTTTGTATAATTTTAGCGGGCAAGATGCCCGCACCACAAACTGCAACTAAATTATGATCATAAAATTTAGTTGCGTAACAGCTTATTAACCTCCCTATCTCCTCTACCTGGACACAATTCATCTATCCAAGACGGAAAAATATTGCTATGAGTAGATGAAACACGGGGAATATTTTGGCTGGGAACTTGAGTAGTTATAGGTTGCTTGGCTGAAGAATGGTAATTAACGGGAGTGGCTACTGCAACTACGGAAATACCTGTAGTCATTTTTAATAACACCTGTTTACGTTCTGTTGTTACAGGTGAATCTTTCAAGGCTATATGAGCAGGAGAGGTACTAACAATCTCATTTCTGGCTGTAGAATGCTGGGATTTGAGGATATTTAACTCCTGTTCAGGATTGAAATGCAAACACAAAGCTGCAATTATTTGATCAGGATCATTGTTTAAATCCAAAATGAAAGGGAGGATTTTTTTTAACTCTGGTTCTAAAGTAGATAAAGTTGCTAAAATGTAACCAGAAGAAGGTCGGCGGATACCATCATAATCTTTCCAAATTCGCATTTTAACTAGCCAAGAACGATTTTGCTGGTAATAACTTAGCCACTTGATTTTTAATGATTGACGTAGATGCTGAATATCCATTTATTCCCTCACTGTCTTGGCACCAAATTCCAGAATTTATATATTTTCAGTTAGTTTTATCCATGGGGATGAAACCGATAATAAAGCATTTTCTTAACTCTTTTACCAGCTAATAAATGTTGTTCTATCAATCTGGGTATTTCTTGAGGTAAAACCCGACAATACCAAACCATCTCCGGTAAAACTAACACCATAGGACCATTACCACATTGACCTAAACAGCCACTAGCTGTAACTGTCACATTAGGTATGGGGAAAGATTGTAAAGCAGCTAATACTTCCTCTGCACCTTGTTTTCTACAAGTACGATGTTGACATACTTGGACACAAATAGGAAGGGGTTGTTCCTGATTTGGGATATTTGACATTTGTTTGTTGTTAATTCCCTAAAAATATGCAAATATTTACTGTTTTTACCCACTAGTAACTTTTTTATCAAGACGTTCAGCCAGCCATAATTTAATAATAGAATCAGACGTAACACCCAAACGCTTGGCTTCATGTTCTAAAGCTGCAATCATCCAAATTGGGAAATCAATATTAATTCGTTTTTGTTCATAACCTGGACGACGTGCTTGAGATAAATCTAAAAATTCAGTGATGTCTTCACCGTCGTCAAATTTTACATCAAATTCTTTAGCTTTCATAAATATTTACCTCTTCGTTGCGGGAACGGCGAACTGAAATAATTCTTATTTTATCACTACGATAAGTAATAACTGCTGACCAATGTTTATCAGCGATCTTAGCAATGACTAAAAAACGAGCTTCATCTTCTGTGCGGGCTGGAATTTCCAAACGATTTACATCTGTCCAAAGTTTTTGCGCTTCAATAAAATCAATACTATGCTTAGTTTTATTAATTGCACTTTTGTTAGGGTTAAATTCAAACTCCATAGTTTTCTAATGATAAACAACAACTATCTTTAGGTTAAATCGCCACTATGATACTATATGTGGCGATCGCTAAAAAACTCCTAATTGATAATCAATCCTTTACTTGCTAACCATTCACGATTAAATATCCGTGATTGATAGCGAGAACCACTATCACATAAGATAGTAACAATAGTATGTCCTGGTCCCAATCGTTTAGCTAAAGCCACAGCCGCACCCACATTAATTCCCGTTGAACCACCCATTAATAAACCATCTTTTCTTAATAGTTGATAAACAACTCGTAAGGCTTCTGGATCATCAATTTGGATAGCATCATCAATTGGTGCGCCTTCCATATTGGCGGTAATGCGACTATTACCAATACCTTCAGTAATGGAATTACCAACCATTTTAATTTCACCAGTTTTGATGTAGCTGTATAGTCCACTACCCAAAGGATCAGCCACAACACATTTAACACCGGGATTTTGTTCCTTTAGGTACATAGCCACACCAGCATAAGTACCACCCGTACCAGTCGCCGCTACCCAGCCATCAATTTTACCATCTGTCTGTTGCCAAATCTCTCTACCTGTGGTTTCATAATGGGCAACACGATTGGCTAAATTATCAAACTGATTAGCCCAAATGGCGTTTTCCATTTCTGCCGCAATTCTACCAGATAGTTTGACGTAATTATTCGGATCTTTGTAAGGTACGGCAGGAATAGAACGAACTTCAGCACCCAAGGTAGTCAAAGCATCTATTTTTTCTTGGGATTGGGTATTGGGAATAATTATCAAGCATTTGTAACCTTTGACGTTGCAAATATGTGCTAATCCAATTCCCGTATTTCCCGCAGTTCCTTCGACTACTGTGCCACCAGGTTTGAGGAGTCCTTTTTTTTCTGCATCTTCGATGATATAAAGCGCAGCCCGATCTTTGACAGAACCACCAGGGTTAAGAAATTCCGCTTTGGCTAAGATTTCACAACCTGTTTCTTCACTAAAACTATGCAAGCGAATTAGTGGGGTGTTACCAATTGTACCGACAAATCCATTTTTGATGTCCATTTTGAATCTACCTGAGTTCTTGCCGACAATTTCCGAAAAGCCAGTACAAAATATTGAATCTAAACTAAATGCAGCAATGGTAATATTGCTCTGTTCATTTCCTGGCGTAAATTATCATACAATATACTAAATGATGTCATAAACAAGGTGGACACTAATGAAATCCCCCGATGAACATAATCAAAATATTCAAAGTCAGGTAGAAAAGCGACTGCGAGAAATGGATGATCAAATCCATGGGATTGATGCACCTTTTTATCAAACGCAGAAACATCAACCTGAACAATCCCAAAAACCTTGGTTAAGAAAAGTAATTCTGGGTGGGAAACTTTTTGGTTTGGCTGTTGCAACTATAATTGCAGTAAAAGTAGCTTCAGCTTTAGCGGGAATTGTGATTTTTGGGGCTTTGGCTTTTTTAGTTTATAAGCTTTTCTTGGAATCGAAAATTAAAACCTCTAAATAAGGTATAAATATCATGAATTATCAAGTGGGAACTGACCAATTTATCAATGATTTAGAACGGGTTTCTCAAGTTCGTTCGGAAATTGCTATTTGTTTAAGCAAAATCGCTGATACGATTAATCAAGCAGAATTGGCTGGAGATAATTCTTCGGGAAAACTAAGTTTAAATAGAGATATTGAAGACATTACAGCCGCTGGTAAAAATCTCAGAAATGGTGTTTTTCGGCTGTTGGTTTTAGGGGATATGAAACGGGGTAAAAGTACATTTCTCAATGCCTTAATTGGTGAGAATTTATTACCTAGCGATGTAAATCCTTGTACCGCAGTATTAACAATTTTACGCTATGGAGCAGAAAAGAAAGTTACTATTCACTTCAATGATGGCAAAAGTCCCCAACAACTAGATTTTCAAAGTTTTAAATATAAATATACCATTGATCCGGCAGAAGCAAAGAAGTTAGAACAGGAGCAAAAACAGGCATTTCCTGATGTTGATTATGCAGTTGTTGAGTATCCTTTAACTTTATTAGAAAAGGGCATTGAAATTGTTGATAGTCCAGGTTTGAATGATACAGAAGCCCGGAATGAGTTATCTTTAGGATATGTGAATAACTGTCATGCAATTTTATTTGTGATGCGGGCTTCTCAACCTTGTACTTTAGGGGAAAGACGTTACTTAGAGAATTATATCAAAGGACGAGGTTTATCAGTTTTCTTTTTAGTAAATGCTTGGGATCAGGTAAAAGAATCATTAATTGATCCTGATGATATTGCAGAATTAGCATCAGCAGAAACTAGACTACGACAAGTATTTAAAGCTAATTTATCTGAATATTGTTATGTAGATGGACAAGATATCTATGATGAAAGAGTGTTTGAACTTTCTTCAATTCAAGCCCTGAGACGCAGATTAAAAAATCCCCAAGCTGATTTAAGTAAAACTGGCTTTCCTGAGTTTATGGGGGCGTTAAATACCTTTCTGACGAGGGAAAGAGCGATCGCTGAATTGCGTCAAGTTAGAACCTTAGCTAGACAAGCGGTAAATCATACTTATGAAGCTATTGAAAGACGCATTCCTTTGCTAGATCAAGATGTGGATGAATTGAAAAAACGCATTGATTCTGTTGAACCTGAATTTACGAAACTCAATCATATTCGTGATCAATTCCAAAAAGAAATTATCAATACTAGAGATAACCAAGCACGAGGAATTTCTGAATCTTTCCGCAGCTACGTTTTAAACTTAGGTAATACCTTTGAGAATGATTTCTTGCGCTATCAACCAGAATTAAATTTATTTGATTTCTTGAGTAGTGGAAAACGAGAAGCTTTTAACATCGCACTCCAAAAAGCCTTTGAACAATATATCACAGATAAATTTTCCGCTTGGACATTAAATGCTGAAAAAGACATGAATGCAGCCTTTAGAGAATTATCAAATTCTGCTGCTCAATATGGTGCATCTTACAATCAAGTGACCAATCAAATCACCGAAAAATTAACGGGACAAAAAGTGAACGTTAACACCCATACTACCACAGAAGATGATAACTCTCCTGGCTGGGCAAAATGGGCAATGGGTTTATTATCTTTATCTAGAGGTAACTTAGCCGGTGTCGCTTTAGCTGGTGCGGGATTTGATTGGAAAAACATCCTTTTAAACTACTTCACCGTCATTGGTGTAGGTGGTATGATTACCGCAGTAACAGGAGTTTTCCTTGGTCCAATTGGCTTTGCTTTATTAGGTTTGGGAGTAGGAATTTTACAAGCAGATCAAGCCAGAAAAGAGTTAGTTAAAACCACAAAAAAAGAGTTAATTAAATACCTTCCTCAAGTTGCAAATGAACAAGCTCCCATTGTTTATGATGCAGTAAAAGAGTGTTTTAGCACTTACGACAAAGAAGTCAGTAAACGCATTAATGATGATATTACTTCTCGTAAATCAGAGTTAGATAATCTGCTTCAACAGAAGAAAACACGAGAAATTAATCGAGAAACTGAATTTAAACGGTTTAAGAAATTACAAGAAAACATCATCCAACAATTGCAAAAAATCGAAACTGCTTACAGCAACTTGTTAGCTTATTATAGCTAAAAGAAAAGTAGGTTGGGTTGACGCAAGGAAACCCAACACAATATCTAATAACTTTAGTTTATTGGTAAAATATAATTAACAAATAAGATCATGCAGCAAAAATATCAACGTTATAGTGAATTAACAGATGCTTTAAAATCCACCTGTAAAGTATTAAACTTAGATAAAAATTCTCAACTACATCAAGATGTAAATTCTATTTGTGATTATTTAGCTAATCCTAACTTTCAGATTGCGGTATTTGGTCCTTTCAATCATGGTAAATCAACTTTATTAAATGCAATGTTAGGAAATCGTACCTTACCGATTGATTTAATTCCCACAACGGGTGCAGCAATTACCGTTAAATATGGTACAACTGTCCGCACTCGGATTATGTTAGTAGATGGTACAGAAATCTACCGTAGTGGTACAGAAGTTTTACAACAATTTGCGGTTTTAGATGGGAATAGACAAATGCGAAAAGATGTTGCTTCTGTTGAAGTTTTTTGTCCCCATCCTTTTTTAGAAACGGGAATAGAATTTGTTGATTTACCGGGAACTAATGATAGAGAAGCACAGGATAATTTAGTAAAAGATAGATTATTTCGTACAGATTTAGTTATTCAATTATTAGATGCGCGGAAACTCATGACTTTAGGAGAAAGAGAAAATCTCCGCGATTGGTTATTAGATAGAAATATTAAAACAGTTATTTTTGTAGCGAATTTTCTGAATTTACTTGAACCAGAAGAACAAAAACAAGTCCACAATCGCTTACTATTTGTAGCTGAAAGTTTCCGCGCTGATTTACCTCCTGGTTTTAGTAATTTATATCGAGTTGATGCTTTACCTGCTTTACGCGCTAGATTAAAAGGTGATGTTGCGCTGGCAAATAGTAGTGGTTTAGCTGCTTTTGAAACTGCTTTGCAAAATCTAGTCGGGATTTTACAGCAAAATTCTGGGAATGTGCGTTTACCAAGATTGCAAAATATATCTTCTCAACTGCAAACTTTATTAGTTGATAAAATTGATAAGTCTTCTCAGGAAATTAAAATATTTGATGATAAAGAAAGGTCAAAAATAGATATTAAGCAAAAGGCACAAAATCTAATTTATCAAGGTTTTAAAACTAGCATTTATGAATTAGAAACTTGGTTATCTTTACCTAACTTACTGATAAAATACCAAGGTGATATTGCAGTTGCACTTGCTGAAAATAATTTGCAATCTTGGCAAATAGGAACTTTGAAAAAAGACTTGACAGAATTACAAAATTCTGTAATGAAATGGCTATATCAAGCTTATGATTTTTTCAAATCAGAACGTCCAGAAGATTTAAAAATTCCCTTCCCCAATATACCTCAATTAACCCTACCTGTAAAACCAAATAATCTTAATAGTAGTGATGTAACTGATCCTGGTTCTATTGCTGTTGGAGGTGGTATTGGTTGGTTGTTAGGTGGTCCTGTGGGTGCTGCTGTGGTGGGGAGTATTTCCTATATGTTAAATAAAAACTTGCAAAAGCAAGATCAAATGTCAGTAAAAGAATCTTATCATCAACAGGTTGCAAAAATCTGTATTGGTGCTGCTGAAAATTATTTATCTAATTTTAGTAGTCAAGGTTTATCTATATTAGCTGCATATCAACAAAAAGCAGCAAAAGTAATTTATTTTGAACTGAATCAAGAACCATTGGAAATTATTCAACAAAGGGAAGATTTACAAAGATTGCAAAATCAATTTAATCAGTTATTGTCAGAGTTAAAAAAAGCAAATATTACTAGCAAATATCAACCTTATCAAGATAAACCTAAATCTGCAAATCCTCAAATACCAAAACAACAAGTTTATACACCTCCCAAAGAAAATCCACCTCAGAATCCTCCACCCAAAGTAGAACTTCCGCGTCAAAAAGTTAATACCCCACCACCTCTACCACGTCAGCAAGTTTATACTCCTCCAGCAAAACCCGCAGAGGTAGAAGCAAAATTTCGTGCTTGGGAACTAGACCAAGAAATAGCAGAAATAAAAGCTAATATGAAATCACCAAATTCACATCAGAAAAGCACAAATCCGCCAAAAACCCCAGCACAAAAAGATAAAATTGCTCACGCTTATAGAGTTTTAGGATTACAACCTACTGCTGCTTTTACGGAAGTGAAACAAGCTTATAAAACATTAGTAAAAAAATGGCATCCTGATTTATTTGTGAATCAACCACAAATGCAAAAACAAGTGCAAGAGAAAATGCGGTTAATTAACGAAGCTTACAATATTTTAGATAATCATCATGGCTAAAATTGATTATCAAAATAAGACTTTATATTTCATAATACCAAATATCAATATCATCTTGTTTCACCATAATTCGGTGTAGAGAAAGTCTATCAATCAATCCTTCCTGTTCTAATTGTCCCAGTACACGAGTGATAGTTACACGAGTAGAATTGATCAGTGCTGCTAAATCTTCGTGAGTCAAACGCATATCAATTAAACGTCCTTTCTCTACTTCTGAACCAAATTTTTTGGATAACCATGCTAATAATCGGATCAGCATAGCTTCTACTTTTCTGTGACTGCGAATTACCATTAATTCTTCTGCTTGTTGAATATGGTAAAGCAAAGTATCTGTAAATTGATGCAAATTATCCACAGGTAAAATAGTCGCTTCTACCTTGGTTAAACACTGAATTTGATAGGGTTTCATTGTTGATAGTAGTTCCCCAACTGTATCCCCCGGACCCCATAACCCCAAAGCTACTGTCGTCCCATCTTCTAGATAAGTATAGGTCATGACAAATCCAGTCTCTATTCGCCACAGAGCATCTTTTTTACTTGGCAATAAAGATCGCCTGGTAAAATGCTGTTGAGTATTGCTAGTAGATGATTGAAGCAGTTCTGTGTATAATGACATCAGTGTATATTACTATTTTCCGATATACTAACCGTAGTATACATACATCTGGTGATAAAAAGCTACTGCCGATTTCTGATCCGTTCAGGACTACCTGTAGGAATTGCAGCAATTAATTTTTGGGTATATTCTTCTTTTGGTTCAAGATAAATACTTTCCGATGTCCCTGATTCCACAATTTTCCCTTGATTCATCACCAAAATGCGATCGCTCAAAAATTTCACTACACTTAAATCATGGGAAATAAAGATATAAGTCAGTTGAAAATCCCGTTGTAATTCTTTTAATAAATTCAAAACCTGCGCTTGCACTGATACATCTAAGGCTGAAACTGACTCATCACAAATAATAAACTTAGGGTTTAAAGCCAAAGCTCGTGCAATACAAACCCGTTGACGTTGACCTCCGGAAAACTGATGAGGATATTTTTTCAGATCATTTGCGCTTAAACCAACCCTCTCTAAAAGTTCCACTACCCTAGCTTGTCGCTGTTGTTTGGACTTACCCACACCATGAATCAACAGGGGTTCTAGAATCGCTTCCCCAATCTTAATCCGGGGGTTAAGGGAACTAAAAGGATTTTGGAAAATTATTTGCATTTCCCGTCGTAACTGTTGCAAAGTTTTTCCAGTCAAGTGAGTAATATCTTGTCCATCAAAGATGATTTTACCGCTCATCGGTTCGATTAATCGCAGCAAAGTTCTACCCAAAGTAGTTTTACCACAACCAGATTCTCCCACCAATCCCAAGGTTTCTCCCGGAAAAACATCAAAGGAAACCCCATTTACAGCCTTATGGTAGCGTTTTGTGCCTCCAAATACTCCCCGGACTGGAAAACCTACTTCCAAGTTGCGAACTGTCAACAGAGGTTGTTTGGCGCTGATATTTGTGAATCTTTCGTTAATCTCTTCCCTGGTAATTTCCGCTGGTTGTGCGGGTTCTTTAGCCTTAATTATGACTTTTCCAAATTCATCTTCTGTTACACTCATGTAGTCAGAAACAGTCAGCAGTTTGTGGGGACGACGGTTAAGACTAGGACGACAAGCTACAAGTCCTTTAGTATAAGGATGTTGGGGATGATTAAAAATTTGTGCAGCAGCGCCATATTCAACTATTTTACCTTTATACATTACTGCTACTTGGTCAGTAATTTCCGAAATTAACCCCAAATCATGGCTAATAAAAATCATTGCCATATTGCGACTTTGTTGTAATTCATACAACAATTCTAGAATTGTCGCTTGCACAGTCACATCTAAAGCCGTAGTTGGTTCATCAGCAATTAACACAGATGGGTTACAAGAAATTGCCATAGCAATCATCACCCGTTGTAATTGCCCTCCAGATAGCTGATGAGGATAGCGCTCTAGCATTGCTTCCTTGTGTTCCTTCACAAACTGCGCTAATTTAAAACTACCTGATATAGACAGATCATCATTAAGATATTGTTGTTGAATTTGCTCATCACTAGGTAAAAGTTTAACTTCTTGTAAACCTGCAATTGCAATTCTTTTCGCTGCAATTGCATTCACATTTTGATGTCGCATAATTGCTTCTTGCAACTGAAATCCGATATTATAAACCGGATTTAAAGAACTCATTGGTTCTTGAAAAATCATGGCAATATCACCACCTCGATAGAGTTGCATTTCTTGAGATGATAATGCTAATAAATCTAGGGGTTTGTCATTGGTTCTAGAAAACAAAATTTTCCCACCACTTGCTTTTCCAGGATATTGCAATAAACCCATTATTGCTAAAGCTGTAACTGACTTTCCACTCCCTGACTCTCCCACTATTCCTAAAGTCTCACCCTGATGTAACTGAAAGCTAATATCATCCACAGCTTTCATTTTGCTGCTATCACTAATAAATTCAACTTGTAGATTGCGAACCTCTAAAACTGTTTCTTTCATATTACCAATTACCAATTACCAACTAACAAATTATAACTTAGGTAAAACATCTGGTAATAAATGTCCAGGAAGTTTAGACAAAGCTAAATTTTGTCCTTGAATTCCTAACTCATTATGGAAAGTCCGAATTGTACTTACAATATGGCTGATTGTTATTTGATAATTTTCTGTTTGTTTACTAAATCCACTTAATGCTTGTAAATGATTTTCTAAAGCAGCTTCTAAATGTTCAGAAAGCATTTTTTTATCACCAGTGAAAGAGACATCTGTAACTAAATGATAATTGGCTAATCCTAAATTATTATGTGTCACCCATAAATCAAAACTTAAAGGTAGATCACTAAATGAGTGAGCAGTGCTTACAGCTTTTTCATAAGCATGAATACATAATTTTACCAGTTTTTGTTGATCTTCCTTTGTTGTTTGTGGCTGATTTCCTAGATGCCAATAAGCGATACCGAGATTATTTTGAGTAGCAGCATAGGCATGGGGTACATCTGTTAATGTGCGATATTTTAGTGCTTCAGTGTAAACCTGAATCGCTAATTGAAGATTTTCCATTGGTTGTTCATACTGAGAAAGATTCCAATAAGCCGTACCAATGTTATTTTGAATCATCCCATATTTTAGAGGTTCATCTGTCGGTTGATAGTGAACAAGTGCTAATTTATAAGCAGCGATCGCTTTTGTGAGATGTTCTACTGGTTGATTATACTGCCCTAGATGCCAATAAGCTGTACCTAAGTTATTCTGACAAGCAGCATATTTTAAAGGTTCTATTTCCTCTTGTCGGTAACTAAGTGCTTCATGGTAAGCAACAACTGCGGACTTCCAGTTTTCCACGGGTTCAGCAAATCTGGCCAAATCACCATAGGCTGTTCCCAAGTTATTTTGAATCCGAGCGTAAGTTTCCGGCTGAATATCACCTGTAATTAGCTTAATTGCTAACTTATAAAAATCTATACCTTGCTGAATATAAATTTTCGCTTCTTCCGAATTATCAGGGATACGGTGTAACATCCAATAAAGTGTCCCCAAATCATTCAAAATATCTGGAAGTTGTGGAGAACTGTCATCATGGCTAACTGCTTCCTGATAAGCCAGAATTGCTATCATTAAGTTTTCTGGGGTTGGTTGTCCTTCCTCAATTTGCAACCGATATAAATTACCAAGATTCTGATAAGCAATTGCTAAATCTTCACCACTAGCTTCCTGAATATGTAATTGCTCAATTTCCCCTAGTATTTGTTGAATTTGTCCGCTATCATCAGTAGTTAGTGTTCCTTGCACTAATCTCTGTAATTCCTGGTTAATATGAGATAAAGAAGGGAAAATTTCGTTAGTGGTTATTGGTGGAGATTGAACAGGCGATTTTTCTGGTATTTGTGTGAGTGAATTTTCATTTTTTATTTGTTTGATTGCTGGGGAAATTTCCTCTTCATTCAGAACCAAATGCTCTAAATTTTCCCGAGCTAAATTACCAGAATCTGTGAAAATGTCTGAATAAACTCTATGATCTACAGTAGGTGTCGGTTCTCCTGCAAATACAAATACACCCGTTCGACAATACCAAAATTTGGGCGCTGATTGTTGAATTGCAGACAACCAAGGACGAGAAACCCAAAACAGCAGACTTGATTCTAAAAAACGACTGGATTCCTCTCCCAATAAGTGCTTTTCACCTAAACGCAGATAATTTAAAAATAACCGTTGTACTGCTACGGCTTCTTTAGTCAACATTTCCACCCCCACAATTTGAAATCCCGGAATTGGTAAGGGACGGCCAGGATTATCTGTTGATCCTCCGACCATGGGGGGTGGATAATTAGCTAACCATTGATTAATTTGCGCTATGGGATTGGGATCACTTGTATTTAAACGTAAAGTAACTAATCGTGGATAAGCTGGCGTACTCAACTCTCCTGCATTGGCTCGCTGATATAATACCTTTCCCACAGGATAAGCCAAGGTAGAGTGTAAACGGGTTGCTATCCGGTTTCTTAAATTTAAATCATCACATATAGCAAAGAGAATTTGTCTACGTAGACCCAAACTGAGGGCAAGTTTTAGACGTTGATATACTTGCCGATTTAAACTAGTGTTTTCTGTATGTACAGTTTCATTCACGCTTGTATGTAGTTGGCCTTCAGCCCTGTTTTCTGTATACATCCTGACTGAATAAATTCAACTTCAATATTAATGTCACATCTCATGATTTTGATTTTCACGGAGATGTTTTCTTTTTCAGGATGAATCAGGTTTTCCAGGCTAAATTGTCAAAAAAATACCATAATTATGCTACTGTTTAGCTATCATAACAAAAAAATCAGGCTCTTAATGAAAGCAAGAACCTGATCTATAGAAAATTTAAAATTTCAGAGCGTGGTTTGACAATCAACTGACACTAGAAACAGAGAAGGCCACAAAAATTACCCCTCCAATTAAAAGCATCGCTGCAATCCCTAATATAATATAAGTACGCTTTTGAGCGTTCGTTGGCGGTTCAGCTTGATAAACCTTGGGTTCTTTAGCAAAATTATTGAGAAGACCACCTTCTTCGTTTGTATAGGGCATGAAGTGATTCCTTATTATTTTCTTTTACTTAATGTTACATAAATTTTACATTACTCTCATAAAAATAAACAAATAATTACATGAATCAAAATTTATGGTATTGTAACTAATTTCTTGACAAAATAGACAATTCATGTATTATTTTGTGCTATTCTGTTTTACCTTACCGCTAATTCAGGAATTGAATTCATGCCTAATTGAGCGCGAATTTCATCAATAGGAACATTCCAAAACTGATCCCATTTTTTGGAAATAAATTTGACGGGAGTATGAGAACCTAGATAGTAACCACGAGATATTTCCATCATTAAAGGTTTGAATTTAGTAGGTTGATAAAGACTAATCAAAACCATGCCAAAACTTACCAGCATGATGCTAATAGGAGTGGGAGTTTGGGCTAAGACAAAAGCTTGTAAACCCAATTCACCAATAACATCAGTATCAAATCCAGTGACTATATGATAAATATCATGGGTAGTTCTCCAAAGCATCTTCAAATAAGAAATATCATCAACAACAGCAACTTTTTTATAGAAATTAGGATCAAAGCCTCTAGCTTTCATTTCCTTTGCATAAATATAACCTAAAGTTCCTGCTGGTAGTTTACTTAATTCATCTAAATTTATTGGTGCAGGTAGCCAACGTTCTGTAAATAAAGCGTTAATTTCAGGACTTTTTTTCAACTCATCTACAGTTAAATGTGCTATTGCTGTTTGATCAAGTGCATCTTCAAAATCAAATAATGGATCAGTGCCATCATATTGTGTTTTTAATGCTCTTGATGCCAGAAATTGAATGTAAGCTAAAAGTCCTTTATCGTTGTTATAGGTAATGACATTATCCATGATAATTCTGCGTTTGTGAATAATGAAAATATACTTTCATTATTGGAGAAATGAGAAGTATTTTTCCTGTATCAAAAGGGAGATATATTTATATAATTAATTTTACTTTTGGTAGACATAAACAAGATAAAAGCGGGCAAGATGCCCGCCCCACAATATTAGTTAAAATTAGCCCGTAATCGTTCCCGTCAACGGTGAACTAGCACTAGCGTAATTTTTCATTGGCATTCTTCCTGCTAAATAAGCCATGCGACCGGCAACAGTTGCTAAATTCATCGCATAAGCCATTGCTGGGGCATTCTGAGCCAGGGCGATCGCACTATTAATTAATAACGCATCCGCCCCCAATTCCATCGCCTCAGCGGCTTCTGAAGGCGCACCAATGCCGGCATCTACCACCACAGGGATATTGGCATTTTCAATAATAATCTGAATATTGGCAGTGGTTTTTAGCCCTTGTCCAGAACCAATGGGGGCAGCTAAAGGCATAACTGTGGCACAACCCACTTCTTCTAACCGTTTAGCTAACATCGGATCAGCATTAATATAAGGTAATACGGCAAAACCTTCTTTAACTAACTGTTCCGCAGCTTGCAAAGTGCCAATGGGATCAGGTAATAAATATTTAGCATCAGGTATCACTTCTAACTTGATAAAATTATTATCTTCCTGTCCTAGTAACTTGGCCATTTCGCGTCCTAACCGGGCTACCCGAATGGCTTCTTCTGCGGTTTGACAGCCAGCAGTATTCGGTAACATCCAGATTTTACTCCAATCTAGAGCCTCTGCTAAACCTTCATGTCCCGGTGCGTTGGTCTGTACCCGTCGTACAGCCACCGTAACAATTTGACAACCACTCGCAGCCACACTGTGCTGCATTTCTTGGATATTGCGATATTTACCAGTTCCCGTCATTAACCGAGATTTAAAGCTTTTTCCCGCAATAATTAATTGTGAATCTGGAACAATTAAATCTGATATTTCTGGGTTACGGTGTCCGTTAGTAACAGAAGTAGAATGAATTAACATCGGTGTAGTAGTAGATGACACAGCAGAAAAGCGGGAATAATGAAAATTAGCTAAAAGAGGATCTGCCTTTTGTTCGCAAATCAAATCAGCAATTAATGTAGCTGTAATTGGTGCAAGTAAAATCCCATTGCGGTAATGACCAGTAGCCAAAGTTAAATTATCACAATAACTATGACCCAAAATAGGTAATTCATCGGGGGTAGCTGGACGAAATCCCCACCAAAGTTCTTGGAGAGGATAATTCTCTAATTGGGGATATAGCCGCATAGCTGATTGTAATAAACTTTGAATTCCCACTGGGGTATTATCAGCCGTAAACCCCACATCCTCGCTAGTTGCACCAATAATGATAGAACGATTGCGGCGGGGAACAATGTACGTATTTTCTCCAAATAATACTCTGGTTAGGGGTAATTCAGTCACAAAATCTGGGACTCGCAAACTCAACATTTGCCCTTTGCGGGGACGCACTGGTAAAGGTAATAATTGATTTGCCCAAGCACCAGTAGCTACAAGATAATGGTCAGCGCGCAGTAAACCAATATTAGTTTGTACACCAATAACTTTTCCCTGTTGTTGAGAAATCGCTTCTACTGTAATTCCGTCTTGGAAGACAACACCCAAGGAATCGGCCGCAGCCCGGAGAACTTTGATTAAAGCCCGGTTATCAACTTGCCCATCTTCAGGATACCACCAGCCACCGATCACATCTGCGCCTAAACCTGGTTGATATTGGTTAATAGCATTTTTATCTAACCAATTAGCATTTTTTTGTCCTTTGTTTTCTGGCTGTTGATAAACTGGTGCGAGGATACCGCAAGGCCAATAACCTGTATTATTTAAATCTTTTTCGGTAGTTAACTTTGCTAATTTTTCCGTCCAGTCTAAATATAAATTACGCGATCGCCGACATAAAGACAACATCGCCTCATTGGTAATATTTTCCGCATCAGGTGCTAACATCCCGGCGGCGGCGTGGCTAGCTGCGGCAGTAAAATCACGGCAAAGCACAGTTACATTTGCACCCCGCAATCTCAGTTCAACACCGCAAGCCAACCCGATAATACCACCACCAATAATTAAAACTTCATTAGTCATTAGTCAGTAGGGGCGCAGGGCCTGCGCCCAGTCATTAGTAAATAACTAATAACTCATAAATGGCTCAGAGGGGCTAGAAATTAGTCATTGGCTATTAGTTCTTTAATTTTGACCGGGAATTTTAGATTTTAGATTTTAGATTAAAAAAATCTGCTACAGGTCTCCGTCCTTCATTTAGGGTAGAGTCAATCCAAAATCCAAAATACTCGCTGCGTACGCTTCGCTAACGTAAATCCAAAATTGCCTAACCTTTGACTAAATTTGTCCCTAATTACCACAAAGCGCGAATTGGTTGTTTGTCTTGATTAACATTACTACTAGAATTTGAGCTAGTCTCTGTAGTAGAAGTTTCATTAGTGGAAGTGGAACTATCATTACTACTATTTGTTTCTTTTGTAGTATTAGAATTATCTGGAGTCTCAGTAGAAGCATTACTTTGAGCTACACTAGTACGACGGCTTTCACTGGCAGAATTGCTATTACGAGCAGTTTCTGACTCATTACTAGGAGTATTTTCGGAATCATCCTTACCCGCACCCGCAGCACTATTAACATTAATATTAGCTGGGAGAACGCTAGATGCTCTGCGTCCAGGGGGAACATTAGCAGTTTGTTGTCCGCCCATAGGAAAATTAATTCCCAGTAACGTACCTAACAAAATAGCTACACCGCCAGCCATTAAAATTAAGGGTGTCCATCTACCCATCTTGTTTTTCTCCTTGTTAACCTTCTGGTGTCCAAACTAATTGAGAACCTTGACCCCAAAACCCATGAAATTTAGTTACTTTGACCGGGAATTTTAGATTTTAGATTTTAGATTTTAGATTAAAAAAATTTGCTACAGGTCTCCGTCCTGAAGGACGGAAAAATACTCGCTGCGCTGCGTACGCTTCGCTAACGTAAATCCAAAATCGTAAATCCAAAATCCAAAATCGAGTGACATCACCTAAAACTTGAATTTGACAAGCCAAACGCAAGTTACTTGTAGGAGAATGGGGAGGAAGGGAACGCCGTGTTTGCTCACGCCAATTAACTGCGGACACTTCGCCTTCTACCTTAACCGCACAAGTACCACAAGTGCCAATGCCTCGACAGTTGATAATTCGAGAATTGCCATTGTAGAGGTCAATACCATTTTCTAACAGAACTTTGCGTAAATTGGCATGGCTTTCACACTCAATTAATTTACTTTGCGCTAGTACCTGGGGCATATTGAAACTACCAAAATAGCTTTTTGTTGTATATTGGCACATCGCCGCAAACTTGTCTCTCAGGTATCAGTGTTGAACCCAAGGTTCACCCAATTTTTATGACCATAACTCCCTCAAATCAACTGTGGATCTATGACACTACTCTCCGCGACGGGACTCAACGGGAAGGATTGTCAGTCTCTATAGAAGATAAGTTACGCATTGCCCACAGACTCGATGAATTAGGTATTCCCTTTATTGAAGGTGGTTGGCCAGGAGCAAATCCTAAAGATGGCCAATTTTTCCAGCAACTTCCAGAAAATCCCCTCAAACAAGCAGAAGTTGTTCCTTTTTGCTCTACTCGTCGTCCCCATACCAAAGCCGTAGATGAACCCATGCTCCAAGCGATTTTGGCGGCAGGTACACGCTGGGTGACAATTTTTGGTAAATCCTGGGATTTGCACGTTACAGCCGGACTCAAGACCAGTCTGGAGGAAAATTTAGCCATGATTGGTGACACAATTGAGTATCTGCGTTCTCAAGGACGACGGGTAATTTATGATGCTGAACATTGGTTTGATGGTTATAAGCAAAATCCTGATTATGCTTTACAGACGCTCAAAGCAGCAGTCACAGCCGGCGCTGAATGGTTAGTTTTATGTGATACCAATGGCGGGACGTTACCTCATGAAGTTTCGCAAATTGTTAAAGATGTTGTGCAGGGGACTGGGGACTGGGGACTGGGGACTGGGAATGAGGAAAAAACTCTTACCCAAGCACCAATTCCCCAAATAGGAATACATACTCATAATGATTCAGAAATGGCGGTAGCTAATGCCTTAGCAGCAGTTATGGCTGGGGCTAAGATGGTACAAGGGACAATTAACGGTTATGGGGAACGCTGTGGTAATGCTAATTTGTGTTCTGTGATTCCCAATTTACAGCTAAAGCTGGGTTATAGTTGTATCGGTGAACACCAGCTAAATCAACTTACAGAAGCTAGTCGGTTTGTGAGCGAAGTTGTAAATCTAGCACCTGATGAACACGCAGCTTTTGTGGGACTTTCGGCTTTTGCTCATAAAGGTGGTATTCATGTATCTGCGGTAGAACGCAACCCTTTAACCTATGAACATATTCAACCAGAATTGGTCGGAAATCAACGCCGCATTGTCATTTCTGAACAGTCTGGACTTAGCAATGTCTTAGCTAAAGCCCGCACTTTAGGAATTGAATTAGATAAAGATCATCCCCAAGCTAGACAAATTCTCCAACGCATGAAGGAATTGGAGAGTCAAGGCTATCAATTTGAAGCCGCAGAAGCCAGTTTTGCACTGTTGATCTATGAGGCTTTAGAATCTCGTCAACAGTTTTTTGAAGTCCAAGGTTTTCAAGTCCACTGTGATTTAGTGGAGGTGAAAGCAACTACTAATTCTTTAGCAACGGTGAAAGTGGCTGTAAATGGTAAAAATATTCTCGAAGTAGCGGAAGGTAATGGACCAGTAGCAGCTTTGGATGCTGCTTTGCGTAAGGCTTTGATGAATTTTTATCCGCAAATTGCCGACTTTGAGTTAACAGATTATAAAGTCAGAATTCTCAATGGAAATACGGGAACATCTGCGAAAACTCGCGCTTTAGTAGAATCTGGTAATGGTCAACAACGGTGGACTACTGTAGGAGTTTCTAGCAATATTTTGGAAGCTTCCTATCAAGCAGTAGTTGAAGGTTTGGAATATGGTTTATTGTTACATTTCCAAGCAGAAAAGGCGTTAAAAGTTTAGGAGATGATAACTTTTTGTAGAGATGTTTGCTCAAATGTCTCTACAAAGATACAGCAGATTGCACGTAAGTAGGCAGACGTTAGATCAGCAAAATATGTAAAATATTCTCTTGAAGAATCCCAAATCCCAAATGAGGATTATGGGAAATTTTCCCATGCTTGGGCAACCAATTGACTTAACCAGCGTCTTTGTTGTCTATCTAACATCTCATCCTCTGCTAACACCTGGGCAGTTAATTGATCTAAAGACTGACCCTGAGCGCGAATAACTTTAACTACACCAGCGATTACCGCAGCCACTAATTCTTCATCTACTGGCTGTTTTCTCAATGCTGATATTTCTTGGGGACTGTCTGGGATAGGATAATTCATGGCATGAGTTTACAAAATTGACAACATGAACAATGAACTTGATAAATCATTAAAATTCTTTATGGAATCTTTATGAAGCTAATTAGGGCAGAGTCTAGCCTAGTTTCTGCCGTTTTCAAATCTGTCTAAGTGAGTAAATTCATGGAATATATCAGAAAAATATGCAAGAACTTCTTTATTTAGAAATTCCTACCCCCGATATAGCATCTGTACGCAAATGGCTACAAACAGATTTTGTCCCCGAAAATGGGGAAAAATTCATCACCCCAGATGGTTTTCGCTTGAAAATATTAGTTAAAAATAATACTTCTAGTGGAGGAGAACTATCTGTATTTGTGTGGTCGGTGCAGCGGACAACTTACCTGAAGGTATTCCGTTGGGGAGATCAACCTTTTCCTAGAGAGGGACGCATTCTCGAATATTTGACCAAGGAAATCAGAAGCCGCTTTCCCAATTGCTACCCAGAACCACCTGTAATTGATACCCAAAACTCAATTTTTGCAGAGTTAGAACCTTATTATCCCCTAACTGTCAAGTATTTTCAGAAAATGCCCAATGGGGAATATGATCTTAACAGGGCTTACTGGTGGGAACAACGGTGGCGAGAAGGTGTGATAAATCCTCAAAAGCCCCGTCAGGTAGTATTTTTCTCGGAAAATAGTCAGCAAGAATCTCCTCTTCCCTCTCCCCTGTCACCTGCTTCTAGTCCTGAATACGACATCATTTACATTGGTGGGGCTTTGGGATCAATTCATGCCGCAGTTATGGCTAAATTGGGCTATAAGGTGCTGCTGGTGGAAAGATTACCCTTTGGCAAAATGAACCGAGAATGGAATATTTCCCGTGATGAAATCCAAAGTTTAATCAATTTGGGTTTGTTAACAAATGCTGAAATAGAAAAAATTATTTCTAGGGAGTATAAAGACGGTTTTAATAAGTTTTTTGATGGTAATAATTCCGCTAAATTAAAAGCATCTATTCTCCACACTCCCACCGTTCTGAATATAGCTTTAGATTCAGAAAATTTTCTAGAATTATGTGGACAAAAACTGAAGGCTGCTGGTGGTGAAATTTGTGATGAAACGGAGTTTTTGCGAGTAGATGTTAGTGCGACAAAAGTTAGTATTAATGTTAAGCATTTGCCCACTGGTAATGAACAGCAAGTTAGTGGACGTTTATTAATAGATGCCATGGGAACGGCTTCACCAATTGCTTGGCAATTAAATGGTGGTAGGGCTTTTGATAGTGTGTGTCCAACAGTGGGAGCAGTGATTGAAAAAGGCTTTGAGCCTGGGGTTTGGGATTCTCAATATGGAGATGTTCTCTATAGTCATGGGGATATTTCTAGAGGCAGACAATTGATTTGGGAGTTGTTTCCTGGTGCTGGGGAAGAATTAACAGTTTATCTATTTCATTATCATGAAGTGAATGAAAAAAATCCCGGTTCTTTGTTGGAAATGTATGAGGATTTTTTCACAATTTTGCCAGAATATCGGCGTTGTGATCTAGATAAATTAGTGTGGAAAAAACCCACCTTTGGCTATATCCCAGGACATTTTAGTACAAGTAGTAGCGATCGCACAATTGCGGTAGATAGATTAATTGCTATTGGTGATGCTGCTTCTCTACAATCTCCTTTAGTGTTTACCGGGTTTGGTTCTTTAGTCCGCAATTTAGAAAGATTAACAACTCTGTTAAATACTGCTCTTAAACATGATTTATTAAGTCAGCAGCACTTAAATAAAATTCGTGCTTACCAAAGTAATGTGGCTGTCATGTGGTTATTTTCTAAAGGAATGATGGTTCCCACAGGAAAATTTATAGCACCTCAACTTATCAATTCCATGCTCAATACCTTCTTTGGGTTATTAGCAGACGAAACCCCAGAAGTAGCAGATAATTTCATTAAAGATCGTTGTGATTGGTTCACCTTTAACCGTCTAGCTTTGAAAGCAGCTATGAAAAATCCTGCCTTATTAATATGGATTTGGCAACTAGCTGGTTGGCAAGATTTATTACGTTGGCTTGGTAATTATGTTAGCTTTGCTCGTCATGCTTTAGTTAGTGTGATTTTGGGAGCATGGTTTCCACAATTCTTGAAATGGAGTCAGGCTTGGCTGGAAAAACATTTTCCGGGATTATGGTTGCAATTGTTAGTAATTAACTATGCGATTTCTACAGGTAGACCGCGATTACCGCCGGCTTTGCGTTAGTTTAATTTATTACTTGTATTGGCGACTAAGCTGTTATGCAGCTATACAGACAAAACCTGCCTCCGCAGGTTAGCAAATCTCTGATTTTGCATTAGTCCAAGGAGGTAGACTTTGCTTGTGTATTAGCGTTTCTTCCGATAAGCAAGCCACACATTGGGTGCTGCAAAGCAATATTATATTTATAATATTCGCCCAATACTTTTAAAACTTAAACTGCGAAATTTGCAGATATTTTTTAACCTATCGAGCCAAATATTCGTAATTCTTAGCCAAATCATAATCTGACCTAAATGTTATTTCTGTAAATTGAAATTCCATAACAGATTCAATTGAGAAATTAATTACGTATGGCTACTACCACCAGTAACACCAGTAACACCAGTAATTCTGCCACCACGGGACAATTTAGTCACGTTTTGATTCTCTCGATTGATGGATTACACGAGTCCGACCTATCAGTTGCTAATCTGCAATCTTCTTTGACCAATATCAAGCAGTTGCAGGGTGAAGGTGTAACATACACCAATGCTTTCACTTCTGCACCATCAGACTCCTTCCCTGGAGAGTTAAACTATATTACTGGTGCTGACCCTGGTACGACAGGTGTATTTTATGATAAATCTTACAGTCGCACCTTATATGCACCAGGTACTACTCTCGCCCAAATCCAGGCAGGAACAGCCAAACCAGGTACTGGCGTAGAATTTGCTGAAAACGTTGATAAGTCTTGGGCTAACAATGGTGGTGTTGGTAATGGCACATTGAATGGTGGACAAGGATTTGATACAACCCAACTGCCTGTTGATAGCAATGGGAATCCTGTTTATCCCAACGAATATTTGAAGGTAAATACAATTTTTGACGTGGCTACTCAGGCTGGACTAACTACAGCTTGGTCTGACAAACACCCCGCAGCTTATACAATCCTGGCTGGTAACGATC
>CAINGU010000059.1 GCA_903848645.1 uncultured cyanobacterium | reverse complement strand
TTTATTTCTGGTAGTAGGCATTGCAAGAGTGTTAAGATATCAAACATGGGCTGTGTGTTGGTTTCGAGTTTTTGTTTTGGAAGACTATAACTCTACTACATCAGCCCTCTCTTCATCCTCTTTTTTTGGCTACAGTATTGTAAAAAGGCGGCTTCATCCCTAACTCTTCACAGAATTATCTGATCTTAGCATCTCTCACCTGACTTTGCTATCGCTCACAGCAACACGCAGTTCTCCCAAAATTTTTGCAATAGATTATCGGATAAACAAATACCGACGACGGGCTAAATTGCGTAAATAGCTATAAATTAACCAAGCTAAAAGTCCTAACCCAAAATTGAATAATATTTCTTGAACTATAAACCAGAAAGTTGTCGGTTCAAACCAAAGCACCCACCGCAAAGGACTAATTTTTCTGGACAGAATCAATAATCCAAATAGAGAATTTCCACCTAGTAAAAGAATTAATAATACTAAACCCCTTTCCCAAGTCCGCGCTGAGGATGTATGTCCAGAAATTAACAGCAAAGGACGTTTCCCCAGGAGTTTTCGCAGTAGTTGTTCTAACCGCCAAAACATCCATAATAGCAAGGGAAAAAAACTGTATGTAAGTAAAGATATGGGTTGTGAAAATCTTCCAGCAATAGATAAAACATTGACCAAAGCATGAAAAAAGACAGAATTTAGCCAAGCCGTAAAAATCAAATTCCGATCTCGATTAAACCTTCTATTGGCAGAAATATATATTCCTAACGCGTACCCCCAGGGAGCAGAAAACATAGTATGAACTGGTGTCCCAATACTTCGTTCTAGAATTGAAGATGTACCGTGAAATAGATAAACCCAGGTTTCTTCGGCTGTGAACCCTAAAGTTACTGCTATGGTAAATAGGAAAACAGTAGTAGCTCGTAGATAATACTGACGTTGTAAATAGCAAAGCGGGAGAATAACTGCTACTAATTTACATCCTTCTTCAATGGGAGCGATCGCAAATATTTGTCGGAAAACGACACCAAAAAATTGACGCTGTATCTGTTGCCAATTTAAAACCTGGTTAGCAGCATTTTCCATAGCCCATTCTAAGCCAAGGGCAGCAAAACCAGATATAGCACCAATAATAAACAAAACTAATAAATTTAACAGGGGTGGGGCAGCAGGAGTTCTGCGGTAGTAAAACCACAAAAACAGCAGGGGGGGAATAACTGCCCACAGCACTAAAGATAAATTAGCCACTCACCTGAGCAATGATAGTACGGTGACGGGGGCTATTACTAGTAATAGTAGGAGTTTGGAAACCTGCCTCAATTAAGGCTTGTTCCATGTCCAAACTGAAATATTCATCTAAATAAGGTTCGGTGCTTTTGAGCAGCGTCAAAATATAAGTTGGCATTTTTTTGTAAATTTCCGATTGGGGATTCATGTCCATAATTGCTAGGTGGCCACCTGGACGCAAAATACGTCTAGCTTCAGCAAAAATCTGGTGAGTTGCTGATTGAGGTAATTCATGACACATCAGAAAAATAGAAACTAAATCGAAGGAAGCATCTGCTATGCCTGTAGATTCCGCTTGTCCATGTACCCAGTTAATGTGGGCAAGACGTTGTTGGCTACGATAGTTAGCTACAGCTAGAAAGTAAGGAGATAAGTCTAAACCGGTAATCTGGGCTTGGGGATAAATTGCTTGGAGGGCAAAGGTACTCATACCTACACTACATCCCAAGTCTATAATATCTTGTGGTGGCACAGAAAGAGAATTTTTCAGGATATCGTGAAAACTTTGGCGGAGTTTTGCGTCACCTTGGTTTTCCGGTTTCTGCCAAATTCTAGAGTGGACAGCATGAGCCGCAGATTCTACTTCAAAAGCAGCTTGCCAACTGAGATTTCCGGTTTCATAAGCGTGGAATGAGGTAACGTAGTAATCTGGGTAGTTTAGCTGAGGATTTTGGATTTGAGCTAAATCACTTGCCCAATCACGAGCTTGAAGTTGCTGTACTTCCTTTGTCCAAAACACACCAATGTTTTCAGCCCGTTTAATCATCATTTGTCTGGCTTGATGTTTGGCAAGATTGGCTAAGGGTTTAATTGCCAAAATACTATTGACGAAACGGGAAGCTACATCAGGAGTAGTGTTGATGGTGGTACTCATAAATCAATTTTTGTCTTTGACACTCTTTTTAACTTATGACACATTTGCTAGAGTTGAGTCTATATCCAGTTGAATCTGGCATTTTCTGAAGTATTTCTGCCTATTAAAGATTTAGAGTTTGGTAGCTAAAACCACGATTTGTTTATAGTTAATTAGATCAATAGTATTGTTAGCAGGATCAATGTTAATCCATCCTTTTTCCTGGAGTTTTTCCATAATTTTAGTGGTTTCGTCCAATGTGATTTCTGTGACTTCTGCCAAATCTTTCAGGGGAATATTTAAAATTTTCTTACCAGAGTCTGATTCCTGTCCATAGTTATCAGCTAAACTCACTAAGGTATGGGCAAGTTTGACCGCCGGTGGTGATAAACGCATTTGTAACCGGAGGTTAATTTGCCGGACTCGTCTTACCATAAGTTGCAGCATTCTATGATGTAACTGTGGATCTTTAAACAAAATTTGAATAAAACGCTCCCTGGAGACACTCAGTAATTTTACTTGTGAAAGCGAAATAATGTCTGTTGACCGTGGAGATTCATCCAAAACGGCCATTTCTCCAAAGAAATCACCACGTCCTAAAATTGCTATGGCAACGGATTCTTCTCCTTTGGTCCGTCGGACTTTTACCCAACCAGAAACAATAAAGTAAACTGCATTACCCCAGGCATCTTCCATTAAAACAGCCCGTCTAGAGGGGTAATTATGTTCAGTTGCTATGTTAAGCAGCCATTCTATAGTTTGTGGACTGGCTGTACTTAGTAGCGGAAAAGTATTAACAAAGACCTCGGTTTTCATGTAATATATTTAAGGAGTGATTTTAAGTAGAGAACAGGCCAGAGGCAGGGACGGGGAAAAAGTTTCCCAATTACCAATTACCAGCCTAAACTAGATAACTAGCAACTTGAGTTATTTAGAAAAATTTTGAGGTTTTTACTGGTAATTATATAATTATTTATACCCTAGATTATAATGATCATGTAGGAATATTTTTATCCGTTGGTCTAGCTTTTCTGCTAATAATTTTTTGTAGTAGTGTTGCTAATACTTCGAGAGGACTGAATGTATCGGGAATTTCTATAGATGTAGTAGTAATATAGGACTAATATTTGATTTTTGAAATATACGTAGGGTGGGCAATGCCCACCGGAGGAGGGTTTTGGTGGACAATGCCCACCCTACACTACAAAAAATTTTTCAAATATCATTTATGATTCCTATAATGTAGTAGTTGCTGTTTCGTTTCCGTTCTATAAAACAGTTAATTTTGAGTTCTCAAGGTTTGGGCTGCAAGATAAACTTTTGTCCATTCACCTATAACTTGATGGGTTTTGAGTTGTAGCTGCTGGGCTATGGCTTCTATAGAGTTACCAGCTTTGCGGAGATTGAGAATTTGTTCTCCTAAAGGGGTTAGTTGTTCATAAAGTTGTTGCCATTTGGCTTCTGTTAACCCTAAGTTATGTTCTGGTAAAGAGGTGGAAAGCCAGTTATCAACTAGTTCTGGTTGGTCTTTGATGGCAAAGACTCGCACGGCATGATAACTGAGTTTTTCCCGCAGACGATATACTTCTTTGATGGGTTTGTTGAGTTGTTTGGCAATTTCTTCTTGGGATTTGCCTTGAAGATATAAACGTAACCAATCTACTGCTTGTTGGCCAATATTTTCTAATAAATATTGTTCAAATTCTTGCTGTACAAGTTGGCGGGTAAGTTGTTGTTCTTCTAGGTGTTGGGTTTCTTGATATTTAGCGATCGCCTGATTATCAACTAAGCTAATAGGATTATCATTATTTTCTGCAAGAACTTCTTCAGAAACAAGTCTAACTAATTCGCTGCTAGGTACTTGTGTTAAACCTCCCCGCTGAATTCGCCGCAGGTAGTTAACAAAGCGGTACATTAATATAGGTTGATTGCGAACTGGACGTAAACAATATTCTTCGATAGTGGCAAATAGTAATGTATCTCGCAATCTTTTATCTGTTGTTAATGAAGCAATGTGAGTCATTTGTTGTTGGATATATGAATCACTTTGCATTAATTCCTGGAGGACTTCTTGTAATACGTCAACAACGCTACGTTGGCGATCTCGACTTAGGGCTACCCACGTCTGAATTTTGTTTCTGATGGCAACTACACTACCTAAACGACTAATGAGTTGACGATAAGCCCGTTCTCTACTCATGCCTAAATAGCGCTTGTGGAGAATTCGCCAGCGATATTCCATTGCTTGTTTAGCAATTTCTAGTTCTTTCGGGTTAAGTAAATCAAACCGGTTTAAATCTGCTCCCAAAAGCCAGGTGAGAATACTTTGTTTAGTAGCCTGACTTTGTTCTGGACATTCTGTAGCTAGTCGCTGTTGCCAATATTGGGCTAAATTCGCTCCCTCTTGTATCATAGCAAGATTGCACTCCTCGAAACTCTGTTGTAAAGTTTGCATCACAACCGCCATTCTGACTTAATTAGTGAACTTTGATTATTTTGGTGGTAATTGATAATTAGTAATTGCTAAAATTTTGCCTATTACTGATTATATATTTCCTCTCATTTGGTATTTTCCCCTAACTAGTAATTTGTGTTATTACTAATATATGGAAATGGTAATTTATCTAAGATAAATATCCTTTTTTCAGAGATAATCATCCTTTAAGACGCAGTTTTATTTTGATAAGTTTCAACTTTTGCTAGAGTTTTATCAAAGTCTGATCAGAAGATGAATTTTCACACTATTTTGGCAATATATAAATTCCTGATTTTGATTTCTACAACTCAAAAAGCCGACAGAATCCACCTTTCGGCTACTTGGAATGGTAATATTTATTGCAATTGTTAAATATTAGATTTAGTAATTTAATTGAAGATAATAACTCCTAATTGATTCGTTATTCAAGATAATACTATAAATAGACCGTATGTATACTGTGACGGAGATCACTGAACTTCAGTTAACTTTTAGGTGCAATGTCAGTGATCAAATTGTGACGGTATGATATTAGTGATAAAGTCCGTAGTCAAAGTTAATTATTGGCTATGGACTATGAAATCTGGAATTAGCGTCTGGAAGCACCGATAATGGGATTTTCCACAGATTCTCGATACTCTTGTACCTCTGCTGTGTAAGCAATTGGCAATACAGCTTCTACGTTTTCATGGGGACGAGCAATAATTACCCAAGATTCGAGAGTACCACCATAAACTTTTTCTACAGCATCCACACCGGCTGCCATAGCGGCTTTGACTTCGGAAACGTCACCACGAATATTGACGGTAAAGCGGGCGCTACCAACTCTGATATAACCAACGAGGGTAACTCGACCGGCTTTTACCATGGCATCTGCTGCTGCGAGTACAGCGGGAAAACCCTTAGTTTCTAATGATCCAACAGCCTGTAGTGACATTTTTAATCTCCTGTTATGAATAAAAAGTTATCGGTTGCTACAAATTATGTTTATGAAGGGAGGCTTCAATTTTTGATAGCGAACTTACTTAGAAAATACGGAAAGGCTCAGATTTGGAGGTGAAGTGGATAGGTAAGATGGTTTCCACATTTTCCGGAGGGTTGGGAATAATGTAGTGGGTAATAACCTCACCACCATAAACCTCTTCACCAGCGGCAATTCCCGCAGCTACGGCTGTTTGCACTTCCGAAACGTGTCCTCTGACAGCAACTATCATGCGACCACTTTCGGCAATACCGTAATAGACGATGGTGACACCAGCAGCTTTAACCATTGCGTCTGCTGATGCTAAAACCGCGGGAAAACCTAATGTTTCAATTGCGCCAACTGCCATTGGCATGGCTTGAATCTCCTACGTTAGGGATAAGTGATTCTTATTTTACGAGGATTGTGTACCTATTTTAATTTTTGCAGAAATTTTCTTTTCTAATTAGTTACTGGGTATTGGTTGAGGTGGTACGCACTGATGTAAACTGAGGATTATGTTTCCAAGTTTTCTTCCTGCCGCAGTTGGGCAATTAACAGAACCAACTTCTATCGCATTGGCTGAAAATATCCAAAGTCAGGCGATTTCTACTATTTTAGCTAATGAACCCATTAATACCACTTATGTCCAACAGGGTCAGGGTGGTACACCGATTTTATTAATTCACGGTTTTGATAGTTCGGTACTAGAGTACCGGCGACTTTTGCCTTTACTGGCTGAAAAAAATGAAGTTTGGGCAGTAGACTTACTGGGATTTGGCTTTACAGACAGATTACCGGAGATTGCTTATAGTTCTGAAGCGATTAAAACCCATCTCTACTCTTTTTGGCAAACCCTGATTAATCGGCCTGTGATTTTGGTAGGTGCTTCCATGGGTGGGGCTGCGGCTATAGATTTTACCCTCACTTATCCAGAGGCGGTAAAACAACTGGTATTAATGGATAGTGCGGGGTTAAAGGGAAATTCGCCATTAGCTAAATATATATTTCCCCCTTTGGATTATTGGGCGACGGAATTTTTACGAAATCCGAAGGTGCGCGATCGCATTTGTAGAACTGCATATAAAAACCCTGATCTCATCTCTGCGGATGCTTTATGCTGCGGAGAGTTACACTTAGAAATGCCTAATTGGACTCAAGCGTTAATTGCTTTTACCAAAAGTGGCGGTTATGGTGCTTTTAAATTTCCGCAACTTGCCCAAATTGAACAACAAACTTTAATTTTATGGGGCGATAGTGATAAAATTTTAGGAACTGGGGATGCTCCCAAGTTTGCTCAAGCTATTCCCCAAAGTAAGCTAATTTGGATTCAAGATTGTGGACACATTCCCCATTTGGAACAATCACAAATTGTTGCCCAACATATATTAGAATTTCGGAATGAAATTTGATCTATTAATTCTGACTTCAATCATACAGCCAAGTATTTTTGGAAAAATCCTCACTATCTTGATTGGGTTTTTCTTGAAGTCGTTCTATTGATCTATGGGATTTTTTGTATTGAATGGATTTGGAAATTTGACTAGCTTGTTGACTAAGTTGTGGATAAGATTGTTGAGTAGGTTGTTTTAAAACTTTGATTTCTGCTAGTAACTGAGAGTTAGAATCTGCTAGTTGTAATGCTGTTTGTTTTGTTTCCTGAAGTTCTTTCGTCAAGCGTTCTGCTAATGCTTCCTTTTCAGAAACAGCTATTTGTAAATCACTAATTTGCTGTGTGAGAGTAGATGATTTTTGTTTTAATGTAGCAACTGTTTGTTGCAATTCTTTAATACTAGCTTCTAGTTCTAACTGATTGTTATTTGGGAGGATAGAAGTATCATCAGTTGGTATTTGTGTTTCTAATACTGTTTCAGCAGTAACTTCAATTACAGGTTCACCTTGTAGAGGTGTAAATTTTGTGCTTTCTTCCTGTATTAAGTTAGAGAGATTTTTTTTAGGCATTAGTTTATGAACTCCAATTATGCTGTCATTATTCAAGTATACGTCTTCAAGTGACAACAAAATATCAAATGCCCAACTTCCTCAAGGAATCTGATATTTTATTATTTGATTTTATGGGCGATTTAGTCCAAATAATAGGTAAAATCAAGATGTATCCTTACCTATCCTTTTCTAGTTTTGGCTACTATATCTTGTCCTCGTTGTCATCAAATTATTAATAGTCAAGCAATTAATTGTCCTCAGTGTCAGCTATTGCTGAAAGCTTACGGACATCCGGGTATTCCCTTGCACCGCGCTCAAGGAAATGATCATTTATGTGACAGTTGCACTTATCACTTTGATAATACCTGTAACTTTCCCCAGCGTCCTTATGCTAGAGATTGTACTCTCTATCAAAACAGAGAAGAAAGCAAATTAGAAAGACAAAAACAAAGTCATAATTATAGTCTGAGTTCCAGGGTAAATAGTTGGATAAAACGCCATCAAACTTTGTTATTAATACTCGGTTTGTTATTAATTTGTTTATTAATAACTTTGTTCACATCTTGAACTAGCAGAATAGCAAAAGATGATCTCCTAAAATACAGGAAATTGCAGGTAAATGAAGTACAAAATTTAAATCGAAAAAAATGGTTCTAACATACTTTCTTCATTCTTATTTCTGACTTCTGACTCCTGCTAAATCAAAGTGTTTTTACTTCTAAGTTTTCTGGAGTAATTTCCACAGTTGATGAAACTGCTTCTGCAAAAACCTCTAAATCGAACCAAAAAGTAGTACCGATACCAACTTCACTCACCAAATTGACTTGACTATGATGTCTATCAATAATATTTCTGACAATTGATAAACCTAAACCTGTTCCTTCTAGGGTATGAACTCTATTTTCTACGCGAAAGAATCGGTCAAAAATTGCCTGTTGATCTTCTGGTGCTATGCCAATTCCTGTATCACTAATTTCAATTCTGACTTTACCAGCATGATGATGAGAACTAGAATTAGCATCTAGTTGATAAGCACGGATAACTACCTTACCACCGGCTAGACTGAATTTAAGAGAATTACCAATTAAATTCCCAAAAACTTGCAGCAACAAATCATAATTTCCCAGGACTAAAGGTAAATCAGGAGTTAGTTCCTGAAATAGTTCAATACCTTTGTCTTTAGCATTAAGCTGATAGGTACGTAATGTTTGTTCTAGTGCTTGTGGTAAATCTACTTTATCAAAACTGTAATTACGACCAGATTCAAGTTTTGATAAATCTAAAACATCATTAACTAAGCGGGTTAGTCTATCAGTTTCATTATTCACTGTTTGCAAAAATTCTTTGCGTTCATCAATTCCTAAATCTTCGCCATAATCATGTAAAGTTTCAATATAGGTTTTAATGTTAAATAATGGTGTCCGCAATTCGTGAGAAATGTTGCTGATAAATTGGCTTTTTGCTTCATTTAGTTCTACCTCACGGCTAATGTCTTGGACAGTAATAGCTATACCTTTAATGCTTTCTCTTTGTAAGTTGAGAACTGTGGTTAAAACAATGCGAATTGTGCGTTGAGTGGGTTGTTTTAATAGGATGCGAAATTCAGCACTTTCACATTCACCTGCTGCCATTTCATACAATGTGCGGGAGATTTCCATTTGTACAGTCTGGGGTAGGTGATGCAGTATATTACTACCAACAACATCTACACCTTCCCAACCAAAAATGCGCCTAGCTGTGGGATTGACTAATATCACCTGCATATTATTATCAATCAAAACTGCACCATCAGCAATAGTGGAAACTAAGGTTTCTAATTTAGCTTTTTCGGCGGTTAATTCTTCAATATTTTGTTCTTCATAACGTTCTAGCCGTTCTGCCATTTCATTAAAGCTGAAAATTAGCTCTCCTAGTTCACCACCTAAAGGTATATCTATGCGTTGTTTAAAATTACCAGCAGCAATTTGTTTGACACCTACTAGTAATTCTTTGATAGGTTTAGTAATAGTTAAAGCATTAATTACTCCTGCTAAAATCACCATTACCCAAATTGTGATAAAAACGGCAATGGTAACATCACGGGTAAAATTAGTGGATATGACAGCGGTTTGATTAGGGTTAATGCCGATTGCTAACACACCTAAGTATTTTTTATCCACTACCAAGGGAACAAATACATCGGTAACAACCCCATCGGGGGTGTTATGTTGCCTGATCATTGGTTGATCTTCATTACCAGTGTAATCTTCCGGTAGTTGTATATGTCGCTTAATGGTGAGGGAATTTTCCACCTCTGGTTCCCAAAAAGGAATCCCAAAAAAGATTTGCCCAGTTTCATCAGCGTAAAGCATATAACGGATGCTAGAGGTGCTGCTATAAAAGCGTTGGGAAAATTGAGCTACCTCAGTCAGATTGTGATCAGCAATTAGGGGGGCCACATTAGCCGCCAGCAGCAATCCTAGATCACGACCAAAGCGGGTATCATTGAGCCGCGCATCTTGCTGAATTGTGTTGACAGCCCAGAAAGTCAAACCACTCATCACCAAGGAAACCATCAAGGTAGCGACGGCTAGAAGTTTGGTCTGAAGGGTGAACTCCGACCACCAATTGGCGAGTGCCTTTGAAGCACCAGAGGCGAATTCATCTCGGAAATTTGTGAAAAGAGCCAGCATCTTAAAATATAGTTGTTAGTAGTTTGTTGTTTTCTATCCCAAAAACTAAAAATTGACAGTTAATTTCCCAAAGGTGCTAGGGATGGGAAGGAGGAACAGGGGATAGGAAGGAACAGGGGAGAGAATATAGTTTGTCTTTTACCTCTTCTTTCCTAATTTAACTATGTTTTTGGAGTAATCGTGAAAACTTAGTTGAAATAGAGGTTATGTGATGGGACTATTACAATGTAAAATACGTAATAATCTAGAATCCAAAATTAAGAATGTTCTTACTTTCCTACGTTCAGAAACATTCTTACTCAGTAAATTATCTCCAAAACACTTATAACTTAATTAAATTTTTCCTATTTTATCTATGACTTCTTCGAAAACACCACGCAAAGCACCCACCCAAGCAATAGGGGCAAAAATTTTCCACTATTGTAATTTCATCAGCTTATTTATTATGATCACCAGTGGTTTGCAAATTTACAATGCTAATCCTGTTTTTGGTGGCCGTGGTGGATTACCTATTTTCCCTCTTTTTACTTTAGGTGGTTGGTTGGCTGGAGGTAGACATTGGCATTTTGCAGCCATGTGGCTATTTTCTCTTAATCTTTTTTGCTATGGAATTTATATTTTCCTTAGCCAACGCTGGAAAAATAGATTTGTGAGTAAGAATGACATCAAAGCATTACAAAAAAGCCATAATAACCAACGGTTAAATTATGCTTGGCATCGAATTATTTATACAGCAATTATTCCTATCTTATTACTAGCTATATTCACGGGCATAGGAATGTACAAACCTGCTCAATTTTCCTGGATAGTTGATATTTTTGGCAGTTGGCAAGCATTAAGAACTATTCACTTTGCTTCTGTACCAATGGTGGTGATATTTGTTTGGCTTCATTGGAAGTTAGGGCAGAAGGTAGGAGGAAATGCTCTCACACAATCTATCTTTTGGTGAACAGTATAGCGGTATGCACTGGAAAAAAATAGATCATAGCCCCCTTTTCGCTTGTGGGGAGGGGGTTGGGGCTGGGGTGCTTGTATCTCACTCAACAAAAGAACTGCTCTAGAAAAATTTAGTAATCAAAGAAATCAAAATGAATAATCATGAATTTACACGGAGAAAGTTTTTACAACTCTCTAGTTTATCTAGTATGAGTTTATTGCTTGGTGGTTGTGGTACACCCATATTTGAAGATGTAGTGGGAACACTTTCTGAACCTCTAAATCAGAAATTTGAAGAGTTAATATTTCAGCCCCAAAAGCTAGTTCCAGAATTTTTACCTAGTCAAATTGAAGCGAATAATTTAATAATTAATAGTTTTGACTCTACACCAATTATTGATATGGAAAAATATCGTTTAATTGTAGATGGTGAGGTAAATAATCCCCTTAGTCTGAGTATGCCTGATATTCAAGCTTTACCTCTGACTTCGATGATTATTCGTCATGTTTGTGTAGAAGGATGGGCAGCCATTGTGCAATGGGGTGGCATTCGTCTCCAGGAAATTATTGCCCTTTCTCAACCTAAATCTAAGGTGAAATACGTCTATTTTAAATCAGCAGATGGTTATTATGAAAGTTGGGATATAGCTTCAGCTTTACACCCACAAACTTTATTAGCTTATCAAAAAAATGGTAACTCTTTACCTATAGAAAATGGTGCGCCTTTACGGTTAGCTTCACCCATTAAACTTGGTTATAAACAAAGTAAATGGGTGGTTAAAATTACCCTAACTAGTGAGTTATCAATTATTAAAGGTTATTGGGAAGATAGGGGTTATGAATGGTTTGCAGGATTGTAAGTAAAGCAGGATTCAGGAGGAAAGAGGCGGGGAGCAGGGGGAAATTTTTACCCATTACCCATTACCAGTTCCCTTACTTTTTCACTAAAATATAGGCATTTGTATAGTCAGGTAATTTCTGAATATACTGCTCAAAATCTTGTTCACTGGTAAAAGTTCCTGCTAAAAAATCAAGTTGATAAAGGTTGGGTAAAAATGCTCCACCTGTATCGGCAATTACGCCCATTTTTAAGCGTTTCTGATTATCTTCAATGACAATTATCCTTCCTAAACCGACATTGAGAACATCTCCAGCAAATGTTACTCCTGGTTTAATGGATATTTTGGCATCTATTTTATATCCATAACCTTTAATAGCATCAACTTCTTTAAAATACCAATAACGCTTTTGTGAAGTTGCTTTTACACCTCGAATGTAGGACATTCCATTATTTTTATCCACATTCAAAAATTCTTTAGTTCCATCGGTAAAATTTACTAATACTGTTCCCTGCATTAGTGCTGCTTCTAAACCACTGCGAGTTAAATAAGCAATGGGTTTAACTTTACCAAATTCTTTACCTCCTGTTTCATAAATACCTGACAAAACATCTTGTTTAGTATATTTGGTGTAGAATTTATCCTGATTCAATTCTTCCTTAATAGCGTAGATTGGTGTATTATATTTAGCAGTTTTTTGTCGAGAACCAGTATGGATAAAAGCAGCGTATTTTGTAATTCGCAATTTTTTCTGTTGGGGATTTTCTGGGTTATGAGCAGACCATTTAATTACGCGAAAATTGGCGTTAATAAAATTCGGATCTTGTAAGCGAGTTTTCCGATTATTAGCAATGTCTTCTTCTAAGACTGTCATCATGAAATCTAATGTTTTTAGAATATCTTTGACGGTAACTCCCTGAGTTACTAATATTCCTATCCGTTGAGTATCGGGATCTTCTGTAGAATATTTTTGAAAATAGTTTCTCGTATTTGTGAGTACGGTTAATAAATCACCTTGATTTAAATTGATTTGAGTATTTGGTAATTTTCCTGCTGTTAATACCTGATTAGCATTGATACTATATTGATATTTTTGCCATTCATTGATGACTGAATAAAATATAGATTTTTCATTACTTTTGATATCTCCAGTAGATGGTTTTTCGGTCAATAAATTATTAGATAATCCTGGAATTGGAGAATTATTTATTTGAGACAATGATAAATTTTCTGTAGTTTGTTGTTTTTGAATTGGTTGTTTATTGATAAAACCAAATACTAATAAACTAGTAATAAATACTGTAATTTTGAATTTTTGATTGTTCAGGATACGCATAATTGAGCAAAAGCAACAATGATTATCCCTTATTTTAGCATTCTCAGAAGTGATGACAATGGGGAATATGCCCAATTAAATAATAACTCATTGATAAAGTGCCTAATCATCCATTTCTTTTAAAGTCGCTAATGCAGAAGGTGACAAACGACTAAGATAGCGGAATATCCAATATTTAAATATTGTGTCTAAAATTACCGGAAATGTAGCGATAAACATAAATATATAATTTCTACTCGCGGGTAAACCTAAGTGTTCAGCAAATCCTTCTAGCAGTATTTCCCATCCATGTGGTGAGTGAAAACCTACAAATATATCTGTAAATAAGATAATTAAAAAAGCTTTAGCACTATCGCTTAAACCATAAACAATTTTATCAATGAAGTGTTGAAAAGAAATAATATCTTTTTGACTAAAAACAACTACTAATGTAAAAGTAATTAATGCTAGGATGTCAGCGAATATATTACTAATAGCATCAGTGCTTTTATCTCTAAATTCTGCTGCTATTTCTCTAGCTTTTTCTTTAATCTTGGATTCTAGATTTTCTGGAGAAATCTTTGGTTCTGAATCTAGAAGACTTTTAAACCTCAATCCTGCTGTAAATATTTTTAATTCATGAAAGGCTTTTTCCTCCATTTCCTGATTTAAAAAAATCAGGTTAGAGTTTTCAGTTCTCATGTTTTCTATCATAGGAAGGATAAATATCCGCTTAGATAGTTGATGAGTCAGGAGGGGAATAATAATCAGCAATAATAAGAACTTGACAGCAATGGTGGTGCGCTGTCTAGAAATTTGGTATTTTTTGAGAAATTCTTCATCTGCATTCGGGGATATATCACTCAGAATTCTGTTGAATGTTCTACCAATTGATCTGGGAAACATCCCAGTTTTTAAGAATGTAAATGGTTGTGATGGTTTTTTCACGGTAAGATAAATGTATGGTGAGTTTGAGATTAGATGAGATTATCATAAATCAATTGCATTCTAACTCATGAATGTTTACAACTATCAACCTGCTTACCCTAGCCAGAAATGTGAACTACTAACTCTCTCACGTTATTCTGTTGACGATGTTCCCAAACATAGATTCCTTGCCATGTTCCTAATACCAAATGACCACGATTAATGGGAATTTGTTCGGAAGTGTGGGTTAAAACTGTGCGAATATGTCCTGGCATATCATCAGGTCCTTCAGCATCATGAACATAATAGTTTCCTTCTGGTACTATTTTTGCCATGAAATTAGCTAAATCAACTAAGACATCAGGATCAGCATTTTCTTGAATTACTAAACTAGCTGAAGTGTGACGTAAAAATAAACTACAAAGCCCAGTTTCTATGCCAGATTCGGCAACAATAGCTTCAATTTTAGCGGTGATATTGTGAAATGATTTCCCATTTGTGGAAACTCTTAATAATTTTTGGTAGTGGGTCATGGCTAGTTTATATATTTGTCTGTAAATAATCTATCACAGCTTTGGCTATTGTTTCATTGCCATTTTTATCAATGACTTGATTTTGCTTTGGTGGTTGGGGTAACTGATAAAGAAAATCCCAATCTCCTTGAAAAAATTCCGGTGCTGTGAGAATTTGATGATGATTGTAATTAGTAATTCCGGCTAACATAAAAGCTGCTTCGGCAAAATCTTCACGGGGGATAGTTACTACTGGTATTTCTAGACGAGTGGCTTCTGAAAAAGTCCCATATCCAGGTTTAGAAATAATTCTCCCACAAATCGGCATAAAATCTACAGGACGATATTGACGATTTGTAACTTTAATTAAGTTAGGTAAATCTGGGGCTGAAGAATCAAAAGTAATAAATTGCCAATCAGGAAAGTTGCTGATATTAGCATAGGGAATTTCTTGCAAACCTAAACCCCCAAATGTTAGTAAAATTGTTTGTTCTGGGGGTGTATTTATTCCCCACTTTGCGCGTAATTCATCAATAGCAAAATGGGGAGAACCACCAGTTAAACCGACATCTGTAATATGAGTAAAAGCTGACATTGGTTCATGGAAAGGGAGACGAAATAAACGGTCACATTTTCCATACCAATCACTAATCCAATCAGCAATTTCTAGAAATTCTTCTCCCCAATCTCGATAAATAAAATCCCAACCAAAATTACTAATCATCCAGCAGGGAACATTCGTAACTTGAGAAAATCCAGCCGCAAGAAAAGGAATATCTGCTAAAATTAAATGCACACGATTTTGACGAATGAAATTAACTTCTGAAGCAATTAAGGATTTGTGATTTTTTTTAATTTCTCGCAATTTTTCCAAAGTTGCTGGTTTATCCATTGTCAAACTATCAGCTTGAATTACGCCTAAATCAAACGCCCGTTGACGTAAAATAAAATCACCTTCTATATAAGATTCTAGCAACCAGCGAGGTGCAGTAGTGACTAAAATTAATAACGCTTCTGGGCATAATTTTTGAATGGTGTTAGCTATGGAAGCTGTGCGGGTTGCATGACCAAAACCGTGATTGGTAATTGCTATATATATAATTGGTCTTTTCATGATTTTAAACAAGGTTAAAAAGAGTATTGGGCGATTAAAAATCACTACTACACAAGCAAAGTCCGCCGTCGCGGACTAATATAAATTTAACCCACGCAGGTGGGTTTTGTCTGTTTAGCCGCGACTTCTAGTCGCCCATTTCTGTAAAATTTGATATTGCTGCTATTAATTGGTCAATTTCCGACTCTAAAGTTAGATAATGAACACTCACACGAATGCAATTAGGATTAGCAATTGTTCGGGTTAAAATATTTTGTGATTCTAGAGATTGTACCAATTTAAAACTCGGCTGATTAGTTAATTGAAAAGAAACTAATCCACTTTCTGGAGGTGAATTCTTTAAACATTTGATATTAGGTAAAGAGGTTAATTTTTGCCAAAGATAATTACTATTTCGGCAAATTTGCTCATATCTTTCCTGTGCTGTTCCCCACTGTTCATGAATTGTAATTGCTGCCTTTAAACCCACGTATAATGAAGTTGGTATAGTAGATACTTCATATCTGCGTCCATCTGATTGCCAACCTGTTGGTTGGGCTTGATTATTAGTAATTACCCCATTTAAGCCAATAAAAGTTGGATGCAAATTTTCTCTCGTTTCGGGACGCACATATAACCCACCCACACCCGCAGGACCACATAACCATTTGTGACCAGTAAAGGCATAAAAATCTACACCCAACGCTGTTAAATCCAAAGGAAGAACACCCACTGATTGAGCCGCATCTATCAACAACAGAGAATTATTGCTTTTGCATACTTCGACAATTTTATCAATAGGTAAAACTTGACCCGTATTCCACAAAACATGACTTAAAACTACTAAGCGGGTTCTGGGACGAAGATTTTCAGCAATAATACTGATAGGATCTCCGTCATTTAAAGTAGCCATTAAGGGACAGGTGGTAACTTCTATCGCAAATCTACGGGCAATTTCCTGTGCTGTAGCAATGACTCCAGGGTGTTCACAATCAGAAAGCAGTAGATGATTACCGGGTTGCCAATCAATCCCCCACATCGCAATGTTACAACCTACCGTGACATTACCCGTGAGAGTAATTGTGTCACTTGGTACATTTAATACAGATGCGATCGCCTCCCGACTAGCTTGTATTTGCGGTGAAATCCAAGCATAAGCCTCACTCCCAAAAGGCCCTATATTTTGAATATGTTCCTGAGATTGGCTAATAGCATCCATAGCCCCTTGGGGCATTGTTCCCTGGCCTCCGTAGTTAAAATAAACCTTATTACTTAAAGCGGGAAATTGTGCGCGATGGTGATGTAAGTTGTTCATAAAATGGGGTTGCGGTTTTTTATAAGGAGAATGCCGAAAACCCTTGAAGGCGTATCCGACTCAGGAGGACACACCTGTGCTTCAGCCAAGGGATGAAGGCTAGTTGCTTTCCTTTATCTTGCACTGACATTTTGTATATATTGTATAATAAATGCAGGTTGAAACCAAATCAAATTGATTATTCAAAATTGAATCAATGCTAGTCCTAGAATACAAAGTTAAAGGTAAACAAAATCAATATAACGCCATAGAAGATGCTATCCGTACCACCCAATTCATTCGCAATAAAGCGAACTGCTTGCAGCAGCGCTTCGCTATCAGATATTGGATGGATGCCCCGCAGGAACTCAAAATGGACAAGTTTGCTCTTAACAAGTATTCAACAAAACTCCGCTCATATTTTCCTTTTGCTGCTGAATTAAACTCAATGGCAGTACAATCAGCCGCAGAAAGAGGATGGTCTGCTATATCAAGGTTTTACGACAACTGTAAATCTAAAAAGTCTGGAAAGAAAGGATATCCACGTTTTCAAAAAAATTGCCGTTCTGTTGAATATAAAACATCAGGATGGAAATTGCACAAAACCAAGCGACGTATTACTTTTACTGATAAAAAAGGGATTGGTGAACTCAAATTATTAGGTAAATGGGATATTCAATCCTACGAACTTAAAGATATTAAAGGAGTGCGTTTAATCCGTCGTGCTGATGGATATTATGCACAGTTTTGTATTGGTATTGATGTTGTAGATATTCAACCAAAAACAGGTAATGAAATCGGGTTGGATGTTGGTATTGAGTTGTTTTACACCGATTCTAATGGACATCATGAACCCAACCCTCAGTTTTTGAGAAAGGCTGAGAAATCAATCAAACATTCTCAAAGACGGATTTACAAATATCAACAATTAATCAACATTAACTTTTACATCAAGAACTATGAATTGGTGGCAACGACTCAACAAAAACCCTTTAGCACGAACTGGGGCAATTGTCCTCTTATGTTTCTATTTAGCAGTAATTGGTGCTGATTTCATCGCTCCTTATAATCCATATCATTCACAAGCTAATGGTTCACTACTCCCACCCACTCAGATTCATTGGGTGTCTCAATCAGGGCAGTTTATTGGACCCCACGTATATCCTACAACACAAGGCGATACTAATTTACAAACTGGGGAAAGAAAAATAATTATAGACCAAACAAAACCTTCACCATTACGGTTATTTGTTGCTGGCCCAAAATATCAATTATTCAACTTGAGTATCTCCCTACCTCCAAAATGGCAGGAAGTCACAATTCTCCCTGGTATTTCTTTAAATTGGCATTTGTTTGGCGTTATTGGTGACGCAAAATTTAATATTTTGGGAACAGATGAACAAGGACGCGACCAATTTAGTCGGCTGTTGCATGGTGGTCGTATTAGTATGTTTATTGGCATTTTTGGGATTATCATCACCTATCCTTTAGCATTACTAATTGGTGGTATTTCTGGCTATTTTGGTGGTTTAATTGATAGTATTATCATGCGTTTAGCAGAAGTATTGATGACCTTTCCCAGTATTTATTTATTAGTAGCACTATCAGGGATATTGAGTCCAAAATTAACCAGCACTCAGCGATTTTTATTAATTATTGTCATTACGTCTGTAATTAGTTGGGCAGGTTTAGCTAGGATCATTCGCGGACAGGTATTATCAATCAAAGAACTCGAATTTGTGCAAGCAGCAAAGGTAATGGGTGGTAATCCCATTTATATTATTGTCCGTCATGTTCTGCCACAAACCGCAACTTATATCATTATTTCTGCTACGTTAACAATTCCTAGTTTTATTGGTGCAGAAGCAGTATTAAGTCTAATTGGTTTAGGGATTCAACAACCAGATCCTTCTTGGGGAAATATGCTTTCTTTAGCTAGTAATGCTTCTATTTTAGTGTTACAACCTTGGCTGATTCTACCACCAGCAATTCTGATTATTATTACAGTTTTGTCTTTCAATGTCTTAGGTGATGGGTTAAGAGATGCCCTTGATCCCCGTAGTGTGCAGAGGTAATATGATTAATTCTCTCCTATCTATTAAGTAGGTGAACACAATAAAACTAATCTGTGTAAAGAAAAGTAAAATCTCCCAAAGCTTCTTCACTCTTGTATGAGTGCCTCTTGCCTTGCCATAACGACAATTTTTAATGCTAACCTACTTACGTGGAGAGAGGAGTATAATGATCAACAGTCTGCCATTTACAATTAAAGTCATACTAATATCATGCTATCTTTCCCAACTATAGCTAAACAGGTTTTTTGGTCAGCTTGTCTGTGTTTAACTTTAATCCTTTTCCCGTTGCCTAGCTATGCTTTTAATTTTGCTCCGCAGTCTAGTCATGTATATGAACTAAATCTGCAAAACATCCCTTATCCTTTACGATCAAAGGGAAAATGGGTAAGAGATACGGCTCAAATACTTGATTCAAATACACAGGTAAAGCTGAATCAAATGATTTCAGATTTAGAACAAGAAACTGGAGATGAAATTGCTATTGTTACTGTTCTAAAAACTAGCCCTGCTCCTACGCCTAAAGAATTCGCTACAGAATTATTTAACTATTGGGCAATTGGTAAAAAAAACCGGAGTCAGGGCGTACTCTTTTTAGTCTCTGTGGAAGACAGACGAGTAGAAATCAAAACTGGTTATGAGATACATCGTATAATTCCAGATATTATGCTCCGCAAAATTATCGAAAAAGACATTATTCCTCAATTTAAACAAGGCAATTTTTCACAGGGTATTCTCGCGGGTACTAAATCACTATTAATTAAATTGGATGAAAACCATACTGCTAAAATCAAACTATTGATAAGTGGTACTTTTATTCCTTTGGTTTTATTTGCGGTGTTATTTATAGTCATAATGGTATTATCGCTGAAATTTATTCGATCTTCTAGGAAAATGGTAGATGAGATTAATAAGACAGAATCAATTTTAGTTGAACGTAGCTACAAAAAGGATCGTAATAATAGCGGTGGCGGTGGTAGTTTTGATGGTGGTGGTAGTTTTGATGGCGGTGGTAGTTTTGATGGTGGTGGTAGTTTTGATAGCGGTGGTGGTGATGCCGGTGGTGGTGATGGCGGTGGTTGGTGAAATTTAATCTGGCTAAAGATAGGCTTTGGAAAATTTAATATCTAATTCTCGGATCTACATAAGCATTGAGAATATCAATCAAAATACTCGCACTAACGACAATTGCCCCAAAAAATACTAACACACCTTGCACTGTGGGATAATCTCGGTCAGAAATAGCTTGATATAAACGATTTGCTAACCCAGGCCAGGAAAATGTGACTTCTGTTAAAATTGCTCCACCTAGTAAGGAAGCAAATGTTAATCCTAACACCGTAATTACGGGGATTAAGGCATTCTTTAAAGCATGGGAAACTAAAATCTTATTTTCAGGAATTCCTCGCGCCCTAGCTGCTTCTACATAATCGGCTTTTAAGGTTTGTTTTAAATTAACTCTGACAATTCGCTCAAAAATTCCACTTAGCAAAATTCCCAAAGTTAAACTTGGTAAAGCTAGATGATGTAAAGATGTGAAAAACTGACTAAAATTTCCACTTAATAAACTATCAATTGTATATAAACCAGTAATATTTGTAGGTGCAGGAAGATTGGGAGGAAAACGATTAGAATTGGGAAACCAACCCAATTGAACTGAGAAAATTAATTGTAACAACATACCTGCCCAAAACATTGGTAGTGCATAGGTAATAATCCCGAATAACCGCCCCCCAATATCAAAAGCAGTCCCCGGACGAGAAGCGGAAATAGTCCCGACTAAAACGCCAACAATCAACGCCACAGCCATACTCGCAAATGCTAATTCTACAGTGGCTGGAAAATATTGACCAATTATTTCGCCCACATTTTGCCCGCGACTGGTTAAGGAAGTTCCTAAATCAAAGCGAAGCAAATTACCTAAATAATTGAGATATTGCAACCAAATAGGTAAATCTAAACCAAGCTGTTTTCTTAATTCTTCTTTCGCACTTTCTGGCGCTCGTCCTCCCAGAATTGCATCTGCGGGATCTCCTGGTGTAGCTCTGAGTAATAGAAAGACAATGGTGATAATAGTTAATAGTTGCAGTGGTGCAAATAGCAACCGAGAAACAATGTAATACTGTAATGCTTTTGAACGCGACATATTTATTAATTAAAAATTTAAAATTCATAAAAACCTCGTTCCTTGTCTCTGACAAGGAATGCAGTCTTGAGGCTCTGCCTCATCTAATTAACAAGAGGCAGAGCCTCTAAATTTCATTCCCAGCCGGAGTCTGGGAACGAGAAAACTGTCACCTATCACCTATTCTCTACTTTTTAATTGTTTTATAAATCAAGTTTTGGGTAGGATCAAGTTTGACGTTACTTACGCCTTTTTGAGCAAATACATAATCTTTGTTTTGCCATAAAGGGATGTAAGGAACATCATTTAAAACTAAGGTTTGAATGTCTGCAAATATTTTTTTCCGGGCTTCGGGATTTTGTTCTTTGCGTTGTTGATCTATGAGTTTATTCATAGCTTCACTATAATAGAATGAACCCTGGGTTTGACTTCCTCCTTCTTCGCAACCTTTCGCAACTGAACCTTTAGCACAGGCTAAAAATGGCTGTACGTAGTTATCTGGATCTAAAAAGTCTGGATACCAATCAATTAAAGCGGCTGGATATAAACCTTTGGAACTTTCTTTAAAGAAGGTAGCACCTTCTACGGTTTTAACTTCCAATTGTAACATCCCATCCATTTTAGTATCAGCAAGAGATTTTAGGGTTTGGGCAGCTAAACTGCGAGTAGGTGAACTTGCAGGATACCAAATTTGCACTTTAGCCGGATTTTCTTTGGTGAAACCAGCAGCAATTAAGGATTTTTTAGCTTGTTCAAAGTTACCATCACCATATTTATCTTTAAATAATGCTTGGGAAACATTGAAGGTTGTGGGAATCATGCTATAAAGGGGATTAGCTTGGGAAAATAATACCCGCTCATTTAATAATGGCCGATCAATTAATGATGCGATCGCTTGTCTCACTTCTACCTTATCTAAAGGTTTTTGATTGCGATTTAACACAAAATAACTAACAACACTACCTTGGGCAGTAATTGCTTGCCAATCTCCTTTTTTTGCACTTGCTTCTAAACTGCGAATTTGATCTGGTTGTAAAGATAGATAAGCCACATCTATCGCACCAGTTTTAAAGGCATTAAATAAATTAACTGGACTGGTTTGAATTTGGACATTCACACCTTTATTTTCGGGTTTTGTTCCCCAATATTTATCAAATACATCAAATCTCAAGGAATCAGTTCCATAGTTAGCTAATTTGTAAGCACCAGTCCCGACAAAGATATTCGGTTTAAATTTCCCAGCCCCAATTTCATAAGCTGTTGGTGAAACTGCACAAACTCCAGAAAATGCTAACAAGGAAGGAAAAGCTGCAAAGGGTTTTTTCAGTTTAATTGTTAACTCGTCTTCTCCTGTGGCTTTAACTGAAGCTATGGTATCAGAAAGTAAGAAAGATGGTTTACCTTTATTTTCGATAAAGCGTTGAATACTAAACTCCATTGCTTTGGCATTGAAGGGAGTATCATCATGAAATACTACTCCTTTACGAATGGGAATAGTATAAGTTAAACCATCCGCACTGACTTTAGGTAATGCTGTGGCCAATTGTGGTTTAATTTCTGTACTTCCTGGTTCATAAGTATATAAGCGATCGCTCATATTAAATATTAAACCCAAGGATGATAATTCATACGCATCAGCAGGATCAAGAGTTCTGGGCTTTCCTGTTGTCCCGATAGTAATCCGACCATCACCCGCAGGAGTAGTTACAACACCAGCCGAGGGTGTATTTGTCTGTTGCTTAGGAGTACAACTAACAACTAATAATAGACAAAGACAGAACAAAGATAGGAACTTTGTCATCCTACCCCACTGTTTCATTTGCAAGGAACACCAAGTTATCATTATTAAAATCTTTTCAATCAGCAATCGGTAATTATAGCAGGGAATAGTCAATAAGTAAGCATTTTTATAATATACCTAACTTCTTGAATAATTTACGTATTTAAAGTCGGTAATTTTTCTAAATTAAAATGGATTATCATATTATGATTAGCAAAAAGTCCGATCAGAGCATTAAATAAATTATGGTTTTAACAGCTTCGACAATGTTGCCTTTAGGCACTAAAGCACCAGATTTTCATCTACCAGAAGTAGTATCTGGAAAAACAATTTCTATTGATAACTTTGCCGATAAAAAAGCACTATTAATCATGTTTATTTGTCGTCATTGTCCATTTGTCAAGCATATTCAACAAGAATTAGCCAGGTTGGATCAAGATTACACCAACAGTAATTTAGGGATTATTGCCATTAGTGCTAATGATGCTATAAATTATCCCAATGATTCACCAGAATCATTAAAAGAAATGGCTATAGAATTGGGATTTGGTTTTACCTTCTGTTACGACGAAACTCAAGAAATAGCAAAAGCATATACAGCAGCTTGTACACCAGATTTCTTTTTATTTGATAGCGATAGAAAACTCGTTTATCGTGGACAATTAGATGATAGTCGTCCTAGCAATAATCAACCTGTGACAGGTAAAGATTTAAGAGCAGCTATTACCGCAGTCTTAAATAATCAACCTGTGACAAGTGAACAAAAGCCAAGTATTGGTTGCAACATCAAATGGAAACCAGCTAGCGAACCTAGTTATTAATGGTAATTGGTAATTATTCCCCCTGTTCCCTTCAATGCTGAATTTCTAAATTGAGAATATAACGCCCCAATTGGACTTTTCCTGTCCACAGTTCGTACTCTAAGCGCAGATGCTCTGGGAGAGGGTGTCCACTTATAGTAAAACTTTTGGTAAAATTACGTAAGCGAATGGGTTGATGAGGTTGCAATGATTCATTAGGTAGCCAAAAACGACTAATCCCATAAACACCTTGCTCCCAAAAATGACGATAACTGACTTGCGCGTTACCTTGCATCGTCATAATTAACCGATAAGGGGAAATTTCCAACCATAAAATTCTAGGACTGCTAGGGGGAGAAAAATTATTTTCACTTTGGGAAACTGCATCTTCTGGATTTAAATAATTCCCTACTTCACAACTAATTAGGGGTGGTGCAGTTAATAGTAAATGAAATTTATCTGTATCTCTTTGATACAAAGTTCCGGCAGTTTCAACCACAGACCAAATTGGCAAGTCAGTGGAAATAATTGATAAACATACGGGTTTGCGGTGGTTAGTTAGCATGAGAGCGTGAGGGGTTAAAATTGAATAATAAAATTTCAGCGGTTTAGTTTAAACTAATAGACTTGTTGGCAAATTGCTAATTTTTTACAGCAGTTATTTTGATTTGTTAATTTAGACAATTAAATATGGTATTATCTGTCACCTTTTCTCTACCTTAAGAAATACTATAGTTACCAAAAAGCGGTAGGATACTAAACTGGAAGTTGATAGTGACAATTAAGTCGCTGTTTAGCTTTTATTCTATTCAAAATTCATTGTATCCTAATGTCGGCTGTTGTTATTACTTTAGAAACTCAAGCAAACTCTTCTGATCACTTAATTATTCAGCGCCCTCCTGCTGGATTGTCTTTACAGGGACGTATCCGCGTACCTGGAGATAAATCTATTTCCCATCGCGCTTTGATGTTGGGGGCGATCGCTCAAGGTGAAACTCAGATTCAAGGACTGCTTTTAGGCGAAGATCCCCGTAGCACTGCGGCTTGTTTTCGGGCGTTAGGTGCAGAAATTTCGGAATTAAATACAGAATTAGTTAAAGTTAAAGGCATCGGTTTGGGCAATTTCCAAGAACCTCTAGATGTCCTAGACGCTGGTAATTCTGGCACAACGATGCGGTTGATGTTGGGGTTGTTAGCATCCCATCCAGGGCGATTTTTCACGGTGACTGGTGATAGTTCTTTGCGATCACGTCCCATGTCTCGTGTTGTCAAACCACTGCAACAAATGGGAGCGCAAATTTGGGGACGTAAGGGCAACACCCTAGCACCTCTAGCCATTCAAGGACAGGCTCTAAAACCCATTCATTATCATTCCCCCATTGCTTCGGCTCAAGTTAAATCCTGCATTCTCCTGGCGGGTTTAAACACCGAAGGACAAACCACCGTCACCGAACCCGCTTTATCACGGGATCACAGTGAACGAATGTTAAGGGCTTTTGGCGCAGAATTAACTGTAAATTCAGACACCAACAGCGTTACTATTACTGGTGGTCTAAAACTGTACGGACAAACCGTAATTGTTCCTGGTGATATCAGTTCAGCGGCTTTTTGGTTAGTGGCTGGGGCGATCGTTCCCGGTTCAGATTTGGTAGTCGAAAATGTCGGTGTCAATCCTACCCGCACCGGGATTTTAGAAGCTTTGGCATTAATGGGGGCAGATATTCAACTAGAAAATCAACGGGAAGTTGCGGGAGAACCGGTGGCTGATATTCGCGTCCGTTCCGGTGGTTTAACAAGCTGTACCATCGCTGGTGATATCATTCCCAGATTAATTGATGAAATTCCGATTTTGGCAGTTGCGGCGGCTTTTGCTGAGGGGACAACCATTATTCGGGATGCGGAGGAGTTAAGGGTCAAAGAGAGCGATCGCATTACCGTGATGGCACAACAACTCAATAAAATGGGGGCAAAAATCACCGAACTACCCGACGGGATGGAAATTACTGGTGGTACTCCCTTAGTCGGTGCGGAGGTAGATAGCCATACAGATCATCGCATTGCCATGAGTTTAGCGATCGCTGCCCTCAACGCCACTGGTACAACCACCATTCACCGCGCTGAAGCAGCAGCCATTTCTTATCCCAACTTCACAAACACATTACGGGGAATTTGTCAATAATTGTTAGGGACAGGGTACAGGGATTTTTATTTCCAAAATATTCAATAAATTTTGCTGCGGATAGCCCGCACTTCGTGCCGCTTCGCTAACAGACTAGAAGTCTGGGGCTACAAAAACAAAGTCCGCGAAGGCGGACTCTTTGAACCCACGCAGGTGGGTTTTGCCTGTGTAGCCGCGATTTCCAATCGCCATCTGTTTCTTCCAGAAGTAGATGCTCCCTCATCCTTTAATCGGTGGATATCCTGATTCAGACAATTTTTCTTCACCAATCACCCATTACCTAACCAACTGCATAGCAGAATTAAAAAACTGCCGACATAAGCCCTTAGTAATTAAAATGGTTGTTAATAAATTGGTGACAGCCACCATAAAAATAATTAAAATCTCATAAGATACAGCCTCTAGCGGTGTGATTCCAGCTAATAATTGTCCATTGGTGAAAGTTGGTATTGTTACCATACCAATCAACATCATTTGATTCAAAGTCGGCATAATTGCAGCACGAATAGCTTCTTTGCGGTATGGCTTAATTGCCTGTTCAGGAGTTGCACCTAAACTTAAATGGGTTTCTATTTCCGTGGGAAATTGGTTGATAGCACTAACCAAACGTTCTCCGGCTACTGCTGCGGCATTCATGGCATTACCAAGTAATATACCAGCTAAAGGAATCAGATAGCGGGGTTCATACCATCTGTCTGGTTGAATAATTAAAAAATTAGTGTAAAGCAATGTTAAGGACGTGCTGACAAAAATCGCAATCCAGACTAGGGGTAAAACTTGAGGAATTTTTTGGCTGATGCGATTGCGAGTAATAATTGCAGTAATTGTGAGAATTATTGCTAAAATCCCTACTACCGCCCAAACATTGTTAACGGCAAAAATGAAGTCAAAAATGTATCCTAATACAAGTAGTTGGAGGATAGTTCTACCAGTAGCTACGCTTAAATTTAATTCTAGTCCTAATTGCTCCCACGCCGATATACCAATGGCAATAGCCATTAAGCCCATAGCTAAAGCCAAATCTACCATATCCAATTTGATTAGCTCTGGCATAGTTTCTCTACCTCTTAACAATTAAAAACTTTACATACCAAAGGGAACAGGGAATAGGTAACTAAAGAGAAAAATGTTATTCATTCTTACTTCTTCTTCTTTGTTACTTGTTCATTCTTAATTACTGAACTCCTGACTCCTGACAGGGCGCAGGCCCTGCGCCCCTACCTCCTTTACAAATAAAAACTCATGATTAAAAGTCTAAATTCGATTCCCGCCTTTGATATTAAACAACAATATGCCACCATTGAGACTGAAGTAAGTGCTGCTGTTTTAGCGGTTCTGGCTTCTGGGCGTTATATTGGTGGTCCAGCAATTACAGATTTTGAACAACAGTTTGCAGCTTATCATGGTGTCAGTGAATGTGTAGCCTGTAACTCTGGTACTGATGCTTTATATTTAGCACTACGCGCTTTAGGAATTGGTGCAGGTGATGAAGTTATTACCACACCATTTACTTTTTTTGCGACAACAGAAGTTATCAGTGCGGTAGGGGCAATACCAGTATTTGTAGATATTGATGCAACTACGTTTAATTTAGATGTAGAAAAACTAGCAGCAGCAATTACACCAAACACCAAAGCGATTATGCCAGTCCACCTGTTTGGCCTCCCTGTGGAGATGACAGGATTAATGGAAATTGCCAAAGCTCATAATTTAACAGTAATTGAAGATTGCGCTCAAGCTACCGGTGCTAGTTGGGAAAATCAAAAAGTTGGTAGTATTGGCCATGTTGGTTGCTTTAGTTTCTACCCTACCAAAAATCTCGGTGGTTGCGGTGATGGTGGGGCAATTACCACCAATGATCCAGCGATCGCTACTCAATTACGAGTTTTGCGGGAACATGGTAGTAAAGTTAGATATATTCATGAAGAAATCGGTGTCAATAGTCGGTTAGATGCGATTCAAGCCGTAATTCTGCAAATTAAACTGCGCTATCTTGATTCTTGGAACAACAGACGCAAACAAATCGCTGATTATTATTACCAACATCTCAGTTCACTTTCTGGTATTATTGCCCCTCAAGAATTTCCGGGAGGAGTTGGGGTTTGGAATCAATATACCATTCGTGTTTCTGGAGAAAGACGCAATGGTGCAAGTGGTAAATATCGAGATTGGGTAAAAAATCAAATGCAGGAACAGGGGGTTAATTCCATGATTTACTATCCCTTACCTTTACATTTGCAACCAGTGTATAAAAATTTAGGTTATCAGTCAGGGCAATTGCCAGTATCAGAGCAAGCAAGTCAAGAAGTTTTATCTTTACCTATGTTCCCCGAATTGGAGCAAGAACAACAAGATAAAGTTATTGATACCTTAAAAAATTGTTTGTCCTGAATTTCTGGGTTGCATTCATCGCAGATGAGTCAAGTTAAGGCGAATATAATTCACTGCTACACAAACAAAGTCCACCTGCGTGGACTAACGAAAAATTAAGAATTTTAAACCCGCGTAGGTGGGTTTTGCCTGTGTAGACGCGGTTTTTAACCGCCCTTGTTTGACATCAATGAATGCATCCCAAGATTATCTACGCAAATGTCCGAGTATTTGCAGTAGCCAAAGCTTCTACTAAACTCCGCACAGCGGCAATCATGGCGATTTCGCTATTGAGTTGGTTGATAGCTGAACCGACACCAACACCAGCCGCACCAGCAGCGATCGCCATTGGTGCAGTAACATTAGAAATACCGGAAGCACACAGTACAGGCACGGAAACTGCACGGGCAATTTCATAAGCTGCGGCTAAAGTGGGAGCAGCCTTTTCAATTAATCCCAAAGTACCGGGGTGAATAGGATTGCTGCTAGTACCACCTTCGGTTTGAATAATATCTGCACCAGCTTTCACCAAATCCTCAGCCAGTTGTACCTGTTGGTCTAAGGTGAGGATATGGGGAACAGTCACAGATAGGGTAATTTCTGGCAACAAGGCACGGGTTTGGCGAGTTAGTTCCAAAACTTCCGCAGCTTCAAATCTGCGTCCTTGGGCGTAAAAAGAATCGAAATTACCAATTTCAATTAAATCAGCACCAGCAGCCACAGCAGTTACAAACTTCTCAGGTTCAACCGCAGATACACAAATAGGTAATTTGGTCAAGCTTTTCGCCAATTTCACCAAATTCTGATCAGCAGCAATATCCACAAAGGTAGCACCACCCAAATCAGCAGCTTTTACAGTTGCAGCTACACTAGCAGCATTGAAGTTATTCAAACCGCTAATTACCTTTAGCACAGGATGAGCAAATGCCCGGTTGAGGTTAGGATACATAGTCATAATTTTTGTTTTGCAGCTTATTTCAGTAGGAATATTTTTACACTAAATATACCAATCCTACTTTGATCGGGAAAATATATTAAGATTTGTTGACAAAATCTAGTTCTCATCGCTGAAATTTATGTGCCTTACTGAAAGTAAGTTTCTTTTCAAACTTAATTATTTATGTAACTTTTACGTAGATTTACCATCAAATTTCAGACTTGCATCTACGGGATACGGGATTTTTTGTAATTACATTTATACATATAGGACTAATATTTGATTTTTGAAATACACCTAGGGTGGGCAATGCCCACCTACTTAATTGGTAGTTATCTTCTTTTTTCTTCTTTCTTTCTTTCTTTCTCCTAACTCCTTCTATAAAGTATTTGCCTAACGTTCTAATTGTAAAGCTGCCTCTACTTCCTGGTATTCTTTGATTAATTGCGGTAATAATAAAGCTGCATCTGCTGTATTACCATCACGTCCTAAATCTTCTAATTTTTTGCAAAGTTTAGAGAACTCTTTTGCTCCAAAAATAGCACTACTAGATTTAAGTGTATGCGCTTCTAGTCGGAGGTTTTTGGCATTATTTTCAGCAATTGCCTGACTCAAAGCTTGCAATCGTTGGGGTGAATCTTCCAAATAAGAATCAATTAATATGACAAATTCTGTAATTACATTATCGCAAATAGTTTCTTTTAATTCTTTTAAAGTTTCTGTATCTAAAAGATTATGCACATTTTTAGTTAAAGATTCAGGCATTTGATTAGTAATTGAATCATATCTCTGACAACTACTTAAAGCCCGTGTTAAATCTTCCAATCGAATCGGTTTTGTTGTGTAGTCATTCATTCCGATTGCTAAACATTTTTCTCGATCTCCTTGCATTGCATTAGCAGTCATGGCAATAATCCAAGGACGGGTAGATAATGGCCATTCTTCACAGATTTTTTGCGTCGCAGTTAATCCATCCATTTCTGGCATTTGGATATCCATGAGAACAACATCATAATGTTGTCTTCGCAAAGCTATTAATACTTCTAAACCATTAGCTGCTACATCAGGACGATAGCCCAGACGTTGTAAAATATTCACAGCTACTTTCTGATTAACTACATTATCTTCTGCCAAAAGAATTTTTAATGGTAACTGCTCTGCTAGGTGAGAATTAAATTGTGATGATGTCAGAGATAAATTATTGTTCGTAGGCATAATATCATTACTCAAAATTCTAATTAAGATGTTAACAAGATAGGATTTTTTAATAGGTTTATTGAGATAAGCAGCAAAGTTAATATTTCCTATTTCGGGATGATTATCTATCAGCCCAGTCCCAATTGAGGTTAGCATAATTAAAGGTAACAGATGACAATTCGGCAGTTTACGAATTTCCTGAGCCAGAGTTAAACCATCCATTTCTGGCATTTCCATATCTAAAATAGCCAAATCAAATTTTTGGTACTGCAAATATGCCAGGGCTTCTCTTCCTGATGGAGCAACAATAGGTATCATGCCAAAGGATTGAGTTTGTAACATTAAAGATTGACGATTTGTGACATTATCATCAACTATTAATAAGCGTTTATTAGCTAATAATTGTTGCTGATTTTTATCATGGCTCAGTGCATATTTACTCACAAATGGTGTAAAGATACTAAAGGAAAAACTAGATCCTTCACCAATTTTACTTTCAACGTTAATTTTGCCACCCATCATTTCCACTAGTCTTTGACTAATCACCAAACCTAAGCCTGTGCCACCATATTGACGAGTAGTGGAAGCGTCAACTTGACTAAATGGCTTAAATAGTCTATCCATTCTATCTTCGGGAATGCCTATGCCGGTATCTTTAACAGTAAATATAATTTCGTGCAGTGTCGACTCTGATTGAGTTTTTAATGAGCTAGTTACTGAAAGTGTCACTTCACCGGATTTAGTAAATTTAATCGCATTACTCAATAAATTAACTAAAATTTGCCGAAGTCTAGCAATATCACCACTAATTAATTCATAGGTTTCTGCATCCATTATATAAACAAGTTCTAAGTTTTTTTCACTAGCTTTAGGAGCAACCAAATCCAAAGATTCTTCAATACAACTTCTTAAATTAAAAGTTTGTTCTTCTATCTCTAACTTACCAGACTCAATTTTAGAGAAGTCTAAAATATCATTAATCAATGTTAACATGGCATCACCACTATTACGAATTATTTCTACAAATTCTCGTTGTTGTGATGTCAATTGAGTATCAAGTAATAGTCCTGTCATTCCGATTACTGCATTCATGGGAGTACGGATTTCATGACTCATAGTTGCTAGAAATTGGCTTTTAGTTTGGTTGGCAACTTCCGCTTGTTCTTTAGTAGACTTAAGTTGTTCTTCGGCTATTTTCTTGTCTGTAATATCTGTAATTATGCCTACCAGACGATATGGTTTACCCTGTTCATTACGAATACATTTTCCTTTGGCTGCTATCCAAATATAATTGCCATTAGAATGTTTGATGCGATGATTATTTTGGTAAATATCTGTTTTTCCTTCTAAATGATTATTAATTTCCAAGAATGCTATTTCTAGTTCATCTGGATGCACATTATCTGACCATGTTGAAAAGATCTGAGGTAATGGTTTATGCTCATAACCAATAATTCTCATCCAAGTGGGTGAATAATAAATTTTATTAGTTGTTATATTCCAGTCCCAAATCCCATCATTAGTTCCAGAAATTGCTAATTCATAGCGTTCTTCCCTGTCTCTTAATCTTGTTTCTACTTCTCGTCTTCTGATAATTTCTGATTCTAGTTCTTGATTGGTAATTGATAATTCTTGAGTACGTTTTTCTACCCGTTCTTCTAGAGTATTTGTGGCACTTTTAATTTCTTGAAACATTTGATTCAGTGCCAATATCATTGATTTAAAATTGCGAGTTAGATAGTCTATTTCGGTAATTATACTATTATCAAAAATAATCTCTTCTTCTGCAAGAATCTTTTGGGGTAAATCGGTAGTAACTTGATTCAGTCTCAACAGAGGTTGTACTAATTTATTACTAAGAAACATAGCAGCTATTAAAGCCATGATGGCAGTCAATAACATAATTGCTAGATTTTTGATATAGATTGCCCGAATATAATCTATTTGAGGTTTTGTTGGTATTTGGATAACTAGTTTGATGCTAACAATATTATTTAAATAACTAGTTTGTGCATAAAAAGATTTTTCCCATTTTACTATAGCTGCTACCTTGGGTGAATTTGGTAATAAATGAACAACATCATTATTTAAATTGCGGATTATTTTATTTTCATAAAGTGTAAAGATTTCTAGTGGTTTTTCATTTTCTAAGCTAGTTGCAATAATACGATTTTCTTCATCTATAATAGTCATATCAAAATCTTGATTTATTTCTGGTTTTTTAACTAAATTATTTAATTCTTCTAGCTTTATTTCCCCAAAAACAGCCCCTAAAAATTGATTATTTTTAACAATTGCTACACCTGAATTGATGATTTTATTACTTCCATATTCGGTGGCTTTAGATATATCATTAGTCACAGAAGATTCATGTCTTTTAAGTTTCTGAAAATCGGGTCTTTGACTAAAATTTATAGATGATTTTACTTTATTTGAAGATGCCGCTATAATTTGTCCTAAGTTATTAACTATGTAAATTTTATTAAATTGTGGAAATAATTTTTGGATATTTTCTAAATTTTTTTGGGCTTTAATAGCTGAATTTTTATCTATTAAACCTAAAGAGTTAGCAATTTTATTTAAGATATTTATATTGTTATCGTACCAAGCTTCAATATCATTTTTAAATGCTAAAGATAAAAAGTTTATATCTTTAATAATAGCTGTTTCAATACTTTCAGTAGAACGGATAGCATTATTTGTATTAATTATCATGACCGGAATAAACACAAAAGCAATCAATATATTAAATAGAGATTGTTGCCAAGAAATTGTATGTTTATTTCTATTACCTTTTAACCATTTTTCTATAGGTAAATAATTAATTATTAAACTGCAAATCATGGCATTGAATAAGCCATTTACAGATTGTTTAAGTATAATCAACGATGTTGCTATTAGACTTACTTGTAATAATCCACCATAAAATATGGCAACTAAAGGCATACCTAATATCAGCCAGTAAATACCATCTAATAAAAGTAAATTTTGGCTCTTTTTACGTAATAGTAATCCTATAAACATTGCTTCACAAGTGAAGATAATCATTGCATAAGGATGTTCCCATAGTATGTATGTATGACTACTAACGATTAGAGAAGCTATTGTTCCCCAAACAGCACCATAAATAGCTACTATCATCAAAACGGCTATACTACCAAATAAAAAATCAACTCCAAAAAACAGTGTTACCTTAAAGTAGTTACCAAGATAGCCAGCAATTATTAACAATACAAGTAGTAAAATTTGTTTTGGTTTGAGAGCTACTCTTGGTAACTGTAATAAATTAGTAAAAAACCGCATATTATTTTATTCCTCTTGAACAAAGAATTTTATTTAAGATTTGTATTGACTTGATAAATGGACTAAAACGATGAAAAATAGTAGAGTTAATTTATTCAAATAAAGCAGATCCGAAACGATAACCTTTACCATAAACAGTGTGAATCATTGGCGTTTCCCCCCCTACTTCCACCTTACGACGCAACAGACGAATTAAAGCCGCAATCACATTACTGCTAGGTTGTTCCTCATTTTGCCATAAATGCTGCAAAATTTGAGCATGAGTCAGTAATTGTCCGGTATTTTCCATGAAGTATTGTAACAACTGACTTTCTTTTTGTGAGAGTTCAATCATTCTCCCGTGACGATAAGCTATTTGATTTTCTAGATCAAGTTCTAAATCTGCTACAACTAACTTTCCTGTGGTACTAGGATAAGATTCTGTACCAGCACGACGCAACAAAGCCCGGACTCTTGCCAGTAATTCCCGCAATTCAAAAGGTTTGACTAAATAATCATCAGCACCAGCGTCTAAACCTTGTACTCGGTCATCTAGGGTATCTTTTGCCGTCAGAAATAGCACAGGAGTTGTTTTACCTTGACGGCGTAATTCCTGACATATCTCCAAACCCGTTTTTCCCGGTAACATCCAATCTAAAATCAGTAAATCATAACTGCCTATTTGTACCAAATTGCTGCCACTTGTTCCATCATAACTAGCATCTACCGTGTAACCTTCACGGGTTAACAGCCGACTCAAAGGGTCAGTTAATTCAACTTCATCATCAACTAATAAAATTTTCATTCTGTTGGTAGTGACCAATATAGATATATTCTCAATATAGTAAATCGCAAACATATCAAGGATACCAAAAAAAGAATGTTGACTGTTGCAATACCAAAAGGTGAACTACTTAAACCTAGTCTCCGCGTCTTACAATCTGTAGGATTAGATTTTAGTGCTTTTTTGGAATCGGGAAACCGCCAATTGCAAATTCCTGATGCTAGTGGACAAGCGAAAGCACTATTAGTTCGAGCGCAAGATGTGCCTGTTTATGTAGAATATGGTCAGGCACAATTGGGAATTGTGGGTTACGATGTTCTCAGAGAAAAACAGCCTCAAGTTGCCCAATTAGTGGATTTAAAATTTGGATATTGTCGGATGTCTGTGGCTGTAAAAGCTACCAGTTCCTACAAATCTCCTTTGGATTTACCGGCTCATGGTCGGGTTGCTTCTAAATATGTAAATTGTGCGCGAGAATATTTCCAAGGTTTGGATTTACCTATAGAAATTGTCCCTTTATATGGTTCTGTGGAATTAGGTCCAATTACCGGAATGTCCGAGGCAATTGTTGATATAGTTTCGACGGGAAAGACTTTAAAGGAAAATGGTTTAGTTGAGATTGCCACTTTGTATGAAAGTACAGCCCGGTTAATTGTTCACCCTTTAAGTTATCGGTTAAATACAGGTAATTTACATCAATTAATTGCACAAATGCGGTCAGAAATGCTCACCGCAGCTTAGAACAATTCTCTCCCAGCGATTAGAAATCGCGGCTATACAGACGAAACCCACCTTCGTGGGTTAAAAACCTTGATTTTTTATTAGTCCACGCAGGTGGACTTTGTTTGTGTAGCAGCGAATTCTATTCGCCTTTTTCTGTTTTATTCACAGAACTAAGTTGATCTAAAATTGCCAAAACTTCTTGTTCAAATGCAACTTGAGCGCGGTTAGTTTTCCCCCCGATATACAAAGTTTCACCTTTTTGTAAAGCCCAAATTTGGGAATGGGAAAAATAACTCATTACCACACCCAACATCAATAAAGCAAAGCCAATATAAACAATGGGAATACCCGGATCAAATTTGATTTGTAAACCAGTGCTACCAATAACATCAAGAATTTGCAAATTTACCCCATTCACAGGGATAGACATTCCTGCACGCACAGTATTAATTAATTTACCTTTACCATCGTAAATTAATACCATGCCTTGCAAATCTTTTGCTAATAGGGAAACACCTTCACTTAAATCTGGTTTTGTGGGTATCCAAGTTCCCCAAAGTCTGCCTTTACCTTTGGTGTCTAATTGTGCCATTGGTAATTGGAAAATTGGACTTTTATTTAATCTCACCCGAACACTAGAAATTCCCCAATCTGTTTGATAGAAAACTACACCATGATAACGCAGCGGTTTGTTAACATAAATCTTCTCATGATTAACTTCTTTGCCCTCATTATTCAACACAGACATATCTGAATAAAACTGGTCAATTCCTCCAGTTGGGGTGTAATCAATCCAAAAGCGATTGACACGCACTGACCAATCTTTCAATACATTCTGAGAAGACCAAGCCCCAGCATCAACAATATTTTTGACTTGGAATGTATCGCCACTAGAAATCATTTCTTGAGCCATAAATCCCGTCATTGCTCCCCAAATTCCGCCTAATAAAATGGCGACTATACCAATGTGAACAATGATGGGTCCCAATTTACCAATTATACCTTTACGCGCATAAAGAATATCATCTTTTTCTTGGAAAATTCTATAGCTTTTTTGTTGTAATATTGGCGTAACTGATAGCAAAGAAACGCCCTCTAATTCAGCACTCAAAGCTAATTTATTAAAGTTGCGGGTTTCTTCGTAATATTTCCACTTTTGAGCAGTTTTCAGGGCTGGTAATTGACGGGTAAAGGTGCAAGCTGTTAAACTCGTTCCAAAGAGAACTAATAAACTCAAAAACCACCAAGTTCGATATACATGATCTAAGCCAACTACTTGAATGACTTTCCAACTCAGGAAACCAAATAAAGCGGGATGTTCTGGATAGTTAGATTGGTAAAATGCAGGTAACTGTCCCTGTTCAATTACCGTACCACTTACACTAAATAGAGCAATTACTAATAAGAGGATAATTGCCAAACGTAAATCAGTTAATATAGGCAAAATTTCCCGGCGAATAAATCGCCCAGGTATTAACCACCAACTTAATTCCGTGGATGTTGTATTGTCTAAAGTCATTGTTTATAAACTGCCAATATGAATGCGAGAAAGTAAGGAAAAAACGCCAAAGCCTACTAATAATGTACCGCTAATAGGATTTATCCAACCAGACCAACGGCGCAATTCTAATAGTTTTTTAATGGCCGCAGTAAATGTACCTGCTAAGATTAATGGAGTTACATATCCGGCTGTGTAAGCAAGTAGTAAAACAGCACCTAAAACTAAATCTTGAGTATTAGCAACCCAACCTAATAAACTAGCTAAAACTGGTGTGCTACAAGGGGAAGCAACTAAACCAAATGTTAACCCAATAGAGTAGGAACGCAGTCCGGGAGGTAAATCTTGAGAAATCCAATTTGTTTCATTTAAAGAAGGAAATTGTATGGGTAATGCTTCTAATAAATTCAGTCCCATAATAATAGCGATAATACTCACAATAATTGGTAAACCAATTCCTATCTGTCCATAGACTTTACCAACCAAACCTGCTACGATTCCCATCCCTGCCAATGTAGTTGCTAATCCCAACGCAAACCAAGTTGATTGGGCTGCGGCTTGTAAGCGAGTTTTAGCTTCATAACCGCCAATATAGCCAATGGTAATGGGCAGCATAGACAGCATACAGGGCGTGAGGCTGGTCAGCAAGCCAGCCGCAAAAATAATGGCAATACTGAGGAAACTCAGGTGGGTGAGTTGGTTCTCAACAAGGGTGTTAGCAAGTTGTTCAAGTTCGTAAATTTGGGTTTCTAGCATTTCTAGCATGGGTATGTTTACGTGAAAAATGCTTACTCTGCTTGAATTTTAACGTATTTTGGCTGATGAGGTGACAGAAGTAAGTAGCATGATGCAAACCATACTCCGGATTTTTGGGAAAAGTTCATGAATTTATGGTAAAGATTGCCAAAAATCAGGTTAATTATCCTGAAGGTTGTTTTAGTATCACCTCACCATCAAATACACATTGAAGATCAAAAATATTCATTGCAAAGGAATCTACCATCATGACTCGAAAAACCAACAAAGTTTGCCAACAATCTGGAGTGATCCCCTATCGGATAAACGAAGGAAAAGTTGAAGTTTTATTAATTACTACTCGTAAACGTCAAGGTTGGGTAATTCCTAAAGGGGGACTTTGTAAAGGCATGAGTCCCCATGATTCAGCAGCGAAGGAAGCATGGGAAGAAGCAGGAGTTTTAGGTAGAGTCATCACTGAAGAATTGGGTAATTATAAATATCGAAAACGGGGGAATATCTATCAAGTAAATTTATTTTTATTACCTGTAGAAACAATATTAGAAGATTGGCCAGAAGCTACCGCAAGAGAGAGAAAATGGTTGGAGGTTCACCAAGCGGCTGAATTAGTCAGGGAAACTTCCCTAAAAAAAATTATTCAGACTTCATGGATCATGATGGCTGGGGAAATGTCTATCCTTGTCAATTAGGGCTATTTAAATTATCTCAAAGGTTAAATTATGACTTTTGAGATAATTATGGGTGAAATGATCTACCACATTGGTATCACTCAATTCTAGATTATAAAAATCTACAAAATCATGATCAAAATATGGTCCTGCGTGCCAAGTTCCTACATCTAATTTAATAAAACAATTTCCCGGAATCCGAAAAGCTGCAATTTCTGATAATACAGGTGCATTAATATCATTATTAGGTGGACAAACTGCCATTAACCAGTCTTTACCATCCAAAGAACCTAAACATTGAGTACATTTAACATGACGAGTAATTTGGTGAAATTTCCGTCCTTTTTCCGGCAACCGCATAATATAAAAACGGGGAATACCATTTTGTAAATTTAACTTTGCATCTTCTTGATCAAAATTCTTTCCATCTCTACTAGCGTATATCACCTGTCCATAGGGTTGAAAATTTTCTGGTGTAATCAATTGAGGTGGCAATTTTTCTATTGTTGGTAATCCACTCATAACTTTTTTATTTGATATTGCACTAAATCATTATTTCTTTTTGACTGATAACGAGATTAGCATTGCTTACCTTACTTACATTCTAACAACGCTTGTTTAAATTCTGCTGCTGTTTGAAAATGAATCTGTGGTTTTTCCTTCAACGCTAAATCTATCACTTTTGCTAACTTTGGAGGAATACTATCATAACGTTGAAGAATAGGAACAGGATTATTTTGCAAAACTGATAACCAAGGATCACCTGCAAAATCACGGGGGAAATACCCCGTTAACATATTATATAAACAAGCTGCTGTTGCCCATACATCAATTTCTGGTAATTCATGTTTAAAATCTAGTACCTGCTGACGGGGCATAAATGCAGGTGTTCCCATCTTTGTCCCTGTTAAAGTTTGTCCACTTAAACCCGCTAAGTCAAATGCTTTAGATAAACCATAATCTCCTATTTTTACCGCTATTTTATCGTTAATTTTACTGATAAAAATGTTATTTGGTTTTAAATCTCTATGAACTAAACCCTTACCTTTAGTCAGTGTTCCGTCAGCTAATTTCCTATCAGGAATTTCGATTTCATGGGCATATATCAAACCTTCAAGAACTTGCAAAGTTATATCTACAGCAATATCAACAGGTAAACGCCATCCAGATTTTTGCATTAAATCCCAAACATTACCTCCTGAAAAATATTCCATGGTAAAAAAGAAAGTATTTTCCGCAAAGCCATAATCTAATAATTGGACAATATTCGGATGTTGTAAAACCTTGATATTTTCTGTTTCTCTGAGAAACTTTTCTATTCCCTGTTGTTGATTAGTAACCGCAGGGATCATAATCTTAAGAGCAACACCTTTTTTGGTTTGAATATGCCGGGCTAAAAATACTTCTCCAAAACCACCTTTACCTAATGATTTAATTAAATTATAGTCGGATATACCTTGAAGAATGGTATTACCACTTTGAGCTAAATCTAGGAGTTTCTTGGCAATGGTTACAAAATCGGGTTTAATCTTTTCTTCTTGTAGAACTACATCTGGGGTTTTATTTAATTGGGCTTCTACTTCTACACCAATTTTAAAATGAATTTCACCCAGATGAATTTCATCACCATCTTGTAAATTATATTCGGGAAAACTTAATTTTACAGCTTCTTTTGCTGGTTGTTGCCTTTGTCTTTGTCCGATTTTTTTGCCGTTAACAAAAGTACCATTTAAACTTCCTAAATCTCGCACACGAATATCTGGAGGATTAATATCAAGTAAGCAGTGATAGCGGGAAATAGTCATATCAACATTATCCGCTATTTGCAAATTGCAATCATCGTTTCTGCCAACAATACAAGTGCTGCGAGATTCAAAAATATATTGTTTTCCAGACAGTTTACCCTGTGTGATGGTGAGTGTAATTTTAGATGGCATTTTTAATAATTAATGATTCAACCTGGAACTAGTGCTTACGCAAAGTATATTTCTGTAGCATAACAGATTCCTGGCTGCTTAGATAAGTAATCAATCTTTATCCTGGTGGTAAATAAGTTTTTCAAATATGGATTTGATCAAAATCAGGCTTTTGTCAGTAAAAACAGGCTATTCTCAAGATAATTCAGCATATTCTCAAGAATTTACTGAGTTTTAGTTTTTTCGTTCACTGATTATTGACATATTTCTTTTTTATGCTATTGTGTAATTACGATGTTAAGCTCTTTTATAATCTAGCATCCAACAAGTAAGCGCAACAACAGGGAGAAGAAAAATATATTCCTCTCCCAATGCAAAAGCGTGAGCAAAATCTAGATTTTACCGATGCTATGCAGTCCTAAAATAATCCCTGCTCCTAAAATATGCCCAAAAGAAGCAGTTCCTAGTACCGCAGGTAAACCAAAACCACCGAAAAATTGAGGCGCTGGCAATTCTGGTTGAGCGTGAGGATGCTGAATAGTAAATTTACCAACAGCAATAGCAAAGATATTAGCAACAATCATAATTATGCCAATATTAGGACTCCATTCTAGAGATGCGGTAGCTGTAGCCAATAAGGTTGAAGTCAACATCTAATTTACTCCTGATATTTTGCAATGCTTGACAATATAATCTAAATATTCACTAAGAAAAATCTCTATCATTGCTTACTTTGTCGCAAATTTTAACAGTTGTTTTCAATTCACAATAGAAACAAATACTGTATCGAATAGCCATTTGTGATGTTTGCTATTATACTCATGGTTTCTGGAAGGGCTAGTAATTGCTAAGATAGAAGTAATTATTTTCTGAATTGATCATGTCCTCAACTCTTGATTCCTTACCACCTGCACTGAATAAAATTGTTCAACGGTTTCAACGGGCTACAGAACCGAAAAGACGCTATGAGCAGTTAATATGGTATGCTCAAAAGCTGAAAGAGTTTCCTGAATCTGGTAAACTTCCAGAAAATAAAGTTCCAGGTTGTGTTTCTCAGGTATATGTTACAGCATCATTAGAAGACGGTAAAGTGATGTTTCATGGTGATTCTGATTCCCAATTAACTAAGGGATTATTAGCATTATTGATAGAAGGATTAAACGGATCAACACCTACAGAAATAGTCCAACTTACACCTGATTTTATTCAAGAAACCGGCTTAAATGTGAGCTTGACACCTTCCCGCGCTAATGGATTTTACAATATTTTTAAAACAATGCAAAAAAAAGCTGGGGAATGTAAGTTAGAAAATTAGGTATCGGCTCAATAAGTAGGGGTAGTAAAGGAAAATAAGTGAAGCGAGCTACACAGAGTGTTAAGTCGCTTCGCTCCAATTAAAAATTATTAATTAATAATTAAAAATTGCCATCAGTGGAGGCTTGTACCCCAAATTAATTAATTGAAAATTATTCTTAATTTTTAACTTTTAATTATCTGTTCTCAATCCTTTTGGTTTGTCATGGGTGTCTGAATAACTCTTTCCCCAAAATCAAAGTTAGAATTATGGAGAAGAATTGACGCATAACTAGGATTGCTATATGTATAATTACAAACGATATATTTTATTCTTACTCTTAGTAGCATTTTCCACTGTTATTAGCAGTTGTAATAGTAACAATATCGCTGATAACCCAACTCCAGAAACAACACCAAATAGCAAGATTAACCCCAGTCTCCAAAGAAAATTACAAAAGTCTTCACCCCCCGTAGTTGAACCATATACCGATAATTCTAATACTAAAGCTATCTCTGGGAAAACTACCAACGTCACGCTATACACAAGTGATGCCCAATGTCAAGAGCTAATCGCCAAAAAAGCTGATGTTTCCACTAAAGAACCCATGAATGAGGCCATAGGTAAAATATTCAAAGAACAAAACACAGCAGATTTTAGTGTATCTGGCTATCGTGTCAATGTGAAAAATGGTGTTGCTATTGTTGATCTTCGCATCTCACCAGATTCAAAAAGACAAGTATCTTCTCTTTCTAGTTGTGAACAGTTTGCGTTGTTTAGTAGTGTCCGCAAAACATTAATTAGTAATTCTCAGTGGAAAATTAAAGATGTCCGCTTTACTGAACGTGGAGAGGATATTGCCCTGTAATGCTGGGGTTAAACGTGCTATTATTATAAATAACCCAAGCATGGTCAAGATTCCTAGTACACAATGGCGTAAATCAAGCAACCATTAAAAATCCCTGAAAAGCTGATACAAGCTGCTTTTTTAATTTTTAATTCCGCGCTGCGGTACTAGTGATTTTGCCCAAATGCAAAAACCCGATATTAAGATAAAAAAGTCCGAAGTTAAGGGGATAAAATCAATGGATATCAAACTAATTTTAGTGGGTTTAACTGTTATATTTACGGTTTCGTGCTTATTCTTTGGTACGAAAAACGGCTTTTATGATTCCGATAATTATCATGGTAATGGTTCTGCACATTAACAAGAGTGACAACTTCGGTTTCCCACTTTTTTGAACTTTGCTGAGGAATATTGCTAAAAGCCAACTTTCTCAGCCAATAGTTTGATTAAGGGGAGGAATAAATGATGAATAATATATCAATTGATGCGGTCGAAACAACTAATGAGTTAGAATGCTTTCCCTATAGTGTTCAGCATCAAGATGAAGGTGTCTGTCTACTGGTCAGGATGGGTCCACACCGGATTCTGTTAGATTTCGGCTTGACAAATATTTTGCCTGTAACGCAGAACTTGACTAAATCGGGACAACCTGGGACATTACCTATGCCAGCGGATTTAGTTTTGGTTAGTCATGCTCATCCAGATCATGCTAGAGGCTTATTAACACTGCATCAAGCTTTTCCCTTGTTGCCTATATATGCTAGTGAGGTAACGACGAAGTTATTACCGCTAAATTGGCCAGATGACGAATTACCAGGAATTCTCTCATTTTGTCAGGCTTTACCATTGCGATCGCCTATAGAAATTAAAGAAGATTTAATAGTAGAATTATTTCCCGCAGGTCATTTACCCGGCGCGGTGGCGATTCTCCTCACTTACCACACCCCCAACCGCGATTATAAATTACTTTATACTGGTGATTTTTTCCTATCCAACTCCCGTTTAGTAGAAGGGTTACGACTGGATGAACTGCGAGGTTTAAATTTAGACGTGCTATTAATTGAAGGTAGTTATGGGACATCCCGCCATACCCATCGTCGCAATCAAGAAAATCAACTAGCAGAAAGGATTCATCGCGCGATTAGTGCCAGTGGGACAGATGAGAGCTATTCAGTAATTCTACCAACTCCGGCTTTAGGTTTAGGTCAAGAATTACTCATGTTGTTACGTTCCCATCACCACTTTACAGGTAGAGATTTAGATATTTGGGTAGATGGTGCTGTGGCCGCTGGTTGCGATGCCTATTTAGAACTTTTACCCCATCTTCCGGCTTCAGTTCAGAATTTTGCTCGTCATCAACCTTTATTTTGGGATGAACGGGTAAAACCTCGTGTCCGCAGATTAAAGCCGGAAAATCTGGCAACTTTAGGCACATCTCCTTGTATTGTTCTCACGGACTCCACGGCAGATTTACGTAAATACTGCCAACTCAATACAGGCAATTGGTTAATTCTTTTACCTGAAAAAATTGATATTCCAGGTAATCAAGAATATTTAGCACCGACTAAATTTGAAAGTTATCTGTTAGCGCAACATAGTGATGGGCCAGGAACAACCCAGCTAATTCATAATTTACGCCCCCAACACGTGATTTTTATACATGGCTCTCCGAGTTATCTGGCGGACTTAACTTGTTTAGAAGAGTTACAAAACCGCTATCATGTCCATTCACCAGCCGCAGGAACTTTAGTAGAATTACCGATTGGGGAAACATTTTTACAACCTGCTGCCCCAGAAACTAATTATGAAGGGGAGTTGACGGAGTTGGGAACTGTGATTACTATTACTCTCCCCGATACGGTAAGAGCAGATCCCCGGTGGCGACAATTTGCTGATACAGGTTTAATCGAAGCGCGTTGGCAGGGTGAAGACTTGGTATTACGGGGGTTATCCCCACGAGAACTATTAAACCCAAATAACCTTCGTTCTCATGCTAATGATGTTGACTGCTGCGGTAGCTGCCGACATCAAAGGGGACAACGGTGTTGGAACGCCGCTGCCCCCTTATATAATTTCAAAGTTACCCTTGACGGATACTGTCCTGCTTTTGAACGATTGACGTGAATTTAATTTAGGAGCGTCTAATCTGGATTTAGGTCAGTATAAGGGTTAGGAATACGCTCTGCTTCTGGACATTCCTCAGTTGTCAGCGGATCTATGTTACCGCGTTGGACTGAAGCTAATTTTTGAGTAACAGATCCGATGCTTTCGAGACGAACCATCTCCTCCCAAGAACAAACTTCATCTTCTTCGTCTGTTTCATAGCGTAAAGTCACTAAATCGCCCTCGATATCAATGATGCGGGCCCGCTCTATCCAGCGTTGCTGATCCCGCAAAAAAACACATACCTCCCGCCCGTCGCAACACAGTTGATAAATTTTGCGGTGTAGCATGTAGTGCTTCTGCCTTTTTATACAACGTAGTTAAACCTGTCAAATTCGGGTTTGATGCCAGAAATACCAGCCTCTAAGAGGTGAATTTCGGGGTGAGAACCCAGTAAGTTTAGTGACTCAATTTTACCACTTATTTTTAGTCATTAGTGTTAGATGAAATTTTGGGTCTTAAGCTTTAGTTTACCGCATTAGTTTAACGGCTATGCAAACTGTTAACTTCTACAGTGATTTTTCTTTTACTTGGCGTTTTTACTAGAGAAAATTAGCTATCCTTGAGAGTACGCTGCGGTAACAGAAACATCATCTCTATTGATGACAGTGCATCCTGCTTGCTGATTGATCAGACTATCTACTTCAGTAGAGGTCAACCATTGGATTGTCTCTAGGCGATTTTGAGCAGGGCTAAAATCTAAACTATGTATACAGATTATAACATTATTTCTAATTTCTTAGCAGGGAATACTTTTTTTAAGTATAAACATTTTAAATATTTGAAGCTAAAAAGTGTGATTTCGGCAAAGCAGAATGTAAATTTATATGTAGAGATGTTCTGATAGATCATCACTACTTACGTTACGATAGAATGCAGTGTTATTTCTACACGTGAAATCAGCAGCACCATATAATACAAGGGGTTTAAGATTGACGGGTTGCATGAGTTTTATCAAAGAGATTTAGTGAGAATTACTGAGGGCGGCAAATTCCAATGGGCGATGAGCAGATGCTTCACGTTTAATGTTACCACTGCGAATACCATCGTCAAGGGCTGCAAGAGCTACCAAATCATTTGATTGATAACACCTGGTTGTTAGCACTTGATGGATCAGACCCTCAGATTCAACACTAAGACATCCAGTTTGGAAAGCCGATTTAACGAGTGAGCGAATCATCATAAGCTGGAACTAAGAAAGCAATTGATTATTTTTATTCTCGAACAATTGCTTCTGATATATGTTGATGCAAACCAGTCTTTCCTAGTGATTCTCATTACATAAATATAGTGATCAACATCACGAAAAATAAACTAAATACTAGGTTATATACGGGATTTTACTGGTAATTTACGAGAATTTAAATGTTATACCATTAAAAATATTATCGAAAAATTTATCAACACTTCATAATTTTAGTAAAAATTCAGTATTACTTAGTAGGTGGACTTTACAGTATCTCAGTTAGAATAAAAACTGCCGGAAATCTTCATCTTGCTGACTCAATTGCACCCAATCTAAGTTAAGGGCTTGAAATTTCTGTACCAAGCGATCGCACGCTGGGCGTTCTGTGGCATAATGTCCAGCATCAATTAAGACAAGACCACGATCACGGCTTTCTTGGAATTGATGAAATTTACAGTCAGCAGTTAGATAAACTTGGGCATTAGTTTTGACTACCGCTGAAATATAACCTGCACCAGAACCACCTAAAACAGCTACCCGTGAAATTTGCTGTTGTAAATCAGCTATGGGGGAAAAAATTAACTGGGGCGGATTTAATTGAGTTTGAATATTATTAAGTAACTCTTGTAATGTCAAATTAGGTTTTAACATTCCTACACGCCCATAACCTAAACCTGCTTGGGTAGGAACAATGGGTGACACTTCTTGCAGTTTCAGAAGTTCCGCTAAAACGTCAGCAGTTCCATCTGCTACTTGGTCAAAATTAGTATGGGCGGTATAAATTCCGATATTATGGGTAAAAGCCAACCGCACCATTTCCGTTAAAGCTTCTCCAGTGCGGAAAGATTTGGGGGGGTGAAAAATGAGGGGGTGATGGGCAAATATTAGGTTAGCATGAAGAGCGATCGCTTCCTCCATTACTGCTAAAGTTGGAGTCAAACACACTAAAACCCGTGCCTCTGTGTATAAAACACCGGGTTCAACTTGCCAACCGCAATTATCCCAACTTTCGCACCAAGCAGGATTTGCCCATTCTTCAAACCAGGTAATTAAATCAGCAATTTTCATTAAATTTAAATAAATCAATAGATTAAACGTATTTAATTATAATCCTATTGGTAGAGATGAGCGAAAAAAATGTTTCTTAATCCAGAAAGATACACTAACTAAACTAATTAAGACTGGCACTTCTACCAATGGTCCAATGACAGCAGCAAAAGCCACACCAGATTTAATTCCAAATACAGAAATAGCTACAGCTATTGCTAATTCAAAATTATTACCAGCAGCGGTAAATGCCACACTAGCAGCTTTTGCATAGTCAGCTTTAATTTTCCATGCCAGGTAAAAACTACTTAAAAACATGAAGAGGAAATAGATAATTAGGGGAATAGCAATGCGGACAACATCGAGAGGAATCTGCACAATCAAATTGCCCTTTAAACTAAACATTACCATGATGGTAAATAAGAGAGCAATTAAAGTAATTGGACTTATTTTGGGAATAAACTCCTGATGATACCACTGCTTACCTTTAGCTTTTACTAAAATAACGCGAGTTATAAATCCAGCCAGAAAAGGAATGCCTAAATAAATAAAAACGCTGTTGGCAATTTCCCCAATACTGATATTTACAATAGTTCCCTGTAAGCCAAATAAAGGCGGTAAAATCGTCAAAAAGAACCAAGCATAAACGCTATAAAAGAGAATTTGAAAAATACTATTAAAGGCAACCAGTCCGGCTGTATATTCAGTGTCTCCTTTAGCTAAGTCACTCCAGACAATTACCATAGCAATACAAGGGGCTATTCCCACCATGATTAAACCAGTCATATATTCAGGTTTATCACGTAAAAGAAGCATAGCCAGTGTAAACATCACTATGGGGGCAATTATCCAAGTCAGCGATAATGATAGTCCGAGAATTTTTCCATTCCGAAATACATCTCCTAACTCTTCATATTTTACCTTTGCTAAAGCTGGGTACATCATCAAAATCAAACCAATGGCAATTGGGATGTTAGTAGTTCCTACTTGGAAATGATTAATAAAAACTTCTATAGTGGGGAAAAAATATCCTAAACCCACTCCAGTTGCCATTGCCAGAAATATCCACAATGTCAAAAAGCGATCAAGAAAAGAAAGGCGGTTGATAGTGGTTTTTTTCGTTACATATTCCACTTAATTAACCTCTATAAATTTAGTTTCAGATCCTCGACTTCTTAGAGAAGTTGGGGATCTTGTTGTCATTATAAAATGTGTATTTATTACAAATTAGTATTTAGGCAAGAGACAAAAACTTTCACTAATTGCCTCCTACCAAATTTAAACTCAAATAGATTTTGGAGTCATCCCACTAGGGTAGGATATATCTGTTTGCATATAGCGGTTATCGCTAGAATGCAATACAATCGAGGGCGCAGACCCTGCGCCCCTACAGGCTTTACGATTTGCTGACTGTATCTCACTCAAGTACATACCGCTATAGCATATCCTTAGACAGAGGAATATTAATCTCCACTTTTCTAAGCTATAGCTATTAAATGGTTAAATCTTTTATCAATTGAATCACTTTTTCCTTAACTTCATCACGAACACGAAGAAAAGTATCAATACCATGACCTTCAGGATCATCAAGTTGCCAATCTGCAAAGACTTCTCTTAATACCCATGGTTCTGGTAAATTGACTCCACAACCACACAGAGATATGACAGCATCAAAATCTTCAGGATTAAAATCACTTAAACATTTAGAACTTTGATTGCTAATATCAATGCCGATTTCTGCCATAACTTCCACAGTAATTGGATCAACATGACTTGATGCTAAACCAGAACTAGCAACGGCAATTTTACCCTCTCCTAAAGTTTTCGCAAAACCTTCAGCCATTTGGGAACGACGAGAATTTTTTTTGCAAACAAACATGACTTTTTTCATGATTTTTGTAGTTATAAATGGGTTAAGAAAAGAAAACTTCTATGAAACTTGTAAATCCTTAGCAGCTTTTTCCTTACGTTCACTGTGGCGGTCTGTCAGATAATCAACTTGATCACGTAAGAGCAAAGTAAACTTATATAATTCTTCCATGACATCAATTACTCGGTCACGATAAGCAGAATCTTTCATTGTTCCATCTTCATGAAATTCTTGATAAGCTTTTGCCACAGAAGATTGATTAGGAATGGTAAACATTCGCATCCAACGCCCTAAAATTCGCATGGTATTAACTGCGTTGAAAGATTGAGAACCGCCACTTACTTGCATGACTGCTAAAGTCCTGCCTTGAGTTGGTCTAACTGCACCAATACTCAAAGGAATCCAATCAATTTGGTTTTTCAAAATTCCGGTTATATTACCGTGCATTTCTGGAGAAGACCAAACTTGACCCTCTGACCAGGTACTCAATTCTCGCAGTTCTTGAACTTTAGGATGAGTATCACTAACACTACCATAAATTGGTAATTCACGCGGATCAAAAAACCGGACTTCGGCACCAAATTCTTGCATAATTCTGGCAGCTTCTTCTGCTAATAAACGACTGTAAGAACGTTCGCGCAAAGAACCATATAAAAATAATATTCTGGGTGGATGATCAAATTTTGTCATTGTTATTTCTTTATTCTTGAAAATCTTGGAAATCATGAGAAATTATCCCATAAACTTTAACTGCAAACTGTGAACCTAAAATTGGTGCTACCCAATAAACCCAATGATGTTGCCAAATTCCTCCTACCAAAGCTGGCCCAAAAGAACGGGCAGGATTCATACTTGCACCAGTAATCGGACCCATAAAAGCTGCTTCTAACGCCACTGTTAAACCAATAGCTAAACCAGCAAAACCAATATGAGCGCGACGATCTAAACCAGATCCCAAAATCACAAACATTAAAATGAAAGTGAGAACTATTTCTAATATAAAAGATTGCCCCCAATTGCCATTTAAAGGTAAAGTTGCCCCTAAATTAGTAACATTTCCTAAACTCATGAGTAGTAAACTAGAAGCTAATATAGATCCTAATAATTGGGCAAAAATATAAGGTAAAACTTGCCGTTTAGGAAAAAATCCACTTGTGTAAAATGCCAATGTTACCGCTGGGTTAAAATGTGCGCCGCTGAGATGTCCTAAACTGTAAATTAATGCCGCAACTACAGCCCCAAAAACAAAACTAATTCCCAGATGTGTAATAGCACCTTGACTTATATGATTAACCATCACAGCACCAGTCCCAGCAAATACTAAGATAAAAGTCCCAATTGCTTCTACTAAAACTTCTGCCCTAAATTGATAAATTTCCTTAAAAAATGACCTCATCAAATTAACAAAGAATAGATAATTATGATTTCTTTCCGCGCCTGGAGGGTGAGAAAAAAATGTATTTCCCAACACTCTACCATCAGATATCAAAATTAATCAAGAAAAATTGATATGTTGTTTATACAATGCTTTTAGCTGCTTACTCTTCTCCAACATCATCAAGATGTTTGTTCACCAACCGCAATCCGAGGAGCAGGTTTTGGACTAAAGTGAGGTAAAAGCTTTTTCCTCGCGTGGAGAATCACAATTGTGAAGTTACAGCGACCGATTTTAGTGGGAGGACTAGGACTATCGTTCTTCCTGTGGATGTTAGATAGTTGGCATGATTCAATAGTGCAAGTGGGAGAATTTGGACTCCTGAGTGCTTTGGCTGTGGGTGGGGGTTTGTGGTTATTCAATAAAAATCAGCCCCGATTAGGTGAACAGCTAAATGATATAGTTGTAAATCGGGCAGATGTGGAAAAGGCGATCGCTCAAACCGAAGTAATAATTAATCAACTGGCACAAGAAGCAGCCAATCATCCTCACCTAGCAATTCTCCGCGAAAACCTCGCTAAATTGCCATTACAACTGGATAGAAAGGAAATTACCCTGGCCGTTACTGGTGGTAAATCCGTAGGCAAAAGTACAGTTATTGAAGTTCTAAAAACTGCCCCAACTTCGCCGGGAATGTCTTTGAATTTTGCGGAAACAGCGCCTTTATTTTCCGTAGCTGGTGAAAATTCCGATGTTGTCACTTTATCGGAAATGCAGAAATCTGATTTTGTCTTGTTTCTGACTAACGGTGATTTAACAGATTCAGAATTTCAGGTTTTACAACAGCTAAAAGCCGCAAAACAACCAAGTTTGCTAGTTTTCAACAAACAGGATCAATATCAACCTGATGAACGCGCTACAGTTGTCCAATCATTAAAACAGCGCATAGGTGCAAATGTAGTTGCGACTGCGGCTTCTCCTGTAGCTGTGAAAGTGCGAAAACATGAAGAAGATGGTTCTTTCCAAGAATGGATGGAACAACCAACGCCGGATATCCAGCAGTTGACACAACATTTAGGGGAAGTTGTCGGACAGCAGAGAGAACAGCTAGTTTGTAATACCACAAATCGCAAAGTATTATTACTGAAAGCTGAAGCCAAAAATTGTTTAAATGGTGTGAGAAGAGATCAAGCTACACCCTTTATAGAGCAGTATCAGTGGATTGCAGCGGCGGCGGCATTTGCTAACCCTGTACCTGCTTTAGATATTCTGGCAACTGCGGCGATTACTGCTCAAATGGTGATAGATTTGGGTAATATTTATCAGCAAAAAATTTCCTTGGAACAAGCGCAACAAGTAGCGGGAACTATGGGAAGTTTAATGTTGAAATTAGGTTTAGTGGAACTTTCCACTAGGGCTGTAACGGGTATTCTGAAAACTAATGTTGCTACCTTTGTCGCTGGGGGAATGGTAGAGGGAGTTAGTGCTGCTTACCTAACCAGAGTAGCCGGATTAAGTTTAGTTGCATATTTTGAACAGCAAGAAATTGCTTTAGAATCGGGAAGTGCGTTAAATCTCGACAAACTGCGTCAAGTTTTGCAAACCGTATTCCAGCAAAATCAAAAAATGGCTGTTTTGGAAGCTTTTGTCAAGCAAGGTGTGAAGCGGTTGTTACCAGAAGCCAAACCAGTGGAAGTCTAATTTATTACTTACCTTGGCGATTAAAAATCGCGCCTACACAGACAAAACCCATCTTCATGGGTTGCAAACTCTTACTTTTTTCTTAGTCCACGCAGGTGGACTTTGCTTGTGTAGTAGCGATTTCTAATCGCCCAATACTTTTAAAACATCCGAGGGGATCTCGGTTTAGTCCAGTACCCGCACAAAACCGGAAATATGATAATGAACCTTTACCCGCACCAAAACATTATAATTCTGGCATTAGTCAGAGGGTGAATGATGCTATTTTAGCAGGAATGGAAATAGAACCGGAAAAACGGACTCCGACGGTGTTGAAGTTTCGGGAAAATTTGGGTGATGTAGATGATCAATATCATCAGCGTTCAAAAATCCAAATACAAAGAATCAATGCAGAAAACTTAACAATCTTACTTTCCTTTGCTGTTTATCTAGAAACATATAATCTTTTGCTATATAATTGGTAATTAAATACTGGTAATTACCAATTTTTAGACAACTATTAAATTACATCTTAGGAGTTGTTATGAGTAATGAAAATATCCTGACCAATAAGCGAATTCGCGTCAGAATTCCTCAAGATCATCATCAAGAACCTGTAATTTCTCGCCTAGTTTCCGAATATGGCTTAACTGTGAATATCAAAGCCGCAATTCTCGGACAGAATGCTGTAGGTGATGGTTGGTTTGACTTAGATTTACAAGGAACAGATGGACAAATTCAAAATGGGTTAACCTATTTACAAGAATTGAAATTGCAAGTCTGGGATGAAAATAGCATTAGTGATTGGTGAAAAAATGTAGGTTGAGTTAAGCAACAGCGCAACCCAACAAAATCCCCAAAATGTTGGGTTTCCTTGCCTCAACCCAACCTACATTATAAACTGGAAGTTAAACCCACACGGAAAGTAAAACCGGGGCTATATATCCGATTAACTCTTTCATATTGTTCACCTAATAGATTTTCTAGGTAAAAAGTTAATCCCAAATTTTTACTGACAGGAATCCGCCCACTAAAATCTAAATTAAAGAAAGAAGGCGCAAAATCTGTACTTATTTGTCCCGCTCCAGCATTATTAAAAACAGAACGACGAGAACCACTATTATAAGTAGCATATAAATTAGCTTGCCACCCATTCTTTTGATAACCAATTCCAGTTTGTAGCAAAGAGTAGGGAATTAATCCTAACTGTAGTCCTTTTTCAGTGCCAGTTTTGATTTGAGCATCTGTATAAGTATAGTTGAGAAAAGTTGACCAATCACGGGCAATTTTTAATTGCAAAGCTGCCTCTAAACCATTGGTATCTACTAAACCAATATTTTGCCATTGCCCACTAATTACTCCCAAACGATTATCTAAACTATTACCAAAATAAGTAAATTGTCCTAATAGATTCTTCGACAATATTACATCTATTCCCGCAGTCCAAGCAGAACCAGTTTCTGGTTTTAAATTAGGGTTGGGATTCCAACCATGAACCGTGTCAAAAACATATAATTGATCTAACCCAGGATTGCGCTGCGCCCCCGCCCAACTTCCCCGCACTGCAATAGCTGGATTAACTGCATAACGTAAGCCGACGCTGGGATTAAAATAACTCCCAAATTGGCTATCAAAGTTTTGTCTTACCCCTAAATCTGCTTGCAAGGCATCGCTAATTTTCCAAGTATTGACAGCAAATAAAGCCGTATTAAAAATACTTCTATCTTCTTTTTCATTATTAGCAATTCTAGCAGGATCTGTACTCAAAACATCGCCAATTAAATTGGTATTTTTTAAATCTAAACCCCAGCGCAATTGATTATTAGGAGTAATTTTCCATTCATGTTCTATCCTAGTGCTGAATTGCTGTGTATCTAAAGCTCCGGTTCGGTAAAATGTCGCCCCAGTTGGTCCATAGGTGCTAAAATAATCTCGGTTGTAACCCAATGTAGTTGTTAAATTGGAATTATCTCCCTTACCAAGTCGAGTTTTCCAAGATAAACCAATATTCAAACCATCATGATCTAATCTATCTTTTTGTAAAGGGAAACCAAAATAAATTAAACCCCGACGGCTACTGAGTGCAGTCACATCCAAATTCACAGAGTTTTTGGGATCTAAATCTATGCCGACACTACCAAAATAAGTGCTTGTAGCTGTATCTGCATTAGATAAATATCCTTGAGCATCACGATTTGCAGCACCAACGGGAACACGATAACGATTATCTATAAAGAACCTTTCAAAGCTAAAGTTGTATTTAACTTTATTCGTTGAACCACCATAAGTTACCTGTTGATTATTTAAATTTAATGAGCCAAATTCTGCACTAGCATTTAATTTTGGTTTACCATAACCTTCTTTAGTAATAATATTAACAACTCCTCCAAAGGCTGAAGAACCATATAAAGAAGAAGCCGTACCGCTATATAACTCTACTCTTTCAATAGCCTCTACAGGAATACTATTTAAATCAGTTGTCCCATGATATGTATTGATATTCGTATTAATTGGTCTGCCATTAATCAGAAATACAGACTGATCAATTGAAGCTCCTCGATAGTATGTCCCTGTGTGAAAATCTGCACCATGTCCCACATTATTAATCACAAAACCGGGCATTTTCTTCAAAATATCAGCAACGCTGGTTGCACCCTGTTTTTTAATTTCTTCTTTTTCAATTACATAAGTGGGAGTAGATTCGGGGAGAACGTCTTTTTCGCCAATGGTTTCTATGGAAATATCTGCATCCTTATTAGGAGTTAAATCTGGTTCTAACTTAGGTTCTGGCTTAACTTCATTTGCTGCTGGTTGTTGAGTTAATAATCTAGCATTTGTGGCGGGTAATTCAATTTTACTTAAACTAGGAATATTTGAATTTACTGCATTTTTATTATCTTCATTATCAGCAGCTACAGCAGGAAAAGCTACCAGTAAACTTAGTAAAGAAACTGGCAGGAAAAAACTCTTATTCATATTTATAAACCCACACCCTGTAACAACAATCACTTATTAGCATTTTCTCTATTAATAGCAACAGTGTCAAAAGACAAACTGTCATAGTTAAATTAATCACGGCTCAGATACCGGACTTATTAAAGAAGTCCGGTATCTTATTTATCTGAATCACTATTAGACTCAGTAGGTGATGTAGTTGCAGGTTCTGGTGGTGTAGGTGCTTCTGCTGGTGGTAAGTCAGAGGACTTTTGACGACGACGGAGAATTTCTTCTAAGCGTCTCCGACTTTTTTGAATTCTTTCGGTTCTTCCTTCATCAGTTTGATTGTCTGTATCAGATTTTACAGGCTGTGGTGAACGGCGACGGGGTGGAGCTTCTTCTGTCTGCTTTGGTTGCTCAGGTTCGACACGCTGACGACGTGGTGAAACTGGTTTACTTTCAGAAGGTGCAGATTCTTGTCTATGTCTAGTGGTATTTTCGTGGATAACATCAGTAATAATAGGAGTTTTTTTCCGTTGAGGTGATTCTATGGGAGTGGAAGTAGAAGCTGCTTTTTTAGGTTTGTTTTGTAGGGCTTCTCGCTGTTTTTCTATTTGCCGTTCTTGAAGTTGGCGGTGACGCTGTGATCCTTTAATGGCAAAGTTAACAGAGGCTCTTACCCCTTCTCTTCCTGCCTCTGTGGGTGTTAATTTCCACTCTTGAGCAGCTTTTTGAGCAGCTTCATCTAGTTCACTATCACCACTGGAACGGATTAACCGGACTCGCGTAACATTACCTTTATTATCAGTATCAATAGCGACTTCTGGATTTCCTTCAGTGCCACGCCGTCTGGCTCTATCTGGGTACTTAATTTGACATTGAAGACAATCCGCACGATTCAATTTAGAACTATTTTCTATGGGAGGTTTGGGTGCTGTAGCTATTGGTGTATTTTCTGGTTTTGGTTTATTCCCAGTTTCATTCCCAACACCATTACCATTACCGTTTCCAATTCCATTACCTTTACTGTTTCCAATTCTATTACCAACACCATTACCAGTACCATTACCAGTACCATTACCATTACCATTACTTTTACCTAAACTATTTCTCAAGCGATCGCCTAAATTACCTAAAATATTTCTATTCTGTGGTGACTGTGTGGAAACTGTGGGGTGAGAAGGGATAGTGTTAGAACTAATATTGGTCGGAGTTTCTGACTTTAATGGTGGGATATCTGTAGGTTTTATATCTGCTTGGGTTTGGTTAGACGCTAGGGTGTCTGCATTTTCATCAAACTTCTGTATTGGGTTATTTTCTACCGGAGTTGGTATTGTTACAGGTTCAGGAGTTGTCAGTGTTGGGGATTCTTTGGTAATAAAGTTGTTAGTGGTTTTTGGTTGAGGCTGTTTGGCTACAGGTGCGACAGAAGATTTTATGATACTGACGGCTGTTTCTGTGGGTATGGAAATTTCCCCCCCGTTATTTCCACCACCAGAATTTATCTTTGGTAGGGATTTTATCTCTACTTGTGGTTGAACTACTTCCTGGGGTATGGTTTCCAGAATTGTCACTTCTATGGGTTCTTCTTTAACTTCAGGAACTCTGAAGAAAAACTTGTTAATAGCTAAAGCTAGTACCCCAATATGTAATGCTACTGAACCAATGAGACTAAAGAAAAGGAAAGTCTTCAATGCTTCAGCTTCTTTTTCGCGCTGTTCTATAGTCACACTTGATAAACTCATATTTTATTATTAGTTATGATAATTATTCGATGAGAATAGAGTAAAAGATGAAATGAATAGCATTTGTAAAATATTAAAATATTAAAGAGAAGCAATTTCCCATGCTGATGATATTTCTTGTTGAACAGTTTTTAGTAAATCTAAAGTTCTTTTATAAGCAATTATTTGTTTTTGTTGTCCAAAGTATTCCGATGCTTTTTGTAAGTCAGATATGGCTCTTTGGTAGTATCCTAAATTATAGTTAGCTATTCCTCGATTGACGTAAGCTTGAGCATTACTGGGGTTCAGCTTAATAACTTGGGAAAAGTCCCGCATTGCGCCAAAATTATCCCCACTCCTTCCGCAAATACAACCCCGGTTAAAATATGCTCTATCATCATCAGGATTAAAATGAATTGCTAAATGAAAATCATTCATAGCTGCTTCCATATTTTGCAATTTAAAATAAGCTAAACCTCTATCATTATATATATCCGCTAATAGTAAAGTATTAGTTGGGGGAATTTTAGTTAATGCCTGATTGTAATCAATTATGGCTTGGGAGTAATTACCGTCTCCAGCTAAGGCTATACCTCTGTTATAGTAAGCGCGGAAATCATCGGGTTTGAGAGCAATTACTTGATTATAATCTGCAAGAGCATCTAAATAATTCCCTTTTCTGTATTGTGCTAGTCCCCGGTTAAGATAAGCTTCCACATTATCCGGTGCTAAATTTAGTGCTTGAGTGCAATCAGCGATCGCTTGATGATAATCTTGAATTTGTAAATATGCCAAACAGCGATTGCTATAAGCTACAATAAAGTCACTTTGCATTTGAATAGCCAAACTAAAATTCTCAATGGCTTTTTGATAACTATCTTTGTGCATTTCGTTTACACCCAACTTAAAAAAGTCCCTGGCTGTAATTTGAGTTTCCGCAAGCAGTGATGAATTTGCACTTGGGGCTAAAAAAGCGCAAACAAAAACTATCATGAAACTGATAATTAATCGCCAGAAATAAGTCATCAATATCTCCTTTGACAATTTCACCAGTATAAATATTTGGCGGGACAAAAGCCCCGCCCATTGTTAATCCATCAAATTAGATGTAAACTTACTTCTTCTTCTTCCAGCCGTTATCAGCTTGTTGTAGTACATAAGCAGCTACATTTTCTATTTGCTCTGCTTTTAACTTCTTACCAAAAGCAGGCATAGCACCTTTACCATTAGTAACTTGGGTAATAATTGCCTCTGCTGAGTACATATCGTACTTTACCAAATCTGCTTTTTTCAGGGTTTTGGCAGCATTAACTAAATTTCTGCCACCTGCGTGACAAGAAGCACAATTAGCACTAAATACTTTAGCTCCACTGGCTGCGTCTGCGGCCAAAGCGGGACTACTGAAGGCAAAGGTGAAGATAGCTATGCCTAATAATAATACTGAGATAATCTTTTTCATCTGGTGTTCTCTCGACAACAATGTCTGAATCGGTGCAAATATTCTCTATAATTCTCATTTGATTTCGTTGCATTAGTCAAACGACAGGCTGTCAAACTTGGCTCTAATAATTGAGGATTTGAGATTAATTGATTGGTAGCTTCAGGGTTTAGGCAAAAGGTAAATTTATGTGAATTTAAGTTATAGGATTAGGAAAAAGAAATTAATAATTAAGGATAAAAGGGAAATTTGCCAGATTTCCTCTTCTATCCTTTAAACTTCATTTTTGATTGGCTAATTGGCTCAGATCCTTTTCAGTCACGCGACAAATCCGCCAATCTTCTAAAATGTCTGCGCCCATATTCCGATAAAATGCTTGGGCTGAGACATTCCAATCTAAAACACTCCACTCTAAGCGTCCACAATCCCTTTCTATAGCTATTTGGGCTACGCGTGCCAAAAGTGCTTTACCAATACCTTGACGGCGATATTCAGGCAAAACAAAGATATCTTCTAAGTAAATTCCTGGCTTGGTGAGAAATGTGGAATAATTATGAAAAAATAGGGCAAAACCTACAGCTTTACCTTCTGATTCCGCTAGGATTGCATCTACGTATTTTGGTGAACCGAATAAATGATTTTTGAGGGCTTCCGCATTACCAATAACAGCATGAGATAGTTTTTCATATTCTGCAAGTCCTTGAATTAAGGCAAACAAGGTATGAGCATCACTAGGTTGGGCAAAACGGACAATTAAATTAGTCATTGGTCATTGGTCATTGGTCATTAGTTCACATTTTATACTCAAGATGTCTAATTTTTTAACCACAGACAACTGACAACTAACTAATGACAACTGACTAATGACTAATGATTTATACCAACCATCCTTTTAAACGCTTGGCTATGTGGGGACGGCGTAACTTTCGCATGGCTTTACTTTGGATTTGGCGAACTCGTTCGCGGGAAAGGTTAAACATATTCCCCACTTCTTCCAGGGTGCAGGGTTCGCTGCTGGTGAGTCCATAGCGCAGGGAAATGACATCTTTTTCCCGTGGGGTGAGTACGTCTCCTAAAACTTCCCAAATCTCCTGACGCATCATGTTTTCGTTCATTTTTGCTTCGGGAGACTGGTTGTCTTCATCTTCTAGCAAATCCATTAACTCTGTGTCTTCTTCTTTACCGACACGGTGGTTAAGGGACAGCGCTTGTCGTCGTAGTTGTTGAAGTTGACGCAGTTGGTGAACCGTAATTTCCAAAGCTTCGGCCATTTCGGCTTCTGTTGGGTTACGAGAAAGTTTTTGCTTAAGTTCCCGTTGAGCTTTTTTTAGTTTATTAAGTTTTTCAACAATATGGATTGGTAAGCGAATAGTTCGGGCATCATTAGCGATCGCTCTGGTAATTGCTTGTCTAATCCACCAATAAGCATAAGTAGAAAACTTATATCCTTTATCAGGATCGAATTTTTCCGAAGCGCGGTTTAAACCCATTGCTCCTTCTTGAATTAAATCCAGAAAAGGGACACCACGATTTAAATATCGTTTAGCAATAGATACGACTAACCGGAGATTGGAGCGAATCATTTTCCGCTTGGCGACTCTACCCTGATACAAGCGGCTTTCCAGTTGTTTTTCTGTCATTTCTAACTGAGAAGCTACCTGGATTTTACTAGGGTTTGTTCCTAGTTCTAATTCCAAAGCTGCTTGCAATTCTTTGACTTCTTCTAAAAATCTGACTCGTCGCGCTAATTCCACTTCTTCATCAGGTTTGAGTAGTGGATAACGCGCCATTTCCTTAAAAAATGCGCCGACAGCATCATCATTTTCGGTTTTATTATATCCCGAAGGGCGGGCTGCGGCCATGTCATCGCCATTGCGTTCTTCTGATTCCAGGTTTTCGACAATTCCCGGATCTTCATATACTACTTGCTCTAAACTCTCAATTGATGGTTCTTCATGATCAGTAATATTCTCTAGTATTTCCATTGTTCCCAATTCAGCAAGATTCATAGTTTCCTTTAGGGATGGTTGCTTTGTTTGGTACATAATTTAATGACAACAGCCTCTTTCAGGCTTGGTAGTTTTACCGTAAATATTCATCTGTCAGTCGTCAGCTATCAGCTTTCAAGGTAGAAATACAGGTAATTAAAACTAATTGCCTGGGTGTAACTTCAAAGAAATGAATACTTCCTCTTCTTTGTTATTCCTGCTCTTAGCTGACAGAGGAATAGCTGATAGCTGAATACTTACGTTTTCCCTTCAGGACAAATACACCCTTCTTCTCTAACAAAATCCTCTCTTTTGATCATTCCTCATTTGGAAGGTAAATCAGTATTTGTCCATTATTTTTAGTTGTGGCTAGATACAACCTATAATCATTATTGGCTTTAGCACCAATAAAAAACTATCTTTTTTAGAAAACCAATGGACATATTCTGCATTTTTTTCTTAATTACCAAATATGTCACACCCCCATACACTAACTTTAACAACATTCAAAAATGCAGAGAGATAACCCTATATATGCATTCTAAATGATTTGTGAAAAAATCAGTTGCTTGTTGCCTGTAGCCTGTGCATAGCCTCCATGTCAAGGTTACAAATAAATGAAAAATGATATATATTAATTTTTCGTGTATTTTTTGCAAAGTTTTCAGGTTTGTCCGGTTTAGGTGATGAAAGTAATTGAATAAATCGCCATTTTGGTACTAGAGTTATTTATCTCTACGAAAATTTACTAAATGATCCAAATTACAAAAATGCTAACTTCCAATCCGGATAATATTTATCGTTTAAAAGCATCTCATATTCCCAAAGTATTTAATATCTATCAATGGGTTGAAAACCTCTATGCCTTATTTCGTAGTTCAATCTCAGGATTGATTAATAACATGATTACGGAAGAATTTAGGATTCACTGAGTCACAATGCTTGTGAGATCATAATTTTCACAATAGCTTGATCAGAAGTTGATCCGGGATTCTAAATCTTGATATGATTACCTATTACTCATGATTACTCATTACCTCAACGTATTTTTAAAGATAGGTTTTGCGGCTTGCGGATACAAGTAGGTAAATCAATTTTCAATGATTGATGACTCGGATAGTAGGAGTTAATTTGTCTGGTAGATTACATAAATTCCAGATTATCAAGTATTATGGGTAATTGAAGTATTGTAAAATACTATTTACATATAGTAAAACCAAAGGATATAGTTAAGTGAGCTTGAACAAAATTAACCAAGTCTGTGAACAAAATATTTGTTTATAAATCGAGAAGTTATGTATAGTATTAGTGCAAAATCATCTGTTATCGCTGTAGCTGAACCGGGGGGATCATATCAATCTCAAACAAAATTATCTCAATGGGTGGAAGTGCTTGTAGACTGTCCCGGATGTTCAGATTTATTTACCTATAAAATACCAGAACAGTTATCAATCAAACCAGGGGATATTTTAAGTGTTCCCTTCGGTGCGACACAGGTAGGTGCGATAGCTATTCGCTTATTAACTCAACCTAATTTAGATATTCCCTTAGAGAAAATTCGAGAAGTAGAAGATGTCGTTAGTGAAGGGTTTTTTCCTACCGGTTATTGGACATTACTCAATCGTGTTGCGGCTTATTACTATACACCTCTCATTCAAGTAATTCGCGTCGCTTTACCACCGGGATTATTAGGAAGATCACAACGTCGTTTACGATTGACTGCTTTGGGTAGAGGAAATCTTTCTATTTATATTAGCCCTACAGCCCAGCAAATAATCACACTTTTAGAAAAAACGCCAACAGCCGATTATAGTTATCACTACATTCAACAAAAAGTTAAAGCCGCATATCGGGGAATGCGGGAATTAATCCGGTTAGGATTAGCAAAAAATTACTTAGAACCGCCACAACTCACAAAACCCAAAATACAAAAAGCTGTCACCCTTGTAGGGGCGCAGGGCCTGCGCCCTCATGATAACGATTTAACAACCCGTCAAAAAGAAATTGTCGAAGTTTTACGACGACAAGGCGGAGAAATGTGGCAAAGTGAATTATTGCAAGTTTGCGCTACCAGCACTTCTACACTCAAAGCCTTAGTAGATAAAGGCTATATAGTCATTGAAGACAGAGAAATATTACGTCGAGAACAAGGCCCCACAGTAGCTGGAGATGAGGCGAAATCCTTAACACCAGCCCAAAACAACGCCTTAGAAACGATTAACTCCTTAACTGGATTTGCTCAAGTATTGTTGCATGGGGTAACAGGTTCAGGGAAAACTGAAGTATACTTACAAGCGATCGCACCATTACTCGAACAAGGAAAATCCGCCTTAGTTTTAGTTCCCGAAATCGGCCTCACACCCCAACTCACAGACAGATTTCGCGCTAGATTTGGTCATAAAGTTCATGTTTATCACAGCGCCCTTTCCGACGGTGAACGTTACGATACTTGGCGACAAATGCTCACAGGAGAACCGCAAATCATCATCGGGACTCGCAGCGCAATTTTCGCCCCTTTACCCAATCTAGGCTTAATTATCCTGGACGAAGAACACGATAGCAGCTTTAAACAAGATTCCCCCATTCCCACCTATCACGCCCGCACCGTCGCCCAATGGCGAGGCGAATTAGAACATTGTCCCCTAATTTTAGGTTCTGCGACTCCCTCTTTAGAAAGTTGGGTAAGTAGAAATCATCAATATTTATCATTACCAGAACGCATTAACTCGCGCCCATTACCGCCGGTAGAAATAGTGGATATGCGTCAAGAGTTAAAAGAGGGAAATCGGTCTATTTTTAGCAGGAAGCTGCAAAATGCTTTACAACAACTAGAAGCAAGACAACAACAGGGAATTTTATTTATCCACCGGCGCGGACATAGTACATTTGTATCTTGTCGCAGTTGTGGTTATGTGTTGGAATGTCCCCACTGTGACGTTTCCCTAGCTTATCATCATGTCGAAGAGGGAGCGCCGGAATTATTACGCTGTCATTATTGTAATTATGGGCGCTTACATCCGCCCCATTGTCCCGAATGCAGTTCCCCTTATTTGAAATTTTTCGGTAGCGGTACTCAACGGGTAGCGCAAGAATTAACCAAACAATTTCCCAATTTGAAAATAATTCGCTTTGATAGTGATACCACCAGTACCAAAGGTTCACACCGGAAACTTCTCACCCAATTTGCTAACGGTGAAGCCCATTTATTAGTGGGAACACAAATGTTAACTAAAGGATTAGATTTACCCCAAGTTACCTTGGTGGGTGTAGTTGCTGCGGACGGATTATTGCACTTATCCGATTATCGCGCCAATGAACGCACATTTCAAACCCTTACCCAAGTTGCAGGAAGGGCGGGAAGAGGGGATGATCCAGGGAGAGTAATTGTCCAAACCTACACCCCAGAACATCCGATTATTGAAGCTGTGCAAAAACATGATTATCAATCTTTTTGTGATGCGGAATTAGCACAAAGACAGGCACTAAATTATCCCCCCTATGGTAGATTAATTTTATTGCGGTTAAGTAGTTTAGATCCCATTCAAGTGCAAAACACGGCACAAATCATTGCCACATTTTTGAACGATAAAGAAGGATTTGAGATATTAGGCCCCGCACCAGCTAGTATATTACGAGTAGCTAACCGTTATCGCTGGCAAATACTACTTAAATTTGCTCCTGATGCTTTACCAAATTTACCAGATTGGCCAGAAGTACGATCGCTTTCTCCCGCTTCTGTGAGTTTAACAATTGATGTTGATCCTATCAATATTATGTAGTCGGGGAAAATAAATTATTGTCTGATAGCGTAGCCATATAGCGGTTCTCGCGCTTGATGCAATACAATCGAGGGCGCAGACCCCGCGCCCCTACAGGATTTGCGATTTGCTGACTGTATCTCATTCAAATGCATACCGCTATACCAATTATTCAACTTCTTTAATGTGGGTTTTTCGTTCTAAAATTTCCTTGAGTATCAAGGTAATTACTGCTAAAAATGCTAACAATACAGCCGCAGAAAAAGCAGCTTCAGTTTCATATTGTTTGTAAGCATCTTCCACAAATAATGGTAAACTTTGAGTTGTATTGGCAATGTTACCAGATACCACAGAAACTGCCCCAAATTCACCCATAGCTCTAGCATTGGTTAAGATTAAACCGTAGAGTAAACCCCAGCGAATACTGGGTAAAGTTACTCGCCAAAAAGTTTGCCAATCGTTTGCGCCTAATGTCCTCGCAGCTTCTTCTTGGTCTTTACCAAATTCTTCTAAAATAGGAATTACTTCTCTGGCTACAAAAGGCATACTCACAAAAGCAGTAGCGAGTACCATGCCTGGAAAAGCAAAGACGATTTGAATATCATGGGCTTGTAGCCAAGGCCCAAACCAGCCATTTCTTCCGTATAGTAGGACTATCATTAACCCGGCGACAACTGGAGAGATGGAAAAGGGCAAATCAATGATACTGAGAACTATAGCGCGTCCTGGGAATTTATGCCGAGCGATCGCCCAAGCCGCACATAATCCAAATACGGCATTCACAGGGATAGAAATCGCAGCCAGTAACAGGGTTAACCAAGCTGCGTGGAGAAATTCCGGTTTTGCCAGGTTAGATAAAAATGGTCCAGTTCCCTTTTTGAAAGCTTCAAAAAAAACATTAATAGCTGGAATATATTGAACCAGAAATAAGTAAGCGATCGCAATCCCAATTAAAACTGCCGGCACCCAACTTTGTTTTTTTGGTTTTCTGATTTTATCTATTGTCATATCTTCTTGCCCAAGCTTGTAAGAAATTAATTGCTAATAACATCACCAAGGAAATTCCTAATAAAACCACACCAATTACAGTTGCACCAGCATAATCATATTGTTCCAACCGCTGGAAAATTAACACAGGTGCAATCAAATCTTTATATGGTGTATTGGAAGAAATAATTACTGTTGAACCATACTCTCCCACAGCGCGGGAAAAACCCAAAGCTACACCAGTTAAAATTGTCGGAAATAAAGGGGGTAAAATCACTTTCCAAAAAGTTTGCCATTCTGAAGCACCTAAACTCCAAGCTGCTTCTTCAATTTCTGATTCCATTTCTTGCAGTACCGGTTGCACAGTTCTCACCACAAAAGGTAAAGATATAAATATCATTGCTACCCCAACTCCCAAGCGAGTAAAGGATACCTTAATTCCCATTGGTGCTAACAATGAACCCAACCAACCATTATCACTGTACACCGTTGCCAGTGTTAAACCTGCGACAGATGTTGGCAAAGCAAAGGGTAAATCTACAGTGGCATCAATAATCCGTTTAAACGGAAAATCATAACGCACCAATACCCAAGCAATCAAAGTTCCAAATACGCCATTGAGCAAAGCTGCAAATAATGAAGTCACAAAGGTAACATTATAAGTTGCCAATGCTAACTCGCTGGTGGCAATTTCCCAAAACTTCTCTGGAGATTCCGTACTAGCCTTGAGAAACATGGCGATAATAGGGATAAATAACATCACAGTTAAATATCCCAAAGTAATCCGCCAAGTCCAAGGAAGATGAATCAAATTATCTAAAAATACCTTCCAAATGGGAGGTTTAATATTAGTTTGTACAGCCGCAGATCCAGTCATAATTTAGTTGGTTTTTAGTTGTTATTTAGAAATTCAGGCGACTATAAGTCACGGCTATACAAGCAAAACCCACCTGCGTGGGTTCTAAATTTCCCTAGTCCGCGCAGGCGGACTTTGTTTGTATAGCCGTGATTTATAATCACCAGGGCTTGTTAATTACCGTTTATTTTTAGCTTGAATTTGGTCAAAAATTGCCCCTTCAGCAAAGAATTTTTTCTGAACAGCACCCCAACCACCTAATTCTTGAACTGTACCTAAAATTTTTATTTGGGGATATTTATCAACAAATTCTTTACTCTTAGCTACTGTTTCATCTACAGGGCGAAATCCTACTTTAGCAAATTCCTGTTGTGCTTCGGGAGTAAATAGATATTTCACAAAAGCTTCTGCAACCTCCCTATTACCATGTTTATCAACATTTTTATCTACAACAGCAATAGGATTATCAATGGAAATATTTACATCAGGGAGAATGTAATTTGTTTTTTCGCCCTTATCTTTTGCCAAAACAATTTCATTTTCATAGTTTATTAAAGCATCACCTTGACCTTGTTTAAAAAATGCGTCTGTAGCTTCACGAGCATCTTTTGTTAACACAGGGACATTTTTATAAACCTTAGTCACAAACTCAGTGGCTTTGGCCTCGTCTCCACCAGTTTTAATTACTGAATTCCAAAGTGCGAGAAAATTCCAACGAGCTACCCCGGAAGTTTTCGGATCTGCGGTAATTAGTTTAACATCATCTTTCGCTAAATCAGCCCAATTCTTAATCCCTTTGGGATTGCCTTCACGAGTTACTAAAGCTGCAACAGACTTAGAAACAATACCATTATTAGGAAATTTTTTCTCCCACCCAGGTTGAATTAATCCCGCTTTTTCAATTTTTTGCGTATCCAGAGCGAGAGCCAAATGAACAACATCTGCTTCTAAACCATCAACTACCGCACGAGTTTGCGAACCAGAACCACCATAGCTTTGTTTGAAAACCACAGTTTGGTTATGTTCCTTTTGCCATTTTTCCACAAATTTAGGAATAATAGCTGCGTGAGCAGCTTTAGTAACAGCAAAGGATACAAGGGTTAATTCTACATTCTGTTTTTTACCCGTATCAGTAGTTGCACTAGGGGAATTACTGTTGTTTGTCCCGGAGCAAGCAGCAAGAGATACACTCAATACCGTTCCGACTAAAACAAGTGAGACAAAGCCTTTGAGCGAATTTGGACTGAACCGAAGTTGTAGTCCTTTACGTAATTGCTGCCACAAATTCATTTTTTATCCTCCCGTGAAACTACGGTTAATTAATAAAAATACCATTATTGCAGGTATCTGGTTATCAACACCAGTAAAAACTGCATATTGACGATAGGGAATATGGTGATTTTACCAGTTTCAAGAGAAATTACAATGCCTTTAAATGATAAGTATCAATTTTCGATGATCTTTATGGAGGTGAAAAAAGAAAAATTACTTATTTAACTTGCTATTTTTAATACTTTATTTGAATAAACACTAGAAAATAAATATAGAATTTAATTTGTCAAAATATCTACTATATAAACTTTATAGGCAATTAAATAATTACAAAAATAAATAAAATATTTAATACATACAATACTCGATAGGAAAATAGTTGTTTTTAAGTGCAAAAACTATTGATTTTATTTATTACATCTGGTACGCTCTTTTTCTAGACAGTAAATACTGTATCTCGACAGAGTTTTCGTAGATTATATTCAAACCAATTTAAGGACATCCCATGACAGATAATTCTTCAAACCCTGCAAAATTCCTACAAACAACAAAGCCGTTATTTCCTGCTTTATTCTTAGCCACAGGTTTAAGTATAAGCACTATTATGCCTGTATTTGCAGGTACAGCCCAAAAAACACAACTAATGAGTCAAAGTGGCAAAAAAGTTGAAATTACTTTAGTTTCTTACGCAGTCACCAAGGCCGCTTACGCTAAAATCATTCCCGATTTTGTGGCAAAATGGAAAAGAGAAAAAGGTCAAGAAGTGGTGATTAAAGAGAGTTACGGTGGTTCTGGCTCGCAAACCCGCGCTGTTATTGATGGTTTGGGCGCAGATGTGGTAGCTTTAGCATTGGCTGGAGACATTAAAAAAATTGAACAAGCTGGCTTGATTCAACCAGGTTGGGAAAAGGAATCTCCAAATAACGCAATTGTTACCCGTTCAGTAGTTGCACTGGAAACTCGCGCTGGTAATCCGAAAAAGATCAAGAATTGGGCTGATTTAACAAAGCCTGATGTTAAGATTGTGACTGCAAATCCCAAGACATCTGGTGGGGCTAAATGGAATTTTCTCGCTTTATGGGGTTCAGTCGTTAAAAATGGCGGAAATGAAACCCAGGCGTTGAAGTTTGTAACAGATGTGTTTAAAAATGTAGTAGCCCTACCTAAAGATGCCAGGGAATCAAGTGATGCTTTTTACAAAAAAGGTCAAGGTGATGTATTACTAAACTATGAAAACGAAGTGATTTTAGCTGCACAGCAAGGCAAAACAGATACTTCTTACATAGTTCCTCCAGTCAATATTTCTATAGATGCACCTGTGGCAGTTGTGGATAAAAATGTTGATAAGCATGGAAATCGTGAGGTTTCTGAAGCTTTCGTCAAGTTCCTTTTCACTCCAGAAGCACAGCGTGAATTTGCTAAAGTTGGTTTCCGTCCAGTTGACCCAACTGTCTCCAAAGAAGTAAAAAATAAATTCCCCTATATTGCCAGACTTTATACTGTAGGTGATCTTGGCGGTTGGAGTGGTGTCCAGAAAAAATTATTTGCTGATGGTGCTATATTTGACAAAATTCAACGTGGACGACGCTAAATATGGCGTTAGAATTTTAACTTGAACTGGGAAAAGAAGAAAGGATAAGGATTAAATATTTTTTCTTTCCTTTTTCCCCTTCCCCTTCAATAAATTTACTCAAAAACTACGGTTCTATTTCCATAAACTAAAACGCGATTTTGTAAATGCAATCTTACCGCCCTTGCTAACACAATTCTTTCTAAATCTTTACCTTTTCTAATTAAATCATTCACTTCATCTCGATGACTTACCCGCACCACATCCTGTTCTATAATTGGTCCTGCATCTAAGTCAGCCGTAGCATAGTGGGCTGTTGCACCAATAATTTTCACACCTCTTTCAAAGGCACGATGATAGGGATTAGCCCCAATAAATGCTGGTAAAAATGAATGATGAATATTAATAATTTGCGGAAATTTTTCAATAAAATCCGCACTAACTATTTGCATATATTTTGCTAAAACTACTAAATCAATTTTGTATTGATGTAGTAATTCTAGTTGTTTATTCTCCTGTGCTTGTTTGTTTTCTTTTGTTATAGGTAGGTAATGGTAATCAATACCAAATTGTTCAACTACTGGTTGTAAATCGGGATGATTACTCATAATTAAAGGAATCTCTCCCGGAAATTCTTTAGCGCGATGTCTCCAGATTAAATCAAATAAACAATGATCTTGACGACTTACCCAAATAGCAATGCGAGGAAGAGTATCAGAAAAGTGTAATTCCCATTTTGCATTTAAAGGTTGAGCAATTGCATTAAAAGCAGGAGCAATTAAATCTTGTGGTAAATTAAATCCTTTTAATTGCCATTCTATGCGATTTAGAAATAATCCGGCTTCAAAATCTGTATGTTGATCTGCATGGGTAATATTACCACCATTAGCATAGATGAAATTGGCGAATTTTGCTACTAATCCTCTTTGATCTGGGCAAGAAATTAATAGGGTTGCTGTTTGTTTTGTCATGGAATTTTTGCTGTTTTAAGTTTTCTCAATCAACTGTAGGGTGGGCAATGCCCACCGTAGGGGGTTTTTGGTGGGCATTGCCCACCCTACGTATATTTCAAAAATCAAATATTAGTCCTATAGCAGAGTCAGAGTCTCTGTAATAGCATTCCCAGTCAGAGACTGGGAACGAGATAAACGAGATAAAAAGAGATTAATTCTGCTGTATTTACTTACTATTTGTAGGACTTGGTTTAGGAAGACTAGGTAATGGTTGTACATCAGGTTTTTTGGCTGTTTGTTGCCATTCTGATAGATCTCGATTGACGGCATTAACAAAATCTTTAGAAACTAATAACAAGTTCATATTCTGATTACCATCAGCTTGAGCATATAAAAATTGATTATTAAAATCACCTTTCCCTAATATTAATTGATGACTTTGTTGATTTTTTAGTTTAATATCAATAGTTGCTACAGGTTTATCTAAACCAAATTCTGATAATTCAGTGGGTAAAACCGATACTGTTCTTTCACTTTTACCATCAACTAACAAATCCATTAAATAAGAAACTATTGCATCATTAGCTAGTGCTGATATGGGAGACTTTATTTCCCATTGAGGTTTTTCAGATGTATTCCTTTTTTCTAGTTGTAATGTTGTATCTTTGAATTTAATTGTTAGAGATTGGACATCATGAGCGGTAAAAGAGAAAATTTTCTGTTTTTGGTTTTTTATTTCTGTTTGCTGATTTTTTCCTTTGATTTCATGAAAGTAGACAAAACTACCTAAACCCAGAGCTAAAAGTATTAAAATTAAAGTCGTTTTTGGCAATTTCATATTGAATATTAATTATAAATTATCTAATTATAGCGGTATTTAAAACCGCTTCTCGCCATTTTTGCACTGAGTTAATTATATAGATGTGATCACTATATTTAAACTTGTCCACTGTAATAATTTCTTCCTTGATTTTACTTTTCTCAAGTAAATCAGCACGAAAAGTTCCTGCTAATAACCCGCACTTTACTGGAGGTGTCAACAATTCTCCATTCAAATCCACCACAATATTACCAATACAGGTTTCTGTAATTTCACCTCTTTCATTCCACAATATAACATCATCACAATCAGGAAAAGCGGCTTTTGCTATTTCATAAATTTGGCGATTAGTTGTTTTATGATACAAAAATATATTAGTAGAGTCAACAGGCGTGCAACACATACCTAGTTTCACAAATTCCTGATTATTGACAGGAGATAAAGGTATTATTTCATATCTAATTTCACCACCATAATCTAACAATAACCGCACTTTGTAAGCTTGGTTTGAAAATGATTTTGTTAATTTATCAAGTTGAGTTTTCAAGTTATTTATATCAAAATCAAAATCAAAGTAAATTGCTGAAGCTTGCAACCGCTGTAAATGATAATCTAAAACAAAATAACCATCATCAGGTTGCCATAATATTGTTTCTAAAAGTGAAAAATCTGGTTGATTTAAAGTGAGAACTTGGGCTTTTACTTGACATTCTTGATATTCGTCACTACTCGCAGAATACCAAACAGTTACTCCTCCGAGCTTTAGTTTACCATCATGAATTACTAATTTATTGTTCATCGGCGTTTACACCAAATAATAAAGCCTGTGACTAAACCAATTAAAGGCAATAACAATACAGCAGATATTGTTAATAAATTAGCTTGCAGAGTTGATATAACAATTCGACGATTTTTTGGTTCTTTAGGACGAATTGAAAGAAGTTGTTGATCCTGTTGACTTAGCCAACTAACTGAGTTAAGAAACACATCTCCATTTAACTGTTGTTCAAATAAACCATCAACGGCAAAACTTGAATTTCCAAATACTACTAACCGTGATTCTTTAGCAATATTTTGTGAAGTTGTAGGAGTTGGAATTGGGGAAGTTATTGGTATTGGAGTTGGTGAAGTTGTTGGTATTGGAGTTGAAGAAGTTGTAGGATTTGGAATTGGTGAATTTGTAGGATTTGGAGTTGGAGAAGTTGTAGGATTTGGAATTGGTGAATTTGTAGGATTTGGAATTGGTGAATTTGTAGGATTTGGAATTGGTGAATTTGTAGGATTTGGAATTGGTGAATTTGGATTTAATAACTTCTTCGTCAATGCTACTCCTAAAGTTAAAGGTCCTTTTAAGTCTTTACCTTCATTAAATTCTAATTTTTCACTTTTTTGATCACTTTCTGCCCAACTGCTAGGATAGGGTTTGGTTTTTAATAAAGCCATAGACTCGATACCAGGAACAGGATCAATTTCTAGAGAACGAGCCAAGGGATATACAGAAATATTGTTAGCAAAATCTTTAGTAATAGGATGCTGTCCATATTCTGTGACTAGAATAGCCGCAGGTCCCAGTTGCAAACTTTGCCCAGAAATATCAATGGCCAAACGATTATCTAAACGCACACCCCAATCTTTTAAAATGGTATCTATTTTCGGGTTAGTGTTAGGATCAATCATTAACAACAAATTACCACCACGATTAAGATAATTTTGTAAAGCTGTAACTTCCCCTGTCAATAATTCTCTTTGCGGTCCAGCTACAACTAAAACATCAGCATCATCAGGAACTTGCGGCTGTTGTGCTAAATTCAAAGCTGATGTGGTAAAGTTTTTATCAGTTAATCCCTGAATGGCTTGAGAAATTGCCCCTTTAGTAGCTGAAAGTGGATGTTCCCCATGACCTTGAAGAAAGTAAACTTTAGCAGTTTTGGAACTGGTGATTTGTTGTAACCGATTAGTTAATTTTACTTCTGAAAGACGTTCATTTTCACTAATTACCTGTACTAATTGCCGTTTGGTTTGAAATTCTAGATAAACTTCGCCATAATCTTTAACACCAAATCTTTCTGCTAGTCCTGGTCTTAATTGAGGATCAACATACTCAAATTTAAACTGGTTACTTTGACGATGATAGTTATCTAATAATTCCTGATCTTGGGAATTTTGTTCTTTACTAAATAACCAAACTTTCATTGTTTGCGGTAAATTACTAACTAATTCCCTTGATTGCGGAGCTAGAGTAAATAATTGAGTATCTGTTAAGTCTAGGCGGAAATGATAGCGAATACCTAAAAAGTTAATTAATCCCAAGATAACTAATACTGATAAAGTTGCGACTAAGGCATTAGTACCACTTTGAGTAGAACGCTTTTGCCACCACTTACTTTGTTGACTCTGTACTATTACCCATAAGCTACAAATCACGAAACCTATTATTGTTAATAATAAAGGGATTATTCCCCATTTTTCTGAAATTAAACCAACTGTTAAGCCAGCAGCTAAAAAGAATGGTCCTAGCCAAAATACAAGTTTCCAAAGTTTGTTTTTATTCATTATTTATAGCAGGGAACAGGGAACAGGTTTGAAAGTCCTTTGACAACTAACAACTGACAACTGACAATTAACTACTGACGTTGAAAGCGCAGTGCATCAATTGATTGGGCTGTGAGAAAAATACCTAAGATAATGTAACTGGTGAATAAAATCAAGCCGCTAGTGTCAAAAATTCCTTGAATCAGGGTGTTGTAATGTTTGAGAAGGGATAAATGACTCACAGCTTCACCAATTGGTCCAGGAATAGTTTTGGCAATTAAATCAATGAATAATAGCAAAATAACGACGGCAAAAGTAAGGATAGCAGCTAAAATTGTACTGTCTGTTAATGAAGAAATAAACATTCCTAAAGATAAAATTGCTGCTGCTAGTAAAAGTAATCCTAAATGACCAAGTAACGGAATTGTCGGTGATATGGGAGGATTAGAACTAGATAAAGCGATGGCTTCAAATCCCATTAAAGGTAATACCATTGTCAAAAAAAATGTTAGTACCCCTAATAATTTGCCTACGGCTACAGCCCAGTTAGTAACTGGTGATGTGGCTAATAGTTCTAAAGTTCCTCGCTTGCGTTCTTCGGCATAAAGTCCCATTGACAAAATAGGCAAAATAAATAACATTAACCAGCCCATTCTATCTAAAAACGCCCGCACAAATTCGTAAGGAACATCTATTTTTGGGGCTGGGACTCCCATTTGTTGCCCTTGTAAATCATAACCAGAAACTGTGACTAAAATTCCTTCTGGCCCCAATAAAATCATCACGAAAAATAAACCTGATAAAAACCAAAATGCACTAGCTATACCATAAGCTAATGGCGAAACAAAATAACTCTGTAGTTCTCGACGATAAATGGCAATAATATTAGCGATGACTATACCCATTTATGCAGCTTCTCCTTCTTCGATTTCTGAGTTGATATCTGTGGGTAAATTCTTTTCTGCTGTAGTTAGTTTTAAGAAAACATCTTCTAATGTGGCACTAACACGACGCATTTCATACAAACCAAAGCCAGCCCGAATCAAAGCTGCCGCAATTTCTTTTCCTGGTTCTTTTCCTGGCTGTAATATTACCCGTAGGTAAGTACGATTTTCCGGCAAATGTTGATGGTTATGTATAGATTCTACTAAACTCACACCGGAGATATTTTGCAACATTTGTTTAGCTAAAGGTGCTTCTCCGGTAATTTCTAATTCATATCCTGCCCCACCTGTTAATTGTGTCATCAAATTTTCTGGGGTGTTAGTCGCAACTATTTGCCCCCGATTAATAATGGCAACTCGACTACAGGTCATGCTCACTTCTGGGAGAATATGAGTAGAGAGAATAATGGTGTGTGTTCCTGCCAAACTTTTAATTAAGTTCCGCACTTCCGTAATTTGCCGGGGATCAAGACCAACTGTAGGTTCATCAAGAATAATTGCTGGGGGATCATGAACGATCGCTTGGGCAATCCCAACTCTTTGCCGATAGCCTTTAGATAATTTACGAATAATAACTTGGCGCTTATCTTCTAAGTTGCAACGGTTGATAGCTGCTGTTACTTTTGTCGAGCGATCGCCTGAAGAAACTCCTTTAATCCTAGCGACAAAGTGCAAGAACCCTTCCACTGTCATCTCTGGATATAATGGCGGTGTTTCCGGTAAATAGCCAATCCGCTGCCGCACAAGTAGAGAATTATCATGGACATCATAACCGTCAATCTTCGCTGTACCACTACTCGCAGGTAAATAACCGGCTAAAATTCGCATGGTTGTGGTTTTACCAGCCCCATTTGGACCCAAAAACCCCAAAATTTCCCCAGGTTCAACGCTAAAGGTAACATCAGTAATTGCTGTTGTCGAACCATAAGTTTTACTAAGATGCTCAACTTCAATCATTTGTCCAACAATGAGAATACCCAAACAATCTTAGCTAAAGAATCGCTAATTGGTAAGATTCCGATCTTACTTGTCATTGTTCTGTCTTTTCTTCACTAGCAAATTGGGTGATTAACCGTGCAAAGTAGGATGAGATATTATATCATATAGTGTAAGTATAGTATGATATTTTATGTGTAAGAAAAAATACCAAAAATTGAAATGTAATTGGACTTAGCTAATATTTTGCTCAGTTAAGAGAATACCTGGGAATTTTTCAGTTCATACTAGCTGTATAGACTGTAAAATAGTTAATCCACCTGATAATCAGCAAATAATTGAAAATAGTAATAATTCACAATATAGTAAAAGTTTTGTATAAGCTATTCAAATACATGAGATTTTAAGGGAGAGGCATGGTAGGAAATGAAAGGGAAAAAATCCGCCATCTATTAGTTGTCCAAGATCCACAAGGGCAGCGAACTCTTCCCTTACTAGAGACAACTTACTCTCTAGGAAGGGACTTAAGGAACGCTATTATTCTGCATTCGCGGTCTGTATCCAGGCAACACGCGATTTTATTAAGAGTAACAATTCCTAATACTGACCAATACGGTTTTCGGATTATTGATGGCAACTTTCAGGGGAAAAGAAGCACCAACGGTTTATTTGTTAATGGACAAAAATGTCTGTCTCATAATCTCCAAAATGGAGACATGATTGCCTTTGGCAAAAATAATATTCAAGCTAAATACTACGTAATTACTAACCTCTCAGAGCAAATATTTGCTGAATTTTGTGAAACGGGTAATTTGTCAGATTTCCTTTCTGGCAGAGTCAATATTGCCTCTCCTTTTGATACAGCAATTATACATGATCATAACTTTGAAATCGCTAGTGATGCAGCCTTAGCCAGGTTAGCATCTTTTCCAGAACTAATTCCTAATCCTATTATTGAAATGGATTTAGAGGGAAAAATAACATATCTGAATCCAGCAGCAGCAGCTAAATTTCCCAACTTAAGGCTGATAGGTCAGGAACACCCAATTTTGACACAATTGCTCAAAGCAGTTGAGAATCAAGACCAAAATTCCTTTGTGAGGGAAGTAACAGTTGGTGATGAAATTTTTGAACAATCTGTGCATTATTTACCTGAAAGTGACTTAATTAGAACTTTTATTATTAGAGAAATTACAGAACAGAAAAAAGCTGAAATAGAATTAAAACAACGTGATCGCCTATTGCAAGGGGTAGCTGAAGCAGCTAACTATTTATTAGCAGAAATGAACTATGAGATAGCTATTGAAAAAGCACTAGCAGCATTAGGAGAAGCTACCAATGTAGAACGAGTTTATCTATTTCAAAACCATCCCCATCCTATTACTGGAGAAATATCCTTAAGTATGCGGTTTGAATGGATTAAATCTGGTGCGGAAACCAGCCACTATCATTGGCAAAATCAGTCTTATCAAACCTCTGGACTAGAACGCTGGTATAACACACTCTCCCAGGGTGAAACTATTAGTGGCCGTACCAAAGTATTTCCCATAGTCGAGAAAGAACTGCTCATGGGAGATAATATCAAATCGCTACTGCTTGTACCTCTGAGATTAGAAACAGAGTTTTGGGGTTGTTTGGGTTTAATTGAATGTACCGCAGAACGTGATTGGTCAAAACATGAAGAATCTAGCCTTTTAACGATGTCTGCAAGCATTAGTGGCGCTCGTCAACGTCAGCAAGTAGAGGAAAAGATTCGCTATCAGGCCATGCACGACTTACTGACTGGATTACCTAATCGTTTACAATTCAACGATATACTTCAACGCAATATACAAAAAGCAATTCAGATAGAGGAAAGTCTTGCGGTTATGTTCCTGGATCTGGATCGCTTTAAAATCATTAATGATACTTTGGGGCATACCGTCGGAGATGACTTATTAAAAATTGTCGCTCAAAGACTCAGATATGCAATTAGACCTGGAGATATTGTGGCTCGTTGGGGTGGTGATGAATTCACTATTTTCTTACCACAAATAACGGAAACTCAACCCATTATCCAAATCGCTCAAAATATTCTCCAAAGTTTAGAAAATGCTTTTTATGTCCACGGACATGAACTTTATATTAGTTCCAGTATTGGCATAGCTCTCTTAAATAAACAAAGTCCTGATGCCGAAACTCTCATTCAACACGCAGATGCAGCTTTATATTACGCCAAAGACGAAGGCAGAAATAACTACCAATTTTATAAAGAGTCTCTCAGTAAAAAAAATCCCGAACTATTAAGTTTAGAAAAAAGTTTACGTCATGCTTTAGAACGGGAAGAACTGATGTTGTATTATCAGCCTCGCGTTAATATTGCCACAGGTAAAATTACAGGCATGGAGGCTTTACTGCGTTGGTATCACCCAGAAATGGGGATAGTTTCTCCTAATGTTTTTATTCCTCTAGCGGAAGAAAGTGGCTTAATTATTTCTATTGGTGAATGGGCATTACGTCAGGCTTGTATGCAAAATAAAGCTTGGCAAGATGCAGGATATCCACCAATTACCATTGCCGTCAATCTCTCTCCTAACCAGTTTCGCCAACCTAAGTTAGTAGAAATATTAACCAATATTTTAACAGTAACTCAACTACAACCAGAATTTTTAGAATTAGAGATTACAGAAACTACAGCTATCGCGGATCTTGATTTCACCACAACTGCATTACAGAGTTTGACACAAATGGGGTTACTTTTGGCCATTGATGACTTTGGCACAGGTTATTCTTCCCTTTCTCGCCTACAGGTGTTACCATTCCATAACCTCAAAATTGATCGTTCTTTTATTAAAGAACTCACCAAAGATGAAAGAGTCGCTCATATCATCCAAGCTATAGTTACCTTGGGACGATCTTTAGGATTGAGGTTAATTGCTGAAGGTGTAGAACAGCCAGCAGAGTTAGAGTTTTTACGCTCAATTAACTGTGATGATGTCCAAGGATTTCTTTTATATCGTCCACTATCTGTTGAGCAAGCTACAGAAGTTTTAAGGAATGAAATATAAGTTTTTTGTAATTTTTAACTTTTAATTGATTTATTCTCAATCCAAAAAAACTAAAATTAGTGAGAAGATAACATCGTATCGAACAAATAAACTTATGAAAGTTTGGCTTGTATGCTTTTTTGTCCTGTTTGCTTTAGCGGAGTTTTTTAAGTGGTTACGAGGTTTTTCCGTCCCATTACCCATCTATATTTTAGGAGGGGCATTGTTAGCAGTTGCCTCTAACTATGATAAGATTTTGCCTTCTTACTTCAGGAATACCCCTGTCATCACCCCTGGGGAAGTACCGAAGTTGGAATCAGCAGTAAACTCAACTCCGATTTCTTTATCAATATCTACCCCGGTATCGGATATTCAAGATTCAAGAGAATAAATTGCTATATGTACCATATTGCAGGTAAATTAAGTACAGAATCAAGGACTTTCAATTCTGTCACCTGCTACATATCCAGGTTTATACCTCAATATTGTGATTAAGGGAATTCTTGCAAAATTTAGGACTGGGTTGTTCAAAACTCAGGATTCTTTTGGTAGTGTTGCTGCCTATAATTGGTTAATTGTCATTTTTCTAACGAGTATAGGGGTAACAGGGTTAGTTTGGGGAGTACGAGAACTGAAATGGTTGCAAAAATTGGAGTTAGGTGCTTATGATTTAATGTTGCGATCGCGTCCTTTAGAACCCGCAGATGGGCGGATTTTATTAGTCACAATTACAGAAGAGGATCTCAAACAAGAGAAATGGCCTTTATCTGACAAAACTATTAATACATTATTAGCTAAATTAAAATCTCATCAACCCCGTGTAATTGGTTTAAATATTTATCGTCCAGAACAAAAGAATTTAGGAATTAATTTACCAAAAAAAGAAAATATTTTCACCACTTGTTTATTAAGCAATATTGGTAGATCAGAAGTTCCCCCACCTCCTAACTTCCCGATGGAGAATGTGGGTTTTAATGATGTCCTTGCTGATAATGAAACTGATCAAGTTTTGCGCCGGAGTTTATTATTTTCTGAAGTTACACATACAGATAATAAATGTGTAACCCAGTTTTCCTTTGCTAGTTTATTAGCCATTAATTATTTAGAAAAACAAGGCATTAAATATAATTTTAATGAAAATCAAGAATTAGAAATTGGCAAAACAGTATTTCCTCGCTTAGATAAAAATGCTGGTGGTTATCAGAATACAGATGCTAACGGCTACCAAATTCTGTTAAATTATCGCCATTTTGATCACCTGGCTCAACAAGTTACCTTAACACAAGTTCTCCAAGATCAAGTTAACCCCAATTGGGTAAAAGATAAGTTAGTTATTATTGGAACTACTGCTTATAGTGTCCATCCTGGTTATTATACTCCCTACAGTTCTCTCCCAGATCAACCAGCAAGAATAGCTGGGATGTTTATTCATGCCCAAATAGCTAGTCAAATTATTAGTACAGTCTTAGATGGGCGATCGCTAATTTATTACTGGCCAGATCAATTGGAATTATGTTGGATTTGGGTTTGGTCTCTAATTGGGGCAATTTTAGCATGGCAGTGGCGACATATTTTCATGTTGCTAGTGATGACTAGTTTTCTGCTCATGGGTTTGCTGGGAATTGCTGCTGGTTTATATCTCCAAGGCATTTGGATACCTTTGATTCCTCCTATGATTAGTTTGATCATGGGTAGTTTTGTCATCGTGGGTTACACAACTCAGAAAAATCAAGGGATTATTTTACAAGTTGAACAACAAAAAGAAGCAATTTCTCAGTTAAATTTACTATTAAATCAAACTACATTACTACAATCTATTTCTGATCACCCTACTACTAAATATGAAACATCTATATCTAGATTAAAAACCGGGGGATTATTATTAGGTGGCCGTTATCAAATCGTACAAACCCTTGGTGCTGGTGGCTTTGGCCGCACTTATTTAGCTCAAGATCATCATCGTCCAGGTGAGCCTATTTGTGTCGTCAAACAGTTAATGCCGGCTCGTCAGGATGATAAATTTTTACAAATAGCCCGCAGATTATTTTATACTGAAGCTGAAATCTTAGCTACATTAGGCAAACATCCCTGTATTCCCGAACTCCTGGCTTATTTTGAAGACAATCAAGAATTTTATTTAGTTCAAGAATATATTCAAGGACATACGTTAAGTGAAGAATTATCTCCTGAACAAAATGGCAAAAGTGAAGAGTTTGTTATTTCCATGCTCCAGGAGATATTAGAAATTTTGGTATTTGTACATCAACATCATGTTATTCATCGAGATATTAAACCGACAAATATCATGAGATGTATTCATAATAATAAATTGGTATTAATAGACTTTGGTGCAGTTAAATTTATCCAGCCATCAATCAATGAATCTATAGCAGCAGTAACAATTGCTATTGGCACAAAAGGTTATGCACCACCGGAACAATTTGCTGGTCATCCCCGCTTGTGTAGTGATATTTATGCTTTGGGAATGATGGGTATTCAAGCAATTACAGGAATCCCTCCCCAAGAACTCAAAATTAATCCCCATACAGGTAACTTTGTTTGGCAAAATCAGATCAGTGTTAATACAAAATTAGCTGCAATTTTAGATAAGATGGTTTGTTACCATTTTAGCGATCGCTATCAATCAGCTACAGCAGTGCTTCATGATTTGAAATCTTTGGTAATAGGTAATAGGTAATAGGTAATTGGTAATTGGTAATTGGTTTTCACAAGCAAAAGCCAGGGATGTTGTGCAGATTAATTACCAATGACATTCAAGTATATACAAGATAAAATATAGTAAATTTTAATACTTGTATTTCTCTTGTAAAATGAAGTGCGACAAGTGAGTGTTAAGCAATTTTGAGAATTTTGCAGATAATCACCTTAAATCCGATAGAGTTATGATACTTTATTTAGTGCAAGTGTGATAATATCACATTTAACACTTAAAATAAAACTAATTGCGGTTAAAAGCCGATAAATCTATCAATGTACAGTAGTATTCTGAATACAGATTTGAATAGTCAAAACTATGCTCTTCTGGATCTTTCGGCGAAAGTGGAATATGCGCTCCTAGCACTGTTAGAACTAGCCAGACATCACGATAAAAAAGTTCCCCTAACCATGAACGAGATTGCCGCCAAGCAACCCGTCCCGGAACGGTATCTTGAACAAATTCTCACTCAACTGCGACGTGCCGGTTTAGTACAGAGTCAACGTGGCTCAAAAGGAGGTTTCGTATTAATGCGTGAGCCTTGGCAAATTACTTTGCTAGAAATTGTTACCTTGGTGGAAGGTGAACGGAAAGAGAAAGAAAGCTCCGAGACTCCAACCATAGAAAAAATTTTAGTTCTGGAAATCTGGCAGCAAGCTAACGCGGCTTCGATTGAGGTTTTGCGCGGCTATACACTCCAAGATTTATGTCAAGAAAGAGAGATTCGCGCCCAATATAATCCCATGTATTACATTTAGTGGTTATCAATAAGTATGGTGATGGAAATAGCAAAAAATATCATTGCTCATTTGTCAATTGTCCTTTTTTACTAAAACCAACAAACAAATACAACTACCAAGGAGTTTTAACGGATTTAAAGCTTTACTTTTCCATACAATTACAACCCCTAAACCCATCAGCACAAACGGCACAAGATAATTACCATAATTGGTAAAAAAATCAGCTATTTTTTGCTGATGGGTTAACTGATATGCTATATAGCACCAAACTGCTAAAAGGAGAAAAAATAACCCAATAATTATTAAAAAACTCTCTAATTGAGTGCTAGAAAATAACGGTATATAAATACTAATATTATCACTACCATTCGCCACAGTTATTGCTGCCACAGTGTAAATTTGTGGTGTTAAAAAATAATTGTTTGTTGATGTAGCAGATGGTATTATATCTTCTGGAACATCAGCTAATTGTTCTGTTTCTCTATTCACTAAGCTACTCATACCAATAGCGATAGGAATTAAGCCTAGTAAACCAATCCATGATTGAGGCAAAATCAGCCCACCAAATAAACCAGGTAAACTCAAGATGACGAGAATAGTAAAACCTAAATATTGACCAACAACAATTTGCCAAGGGCGAAAATTCTCATTTACTTGCGAAAAAAACACCAACAAAATCACAATATCATCAATATTAGTGGCAATGAAAGCAACTACTCCTGTGATAATTGCTGTCAATAAATTGTTCATTTTAGATAAGTTTAATAAAATTTAAATTTAGAGTTACAATTATTATGACTTCTTTTTAAATTCCTCTCCTGACTTCTTACTAAAGAGTATATTATCCAAGTTTACCATGAATAGGCTTGCTACTGCTTTTACAGAAGGCATAATTGCCTTTGCCGCTACTAATATTGACGACATCATGATTCTGTTAATATTTTTCTCGCAAATAGATAGAAATTTTCGCCGTAGACATATTTTTATCGGTCAATATATTGGCTTTACAGCCATTATTATCCTCAGCTTACCAGGGTTCTTTGGTGGCTTAGTCATAGAAGAAAAATGGATTGGATTACTAGGATTATTACCAATTGCTATTGGCATCAAGCAATTAGTAAATCGTGCAGAAGAAAGTGGAGAAGTTCAGACAGTGAATACCGAACAGAATAGCCCTCAATCTTCTTTTTTATCAAGCATTTTACATCCAAACACTTATAAAGTTGCGGCTGTAACAGTTGCCAATGGGGGTGATAATATTAGTATTTACATCCCCCTATTTGCAGGTCAAGATATTGTTGGTTTAGGAATAATTTTGGTAGTATTTTTTGGCATGGTAGGGATTTGGTGCGGTATCGCTGATTTATTAAATCGTCAAGCTAACATTGGTTATATTTTAAGTCGCTATGGTCAGGCTATTGTCCCTTTTGTGTTAATTGGTTTGGGGCTATTTATTATGTATGAACGAGGGACATTTAATCTATTATTTGGGCAGGGAAATTAAAATTCAAAGATGTACGAAGGTAATTACGCTTGTGCGACTAATTTCCAACTTACCATCATTAAGATACTATAGATAATAAATCTTAGTGGACGTTGAGGAGTAATGTCGCAAAGTTTAGCACCAATAAGAACTCCAGGAACAGAACCTATCCAAATAGGTATGACTAGACTCCAATCAACAGTTCCTAAAGTTAGATGTCCCAGAGACGTAAATATTAGTAAAATGGCGGCTTGAGTAATATCTGTACCCACCAATTTTCGGGCATCTAACTGGAAAAATGCGATCAAAGCTAAGGCAAACATAGAGCCTGATGAAACGCTTGTCATCCCCACACAAAAGCCTAAAATTGCGCCAATAAGTAAAGTCAGAAAACGTCCTTGATTGGTTTTTAAATTTAATTTTGGCAGTTCGGGTAAATTAACTTTCGGGAAAAATGTCATCAACAACATTTGTATTAATGCTGTCAATGTCACTATCAGAATCATGACTCCCAGTAACCGCAGCAAGAGGTTATCGAGGTTATGTTCTCCACTTTGTCTGAGTTGGGATAAAACTCCTACACCCAATAAAGAACCAGAAACACTACCCATTGATAGCCATTTAACTATTTCTAAATCAAGAGTTTTCTGTTGCCAGTGTTTCACTCCCCCTACTACTTTCATTAATGTGGCTGCAACCACATCAGAACTGATAGCAATAGAAGGTGGGACTTGAAAAACAAAAATCAACATGGGAGTGATCAAAGATGCACCACCTATACCTGTTAAACCCACAATGATGCCAATAAAAAAGCTGAAACCTGGTAGTAATAAGTAGTCCATACTCGTATTAATGTAAGTTAGTTGAAAAATGAAGAAGATAGGTTTGGATAGACTTAATTTTATGAATACAAAAAATCGCCGTCTAAGTTTGTTCAAGATGACTATTTATAAATCTTGTAAGTAAACTTTTATTACTTTTAAAGTGTAATTTTTGATACCAAGTTGTAATCACAACCCTAGTACCGCAGGGCGGAAGTCAAAAGTCAAAAATCAAAAGTCAAAAGTAATATGAAATCAGCTTTTGAACGATTGAGAATAGTCCATTAACTTACGCCGCAGTGTACTAGTTTCTGCCATTCTTGATAAAAACTACGGCATCTCTATCAACTTACTGTATTATAAACTTATAAATAATAAAATGTCTAGTACCAGTATCTATAAAGTTGTTTTAGTGAGGATTTCCTGATTTTTACGACTCCGCAGCCAATTATTTCTCCTGTCTGGACGACGATATACTCAACATGGCTTAATCATTTGATTCCATAGGTATGGGTTTAGCTTTTACTTGACCCCTACACATCTAGGTTTTACGTCATCTTGTAAAAGTCTAGGTTAATGAAAAATGAGTTGAGTAGGTTGGGTTAAGCAACAACGCAACCCAACCTACTAACTGACCATTAAGCTTTTTTAGCAGGTGCGTTAGTAACTTTTGTATCTACAACTGCTTGGGTAACATTAGGAACAAACCAGTTAATCTCACCAGCTTTAAGAATTTCTGTCCCCACTTGATTAAATTCAATTGCGCTAGTATCTGGATTTTTTCTCAAGACTAATTTAGTACCATTAGGAACTTTAATAACAACACCACCAGTTACTTCTTCTGTTAGTCCATTTAACCCTAAAGCTACAGCTTGAACATCTGTGGGTAGATATATTCCTTTACAATTCCATCTATCTTTTGTAGTTTGATTATCACCTAAAAAATATAATGCTGCTCCATTGGAGTGATTATTTTTTTGTAAATTTGGTTCTGTACCATATATAGCTAGAGTTTTCCCTGTTTGATTACTACATTGTCCCCAGTCAATTCCTGACTCAAAAGCAAATTTTTGAAACTGTAAATCATTAATTTTTTGGTCAATTTGCTCTGATGTATAACCTGCTAATGGAGTTTGTGTAGCTTTCGCAGTTTCTAATTGGTTCAGTTGTTCAGTTAATGTGATGTAATCAGGATTTTTATTGTATCTTGGTGGATCAGCTAGTGCAGATTCAGTAAATACTAGACTGAGACACAACAATGCAACAACCAATATACACTTCAAGCTTTTCATGGTAGTAATTTCCCTTGTGGCAATGTTTAACTGAATGACTATGAAAAAAAGTAGTTCAGATGACAATCAGGTAGAAAGATTAATTTTCTTTTCAAAATAAATCTGTAAAATTACCGTTTTGTTTTGATCGTGAATTAATTTACTTTATCAAGTTACCATCATCAGTTTATGTTGGCAACAAGATTAGCTGTATTTGTATTACACTCAGTATTTACGTGAGAGTAAATAAATATTTAGCCTGTTTTGTCTTTTAAAGTAAGACTTACAAATGATTTAAGCACAAAACACCACCAATAAAAGCATGATTATGTAGTATTTTATAATACTTATTTTATTGAAATAAAAACAAATAATTAATTAAAATTAAATAGCACTAACTCCGATATACTTTGTGGGATTCATAAATTATAGATACAAGCTTAAAAATATTTTTCATCTAACACTTGCTTACGACGAACAGATAAGGTAGTATTTAATTTGTCAAGATAAACACAGTTCCTGAATTCAAATGTATCCATAGATGCAAAAGTTATCAAAACTTGGCACTTAAGGATCTATAACCCGGAAAATTTCCCATTACGACTTACAAACAATTGATATAACCAGCCTAAAATATCTAACTTAAAGTAGCTAGAGTGTAATGAATATGCGGATTTTATGACCGCAGAGTCAAAAACTAAAATCATCACACCCACGGAAAACTTTACATTACATTTGTCCACAATCAACATGAACAAATGTGCCTTATAGATATTCATCAGACAAATATCAATAATTCTCCATAGCCTATCAAATTATGTGTCATTTACCATAACCATAAAACCCTAAAATGAACAAAGAAATATCTTCCCATCAAAGTATTCATGGATTAAGGTCAAATTGCCTATCTTTTTCGGAAGTATTAGCCCAATCATTTGCTGTAATTGCCCCCACAACCATACCAGCATCTAATATCGGTTTAATTGTGGCACTTTCAGGAAATGGAACTTGGCTAAGTTTTGTGATTGGGTTGATTGGACTAATGTTAGTCAGCATTAACATTAACCAATTTGCTAGTCGTTCCGCGTCTCCTGGTTCTCTCTATTCCTACATTACCCAAGGCTTAGGACCAACAGCAGGAGTAGTTTGCGGTTGGAGTTTAGTGCTGGCTTATTTATTTACAGGAATGTCCGTTCTGTGCGGATTTGCTAATTTTAGTGGAATGCTAATTGGTCATTTGGGTATTCATCCTTCTAGCATCACACTGTTAGCCATTGGTGCAGGGATTTCCTGGTATGCAGCTTACAAAGATATCCAACTTTCGGCTGTAGCTATGCTTTGGTTAGAAGGTGCTTCCCTCGTGTTGATAAGTATCTTATGTATCATCATTTGGGCGCACAAAGGCTTTGCTGTCGATATGTCTCAAATCACCCTTTCTGGTGTTACTCCTGGTAGTGTAGCCACAGGACTTGTATTAGTAATGTTTGGTTTTTCTGGCTTTGAAAGTGCGACTAGCTTGGGTGATGAAGCTAAAAAGCCATTACGCACCATACCTAGAGCCGTTATGGGTAGTGTTATCCTTGCAGGGCTATTTTTTATTTCCACCACCTATATAGAAATTCTGGGTTTTCAAGGTACAGGAATCTCAATTAAAGACACCGAAGAACCTTTGGGTTTCCTTTCCCGACAAGCAGGAGTGGGTTTTTTGGGAGAATTGGTAGCGTTAGGAGCGTTGTTTAGTTTCTTTGCTTGCATTCTTGGTAGTATCAATCCTGCGGCTAGAGTAGCTTTTTTAATGGCTCGTCATGGTTTGTTTCATGCCTCTTTAGGTAACGCCCACGCAGCCAATAGAACACCTCATATTGCCGTCACGATGTGTTCGCTATTGACATTTTTAATCCCCGCAATGATGTCCTTCTTTCACATCAAACTATTCGATTGTATGGGCTATTTGGGGGCTATTTGTAGTTATGGATTTTTAACTGTTTATATTCTGATTTCCGTTGCTGCTCCAGTCTATTTATACAAAATCAGCAAACTTCGTGCCATAGATATTGTATTTGCCGTCTTAGCTGTAGCCTTTATGATGATCCCAGTTTTAGGTAGTGTGGGGATTCCTGGTAGTAGCCTATTTCCCATTCCGGAAGCTCCTTATAATACCTTTCCTTACTTGTTCTTGTTGTATCTTTCTGTTACTTGCGGTTGGTTCTTTATCAAAAAACAGCGTTCTCCCCATTTAGTAGCAGGAATTCGCCAAAGAGTTGATGATATTCATGCCCGATTCGCAGAAAGAAATAATTATTAAGGGTTGGAAATAGGTAATTGGTAATTGGGAAGGATCAACATTAATCCTTACTCAATATCTTTTGATAGTCGAAAATTCAAAATCTAAAATCGTTATGAGTGTAGTAACTGCAATTAGTACCGGAGCAATGGCTTTTAGTGCCACAAATATTGATGATTTAGTCATCCTGACTTTGTTTTTCTCTCAGGTGGATGCTAAGTTTCGCCGCTGGCATATTATTATTGGTCAATATTTAGGTTTTACGGCTTTGATTTTGGCTAGTTTGCCTGGTTTTTTCGGCGGATTAATTTTACCCCGTCCCTGGATTGGTTTATTTGGCTTAGTCCCAATTATCATTGGCATCAAGAGTTTAATGAATCGAGAAACAGATGAATTAGAGGACGCAAAGACAGAAACAAAAGTTTCTCAGGAATCGCTAATAGCGAGATTTTTCAATTTGCAAACTTATAGTGTTGCGGCTGTCACATTTGCCAATGGAACGGATAACATTAGTATTTATGTGCCGATATTTGCCAGCAGTAATTGGCAAAGTCTATTAGTAATTTTGGGTGTTTTCTTTTCATTGGTGGGGGTGTTGTGTTATGTAGCACATAAGTTAACTCACAATCAAGCGATCGCTGATATCTTTACTAAATATGGAAATCGTTTTATGCCCTTTATCTTAATCGGATTAGGTACTTTTATCTTCCTCGATAGTCATAGTTTTAGTGTCTTCAATCTTCTGCATAGATAAATGAAGTTTTCTATTTACATCCTGCTGACAAAAATTATCTAGGCATCATAAATATAGACTAAAAAAAGAGGAATTCAAATTGAGCATACTAGCATTTTCTTTACTGGTTTGGTTGGGATCATTTAGTGCCGGGTTAGTCGGAGCATTAACTGGGTTAGGTGGTGGAGTCGTCATAGTTCCGTTATTAACTTCCGTCTTTGGTGTTGATATTCGCTATGCCGTTGGAGCATCATTAGTATCAGTGATTGCTACATCATTAGGTTCAGCCTCTACGTATATTAAAAAAGGCTACGCTAATCTGCGCTTGGGGATGTTTCTGGAGGTAGCCACCACCATTGGAGCTTTGATTGGCGCTCTCATTGCCACTCATGTAACCGTAAAAATACTTTCCTTAATTTTGGCTATTGTGCTAATTTATTCAGCATACCTGTCTCAACGCCCCAGACCAGAACAAACAGAAATTTCTCCACCAGACCCCTTAGCAGAATATCTCCAGCTTAATGGTACTTACCCTACTGGTGACGGTGTAATCCCTTACCAAGTTCATGCCTTACCTGCTGGTTTTAGTATTATGCTGGTAGCAGGAGTGCTTTCTGGTTTATTAGGAATTGGTTCGGGAGCATTCAAGGTATTGGCTATGGACCAAGCCATGCGTCTCCCTTTTAAAGTTTCTACTACCACCAGCAATTTTATGATTGGTGTCACAGCCGCAGCCTCAGCAGGTGTTTATTTAACCCAGGGATACATAGATCCAGGTTTATCTATGCCGGTGATGTTGGGAGTGTTACCAGGTGCTTTTTTAGGAGCGAGAATTTTAATTGGTGCTAAAACCCAAATTTTAAGAATTATCTTCAGCTTTGTATTGGTAGTAATGGCATTAAAAATGGTCTATAACAGTCTAATAGGAGGGCTGTAATTATGTATAAATTAAATTCTGGTTTTCGCTGGACTTGCACAACACAGATAGAAAGAGAAATTGGAGCTTTCACTTTTGAATTAGAGGAGCGAGATTGTGATATTCAAGAGTTAGAAAAACATCATCTTCATCATGCAGCAAATGTAAATCATGATGATGAAAATTTTAGTCATCAAAAACTCACAAAATCAGCAAATGAAAAACAATTAGAATATTTACTCAGTAACCTCCTAAAGTATGGAGTTTTAATCGCTAGTTCTATAGTATTATTCGGGGGTATACTATATTTAATTCATCATGGCTCTGAGCCAGCGGAATATCAAGTCTTTATAGGCACACCATCTGAGTTTCACTCCCCCATAGGTGTAGTGAATGCTGTTTTTGCAGGTAGCAGAAGGGGAATTATTCAGTTAGGGCTGTTAATACTAATTGCTATCCCCATTTTGCGGGTGATCATTTCTTTCTGCACTTTTCTTTTACAGCGAAATTTTATCTATGTCGTCATTACATCATTAGTGCTTGCTAGTCTAACCTATAGTCTACTTGGCGCATATTACTAATATTTTCCACAACTCATGACTATTGCTCAATGTTGGACATTTTCTCACTTCTTAAGTTAAACTACACTAAGACGATAGAATTAGTGTAGTTTTATGACCAACATCCAAGCAGAAAGTCCAAAAGTCAGTATCAATAGCGAAAACACACAAATCTCTTTAGCACAGCCAAGCATGAACATTTGGAAGAAACTCAGAGGTGGATTCTTGTTAGTGTTGGGATACTTGCTTTCTCCTCTATGTTGGTGGAATGACTTATTATTTAACCTACCCATTGCTTACTTTTTTGGGTATTTATGTAGTTTATTATCGCCTAAATTGCTTTTTCCTTGTACTATTCTTGGCTACTGGCTATCAAATATTCTAGGTATACTGTTGATGCAGTTTGGATCAGTAGATATGTTGCAAAAAGAAAATCAAGAGCGTAATCTCAAAAAAGAGTTATTTAACAGTCTCATTTCTTCAACTATATATACATTACTAATTGTACTTTTAATTCAGTTGAAGATTATTGATACTCCCATTTTATTTACCAATGGGTGATAGATAGAATTACTTCCCAATATTCCCCAGAAGTTAATTTTCACTACCTGTAATTAAATCCTGAATATTCCAAAGCTTCAAATTATCTTTACCCATAATTAGCGGTAGCTTTCCATTCCATTTTTCTATCGCTTGTCTTTGTAATAATTCCGGTGTCAAAACCTCTCTGAGCAAGCTTTGAGCCTCTGCTTCTCCTTTTGCTAAATTCACTTTCACTTCTGCTTCTTTCACTGCTTTTAAGGCAATAAATTCAGCCCGCTTTGCTTCCTGTGCGGCAATTTGTTTTGATTCTACTGCTGCTCTGAATTTGTCAGAAAAGCGAATATGAACTAAGGAAATATCATTAACTTCTAGATTATAAGTCCCTAATCTTACAGTTAGGGCTTGATCTAACTCTCTCTTAACATCCCCGCGTTTTGTAATTACTTCTTCAGCAGTATATTGGGAAATAACTGCTTTTAATACTTCTTCAATTCCTGGATTTATAATAGATTCAATAACTTGATTCTCATCACCAATTTGTTGAAATATTCTATTAACTTTATCTGGGAAAAAATGCCAATTAAGAGCTACATTTATAAAAATATTTTGCAAATCTTTAGAAGCTGCTTCAGTTGATATTTCCTGCTTTTGAATTCTGATACTAATTTTTTTGACTGTATTGATCACAGGGATAATTAAGTGAATACCTTCTCCTAATATCTGTTCTTGGACTTGACCAAACTTCATTAATACGCCACGCTCACCAGCATTAACTATCACACAAGGCGTGAGCAAGATGGTGAGTAAACATAGCAAAGCAGTTAATTTAGCAGCATTATTTAGAGTATTATGTTTTTTCATCCCTAATTGCATAACTAAGAGAATTTTGATTGGGTAGATAAGATTTTACACAGTTAAAGAGGACTGTATTATTAAGAATAATTGTCTATATTGTATGGACAGCAAGCAATTTTTCATAGTTGTACTTTTATTTTAATCTCTCCCTGAGTTATGGAAGAGGCTATTTTTTACATCAGTACAATATGTAAATATTTCATCATAAAATCAATACCTATGCAAATATTAAGTTACATAAAAGATAATATTTTTGTTAAGCTTACTGCAAAATTAAAAGTTGAGTAGCTTTTAAGACAGAAAAAAGTAACAAATACTACGAATTGTATTTAATTAAGACCAACATCGTAGAGCTAGAGGAAAGAAAACAAGTGTTCAAAAAAGTGGTTATCATTGGGTGTTTAACCCTATTTCTGCTAGTAGGGTTGTTAACAGGAAATGCCTTTGCAGAAGCTCCAGCGGCTGCACCTGCTGCTAATACAGGAGATACAGCATTTATGCTGATTTCCTCAGCCCTAGTATTGTTAATGACACCGGGATTAGCTTTCTTTTATGGTGGGTTTGTGCGATCGCATAATATCCTCAACACATTAATGATGAGTTTTGTGTTGATGGCAATTGTGGGAGTAACCTGGATTCTCTGGGGTTATAGTTTCTCCTTTGCACCAGGTAACCCGATCATCGGTGGTTGGAATTGGATGTTTGGGAATATAGGTTTAGAAACCCAAGGCTATTTACCCCACATGGGCTATGAAGATGCCCTCAAAGCCGCAGATCCAGCTTATGCTGATATGAATTCCTATGCGGGGACAATTCCCCATCAAGCATTCATGATCTATCAAGCCATGTTTGCAATTATCACCCCAGCCTTAATTTCAGGAGCGATCGCCGAACGGATGAGTTTCCGTGCCTATTGTCTATTTGTAGTGCTGTGGTCAACTTTCATCTACACACCACTGGCACACATGGTTTGGGCAAAAGGAGGATTTTTAGGGTTAGCTGGTGGGATAGGCGCTCTAGACTTTGCTGGTGGAACAGTAGTGCATATTAGTTCTGGTGTTTCGGCGTTAGTAGCAGCAATTGTCCTCGGTCCGAGAAAAAACTATCCAGATCGTCTTAGCCCTCCCCACAATGTCCCCTTTATTTTGTTAGGTGCTGGTTTACTTTGGTTTGGTTGGTTTGGCTTTAACGCTGGTAGTGCTTTATCCGCAGGCACAGTAGCCACAGTAGCCTTTGTTGCCACCAATACAGCAGCAGCCGCCGGCGCATTAATGTGGTTGATTTTAGAAGCCACATTGCGAGGAAAACCCACCGCAGTAGGCGCAGCCACAGGTGCAGTAGCTGGTTTAGTTGGTATCACCCCAGCCGCCGGATTTGTCACACCTGTAGCCGCAATTTTAATCGGTTTTATTACCTCTGTTGTCTGCTTCTTTGCTGTCAGTTTTAAGCACAAGTTGCGGGTTGATGATGCCTTGGATACCTATCCCGTCCATGGCGTTGGTGGGACGATAGGCGCGATTTTAACAGCTATCTTTGCCACAGTTGAAGTTAATAGCGGCGGTAAAGATGGGGTATTGCGTGGTAACTTCGGTGAATTATTTGTGGAACTAGGAGCGATCGCCATAGCCTATATCATTGCTGGTGTGGGAACTTGGATAATTCTCAAAATTATTGCGGCTACAGTCGGTTTACGAGTCCCAGATCAAACAGAAGATCAAGGCTTGGATATCAATGAACACGGGGAAGAAGGTTATAACTCCGAGTTTGCTGATCGTATTTCTAATAAGTAAAAGGCAGGGGTTTAGGGGTTTAGGGGTTTAGGGGTGTGGGGGTGTAGGGGCAATATTTTCATGCCTTCTCCAATTACCCATTACCCATTACCAATTACCCATTACCCATTACCAATTACCCATTACCAGATTTACAATTAAATTTAATATCGGTCATTTTTATTAGTCGTGTCTAATCGTGTAAAAACCTTTCCTGCTTGGGGATTCTTCGCACTGTTAACTAACGTTATCCTCATGTTAGCGGTCATCTTGTTGATTTGGCGACAGCATAAACTAACCCCTGTGTTAGCAACCACAGCTATCGCAGATCGCCCAGAACCAGTTAAACTCAACTGGAAAAATCAATATGTACAACCAGAGTTAGGCCCCCGTCATAAACTTAGTTATCCCCAATGGTTGGATATCCTCAAGCAAGAAGCTAAAATAACTGCCCAGAAAAATCCCCAGCGATTAACCATACTAGCCGGAGATTCTCTGAGTTTATGGTTTCCATCGGAGTTATTACCTGAAGATCGAACTTGGCTAAATCAAGGAATTTCTGGGGAAGTTACCAATGGGCTGTTACAAAGATTAGATTTCTTTGACCGCACCCAGCCAGATATGATTTTAGTTATGGTAGGAATTAATGATCTAATTCGGGGACTAGGTGATCAGGAGATTTTAGGTAATTATCAGCAAATTATCAGTTCTTTGCGAACAAGACACCCGCAATCAAAAATTGTCGTTCAGTCAATTTTGCCCCATGGTGGGGAAGGATCAACTTGGGAAGCAAAAGAAAAACTCCTAGCTATTCCTAATTCTCGGATTCGCAAGTTAAATGAAGAACTAAATCATATCGCTGTCGAAAAAGGTGCAAGATATCTGAACTTACATCCCCTATTCACCGATAAACAAGGTAATCTTCGTTCAGATTTTACTACTGATGGTTTACATTTGAGTCCCCCAGGTTATCTAGTTTGGCGGACTGCTTTGCAAATTTATACTAGCCAAGAAGTAGCGCCCCAACCTTCCCCGACTCCCCAACCACAAAAGGTAAACTCAGGAAATAGGATATAAATCAAAATTTCCCATCTAAATCGCCTCCAGGCGCGAGAAAATCAAAAATAGTAATTTTAGTGGCCAATTTCAAATGGATACAAAAGCTTTTAAACGCAGCCTCCAACATTCAGCCAATTACAATCGTAAGGGTTTTGGTCATCAAGCAGAAGTTGCCACCCAGTTACAGTCTGAGTTTCAGAGTAACTTAATTCAGGAAATCCGCGATCGCAATTACACTCTCAAACGTGGTAATGTCACCATTCAACTAGCCCAAGCATTTGGCTTTTGTTGGGGTGTAGAACGGGCTGTAGCCATGGCCTATGAAACCCGTCAGCATTTCCCCACAGAACACATTTGGATTACTAACGAAATTATTCACAATCCATCTGTGAATAAACGAATGCAAGAAATGCAGGTAGAATTTATTCCCGTCATTGACAAAGTAAAAGACTTTTCTGTTGTTGGTAGCGGTGATGTGGTGATTTTACCAGCCTTTGGTGCAAGTGTTCAAGAAATGCAAATCTTGAATGATAAAGGTTGTCAAATTGTTGATACTACCTGTCCTTGGGTATCTAAGGTTTGGAACACTGTAGAAAAGCACAAAAAAGGTGATTACACTTCAATTATTCACGGAAAATACAAGCATGAAGAAACCGTTGCTACCAGTTCTTTTGCTGGGAAATATTTGATTGTTCTGAATTTGAAAGAAGCAGAATATGTAATTAACTATATTCTCAATGGTGGTAATCGTGAGGAATTTTTAGCCAAGTTTGCTAAAGCTTGTTCTGCGGGATTTGATCCTGATCAAGATTTACAACGGGTAGGGATTGCTAACCAAACAACTATGCTCAAAGATGAAACCGAAAAAATCGGGAAAATGCTAGAGCGCACGATGATGCAGAAATATGGACCAGCAGAGTTAAATCAGCATTTTCAAAATTTCAATACCATCTGTGATGCCACCCAAGAACGTCAAGATGCTATGTTGGAATTAGTGGAAGAAAAGGTAGATTTAATGATAGTAATTGGTGGGTTTAATTCATCGAATACTACTCAATTACAACAAATAGCTTTTGATCGTGATATTCCTTCCTATCACATTGATTGTGTTGAACGAATTCAATCAATTAATAACATTGAACATCGGCAATTAACAGGAGATTTGGTAATGACAGAAAACTGGCTACCACCAGGAGAAATTAAAGTTGGTGTTACTTCTGGTGCTTCGACACCGGATAAGGTAGTTGAAGATATAATTGAGAAAATTTTCGCCCTTAAAGCAACAGCAGCTTTAGTTTAAGGGGATGTGCAAACCCCATCTTCAACGAAGTAAGATGGGGTAAGTAGGTGGACGGAAAAAACCCGTAGACGCGGAGCGGCTTCTCGAAGAGTAATATATAACGAAAAGTAAAGTTGCCCAAAACCTCTTCTCTGTTCCCTGATCCTTCCTGTTCCCTTGTCATAACGACAATTTTTAACGCCAACCTACTTAGTTCATAAAAAAAGGTTACAGACAATTAAATTATCTATAACCTCAAAACAAATTTGGTTATCAAACTACTGATTCAGCAATTCAGCCTAATTTACAGCTTGCTTTAAAACATCAACTTTATCAGTGCGTTCCCACGGTAAATCCAAATCTGTTCTTCCCAAATGACCATAAGCTGCAACGTCCTGATAAAAACGTCCGCCTCTTTCACTTGGTAAGTTACGTAAATTGAATACATGGATAATTCCCGCTGGCCGGAGTTCAAAGTTATCCTTGACTAAGTTCAACAGAATTTCATCATCTACCTTACCTGTACCGAAAGTATCAACAAAGATACTCACAGGCCGCGCTACACCAATGGCATAACTTAGCTGGACTTCACATTTTTCTGCTAACCCAGCCGCCACAATATTCTTCGCCGCATAGCGAGCAGCATAAGCCGCAGAACGGTCTACTTTCGTGGGGTCTTTCCCAGAAAAAGCACCGCCACCATGGCGAGAATAACCACCGTAGGTATCAACAATTATTTTCCGTCCTGTTAAGCCGGAGTCACCTTGGGGGCCACCAATAACAAACTTACCAGTGGGGTTAACTAAAAACTTTGTTTCCTCACTTGGTTTGATACTAATGTCACCAAATACAGGTTCTACTACTTCTGTCCAGAGGTCAGCTTTAATCTTAGCCTGTACCCCAGCATCATCGGTAATATCGCCAATGGTAGCTGTATGTTGAGTGGAAATTAAGATAGTGTCAATACCTACAGGTTTGCCATCTTCATAAACGATGGTAACTTGAGTTTTCCCATCGGGACGTAAGTAAGGGAGAATACCAGCTTTGCGAACTCCTGCCAATCTTCGGGCAATGCGGTGCGCTAAACTAATGGGTAAAGGCATCAGTTCTGGGGTTTCGTTACAAGCAAAACCAAACATGATCCCTTGATCACCAGCACCGATTTTATCGAATAGTTCTTCACTATCCTGATTTCGGGTTTCTTTAGCAGTATTTACACCTTGAGCAATATCGGCTGATTGTTCGTCCAAGGCAATGAGAACACTAGCACTATCCGCAGAAAAACCGTTACCAGCGTCAGTATAGCCAATTTCCGCAATTTTTTTACGGGCAAGATTGACATAGTTGACATGAGCTTTGGTCGTAATTTCTCCAGTAATTAACACTAAACCAGTATTAACTACTACTTCTGCTGCTACCCGACTACTAGGATCTTCTGTGAGTAGGGCATCAATAATCGTATCCGAAATTTGATCACAGATTTTATCTGGATGACCTTCTGTAACTGACTCGGAAGTAAATAAATAACGACGAGACAAAGGAATTTCCTCCTGAGAGAATTTTTTCACTTAATTTATGAAATCATAACAATATTTACAGTTTTCGCAATAAGTATCTTTTATCCCAGTATCTAAAAGATTAAATGTATAAAAAATGCAGCAACATGGGGTGTATTTCCCAGTCCATAAGTCAGATTATTTGTCAATTTTAGACTTAATTAATTATCCACAAAAAAAGAGGGAACATTTTCTCTGTCCCCCCTGTTCTTTGACACAAATACTGCTGTTTTAGACTTGAACCGCTAGTTGTGCTTCCTTAGCTGTCAATCGCTCATAAGCAGCACGCATTTTCAAACCTGTCAACACTTGGAATAAACCAGTACCATTATTAGAACCGGGGTATTCACGGTGTTGTAGTAACAAGTGAGTCATTTCACCTTGATATTTAGTGGATGTTTTGCTCAAATGAGTTTCGATGTAAATTACTTCATCGAGGTTATCAAATTGACCATCTACTTCTAAAACTGAGACGTAACGACCATAGTAAACATCAGAACCATAGTAAAGCTGCATACCGGGGTAAGAACAGGTCAGTTTGCGTCCGCAAGGAGTCCACTGAATTGATGAACCTTCGTCAAACAGGTAGCTTGGCTCAAAGCCTTCTTTACCTTCCCGTTGTAACATCCGTACCCGCAAAACTTTACGTTCTGTATCGTTTTTAATTAAGTTTGTGGGTAATACTTGCAGAACCACGTCAGCAAATTCTCTTTGTGGTTCGATGAATTTTTCAAAATCGGGTTTACGAGAATTGATTTGTGCTAAAACATCTTCATAGCGGTGGCCTCTTTCAGCCATATCCCGTTGAATTTTCCAAGCAATTTTGACTTCATCACTGATATCAAAGTAAACGCTGAAGTCCAGCAGTGATCTTACCCGTTCATCATATAAAGGATGCAATCCTTCCACTACGATAATATGGTTTGGCTCAATCCATTCTGGTGGATCAATCATGCCGGTTTCGTGGTTATAAATCGGCTTATTTACTCCATGACCTTCTTTAAGAGCTTTTATTTGCTCATACATCAAGTCAAAATTGTTAGCTCTAGGATCAAGTGCTGTTATTCCTGTTTGTTTACGCTGTATGCGATCTAGGCAATGATAGTCATCTAAACAGATAACTGTCATAAATTCTTCGCCAAATAAATCAATTAAGCGACGTAAAAATGTAGATTTACCGCATCCAGAGTCCCCAGCTACTCCAATTAGTACCACGCGTTCCGGCTTAGTTGTCATAAATTTCCTCTAAATACTAAATGTGTCAATCAATAATTTTTCTCACAGCAGATTTTGAATCTAGGAGCTTACCCCAACGGTATCGTCCTACGTTCTGGCTATCCAGCATAACGATGACAGACTTAAACAAATAACTTATACGCCTATAGCAGTTACTCGTCCTAATTAGCCTAATTTTATAGCTGGTAAGTATTTAATCTTAGTGTTGCACTAGATTTTAACAGAAGGGGGTGTACTCTCACAAGATTTACCTTGAGAAAGAATCTAGTTCCCTAGCAATTATCTGCTTAACATTCTGCCACAGATGATACAAATTTTGTGAGAATTAATGATAAAGAGCTAAAATATCTAGAAATTTATAATCACGATGTACCTTAGCGCACTGTCGTGCTAGGATATAATCGGTGGTTGCTAGTTTAATCCAGATGCAGTTACAGTATAGGGTTTGGGGATATTTTCACAAATGGAAAGGCTTTTCCTTCAACCCAGGATTTTTGCAGGATCAATATGCTGTAAAATGTTTGCTCAACAAGCCTAAAACTATGTAGTTAAACAAAAAAAGATTAAAGTGATTCACTATTAACATTCTCGCCAAGACTTATCTTCTAATTTAGAAGGTGAACAGGTGTGTTTTTTGCCATGCCTACTGGTCTGGGGCGAGTGTACTGAGCAAGGCATCATTAAATGTGATGATGTCATTTTCCCAGATGGCCAGTTTTGTGATCCGAAAATCCGGTAAACTAAAGCTCGCATAAGGATGGGAATGATTTTTTTGATAAACGGTTAAGTAAATATCGGAGTGGTAGAAGGAATGTACAATCAAGGTGCTGTTGAGGGTGCTGCCAATATAGAATCAGGTAGCCGCGTCTTCGTTTACGAAGTGATAGGTCTGCGTCAGGGTGAAGAAACTGATCAAACCAACTACCCAATTCGTAAAAGTGGCAGTGTATTCATCAGAGTACCTTACAACCGCATGAATCAAGAAATGCGACGGATCACTCGCCTAGGCGGTAAAATTGTTAGTATCCAACCTGTTACAGCTTTACAATTGGCAACTGCTGACATTACAGTTAGCACAGATTTACAGCCAGTCAATGAAACAGTTGAATTGGCAACTGCTGACATGACCGTTAGCACAGAAGTTAAAGCTGAGGTAAATACTAATAAAGAGGAACATGGTAAAGCCACACCTGTGAGTAATGCTAGTGAAGCCAAAGGCTTTGCTAAATCCCCAGCTAAGGAAAAAAAAGGCAACACCATGACTCAAGCAAAAGCCAAAAAAGATGCTCATGCTGATGTTCCTGTGAACATTTATCGTCCTAATGCTCCGTTTATTGGTAAGTGTATCTCTAATGAAACATTAGTTAAAGAAGGCGGGATTGGTATTGTTCAACATCTCAAGTTTGACCTATCTGCTGGCAACTTGCGGTATTTAGAAGGTCAAAGTATCGGGATTATTCCCCCTGGTGTGGATAAAAATGGTAAGCCTGAAAAACTCAGACTTTACTCCATTGCTTCTACTCGTCACGGCGACAATCTAGATGATAAAACAATATCTTTGTGTGTTCGTCAGTTAGAGTACAAGCATCCAGAAACTGGTGAAACAGTTTACGGTGTTTGTTCTAGCTATCTGACCAAAATCAAACCAGGTGATGATGTCAAAATCACAGGTCCTGTTGGTAAAGAAATGTTGTTGCCAGAAGATCCTGAAGCTAATGTGATTATGTTAGCAACAGGAACAGGGATTGCGCCGATGCGGACTTACCTGTGGCGGATGTTTAAGGATGCAGAAAGAAAAGCTAACCCCGAATATCAATTTAAAGGATTTTCCTGGTTGTTGTTTGGTGTGCCAACATCTCCCAATATTCTCTACAAAGAAGAATTGGAAGCAATGCAAGAAAAATATCCTCAAAACTTCCGTCTCACCTATGCTATCAGCCGGGAACAAAATAACCCCGCAGGTGGCAGAATGTACATCCAAGACCGGGTTGCTGAACACGCTGATGAATTGTGGCAGTTGATTAAAAACGCCAAAACCCACACTTACATCTGCGGTTTGCGCGGTATGGAAGATGGCATTGATGCTGCTTTGAGTGGTGCTGCTGCTAAGGAAGGCATAACTTGGAGTGATTATCAAAAGGATCTGAAAAAAGCTGGCCGCTGGCACGTAGAAACATACTAATTTGGTCGGTGGTCATTGGTCAGTAGTCAGTGGACAATTAAGAGAAGATAATTAGTAGGTAGGGCTTATGGCTCTGCCTACAATTGTTTTATGCAAATTTAATGTGGGTGCAAAATCTGTGGCTGTTAAATTAGGAATACTCGGATTAGGTACAGTGGGAACGGGGACAGTACAACTGTTACAAGACAAAGTAGGTCGTCATCCGCTGTTACAGGAAATTGAAATCTATCGAGTAGGTGTGCGATCGCTCACGAAACCCCGTGCTGTAGAATTATCTCCAGAGGTGATAACTACGGATTTAGAGGCAATTGTTCATGATCCAGCCGTAGATATAGTTGTAGAGTTGATGGGGGGACTAGAACCCGCCCGCACACTCATGCTGACAGCTATTAAAAATGGTAAGCACGTAGTTACTGCTAATAAAGCTGTAATTTCTCGGTTTGGTGCGGAAATCTTCACCGCGGCTAATCAAGCAGGTGTCTATGTGCTGCTAGAAGCCGCCGTGGGTGGTGGTATTCCTGTAATTCAACCCCTCAAACAATCTTTAAGCGTTAACCGCATTAACGCTATCATGGGCATTGTCAATGGTACAACTAACTACATCCTCACCAGGATGCAAACAGAAGGTAGTGAATTTAATGATGTCTTAGCAGATGCTCAGAAATTGGGTTATGCTGAAGCTGACCCCACTGCTGATGTGGATGGTTTAGATGCCGGCGATAAAATTGCTATTTTGGCATCTTTAGGGTTTGATGGGCGCATTAATCGGGAAGATGTCCATTGTGAAGGAATTCGCCAAGTTACAAAAACAGATATTGCCTATGCTGCTAAATTAGGATTTGTCATTAAATTACTAGGAATAGCTCAACATTTAGATATAGATAACTCCCAACTTTCCGTGAGAGTTCATCCGACATTAGTACCGCAAACCCATCCTTTAGCTAGTATCAACGGTGTTTACAATGCCATTCTGGTGGAAGGAGAACCCATCGGTCAAGTGATGTTATTCGGTCCTGGGGCTGGGGCTGGGGCTACGGCTAGTGCTGTATCATCAGATATCTTAAATCTTGTTGCCACCTTGAAAACTAATACAGCTAAACCAAATCCTCTCCTAGCTTGTAGACATCAACATTACTCGCAAATTACCCCAATTTCCGAGTTAGTGACGCGGTTTTATGCCCGTTTTCTTAGTAAGGATCAAGCGGGAGTTATTGGTAGATTGGGAACGTGCTTTGGTAATTATGGCGTGAGTTTAGAATCAGTAGTACAAACTGGTTTTCAGGGAGAACTAGCAGAAATTGTCGTTGTTACCCACGATGTCCGAGAAGGGGACTTTAGACAGGCTTTAGCAGAAATTGAAGCGATGGAATCCATAGATAGCATTCCTAGTGTATTACGAGTGTTATAAAAAAGATCCCCGACTTCTTTAAGAAGTCGGGGATCTAAATTTGGGGATCTAATCTAAAATTGTTAGTTAAGATTCTGCTTTTTTCTTACCCACAACTTGGGATTTGAGAGTGGTAATTTCGCTGGATAACTCCTGTCTGTTGGAAGCTTTGAGTAAATAACGATAGATAAACCAGACAGAGTAACCAATTCCAATTAATTCAAAGGTAGGTGCTACCAAAGGAACATCATTAAGAGCATCTAATACAGCTAATAACACCTTAACAGTAACTACTGCCGTCACAACTAAACCAATGCTAACGATAGGCTGCTGATATTGACCAAAAAATTTACCTACGTAATCTGGTAATGTACCGATAAAACCAGAAATTTGTTGTCCGTACTTCAGCCATTGTTCTTGAGACTGCATAGGAGGCTGAAGTTTGGTAAGATTTCCAGTCTGGGTGTTAATTTCGGGGATGGTTGTTTCTTTGGATGGGGTTTCTGAGTATTCTGGTTCTGGCATTTTTGTTTCCATAATTTTGAAAGTTGAGTTTATTACCTAGATATTTCCAACCAAAAGGCTGTTAATTGACACTTCCCACACTGATAAAAGCGAGAAAATTAGAGATTATTGGTTTATCTTATCTAGAGTTGTTGACAAGTATGACAAAATTTGACTCAAAATCTAGTAACATAAGTTGCTAGTTAGCTAAAAGTCAAGAGTTAAGAGGCTACTTTCAAAAAAATTAAATAATAGTCCGATAGTTGATCAGATTTGTTTTATTGCACCTGCAAGAGTTAAACTGGTGTGGTGGTTTATGCCAGATAGGGTAACAATTTGGATAGATACCAACTTACAAGCTCATTCTGGTTGAGAGCAGTTCGGAAAGCAAAAAAGTGTCACATGAAGAACTAAAGACAGACGAACTCCCAACTATCGAATTTCCCTCCCGTGGGAAACTCAAAGCTGGTTCTTGGCGCATTCATCAGAAAATTGGCTATGGATACCTTATAGCTATCGGTATTGGCTTTTTTGGCTCTTTGACTGGATTGGTACTGGCGAACTACTACCGAGGTAGAGAAATTAGACAATTCCAACAAGCTAATGAGCAAAAAGAATTGTTAAGTGAGTATCAAGGTGCAATTATTGGAGCGCAATTATATAGTTCTAATTTAGTTGCTGTATTAGAAGATACGCAAAAGCTCAACTATAAAAAAGTCGAATTTGTTAATTCTGTAGCTAAGGCTCAGAGACTAGAAAAACGCATTAGTGGATTTATAGATAGTAATCCGAGAAAGTTGGCCGCTACTAGTGCTACTTTAGAAAATTTATTGCAGGATTATTCTACTAATTTAAAATTGTATATCCATCAAATTGAAGATGTTTTACAAAAATTAAATTCCCAACAGTTTTCTTCACCTCAAATTGCTTTAGTGCGAGAAGAGTTACTGGCAATTATGCGTGGTAACGTAGCCATAAAACTAGAGAATTTATCAAATCAGCTAACTAATATTTTACAAACGGCTAAAGACCAAGAACAAGCTCGACAACTACAGGTAGAACAGGCTAGATTTATTGAAAGAGCAATTATTATTTTGAGTATGCTGGTATCAGCCGGCGTTGCTGCTATTATAGCTTGGCGTACCAGTCGAGCGATCGCTGAACCAGTAGTTACTGTCACCCAAATTGCTGAACAAGTAGCTCTAAAATCTAACTTTGACTTACGCGCACCTGTCACTACCGACGATGAAATTGGTTTATTAGCTAAATCTCTCAATTTCTTGATTGAACGGGTTTCTAAAAGAACTAAAGAACTACAACAAGCTAAAGAACTAGCGGAAGCTGCAAGTAAAGCCAAAAGCCAATTTTTAGCAAATGTAAGTCATGAGTTACGCACGCCACTAAATGCGGTAATTGGTTTAAGTCAATTACTCCAAGATGACGCAATAGATATAGATTTATCCGCGGATTTCATCACTGATTTAGAAACTATTAATTCCGCAGGTAGACATTTACTAGAACTAATTAATGATATCCTCGATTTATCAAAAATTGAAGCTGGGAAAATGAATCTTTACCCAGAAAAATTTGCTATTGATAATTTAATTAATAATATCATGCTCACAATTAAGTCATCCATTGAAAAAAATGGTAATACATTAGTAGTTAATTGTGATCAAGACTTGGGAACACTTTATGCAGATCAAACACGGTTAAGACAGGTATTATTAAACTTACTCAGCAATGCCGCTAAGTTTACTAGTAACGGTAAAATTACCCTAACTGTCAAAACTGATCAAACAAGCAGGGTGAAAGAAGCACCTTTAGGCGTAATTAGTTTTATAGTAACTGATACAGGTATTGGTATGTCTTCCAGTCAACAAGCGCAATTATTCCAACCCTTTACCCAGGGAGATAATTCTACAACCAGGAAATATGGCGGGACTGGGTTAGGATTAGCAATTAGTCGCCATTTTTGTCTGATGATGGGAGGTGACATAATTGTCAATAGTCAATCTGGTGTTGGTTCTAGTTTTACGGTGGTTCTACCTTTAACAGTGCAGGAGTAAGAAAGTTGAAATCTGCTGTAAAGATTCCGCATTTTCAATATAGCGGTTATCGCGCTTGATGCAATACAACAGAGGGCGCAGACCCTGCGCCCCTACAGACTTGACGATTTGCTCACTGTATCTCACTCAAGTGCATATCGCTATAACTCTACTGAGGCATGAGAATAGTAATGGGCTTTAATGACCATTTTTGTACATAGGTTGTATTTTCAAAATTCATCGTTGTTAATGGAGGTTCTTTGTCTGTTCTTACTGCAATAATTGCACAAGGTTTAAAATCTTTATAAGGATACATTTCCGATCTTAGAGCATAAAAATTTTCAGGATTTAAAATATGTTTCAATATATTTACTCGATTTTTATTCTCATTTAATAACACCCAAAAGGGATATTCCCAATAACTACTACCAGGTACTTTCTCAGATCCTAAAGATAAACCTATATGATTACAGCTTGTATTTTTTATGAACTTGGTTGCATCAAAATAAGGTTTTATCAGGCGAGGCCGTTCATTAAAATATATTTCATTTCTAGTCATATTAAAAATGTTTTGTTCTGAGGCAATCGGTCGAATTTTATTAAGAAATACAAACTGCATAGATGTTACTAAGAGAATCACCGCTATTATTGTAATAATATGGCGATTCCATATTTGACAAAAAACTAGACCAACAAAAGCTGAAAACAATACAAAAAAAGTCAAATGATACCGAGTTTGATATGGTTGAATTTTGAGCATCAAACAAATAAGTAAGAAGCTACAAATTAAACATAAACTATAAATCATGACCTCTCTATTATTTCTCAGTTTCTCATAGCAAATAAAAATACCTATAGCTAAGAAAATAAGTAATAAATGTAGAGGGTTGCCAGCTACATTTTCATCAAAAGAAAGACCAGGAACGCCAATATAGGAGTTCGGAGGGTATGTGATGCGAGGGTCACTAATATCTACACCCAAAAAACCATGAATTATAGTAATTAATTTGGCGACTTTACCTATAGTTGGTTCAATAATACCTTGCAATCCTAAATGTCTAACTATATCAGCATGAAGAGACAGATTTCTGATAATATTGGAAATATAAGTAGGTATGCTGTATATTTCTGGTTTGTACTCTATAAAATATTCTGCTGCCGAAATAGGGCTACCATATAAACTAAAATTACGTAAATAATGATTAACGTTCAAGCTTAAAAAAATTACACTAATAATAGAGATTGGTTTCCACATTTTCCAACGCATCTGATTAACATACCAGAGGAAAAACCAAACCATAAAAGGAAAAGCATAGAAATAACCCGTACCTTTGGTAAAAACAACGAGTCCGCAACTAGCACCAATACCTAGAGTTAAGTTTATAGGAGGATTTCTATAGGGTAAAGTTAATAAAATATAATGGGCTAAACACACTACCCAAAAACAAACTGCATAATCATTTTGAGTGCTAGAAGCCTGAAGAATGCCCATCGGTAAAGTAGCACAAAAAACAGCAGCAAAAATTTGTCCACGTTTATCTGCCCCTAGCTGCTTGGCAATCAATGATACACCGATTATACTGCCAATCATACTAAAGGTTTGTACTAAATTTGCAAACCTATCACCACCACTGAGGATTTGTAAATGTAAAATTGCTAATTCAGCAAATGGAGGATGAACTAACTGGGCTGAGTAGTAGGTAGGATAGTGAGCAAGGTGGCGATTTTGTATCCAATGAACTACTCTTGTCATGTGATAAGTCATCGAATCCCAGTTATTTGGAGGAGCGATTATAGCAATTACGCTTATAGCAGATACGATAAAAATGACTCCAGCTAGTAAAACTAGGGAGTGAGGAGTTATTTTAGGAATTTGGGGGAGATAGAGTTTTCTCTTTCCTGTTTTAATTAACCTATAATAAATCCACCCCAAAATAATATTACTCAGTGACCATAGGGCTAATACCCAGCCAAATGTGATGATTTGAAACAAACTTAAGAATTCAGCAAAAAATGTGACTAATACTCCCCATATAACTCCCACTGATAACACAGAACTGCGCCAATCTTCTTCAGGATTGTCAAAAATCAAAAAAAGAATCACTAATGGGATTAAAACTAATACAGCCAGCATATAATAACCTCATATTTTGAACAAAATAGTATCTGGTCGTTATTATAGCAGGGGTCAGGAGTCACCGAGTCAGGAGTCAGGAGTTAAGAATCTCTTGCTGTATGGCTTTTACCCTAGATGCTGTACCTAATTCAAGTGCATACCGCTATAGACTCTTAGTAAACAATATAGGAAGAATCACGGAATTAATTTTTGATATACTGATATAATATTATATATTTATTTGTACATAAGTTATTTTCTCTAAGAGACTTCCAATTTAAAAAATATCCCAAAATTTCTGGTAGTGCGGGCATCTTGCCCGCTAATAATACCAGGACGGGCAAGATGCCGGGTTAATAGATGTGTTGGAAGTTAATTGATAATAGACAGTTTCACATATCTGAGTAATAGCTACAATGGATGTGATTCCATGCGATCGCTTTTTAACATATCTATGACAACAAGTATTAATTTTCTCAGTCACCTTAACCCCAGTCAACGTCAAGCCGTTGAACACTACTGTGGACCATTGCTAGTTGTCGCTGGTGCTGGTTCAGGGAAAACCCGTGCGCTGACTTACCGTATTGCTAACTTGATTCTTCAACATCGTGTTAATCCCGAAAATATCCTTGCGGTGACATTTACTAACAAAGCCGCAAGGGAAATGAAAGAAAGAATTCAAAGGATATTTGCGGAACAATTAGCCATAAGCAAACATGGTAAAAAGTTTGATTTGTTGACAGAATATGAACAAAGCTTACTAAAATCACAGGTTTACCGCACTACTATTAAAGATATGTGGTGTGGAACTTTTCACAGTTTATTTTCTCGGATTCTCCGCTGGGATATCGAAAAGTATCAAGATGAAAAAGGCAGAATATGGAATAAAAACTTTTCCATCTTTGATGAATCAGATGTGCAAAGTGTGATTAAAGAAATAGTTACTAAAGATTTAAATTTAGATAGTAAAAAATTTGAACCTAAATCTGTTCGCTATGCCATTAGTAATGCCAAAAATCAAGGACTTTCTCCCCATCAATTTGAAAATGAACAACCAGATTATCGAGGTAGAGTTATAGCTGATGTCTATAATCGCTATCAAGATAAACTTTCCCAAAACAATGCTTTAGATTTTGATGATTTAATTTTAATTCCTACCAGATTATTTCAACAAAATGAGCAAGTTTTAGCTTATTGGCATCGGAAATTTTGTCATATTCTCGTTGATGAATATCAAGATACAAACCGCACTCAATATGATTTAATTCAGCTTTTAGTAACAAATGGTGAAACCCGTAAAAGTGAATGGGAATGGCAAAATCGGTCTGTGTTTGTTGTTGGTGATGCAGATCAATCAATTTACAGTTTTAGAATGGCAGATTTTACCATTTTGCTAGAATTTCAGGAAAATTTTGGTGATGGTTTACCAGATGATGATACACGCTCCATGGTGAAATTAGAAGAAAATTATCGCTCCTGTGAAAACATTCTGCAAGCTGCTAATGAATTAATTGAAAATAACACTCAACGCATTGATAAAATTCTCAAAGCCACCAGAGAACCAGGGGAAGAAATTTATTGTCATAAAGCTGATGAAGAAATGGCAGAAGCGGCTTTTGTTATTGATCAAATTCGCACCTTAGAACATCAAAACCCGGAGTTAAATTGGGGTAATTTTGCGATTCTATATCGAACTAATGCCCAATCTCGACCATTTGAAGAATTATTAGTTAAATATCAAATTCCTTATACAGTTGTGGGAGGAATGAAATTTTATGATCGTAAAGAAATTAAAGATTCTATTGCATATTTAAGAGCCATCAATAACCCGGCCGATACTGTGAGTTTATTACGAGTCATTAATACACCTCGTCGCGGAATTGGTAAAGCAACTGTTGACGCTTTAGTGAATGCTTCCCAGGAATTAGGGACAACATTATGGGAAATATTAAGTGATGAAACATCAGTAAATACCTTAGCAGGACGTTCAGCCAAAGCTGTAAATAATTTTGCAGCGATGATTCAAAATCGTCAAGAACAAATTACCATAGTTCCTGGTTCAGAAATCTTACAAGGGATTTTAGAAGATTCTGGTTATATTAAAGAATTGCAAGATCAAGGGACAGATGAAGCTGATAATAGAATCAGTAACGTTAATGAATTATATAACGCTATTTTGCAATTCCAGGAAGAGAATGAGGGAGAAGATATTTCTTTACAAGCATTTTTGCAAAGTGCGGCTTTGAGTTCTGATTTAGATAATTTAAAAGAGGGACAAACAGCAGTTTCTTTAATGACATTACACGCTTCTAAAGGGTTAGAATTCCCTGTAGTCTTTTTAGTCGGGTTAGAACAGGGACTTTTTCCTGGCTACCGTTCTTTACAAGATCCTTCATTATTAGAAGAAGAACGGCGTTTGTGTTATGTGGGCATTACCCGCGCTCAAGAACGTTTATTTTTATCCCATGCGCGAGAACGCCGTTTATATGGTTCAAGAGAACCAGCAATGCGATCGCAATTTTTGGATGAATTACCAGCAGAATTATTAACTACCCAAAATAAAGTTACCCGTAGTTTTACCAAAACCCCATCGGTAACCCCTAGCAAACAAAGCACCAACGGCACTTGGCAGGTAGGTGATAGAGTATTACACAAATCCTTTGGGCTTGGGGAAATTACTCACGTATTTGGAGAAGGCAATAAAGTGTCTGTAGCGATTAAATTCGCTAGTTTAGGGCAAAAAATTATAGATCCTAGGGTAGCACAGTTGCAGAAAATATAAAGATGGGCAGGCAGGATGCCCACCCCACAATAAATATATGACTCTTGTGGGGTGGGCTTCTAGCCCGCCCATTTCACTTTGTGCGAATTATCACCTTTACAACTTTATATTTGCGAATGATATTTTTTGTCAAAAAACTGGGTAGTATAAAAATGTTATCTTTGTCAGGACATAACATGATTAACTCAACTCGGAATTTATCTACAGCAGATTTCGCTCTTGTAGTGCGGGCATCTTGCCCACTATATATGTACCTCATAACTTGAATTATGAAACTCTTGTAGTGCGGGCATCTTGCCCACTATATATGTACCTCATAACACCGGAAAGTGCTGTATGTAAATATACTACTAGTATCTACAAGCGGATAGTATTTGTTTTTGAAGAAATCAAAAAGTTCAGTATTTTCCAGTTTAGAGCTTTGGTATCAACAGTGTTATAACCGAAATATCATCAGGCTCAGTGTATTTGAGCTTATTAACTACTTTTATTCGCAACTATTACCATTAAAACCCAGTAGTTGCTGCACTCAATATAATGTTCTGCCCTAAATTTGGCAGTCAGGATTATTCGTAATCATTAACAAAAAAATACTCACTTTAATCATTTGACGGGGAAGCAGTCATGTCTCGAAAACGTCACCCATTAAAAACAATCACCAAAATCTCTACAAGATTTAGCCGGCGGTTTCTAGTAAACGCAAAAAAACAAATTATTTGGTTATTGCGGACTATTTTTGGCACTCAAAAAAGACAAATATCCGCTAATGCAGGTTTCGTATTGCCAACTATAGCTATGGTATCAATAGTAGTAATATTACTGACTACTGCTATTATGTTACGTTCTTTTGATCGGGCGAAAAATGCCAGTAATGTTCGCATGAATGAGGCTGTGCTTAGTGCTGCTACCCCAGCCATTGATCGTGGTAGAGCGAAAATCAATAAACTATTTCAGGATACATCATTACCAAGAGCCACACCAACAGATAGTGCATTGTATACCCTGCTCGTTAATAAACTAGATTCCTTTACCCTTGGTGATGAAACCCAATTGCAAATAGGTTTTGATATTGATGGTAATGGTAAAATTGATCCACCAACTAGTGCTACAGCAGCAACTGCTACAACACCAGCAACCACCGATACAGCATTATATGACAACGAGACAGTCAAAACAGCTTGGAGGTTTCCTGTTGATACTGACAACAACGGGAAATTTGATAGTTATACCCTCTATGCAATTTTATTTAGAACTCCCCAGGTAAGTAGTGGTGGTCAATATGCACGGGCTAGAAATCCCTTAGAAGCCAGAACTCCACCAATGGCAACAGGGACCTTAAATGCTAATTGTGGCGCTACCACCAGTGCCAGTTTAGTAGGTAATACAGGTTGGGTTCTGCAAAATAATGCACTCAAGAAATCCTTTTTTGTGTATACAGCTACAGTCCCAATCACAACGCCTCCTGACACTACTAACTATGAAAAATATAAAGGTGGTAGTGGTTTTGCAGCCGTAGAATATCAACAAGACCGCATCCAAATACCACCAAATAACACTGCTGTTGTTTATGACGATGATATAGCGCTCAATCCTGGTGGAGCATTTGTTTTGAATGGTGCAATTTTTACTAACAGTAACTTCCTGACTTCTGGTGTAAATAGTGGATCAGTTAGATTTTATCAGGTTAGTAGCACTTCATCTTGTTACTATGATCCTAAAAATGCAAAAATCATAGTAGGTGGTAATACAGCAATTGGTGGTTTTACAGAAGATATTACTTTAGCAACAAATCCTCCAACTGTTGATTTATACAACGGTAAAATAATTCCTGATACTAATAATCCTGCTGTTAATACTGGTGCTTGGGTCAACTCTACCAGTAGCAGTATTCCTAGCCAAATTGCCTATAACAACCTAGCCTATGTGAATCGCATCAATAAACTAGTTGCGGCACAAATGGCTAACAATAGTAGCACTGATCCAACAACGGTTACAACTGGATATAATACAACACTGAGAAATTTAGGATTAACAAATCCTACACAAGCAGAAATAGATAAATATCGTCGTCAACAACTGACACTTTATTTTAAGAATGTTACCCGGCGTGTACCTTATACAGAAGTTTCCTTTGCTAATACTAATTCAGATTCAACTCCTGACCCATTACTGCAAACTGATAACAATGATCCCAATACCCTCCGTCCTAATGATCTGTGGATTTATCCTACAAAGCCAACTGATGGCATAACAGTGACTAAATACACTAATTTACCACTCAATACTAATGGTACATCCCTAGAACCACAGGCTACAGAACCACAAACACTCAGAACCAATAGCGGCGTTGAAGGGTTAGTAGGTGATCGGGTTCTAGTTGGTAACAATTTACCCGCACTATGGTGGGATACAACTAAAAACGCCTTTGTTGGATCAGGTGTTAACGATACTCAATCAATTACTGGCATTAACTGGAATTTACCAACTGGTACAACTATAAATCGGACTCGAAACTCCTTAGTACAGACATTGGCTGATGTCGGCTCTACAGATAGAGATGGATACTGGGAATTAGCCGCTGCTCAAGTACCCAGCGACCCCACAGAAGCAGTTGGTGGTTTGCGCGTTATTACTGGGGCGGGAATTTATTTAACTGGCACGGAAATTCCTACTACTTTGCCCAGCACCACAACAATTTGGCCAGATAGTAACCCAGTCCCTCAAGTACCAACTGAACCTGATTCTAAACCATATTCGATGTATGCCGATCTGATTACAGATCCAAAGAAAGATCCCTCATCAATTACGTACAGACAGCGCAGTGTTCTCAAAGATGCACCATCAGATACACCATATTTGCAAATGCGAGCTACGGCAGTTTATCACTACAAATCTACTAACTATAGTGCTACAACACCCAAACCTATAGCTTGTGTAAGTAGTTTTTATGTTCCTAGTAAGAGCGATACAGCCAAAAACCAAGACATATTTGCAGGTAAAACATTACCTCCAACTCTTGAAAATGGACTATCAATTAAACCATCATCGAGTGGACGCTCAAATAACGGTATAGTCTATCCCGCACCTACTAAGACTGTTTCTGATTATAAAGACGTGCTGGATTACCAATCTAAATTAACCTATCCAAATGGACGTTCAATAGACGATGGACTACTACTTAGAGCATTAGAAAAAAAAGCAGCAGATGAAAAGCTTACTATCTCAGAGCAGTCTGCCATTGACGCTCAGATTTGTGCCTTGCAGATTAGATATGACAAAGATTTTCTCCCTCTCGATACCGCTTCTAACCCTACCAGTGCTACACCTATAATTGAGCATGGTGCAATTAGAGAAATCGCCTTTTTAGCTTCTAGAGAAGTTCTGCAAAATAGTAATAGTGTGGATAATAAAGGAGTTCTGAAAAATCTTCCATCTCAAACCTATGATCTACCTATCAAGGATAGACAACCACTAGAAATTCGTGCCACAGTTCTAGACCTTGACCTCCTCCGCAAAAAACCTATTGCTGGAGCATCTCCAGCCGAATATTTATTACCCAATAGCGGTATTATTTATGTAGCTCGTGATGGTGCATTACCAGACATGAGTGCAGATATCACTACCACGACACTACCCCCCCTACCACCCCTATCTGCAAGTGATAGGATTCCCTCGGAAGCAAATAAGTCAGTTAGCCCTGTAGATTATAAACTCGATCCGACGCGCCGTCCTGATGGTGTTATGCTCATCAATGGGAGCAAACTTTCGCGGCAAATAACCTACCGCAGTGAAGAGAAAGGTTTAATTTTAGCTACCAGTTTGCCAGTGTATGTTAAAGGTGACTTTAATCTACATTCTAATGATAATAATGTTTCTAAGACAAATCCAAAAGGATTACAAGAAGAATTTACTGACGCACTAGATAGTACTTGGAGCAATTTCTACAGTCGCAGCACACTTAACAATAACTTTGCCTGTCGTAGTGGCGACCCCAGATTGCCAAACTGTAATACTGGTGATGAATGGCGACCTGCCACTGTTTTAGCAGATGCTGTGACTCTACTTTCTAGTGGCTTTAGAGAGGGTTTTCGTGATGAGGGTGAGTATGACTGGAATAATAGTATTGAGTATGACTCGAATAATAGTATAAGATCATCATCAATTTCATCGCTTTCAGAGTTTAATTTCTTTGGTGCAAATGGTACATGGGCTGACAGTACTGGTTATCCTAGAGACTTTGTTCCCGATGTTACTGGTCAAGCAGCAACAATAGGATACCAGGCTAGTTCCTACGTTAATAACTTTGCGACACCTCTTGTTATGCGGATAAAAGCAAGTGATTATTGTACTAACTTAGGACTTACCCTAGCTAATTCTTATTGTAGTAAGCCTGATTTAATTCCCTGGTTAAGTCCCAGTTTCACCAGCGGTTCACTCACAGAACTTAAACCAGTCCTACAAATTCAACAACCCTTTGCTACTGCTACCAACCGAAATGATGTTAATTCTTTACTATCAAAAAACGACAACAAGAATTGGATACAAGAAGCTGACGCTACTACTACTTTCAACCTGATTATTGCTGCTGGTGATAGCCCAGCTCGTTATAATCCAGGCTCTAGCGAAGATAATGGTAGTTTAAATAACTTTGTCCGCTTAATGGAAAGTTGGAACCGTAATAAAAGTGCATTGACTCTGAAGATTAGTGGTGCTTTCATGCAAGTCAAAAAGAGTGCCTATGCAACAGGTCCTTATGCTGCTACCTTCAGCACTGATCCTTATGATCTTAATTTAAATTATAAAATTGGGACTAATACCGGTAAAACTACTGGCTTTATAGCTCCTGCAAGACAGTGGGGTTATGACGTAGCTTTACTGTCTCAATCTCCTGACTTATTTGCCAGCAAATTGGTACTAACACCACCTAATTTACCAGATGAATATTTCCGGGAAGTTAGTCGAGATGACAACTGGGTACAGACTTTATTATGTGCTAAAAACGCTAGTCCTACCACCACTACTACTGGTACTACTACCACTACGGCTACTACTCCCGTTACTAATTCTACTGACTTTGCCATAGATGCTAATCAACGCCCTTCTTGTAAACCATATTCCTCCTAACTGTCCATCATACTAATAAGCGGGTGATAAGCAATGATGAAACCCAAACCACAACCAAAAAAGTCATCTTCTAGTGATGCTGGTTTTACGATTATTGAGTCACTAGTTGGCATAGTTATAGTTGCCATTCTCTTGGCAGCTATAGCCCCCGTCCTAGTCATGTCAACTGCTATCCGGGTGCAATCTCGACGGATAGAAAAAGCTACTCAAGCTGCAAATACATTTATTGATGGTATTAGAACTGGCTCAATTGCACCACCAACTAAAAAAGTTACACTCACAGCACCAACTTCAACTGTGTCTAGAACTGTGACAAACAATCCAGGAGACTATTTAATTAACATTACACAAATGCCAGTTCCTACAGCAACGGATACAGATTTGTATTACTTTCAGAAAACTGGCATCATCTGTAAGAGCAGTGATTCAACTTGTACAAAAGACTCAACCAGTCCCTTTGATGAATTTTATATTCAAGCGGCTCGAATTGCAGTTACAGACACTCCAAATGACGGCTATCGTTTAGCAATTCGGGTGTATCAGTCAACTGTCAATTTTAATCAAACTCTGTTAGCTAGTACAGGAAATAGCCAAAAACAGTTAGATTCACCCGTCGTTGCCAGCATGGGTAATAGGCAAAAACCATTAGTAGAAAGAACTGTGGATATTGGTAACAGTAGCACTACATTTCAGGCTTTATGTTCCCGTCTGGGTATGGCAAAAAATAGTGCTGGGAATAACCAAAATTGTCAATAAATTGGTTTGTAGGTTGGGTTGAGGAAGGAAACCCCACATGAATTTGCAGATAAAGGGCAGACAAGATGCCCACCCCACAATGATTAAATTTAAAATAACTTAAAACTTGCAAGTATTGTATTTCTTAAAAACATGAAAAAAGGACAATTCCATGATTACAAAAACACTCAAATTCATCCTCAAAAGTCAGATCAAAAGCTCTAAATTTATTCCTAAACCTGGTGGGTTTACTCTGATTGAATTGTTAGTAGCTTTAGTGCTGGCATTTTTAATCATTACACCATTGTTAGGTTTCGTGCTTGATGTGATGAATACAGATGCACAGGAGCAAGCTAAGGCAAATTCTGAGCAAGAAATTCAAACAGCACTCAATTATATTTCCCGTGATTTACAACAGGCTATTTATATTTATGATCAAACTGGTATTACAGCCATAAGTTCTCAATTACGTTACCCCAGTGATACTACTAAAATTCCTTTGCTAGTTTTTTGGAAACGAGAACTAGTTAGTAATGTAGTTCCAGCAGCTAATTCAACAACAGTAAGTTCAACAAAAGATGATACTTTTGTATATTCTTTAGTTGCTTACTATTTAATTAAAGATAGTGATGCAACTTGGTCAAACGCTGCTCGCATTGCTAGATGGCAAATTAAAGATGGTGTAGAACAAGTGTCTACTGGTGGTGTAACTTGTGGGACATATAGTAAAAAATATGTCAGTACTGTTTATTGTCCTGATTCCGGTTTTGCTCCATTTAATGATTATTTTGCTGCATCTGATAAGTTAGAAGCAGGGATGAACAAATGGAAGAAATCAGGAACTTATGATAATAATAATACTGCTAGAGTGTTGATTGACTATGTAGATCAAACTACAACTTCGCCACCAACAGCTACTTGTCCTCCTACTACTTCTACTAATACATGGTCATCAATAACACCCAGTAATAGTATGACTGGTTTCTATGTTTGTGTAGATAGAGCCAATACCACAGCACAGGTATTTATTCGTAGTAATGCCTTAGCTCGTATTAACAATAATTCAAGTCAAATTAACTATAGTGATAGTAAAAAAAGTTATTTTTCCACAGCCAGTGTGAGAGTCCAAGGACGAGGTTACTTGTATAAATAAAATAATCTAAAATATAGGAGCAAGCAATGGCTACTAATTATCAACGGGAAAAGTTAAGTGTCAAATTACTACAGCATCACAATAAACGATATCTTCATCAAGATGCTGGTTTTACATTGATAGAAATGATGGTAGTGGTATTAATGATTGGTATTTTATCAGCGATCGCTGCTCCTGGTTGGGTGGCATTTGTGAATAGACAACGGGTAAATAAAGCCAACGACGCAGTTTTATCTGTTATCAAACAAACACAGGAACAAGCTAAAAATACAAAACGTATTTATAGTGTCAGTTTTCGCGTTAACAGTACCAGTAATATACCCGAGTATGTGATTTATCAAGGTCCTACTACTACTACTACTGCTACTACTACTACTACTGATGGTGTTACTACTACTACTAACACTACTACTACTACTCCTCCGCCTAGTACGGGTTGGATAACTTTAGGTGATAGTCTAGAGTTAAAATCTAGACAAGTTTTTTTATACACTAATCTTACATCAGCCTATAATACAACAACCACTGACAAGAATATAGTTACAAATACAACGGGAACAGGCACAATTACTTTTGATTATTTAGGTATATTGGCAAATAAATCTGATAATACTACCGCTGATGCACCATTGAAAGTCATGGTAGCCTTACCCCAAGCCACAGGTAGTGCACCTAGTGGTTTAAAACGCTGCGTTATCATTCGAGGCTTGATTGGAGGAATACAAACAGCAAAAGACACAAACTGTAGTTAAGTTGATCAGTAGCTATAAAAAATTAAATATCCGTAAAAAAACGGTATATAAAAAAGCATTTCACATAGCAATATATAGATGTTGGTTGCAATTATTTAGCTATTTCTAAAAATGTACCAGCTAAAATGTCTACAAAAAAAGACAATGAATAATTGCTTTGATTTTATTGTAGCTATTCCTACTTATAATGGTGAACATCGTTTACCAGAACTATTAGAAAGGCTAAAAAACCAAATTAATACAGAACAATTTTCTTGGGCGATTGTAGTTGTTGATAATAATAGCACAGATCATACAGCCAAAGTTGTTCAAAGCTATCAAGAGAATTGGCAATGTCCTTATCCTTTATACTATTGCTTTGAACCCAAACAGGGAGCAGCCTATGCTAGACAAAAAGCAATATTAGAGGCTACAAGCGAACTTATCGGTTTTCTCGATGATGATAATTACCCCAATTCTAATTGGGTTTCAGCGGCTTATAAATTTAGTCAACAACATTCCCACGTAGGGGCTTATGGTAGCCAAATTCATCCTAATTGGGAAGTAGAACCAACAGAAGATTTTCACAGAATAACGACATTTTTAGCCATTACAGAACGAGGAAATTTACCGCTACTGTATCAAGCCCAGAAAAAAATACTTCCTCCTTCGGCTGGACTAGTAATTCGTCGTCAAGCTTATTTAGAAAGTGTCCCTAGTCAACCGATTTTAACTGGTAGAGTCTCTGGGAATATGATCACCGGTGAAGATATAGAAATGGTGTCTTATCTTCAAAAAGCTGGGTGGGAAATTTGGTATAATCCCGATATGGAAATTTATCATCAAATTCCTAAAGTTCGTTTAACTAGAGAATATTTAATTCCTTTTTTCCAAGGTATTGGACGTAGCCGTTATGTTACCAGAATGGTGAATATAAAAACTATTCATCAACCATTTTGGCTATTACTTTATTTAGCTAATGATTTGCGGAAGATTTTATTACACTTACTCAAGTATCGAACCAAAGTGAAAACTGATTTAGTGGCTGCTTGCGAAATGCAATTGTATATTAGCAGTTTGGTTAGCCCATTTTATTTGTGGAAACATGGCTACCTTAAAAGTAAATAATCAATAAAAAAATAAGAATTTATATATAGGAATCCTATTTGATTATTTGATTATGGCTCTTCGGTACTTATTATGCTAAACCGAGAAGTTGAGAGAAGGGAACAGGGAACGTGTAAAAGGGGGAAAGAGAGAATATTTTGCCATAATATTCAAAAATATGGCTCATTTCTTATACATAGATACATAGGAAGCTTTATGAGATTTTTTTGTTCAGATTTTGCATATTATGTACTCAAGAGCCAAAGTCATTAATATCTGACATTTCTTCTGTTCCCTGTTCCCTGTTCCCTACACCTTTATAGAATCACCTCTGAGTGATTAAAAAAACTAATCACCGGAAAATACTTCCTACATATAAAAAAAAACTATATATCGCCTCTAGATTTTGGTAGATTTTTAGACAGCGAGAATTTCTTAAATACACGACTGAGATTTGAAAAAGATGCCCCAGATAGTTTTAGTGAACCCACAAATTCCTCCTAATACTGGTAATATTGCCCGTACTTGTGCCGCTACAGGCACAGAATTACATTTAGTGGGTCCTTTAGGATTTGAAATTAGTGATCGCTATCTTAAACGAGCAGGTTTAGATTATTGGCCTTACGTTAAACTCCATTATCATGAATCCATAGAAGCATTTCAAAATGTACATCAACAACGAGGGGGCAGATCCCTAGGTTTTACTGTTCGTGGTGATTTTAACTACATTAATTTTGAGTTTCAAGCAGATGACTGGCTGTTATTTGGGAGTGAAACAGCAGGTTTACCAGATTCTATGCTTTCGACTTGTGACTCTACCCTGTATATTCCCATGTATGAACCTGGCGTTCGCAGCTTGAATCTATCAGTCAGTGTGGCCATAGGTTTATTTGAATGTCGTCGTCAGTTAGGCTATTTACAATAATTCATATTCACCAATAAAAATTTTTGATCAAGTGTGCTAGAAACATATTTATGAGATCGATCATGGCAAAACTTGTTAAAATAATGTTGTATAACATACTGCAACGAGAGGTGCATAGTGATAAATACTGATAAATCTCTTCAGGATGACATAAGAAATTTGTATAGATATATTGAGAGTTATCTAACCAGAAAGGATAGATTTTAGTGAATTCTCATGTTGTTACCCCAGGAAGATAAAACCACCGAAAACCTTAACTGTCAATAATCTGTATGATTTTGTATTCAAACATACAACAAAAAAATGCAAAAATTGCAGGTATTGTCTACGGTTGTTTTTTAGGGAAGAATAAACGTAAAGTCTGCTGTTGATAAGACGGATTAGTTCAAAAAATCTTGAAAATATCTACAGCAGGATGATCGCTTTTTCGGAAATCCTTGGAACTCATCAGCTAAGAGCAAGAATAGACCTAACCAAGTTATGATATTTGTTTAGTTCTGAGCTTTTGGATCTGTTAGGAGTCAAGATAACTGTCGAGAGCGAACATTCCTGGGTTGTGAGGAGTGACTTAGACAAGTCAGCGCCAAAAAACTTTAAGATTTACTAAGGTGTATGAACTTGTCTAAATCAGAGAAGCAGGTTAATCTTGCGTAAGTGTCTCTGGTGAATGTGATCTTGATATGTGGTTTGATGTGAGATCAATCATGAATTAATATCCAACTAAAAAAAATCAAGGTCAGTTAAACGCTAGTGATCATAGGAGGTCGTCTTTGAAACGAGCATTGAAAAAAAGAGAGAAGGCTGTGTTGAACAATACCCCCACCAGCGATGATGCCCCGGTAAAGCAAACAAATTATGAGATCAATCCCAAAATGACCCGCCGGGCGCGGAGTCATCGGGCCGCCATGATTGGCTTGGCAATATCCATGGGAGCAACCAGCCTTTTGGTGACTCGACAAAGCGATCAAGCCCAAGCAGCGGCTCCTGTTGGCAGTCAAAAAGCAGCTTCAACAATCCCTGTTGTTTCTGAGACTGAGATGAAATTTACCGCCACCAAGGTGGATTCCCAAACCGTCTCACCAGCAGGCGCATTGGCAAATCCCGTCATATTGGAACCAACAGTAGTTTCACAAGTACCTGGGCTTGAAGCTAAATGGCAAATTGCCACCAACAGTAAACCTGTCGAAGGCACTGTATCTAACGTAATTTCCCCAACCAACGCAACTGAGAAAAATTCTGTCCACTCACAACCCCAAGTAGCAGAGGGAGTGAGTAATCGCCCAGTCGAGCCTACATTACTAGCCAATAACCAACCGAGGGAAACAACACAACAGTTTTCTAACGGAGAAGGCGTGACTGGTAGTGCAATTACACCCCAAAATCTGTCAGAGGAGGAATTAGCGGGGGGTAAGGTTGATGCAAAACTCAAAGCACAGCAAGAGTTTGCACTGAATCGCTTACAGGAGAAATCAACCCGTTTAAGAACTAGTTTGGCACAGTTACGGTCTGAGCAAACCCAGGATTTATCAAAAACTGGTATTAATGAAGCACTGCCAAGCACTTTAGCCAATAAATCTGTAGCAGAACAGTCAGATAATATGACTGATTCCCAGCAAGCCGAACTTATTTCTCGGTTGAAACAGAACAAAGAAAGCAGTGCGACGATACAGCAAATAACCGTGCCTGGATCAGCCTCAACAAAAGTTGTCGCACAATTGCCGCCTTCAACATATCAAGTTAAGCCCGGAGATACACTAGCAGAGATCGCTAACAATTACGGTATTTCAGTTTCAGAGCTAGTTAGAGCTAACAATATTAGCGATCCTAATCAACTGCAAATTAGTCAAAGGCTAATTATTCCGACAGCGAAGATCCTGGAAAACTCTAGCAGGGTAGATAATTCTTCTTTAAATACTCCTAGTTTTAACACTAACTCATTCGTTGCTAACAATATTACAGTTCCTTCGCCCATAGCAACAGAGCAGTCCGAAGGTTCTAATCCTCCTGCCATTAATAATAATGTGACTATCCCAGTCCCAATGGTGACAGGGGAGCAAGAACGGCATAATAATCCTAGTATCGCTAAGATAGCAGCGGATAAACAAGGGCAGACTACTATTCCTATTGTTATCCCCCAAGCTTTGCCTACTCCAAGTGCATCTTTTGGTTTAGGTGGTGATTCTCCATTGCCAAGAACTGTATCCCAAAAGTATGGGTCACAAAAACCCGTACAAAAGGTATCTAAAGCCAAAGGCAATGAACGTATCCGCACCTTGCAAGCAGAAATTGAGAGATTGCGTTATAAGTACCGCTCTCAACAAGCTGGTATAGCTATTACAGGTTCTGAAAACAATAGTCAGTCTGTACCTATTGCGATTGAACCATCTAGTGAGCCAGTAGTGTCTCAAGCCAATGCAGTCCAGATTCCTGTACCTAGAGCGATATTGCCAAGTTACAGCAATCAACCGCTCAAGAACATGGTCACGGCATCTGCTCGCAGCAATGAGCCAATTAATCCAGAATTTCTACCCAGTCAAACTGGTGCTGGCTGGAATTCTCCCCGCAGTTCATCTGGGATTAAGTTAACAGTACCTCCTGCTCGTACCAGTGCTTCTGACTCTTTAGGTAAATTGCGCGGAACTTCTGTTTCTCCAGCTTTACCACCTATAGCAGCAGTAGATATACACTTGCCTCAGTCTACTGAAAACAATCCCAGTTTCCCCTCTTCTAATTCTGTTGCCACTGGCTACATTTGGCCAGCTAAGGGAGTGCTTACCTCTGGTTATGGCTGGCGCTGGGGAAAAATGCACAGAGGGATTGATATTGCTAACTCAACCGGCACACCCATTTATGCTGCATCTGCTGGTACTGTCGAGAAGGCTGGCTGGAATAGCGGTGGTTACGGTAACGTTGTGGATATCCGCCATGATGATGGTAGCTTGACTCGCTATGGCCACAACAGCCGGATTTTGGTGCAAGCTGGTCAAAGAGTGCAACAAGGTCAGCCAATTGCGGCCATGGGTAGCACTGGTTTCAGCACTGGTCCCCACAGCCATTTTGAGGTTCACCCATCTGGCAAGGGTGCTGTTAACCCTATCGCTTTCTTACCAAGTCGTCTGTAATTGCTGATTGTCTGGTTAATTGAGGGAGTTTACCTCCCTCTTTTGATTTTTGAGGTAGGAATTTGGAAATTGATAGTTGTCAAATGCAAATTAGTATGCTATCTTAATATAAGTTGATAAAACAACGTGGCTCAGTAGCTCAGTTGGTTAGAGTACGGGACTCATAAGCCTGGGGTCGTCAGTTCAAATCTGACCTGAGCCATTTTGAAATTTCAAAAATTTAATATTTCATTGCTAATAGCGGGATTATAGCCCGCTTTTTTAGTACGTTAGGGCAGTAGTTTTGCATATCTGCTTTTTTGTGGGTTTTTTGGTGTTTTTTGAAGTTATTTTTTGTGAACAAATATCAGCACGATAAAGAATAAGAGTAAAATACTTCAAATGAAATCATGCCTATAGGTGCAGAGTATATATTTATTTTTGATAGACTATATTTAAGCAATACAGGTTATTAAACAGTGTCCTTACTAGAATAATTACAATGGTTCAAAAAATTGCCTTGTTTAATCACAAAGGTGGTGTTAGCAAAACCACCACTACTTTTAACTTAGGTTGGATGCTTGCTTCAAAGGGAAAAAGAGTTATCCTTGTAGATACAGACCCGCAATGTAATCTTACAGGGATGGCTCTAAAAGAAGAAACAGAAGACGATGAAGCAAGAATAGAAACAATTTACAATACACATTCCAATATTAAAACTGGTTTAGCTCCTGCTTTTGAGTCACAACCAAGAGCTATTGAAGCTGTAGATTGTATTCAGATTGAAGGTCAAGAAGGTCTATTTTTGTTACCTGGTCATGTGGGCTTTGCTGAATACGAAGTAACATTAGGTATAGCTCAAGAACTTACTGGATCAATTCATGCACTTAAAAACTTACCAGGTGCGATTTCTGATCTTTTAGAAAAAACTGCTAATAAATTTAATGCTGACTACATTTTAATTGATATGAGTCCCAGTTTAGGAGCAATAAATCAAAATTTATTAATGATTAGTGATTTTTTCTTAGTTCCAACAACTGCTGATTTCTTTTCAGTAATGGCAATAGATTCTCTAGCTAGAATTTTACCAAAATGGTGTGCTTGGGCAAGAAAGGCAAGCAAAAACCCTATATTGAAAGAAGCAAACTATCCATTTCCTGAATTTAGTTTGAAATTTTTAGGCACTATAGTTCAAAACTATAGAATTATCAGAGGTAAAGAAACAAAAGCATTTCAAACATGGATAGAAAAAGTAGAAAATACAGTTACGAATAAGTTAAAACCGGTTCTGGAGAAAAATAATTTATTATTACCTAATCAAGTTTATACTGAACAAGGTATAAATTGTAGTTTTACCATGACAAAAATTTCTAACTTTAACAGTTTAATTGCTTTATCACAGCAACACTGCACGCCAATTTATGCCCTAACACCTGAACAGTTAGACCAACACGGTATAGTTTTAGAAGCCAATCAAAAAAAGCAAGACGAATTTAAAACAACATTTTCCCATTTAGCAGACAAAATTATTGCATTATCATCCAGTTATGCAGTCAGCCCTTGATCAATTTCGTATTAGTATTCAGCGCGTTCGGGATTTAATTTCTCTGCATAACTCTATCAAAGCTCAAGCTACCGCTGCTCTTGATATTTCAGATATTTTACGATCTGCTCTAGTTCTGAGTGTGAGTGCTTTGGATTATTATGTCCATGAGGTTGTAACATTGGGTATGCTGGAAATTCATCGCGGAACACGTCCTGAACCAGCAGTGAATCGTAATGCTACTAAATCAAATTTTTCAAAGTTTAAAGTTTCTCTTGGTAGTGCGCGTGAAGATAGAAAAATAGCCATAGATATTGCTTCTTGGATAGAGAGTGAGATACAGCAAAATCATGGTGATGATTTTTTACAACAGTGTCATCACATTCCCGATTTAATGCCTGTTATTGCTAATATGCTTTTAGAGCAATTAAATAATAACTTATGGTTAGAAAATGAACTGAGAAAAGAGTTTAGTAAATTAAGTTTTCAAACACCAGATAGTATTGCTGATGCAATTAGGTATATATCCAATCAGCCGTTATGGGATGAAGTAGCTAAGAAAATAAGTAGAACAGCTAAAGATGTGAAGCAACAATTAAATTCTATCGTTTATCGCAGAAATAAAATAGCTCATGAAGCAGATATAGATCCTACTTATGGCTTAGGAAATCGCTTGAATATTGATGAATCAATGGTTAATGATGCAGTTAACTTTATTGAGCAGGTTGTTGAGAGTATTCATCAAATTTTGTAACTGCGTTATTTCCCCACAATCACCCCCCAATTTAGATACAATCTATAAACTGACATAACCTCGACTTAACCAAAATGACAAGCATCTCCACCCCTACCCTCAAAATTCCCGAACTCCTAGCACCTGCGGGTAACTGGGAATGCGCTCAAGCCGCAGTAGAAAATGGTGCAGATGCGATTTACTTTGGTTTAGAAAAGTTTAACGCGAGAATGCGGGCTGAGAATTTCACAGAAGCAGACTTACCCGAATTAATGGAATTTCTGCACCTGCGGGGAGTCAAAGGTTATATCACTCTGAATACCCTCATTTTTCCCCAGGAACTAACGGAAGCACAGCAATACCTCAAAACCATCATTTCTGCGGGTGTTGATGCTGTTATCGTTCAAGACGTGGGTATTTGTCGGCTGATTCGTCATCTTTCCCCCGACTTTCCCATTCACGCTTCAACGCAAATGACTATTACCAGTGCTGCGGGGGTAGAATTTGCTCAATCTTTGGGTTGTCAATTGGTAGTTTTAGCGCGAGAATGTTCGATTTCGGAAATTAATAAAATTCAACAACAAATATCTCAAAAAAATACTTCCTTACCTTTAGAAGTTTTCGTTCACGGTGCTTTGTGCGTTGCATATTCTGGACAATGTTTAACTAGCGAAGCATTGGGAGGACGTTCCGCAAATCGGGGAGAATGCGCTCAAGCTTGCAGAATGCCTTATGATTTAATTGCAAATGGAGAAGTTGTTAATTTAGGTAATCGCAAATATTTATTAAGTCCTCAAGATTTAGCAGGGTTGGAAGTTTTACCAGAGTTATTTAAATCAGGAGTGACTTCTTTAAAAATTGAAGGACGTTTGAAAGCACCGGAATATGTTGCTAACGTAACTCGCGTTTATCGTCAAGCTTTAAATCAACTATTAGAAACAAATGTAGAGACGTTTTCTAGTCGAGAAAAAGACCAATATAATTTAGAAATGGCATTTTCTCGCGGACTATATACAGGTTGGTTTGAGGGAATTAATAATCAAGAATTAGTTCACGCCAGATTTGGCAAAAAACGCGGTGTTTATTTAGGAGAAGTTACCCGAATTAGAAATGCAGAAATAGCAGTGAAATTAGAAGCACCTGTTAAACCGGGAGACGGAATTGTTTTTGATTGTGGACATCCAGAAACGAGGGAAGAAGGAGGAAGAATATATGCAGTTATTCCCAATGGTCGAGATGTAATATTAACTTTTGGTAGAAACGATTTAAATTTCCATAATATTCACATAGGTGATAAAGTTTGGAAAACAAATGATCCTGTATTAGATAAACAAATCCGTCAAAGTTATACTGGAGAACATCCCCAATTTACCAGACCAATTAATATAGAAGTGCATGGAGAAATTGGCGAAAAATTAATAGCTATATCCCGTGATCAATCTTGGAATATAGTTCAAGTAGAATCAGAAATATTGATAGCTGAAGCACATACCAAACCTCTCTCTACAGAAAGATTAAAAGAACAATTTGGCAGGTTAGGAAATACACCTTTTCATTTAGACACGTTTATAAATAACCTCAACGGTAATATTATGTTACCCGTGAGTGAGTTAAACCGAATGCGTCGGGAAATAGTCAGCAAATTAGAGGAATTAAGAAGTAGACCCAAACTTTGGGAATTAAATCATCAGGGAAAATGGCAAGATTTAATTAGTTCTCAATCTACAGCAATTCCCGCTTCTCCTTCTCTGATTGTTTTAGTCAGAAACATCCAACAATTAAAAGCCGTATTAACAGCAGATATCAAAACAATATATTGCGAATTTGAAGATCCTCGCAACTATAAGGAAGCAGTAAAAATAGTGCGAGAATGTACAAAAGAAATTAGCATCTTTGTCGCACCACCTCGAATAACCAAACCTGGAGAAACCTGGATTTTAAAACAAGTTCTCGCTTCCCAGGCTGATGGTTATTTAATTAGAAATTATGATCAATTAGAATATTTTGCCACAGAAAGATGTGTTGGTGATTTCTCTCTAAATATCGCTAACCCCTTAACAGCAGATTACTTTAAAAACCGCTTTAATTTAGAAAGATTAACAGCATCTTACGATTTAAATATTAATCAACTCGAAGATTTAATCACACATTATCCAGCGCAAAACTTTGAAGTGACAATTCATCAACATATACCCATGTTTCACATGGAACATTGTGTATTTTGCGCTTTCTTATCTGTAGGAACAGATTATACCAATTGCGGTAGACCTTGCGATACACAAGCGGTCACAATTAGAGATAGGATAGGTAGTGAACACATTCTCAAAGCAGACGCAGGATGTAGAAATACAGTATATAACGCTACAGCACAAACTGGAGCAGAATACGTGCAACGTTTGATAGGATTGGGTTTACATCAGTTCCGTATTGAATTTGTTAACGAAACACCGGAACAAATGCAAAAAATAATACATCATTATTATCAACTTCTCCAAGGAGAAATTACAGGTTCTCAACTTTGGCAAGAATTGAAGTTACAAAACCAACTAGGTGTAACTCGTGGAGCTTTAGGGATGATGTAGATCAATTATCATGATATAATAAGTAATATTACGATATTTAGGGTAATTAGTGACAAAAGTAACTGTTGGAACATGACTTTTTTCACTATTTTATTCATACAGCACTTCCCGATGTTATGAGGTACACCATTAGCGGGCAAGATGCCCGCACTACAAGAGTTTCATGATTCAACTTTGTACCTCATAAGAGCGGAAACCGCTGTATATAGCAACTAAACTTAGAAATAACCATGTGAAGAAATATAAAACACGCAATGGTAAACCTTAAAGAAATTTTTAGGACTTATTGATTGTTTTTAACAAATTTATTTATTCACGGGTATGATTATTAACATGATGCAAGAAAATTTAAAGATATTACAATGTTTTGACAATAAATATGTTGATGCAAAAATTTTACCTTTATCTCAGAAGCATCTTGAAGAAATAGAATTATCTTGGAAACCTGAACTTCAACAGAATAACTGCTGGGACAAAGATTTAGAACTTAGCAAATATTTACACGAAAAACCATATTTAAAATTCTATGCACTGGAATACAACTTAGTTACTCAAGGTATAATTGGCTTTTATTTTCCTGGTCCATCAATATTAGAATTGGGTAAAAATTTAGTTTATTTGAATATATTAACTGTAGCTCCGTGGAATCGCACAGATATTAATATTTCACCTCAATACAAAGGAATAGGAACAACTTTAATAACATTCGCAGTTGCATTTAGTATTGACTTAGGATTTGAAGGTAGGATAGGTTTACATTCTGTGAAAAAAGCAGAGAAATTTTATCAAAAATTGGACTTTGTTAATTTGGGTAATGATATAAATTACAAGAATTTTCACTATTTAGAGTTGTCTAGCGATAATGCTGAGTTATTAGTTTTAAATTCTTTATTACTTTGCAATTTAAGTAACTAGCACAGCACAGCCTAAATTAACCAACTATTCTCAATTGACTCGTGGTGCGTTGGGGATGATGTAGCTAAATGGTGATAAGTAGTATTACAATACTTATGCACCTTGTTTACTACTTCCTATGTCAAGTTTAATGCCCCAGTGTCAGCAATTGCAAGCACAAGTTGAGTCTATTCTCCAACTTCTACACCAAGAAGCGGCTTTGCGTTCTCAAGATATTACATCTGTACAAATTTCTTTGGATAAAGCAGTTTCTCCCAAGTTTGAAATTGTGTTTGCTGGTGCTTTTAGTGCGGGTAAATCCATGTTGATTAATGCCCTATTAGAGAGGGAATTGTTATATAGTGCAGAAGGACACGCAACGGGTACAGAATGTAAAATTGAATATGCACCTGTAGATTCAGAAAGAGTTGTTTTAACCTTTTTGAGTGAAGCAGAAATTCAAGAACAAGCGGTATTTTTGTGTCAACAATTGGGATTTAATACCGTAGAAAATATCAATAAACAAGATGTAGTTGATTTATTACATCAAGGTTGTACAGCAATTATTCAACAAGAAGGAGGAGAGAGTAAATCAGAACGAGGAAAACAAGCAAAAGCATTAATTTTACTATTAGAAGGATATGTCACAAACCGAGATCGCATTAATACAATTAATAATGCGACCTATTCAATGGAACAATTTAATTTTACGAACCTCAAAGAAGCCGCAGGATATGCACGCAGAGGTAGTAATAGCGCGGTTTTGAAACGAATTGAATATTATTGTTATCATCCCCTTTTAGAAGATGGTAACGTCATTATAGACACACCAGGAATTGATGCACCAGTCGAAAAAGATGCACAATTAACATATCAAAAAATTCAACATTCAGATACATCAGCGGTAGTCTGTGTTCTCAAACCTGCGTCAGCAGGAGATATGACAAAGGAAGAAACTGAACTGTTACAAACAATGCGGGAAAATGCAGGGATAAGAGACAGAGTTTTTTATATCTTTAATCGCATTGATGAAACTTGGTACAATAATCAACTTAGACAACGTTTAGAAGATTTAATTAATAGCCAATTTCGAGATACTTCTAGGGTTTATAAAACCAGTGGTTTGTTAGGTTTTTATGGAAGTCAACTTAAACAGACAACGCGATTAGATAGATTTGGATTAGATTCGATTTTTGCAGAAAGTGTTAAAGGTTTAAATGGGAAAGAAGAAACACCACAATTTGTTTATGCTTTTAATAATTACTGCGTTGCTTCAGGTAAACTTTCTCCCAGTCAATTTAGAATTTCCCTTCATGGTTATGAAACTTCTAATGACAACTATGTGAGAATTTTAAGCGAACAGGGAACACCATTAATTAACCAATTAATTCAAGATAGTGGAATTGAAGAATTTCGCACTTCGATTACTCGCTATCTCACAGAAGAAAAACGTCCCCAATTATTCAAAAACCTCGCAGATGATTTAGAAAATATTTGTATCAAACTCAAAAAACACTATCAAAGTGTGCAAATTGACTTAGATAGTCAACCGCGAGAAATTGAGAGTATGAAAGAATATGAGTTGCAAAGATTAAATCAGCAACTCCAGCAAGTAGGGAGGGATTTTCATCAACATATTCATGATGAAGTTAACAGATTAATTAATAATAATTGCGAAGAATTTGAAACAGACTTTCGACAATTACAATCACGGATGATTCGTCGTCTTGATGAATTACTTGATACCTTTTCCGTTGCAGAAGCTTATCGTCGCGCAACTTTAAGTCATCCTCGTAACGCAACTGCACCTTTATTAGCTATTTTGGTAGAGGCTTTTTATTACTTATCAAATCAGTTGGAAGACATTTTAATAGAGTCTTGTCAACAAGTAATTGCTAATCTGTTCCAACAGTTAATGATAAAGATTAGAAAATCAGAATATTACCGTCAATTGTATCGCTTATTAGGGAATGATGGAGGAATAGAAGCACAGGTAAAAGTGCTAGAAAAACAAGTTTCTCAAGCTTTGGTAAATACTGCTAGAGTCGAGTGTGATAGATTTGTACGCGAAAGTCCTAGATTTTATAATGAAGGAACATTTTCTATCTATCAATTTCGACAAGTGTTAGAACAAACTTCTCAAGGTTATGACGCAGAAAGTATAATAGAAGCTGAACCTGCAATTAGACAATTATTAAAGTTAGACTTTGAACCGAAAGTTTCTCATACTATTCGTCAATCTTTCCGTCAAACTATTAACCAAACTATCAAAACTCAGTTGTTACCAATGGGGGAAAAACAAGCAGATGAGATATTACAACAATATCCTCATGCGCGTGCTTATTTAGAGAAAACTTTGCAACAGGAAGTTGAGGAAAAGATTGCTAACAATCAACGTTTGTTGAGTCAAGTTGCGGGTAAAATTGAGGAATATAATACAGCCGTTGCGGGAATTAATAACTGTTTACAAGCGATGCAGTTATATGAACATTTACTGCCGATAATTGGGGAAGACGAGGTATAATGTTTTGGGTGAATACGGGGTTTTTCTGTGTTCACCTAATTTTGAGGTTTCGCGTGAACTCTATTTACAAATAACTAAAAAGGAAGATCAAAATATATGGAAATAGAATTAAATAGTCAATTAGAGAATGGAAATGATAATGATGTTTTGGATTTGGGTGATTCTTTTTTATGTAAATTTGGAAGGTTTAAAGAATTTTTAACTCAGGCTATTTTGGGTAATAGATTCCTCTTTTCTCAAAAAATAAATGAATCACTTAATAATAAAGGAATACAGATAAAATATTGTGATTCAGATAATAGGAGTTTATTTCATTCTGCGACTTGGACTGAAGATGTAAAATGTAAGATTCTCAAAATCAACTCAAAAGGTTGGCAAGATGCAAGATTTAGAATCAAAATTTCTCTAGAATTTGAAATTGACGAACCAGAAATTGAAGAAATTAAAGAACCAGAATCACCGCTTGATGATTTACGTCGAATGATAAATGAAGCTACATCATAAATAAATTAGTCCACGCAGGTGGACTTTGTTTGTGTAGACGCGATTTATAATCGCCATAATTGTCTGAATCAGGATGTCCAGGATTTAAGGATTTGCAGGATTATTAATTGTCAGAATCAGGATTTTATAAAAAGTGAATTTATGTTAAAATTGATAATTAACGATAAATTCATTAGTATAATTTATGAAGACAAAAATAATTAAAAACAAAACCTTTATTCAGACAAATGATCAAATTAAGAAATCTCAAAATATAAACATCAAATCACATCCTGTACATCCTCAAATCCTGGATATCCTGATTCTGACAATTAATTAAATCAAGAAATCCCCAAATATAAACATCAAATCACATCCTGTAAATCCTCAAATCCTGGATATCCTGATTCTGACAAATGATCAAATCAAGAAATCCTAAAATATAAACATCAAATCACATCCTGTACATCCTCAAATCCTGGATATCCTGATTCTGACAATTAATCAAATCAAGAAATCCTAAAATATAAACATCAAATCACATCCTGTACATCCTCAAATCCTGGATATCCTGATTCTGACAATTAATCAAATCAAGAAATTCCAAAATATCAATATCAAATCACATCCTGTACATCCTCAAATCCTGGATATCCTGATTCTGACAGAAATGAACAAAACCCCACGCATTCCCATACCTCCAGAAGTGAGAACCTACATTTTCCAAAGAGATAAATATCAATGTCAAAGCTGCGGTAAAATCTCCCAAGAAACTCAACTCAGCATTGATCATATTATCCCCTTATCTCGTGGGGGAAAAAACGATATTAGTAACTTACAAACACTCTGCTTAACTTGTAATCAGCAAAAAACTAATAACATTGACAACCGTTTTCGACGCTATTTTGATAGTTAGAAAAAAATCTTCAATCCATTCCCCCTCCTCGCTTGCGGGGAGGGGTTAGGGGTGGGGTCTTATTCTTTCACCGTTTTAAACCATTCAGTTATCCCGTCAGCTAAAGAATTAGCCATTTTCTTCTGTGCTTGGGGATTAACTATCTCTTCAAACTCATTAGGATTACTCATAAAACCCAATTCCAATAATACCGCAGGTGCAATACTAAGACGAGTCAGGGCTAAATTATCCCAGAACACTCCATAGGAAGGTTTACCGAGTTTTTTGACTGCGTAATTTTGTAAAAATACTGCAAGGCTGTGTGATTGGGGATAATACCAAAAAGCTCCAAAGCCTTTAGTTTTTTCCGCATCACCATTATCCGGTAAAGAGTTATGATGAATGGAAAGAGCGATCGCAGGTTCTTCTTTATTAATTATCGTCTGACGTTCGACTAAGGACACATCTCGATCATCTTCCCTAGTCATCACCACCTTAGCACCGCGCTTCACCAACTCATCCCGCAGCAATTTAGAAATTACCAAATTCACATCTTTTTCCAAATAGCCAGTTGGTCCACTAGCACCAGATTCTTTACCTCCATGTCCTGGATCAAGTACAATTTTGATGCCAGATAAAGGTAGGCGTTTGTTATTTTTAAGCTGGGGTGGATGTCGTAAAGTTAAAACCAAAGTTGTATTGTCATACCTCAGCTTATAACCCCACTGTTGGAGATTTTTGAGGTTAAAAGTATATTTGACCTGTGTGGGGCTTACCTGTTGCCAATATAGGCGAGAAATTACCGGATCATCATCTAGGCGAATTGTGTCTGTTTGAGCAGTGGTATTGTAGAGAGTGAGAATAAAGGAGTTATTTCCCTGTTCTACACTCACCGGCACAGCACTTTCCAAAGGAAAACGCATCTCTGTCGCTTCAGCCAATTGCCGATAGCCGATACTCCGAATTACAGTCTGTGGTGCAACCGCACCTGATATAATTTTAGTCTCCTTGCTATTAATCCAAGCTCCATAGTCTAAGCGCAACCAGTCACCTTCTTTTCCCGTAACTGTTGCCCTAGTTCCTTTTGGCAATGGTGTCAGTCGTGAATAATCGGTACTCGGACCCGTGCGAGCAACGCCTGATTCTGATGCAATTTCCGCAACTGGTAATTGTGTCGGCGCGAGGATTTCGATTTTTCCTAAACCAGTTTGAGTTATTCTTTGATCATTCAGTTGTAAATTAAATTGAGGTTTTCCTAAATCAGCAGCATTTGCGACTGTTGTACAACCTTGATATTTGCTAAGACTAGATAGATTAGGTTGGTTTAACCCCGTCAAAATACTCGAATTAGGAGGTAATTGTGCTTGTGACGGTTGGGGTAAAAGGGGAATATTTTGATTTAGCAGGTTAACCGAGACAGTGGCTTGAGGTGGTGCAACGGCACTAAAACAAATTAATTCTCCTGGTAATCTGGCAATATCGACAGCAGGAGTCAAGGAATCCTTCGCAAAGCCCAAGCCTGGGGGTAACTCAGGTTGAGTAGACACCCTCATGATCTTAATCTCTCGTTCTTGATTTTGGTAACGGACTTTAAATATATTTTCTCCCAACTGCAAGGGAAAACTAGGGGAAAAATGCCCGGCTTTGCTACGGTTAACGAGCTTACCATTAATTAAAACTTGCCCGTCAGAGGGCGCTGTACCGATAAAAAATATTTTTTCTGTGCTGGTTTGGTAGTTGGTGGGGGGAAAAACTACTAAAAGTGGTTCTTGTGCTAACGCAACTGAGGAGGTGAATAAAAAATTAAATAATACTAATCCTAAGAGTTTTTTCATGGACAAACACAGAAGATTTCAAGATAGGGACTGTGGCACAATGGCCAAGATGGGATTAAACATGAATGATGTAAAGGTGGCAATACATTGGCCTCAAACAAGAAAATGCAGTTATTTGGTAAGATTCATTCTGCATACAAGCCTCCAAAATCGTCTACACAAATTCTCCTTCGGGAGCAAAATCTATATTTAGAAGTTGCTAGAAATTGAAAATACTATGACTAAGTTTATCTTTGTGACTGGGGGCGTGGTTTCCAGTATTGGTAAGGGCATTGTAGCAGCAAGTTTGGGACGTTTACTCAAATCACGGGATTATTCGGTTTCGATTCTCAAACTCGATCCCTATATTAACGTTGATCCAGGTACAATGAGTCCTTTTCAGCATGGGGAAGTTTTTGTCACCCAAGACGGTGCGGAAACAGATTTGGATTTGGGACATTACGAACGGTTTACTGATACTTCCATGTCTCGGCTAAACAGTGTTACTACTGGCTTGATTTATCAGTCAGTTATCAATAAGGAACGCCGAGGCGACTATAATGGCGGCACTGTTCAGGTAATTCCTCACATTACTAATGAAATTAAAGAGCGCATTCTCAGAGTTGCCAAAGAAACCAATCCCTCCGCTGTAATTACGGAAATTGGCGGAACTGTGGGTGATATTGAATCACTACCATTTTTAGAAGCAATTCGCCAATTGCGGAAGGAAGTAGGACGGCGCAACGTTCTATATATGCACGTTACTTTGTTGCCTTGGATTGCGGCAGCGGGAGAAATGAAAACTAAGCCGACTCAGCATTCTGTGAAGGAATTAAGATCCATTGGCATTCAACCAGATATCTTAGTATGTCGGAGCGATCGCCCTATTCCGGTAGGCTTGAAACAAAAGTTATCAGAGTTTTGCGATGTTCCTGTAGAATGTGTTATTACCAGCCCAGATGCTCGCAGTATTTATGAAGTTCCAGTAATTTTAGAACGGGAAGGATTAGCAGAACAAGTCCTCAACTTACTGCAAATGGAACAACGTCAACCCAATATGACGCAATGGGAAACGATGATAGAACGGATGTATAATCCTAAATACAGCGTCGAAATTGCCATTGTTGGTAAATATGTGCGGTTAAGTGATGCCTATCTTTCCGTAGTAGAGTCTTTGAACCATGCGGCTATTGCGACTCATGGTAATTTGCGTCTGCGGTGGGTAAACTCAGAAGCATTGGAAAATGAACCACCGGAAAACTATCTCTCCGGCGTTGATGGTATCATTGTTCCTGGTGGTTTTGGTAGTCGGGGCATAGATGGGAAAATTGCGGCAATTAAATACGCACGCGATCGCCAAATTCCCTTTTTAGGTTTATGCTTAGGAATGCAGTGTTCTGTCATTGAATGGGCGAGAAATGTTGAAGGCTTATCCAATGCCAATAGTGCCGAATTTGACGCATATACCGACGATCCGGTTATTAACCTGTTGCCAGAACAACAGGATGTAGTAGATTTAGGCGGAACAATGCGTTTAGGACTTTATCCTTGTCGGATACTTCCCAATACTCTTGCTTTCCAACTTTATCAAGAAGAAGTCATTTATGAACGTCACCGTCACCGTTACGAGTTTAACAATGTCTACCGCAGTCAGTTATTAAATTCTGGTTATTTGGTAAGTGGCACATCTCCAGATGGTAGATTAGTGGAAATCGTTGAATATCCTAAACATCCCTTTTTTATCGCTTGTCAATTTCACCCGGAATTTCAATCTCGCCCTAATACACCTCATCCTTTATTTAAAGGATTTATGACTGCTGCTATTTCTCAAGCTCATTCTACCACTAGTACAGCTAAACCCGTAGAAGTTGCTTAATTGTCAGTTGTCAATTGTCAATTGTCAGTTGTCAGTTGTCAGTTGTCAGTTGTTCCCCTCGGAAAACCTAAATTAAAACACACAATTGCCATAATTCTGGGTAAAATTACTTTAAGATAGGCAAAAATGTGTAGTCAGTTCTGAGGGAATTTTGTGGCACACTGGGTTAAAATTCAGTATCAGAGGAAAGAGTATGTAATTAATTTGGACTTTGTGAATACTTTTTGTTATGAAAAGAATGGCAGAGTCACATTTTGGTTGCCTAATAGTACCATACCTATAATAATTAACCCTGAAAGTAATTGGGAAGACTATCAAAAAATAGTTGCCTATTTAGAATGTGTTCAGGACTTAGAATTAGATAATTCTTATTGGGTAACAATAACTTACGACAAAAATAAATATGTAATTAATCTTAGTTGTATTAGTTCTTTTTGCTATGAACCCAATAATAGATTAACCTTTTGGTTGCCTCATCTGACTACCCCAATGGTAATTAACCCCGTGAGTAATCCAGAAGCCCACGAAAAAGTTTTATACTACCTTCAGCAAAAAACTGGATATACCTTGTAGAAGGAGTCAGGAGTTAGGAGTTAGGAGTTTACCTATTACCTATTACCTATTACCTGTAATCAATAGAAATTATTGAGAATGAAATACCCCTGAAGGGAAATATTACTGTTTGATTTGGGCTAACATTTTGATAATTATCCTGAAACAGCTAAAAAGACCAGATAATTAAAAATGGGCTAATTTATCTTGTATAAATACTTGATAAATCGGCTCATTTAACTAAATCTTAAAGTATGTGTTTTAATATAGTGCAATAACCTCTCATAGAGATTCACAAATTATGGATTTGTCCAATTTTACTACACTACAAAATTTAGAATCAGCCTTTGGTGGTGAATCAATGGCAAATCGTAAATACCTATTTTTTGCAGCGGTAGCACGTAAACTGGGTTTTTCCGATTTAGCGAAACTTTTTAAAGAAACAGCAGATCAAGAAACTGAACACGCTTTTGCACATTTTGAATTATTACATCCTGAACTTGTAGTTAAAGATGCAGCGGTTTTGACTGAAGAACAAAAACGGGAAATTATTTCTCGTTGTTTATCTTTAGCAATTGAAGGGGAAACCTACGAATACACAACAATGTATCCTGAATTCGCTGCTGCTGCCGCCAATGATCGAGATAATCCCGCAGCGGAAGAATTTCTCAAACAAGCTCAGGAATCTAATGATCATGCTAACACATTTCGCTCTGCCGCTCACCGTTTTGGGTTGCTGAAATTCATTGAAAATTATCATGCAGATCGCTACACTGAAGCCTTAGAAGTATTAAATGGTGGAGAAGCAGTCATTAGAGTTGTGAGTGAAGATCCTCAAACTCAAAAATGGATTTGTAGACAATGCAGTATGATTTATGATCCTGTAACAGGTGATCCTGATTCGGGAATTGCACCAGGTACAGCATTTGCAGATATTCCTGATGATTGGAATTGTCCAATTTGTGGTGCAACTAAGAAGACTTTTAAACCCCTTGAGGAAAAAGTTGCAGCTTAATAGATGAATTTAAGTAAATTCTCAATAACCTAGTACAATACGGCGTAAGTTAAGCAACCATTAAAAATCCCTGAAAAGCTTATACCATCTGCTTTTTAATTTTTAATTGTGAATTTTTAATTCCACCCTGCGGTACTAGATTCTATCTCTCTTCCCTGATCATTTATAAAATATGGAAGAGGGATTTCTTGAGTTAACATAAATACAGCAGATTGCAAATCCATGAGCTACAAAATCTAACTTCAAAGCCAGACAACAAGCCAGTTTTACTCCTGACTCCTGAATTCTGCTTTAATATTAATTTGATGAAAGTGAGACATATCACACTAATATATAAGCCGATGATTATATCTTAGAGGTTGTTTGATAGCGAAGCGTGGCGTTAGCCATAAAGTATTATATGAAACCCATAATCTCCAAAAACCTAACCCCCCTTCCCTACCTCTCCCTAACCCTCTACTAAGAGGAGAGGGAAGCGGAAAAACTTTTGTTAGCTGGAATGGGGGTTTTAAAGCCTCTCCCCTGGTAGGGGTCTGTTTACACATTAAAAACTTTTAAAACATCGTCTTAATGCGAAATACAATTATTAAATTCATGAAGTCTAATTTACAGCTTATATTAATCCGTTTAGTATTTATCCTAGTTTTAGCTTTAGTGTATTACGAAACAGCACAACTTTCTCGAATTCTCGCTTCTACTCCCCAAAATGTCACACCAGTTTGGCCACCTGATGGTTTTGCTACTGCTGCTATGTTACTTTTAGGATATTGGATATGGCCAGGAGTATTAATTGGCTCATTTCTAGCAAATATTTGGGCATTTATTAATCCAACTAACATTATTACTCTGGTTTTCTCGATTTTGCAGGTATTAGGAATTGCTATTGGTACAACTGCTGGCACATTATTAGGTTGTTTTCTGCTTCGCAAATTAGTGGGTACAGGCTCTCCCTTAGAACGAATCAGTGATGTGACTATATTTTTAGTATTCACAGGTATGATTGGACCAATTGTGAATGCAACTGCGGGAGTTACAGCATTAACATTAGGAGGGAAAATTTCTCTTGATAACTATCCTGAAGTATGGGTGACTTGGTGGATATCTAATGTAGCTGGAATTTTTATTTTTACTCCAGCATTGCTAAGTTTGGGGGAGTTATTTCCAGAATATTTTTTAACTCATAAACAACAATTTAGAATTAACTTAAAAGCCAGGAATTTTTTGTGCATTGTTGAAATTTTTATTTTACTAAAAATTGTGTTTTTAATCTGTGAAAATGCTTTTTTTAGTAACTATTTTATAGAGTACATGATTATTCCTTGTTTAGTTTGGGCAGTTTTTCGTTTTGGGAAACTGGGTGCTACTAACTTAATTGTAATTGTAGCTATTATGGCTATTTTAGGAACAGTTCGAGGACTAGGAGTATTTAATCGTTATAACTTAAATGAATCTCTATCATTACTCCAATGCTTTATTGCGGTTATGGTTTTAACAACCCTTGTATTAAATGCCGTTATTACTGAAAAAAAAGCAGCAATATTAATACTCAAAAATTCACAAATCCAAATATTAGAGAAATCTTCAGAACTTCAGCACACAGCAGAAATTTTAGAGCGACAAAAGCAACAGCTTACTCAGCAAAATTTAGAATTAGAAATGGCAAAACAAAATGCTGTAGATGCTAATCGTTCTAAAAGTAAATTTCTCACAAATATGAGTCATGAACTGCGGACACCATTAAATGGTATTTTAGGAATTGCTCAAGTTTTTGAAGATTCACCAAAATTAACGAATAAAGAAAAAGAAGATATTAAAATTATTTATCAATCAGGTGTTCATTTATTAACATTAATTGATGATATTTTAGATATTTCTAAAATAGAAGCCGGAAAAATGGAATTAGAACCGCAAAATTTTAACTTTTCTGAGCTTATCAAAGGTATAGTAAAAATCTGTAGTTATTCTGCACTGGAAAAAAATATTGATTTTAACTATAAATTTCATTCAAAAATACCTGTTATTATTAATGCGGATGAAAAACGATTAAGACAGATTTTGCTAAATTTATTAGGAAATGCTATTAAATTTACAGATACAGGAGAAGTAAGTTTCATTGTTGATTATATTAATCAAGAAGTAAGCAATGAGTTATTTTATTTGACTAAAATTAAGTTTCAAGTTAGAGATACAGGTGTCGGGATTAGTTCTGAGAAATTAGCAAAAATCTTTTTGCCATTTGAGCAAGTAGGAGAAAGTAAATTAAAATCTCAAGGGACAGGATTAGGTTTAGCAATTAGTCAAAAAATAACTGAAATCATGGGTAGTGAAATTAAAGTTATTAGTGAATTATCTCAAGGGAGTACATTTAGTGTAGAGCTAGATTTACTTACACCAAAAACTCAAGAAATAGAAAAAAAAGAAATTAAATTTGATGTCAGTTTTTCACAGAAATTCCCTTTAAAAATATTGATTGCTGAAGATAATATTATTAATCAAAAAATTGCTAAGAAATTATTTGAAAAACTAGGCTATCAAGCAGATATTGTTAATGATGGAGTTGAGGCATTAAATGTATTAAAACAACAAATGTATGATGTAATTTTTATGGATATCCAAATGCCAGAATTAGATGGTATTGAAACCACAAAAGCCATTTATCAAGAGTGGGGTGAACGTAATCGTCCTTATATTATTGCTTTGACTGCTAATGCAATGCAATCAGATAGAGATGAATGTTTATCTGTTGGCATGGATGATTATATCTCTAAACCTGTAAAAGTAGAAGCAATTGTAGAAGCAATTCAAATACTGCAACGAAAACGTTTTTATCGTAAAAGTCAGAAATTATCAGCCAGGAGTTAGAAATAAAATTCGTTTGATACTTAATTTTTGAATTTTGAATTGTTTAATAATACAGCGGTTTCCGCTCTTACGAGGTACAAAGTTGAATCATGAAAATCTTGTAGTGCGGGCATACTATGGCTAACGCCACGCTGCGCTATCGACAAGCTCAGTACAAGTCTTGCCCGCTAGATATGTACCTGATAACACTCTTGTAGTGCTGTATGTCAGTTAAGTCAATTTTATTCTGACAAAACTGACAAAAAGTACCCAAAAAAAGAGAGTGGGAGGAGGCATTACCAAGCGCCTTTCTCTCCCACTCTACCATTTGCTGCTGAAGCGATTAGGAACTTTATTCATACAGACGAAAACCGTTAATTAGGGGGGTAATTTGCAGGTTAACGATAACGTCTATACTTAGCAGGTATTCCTATGCAGCAAATACTAATTCTATTTATTTTTTAGGCAATCTCAAGAAGAACCTTTTGCTGATTGAGTCAGCCTCTTAACAACTCTCTTGTTTTTGCTCGACTCATATAATTTAGCCTGATTCATTTCATCATGGTTGCCAATTTGGCATTTATTTTAAATTTTTTATTTGTTCATCCCTAACAGTTTTCAACCTATATTTTCCGGGAATAATTAATAGGGGGTCACACCCATCATCCCTAATATAAATTGATTTCACAGGTTTTTAAGGCATTTAATCCATGACTATAAAACCGATTCAAAAATATTTTGATTATGTAAAATCAAGGCTTTAAGGATGAGGGGTGAAACCCTGCATGAATTGACTAACAGTGTTTTCTATATAGGATTGAGGTTATATCAAGTTAAATTGTTAAACCAATTCCTCCAGCCGCAAAATCAGCCACGGTTTGATGGGAAAATTCATGGGTAGCTATGGCTTGCAACATTGCCAAAGGTAAGGTGAGATGATTTGCACCAGCTTGGAGAGACGCGGCTGCTTCCCCAGGTGACTTGATACTAGCTGCTAAAATTTCCACATCACTGCCTTTGAGAATGCTGGCCATATCTCGTACCAAGGCAATACCGTCTCCTAATAAACGTTCAGCCCGATTGACGTAAGCTATGGCGATTTTTGCCCCCGCCTCCTTGGCTACTGCGGCTTGTGCGGGGCTGTAAATGCCAGTGACGGAACAAGTGATTTCTGGTGAAAGGGTGGCTACTATTTCAAATCCTAGGGGTGTGGCGGGAATTTTCAAGATAGTTTGAGAACCAATAATTGCAAAGGCTTTTCTACCCTCGGCTATCATTTTCTCTTGATCTGAAGCGAGGAGTTGATAATATACCGGACCTGAAGTTAAGGCAACTAATGTTTTCAGGGTAGTCTCTGGTGGGGTGTTAGCTTGCGCTAATAATGTGGGGTTGGTGGTGATACCTTTTACCCAACCCCAATGTTTAACGATTTCGGCTTCTGCGGAAATAGCTGAATCTAAATAAAGTGCCATATTAATTGTGATTAATTCTTCTCAGGATTACTTTACAGCAGTTTATCCAGAAGAATTAACAGAAATATCTTACCTAATTTTTAACGCTATCCTACTTATTCACATCAATATAAAAAAACATTTATCCCAATTTAGCCAAAAGGTGAGATACTGCAAAAAAATTATTTCACATATTTACATAACAACAAATGGAAAAAGTACAATTATTTGGTATGCCCGCTGAAAAAGGGCGATGGCTACTTATACCACTAAGTATAACTATCCTACTTTGCTTGGGTACAGTTTATTCTTGGAGTATTTTTAGAAAACCTTTGGAAAAACTTCTCAATGTGGGTGCAACTGATAGCCTATTGCCATTTACAGTGCTGCTGGTCGTCTTCGCAATTTTAATGCCAATTACTGGCTTTTATATTAATCGTTTTGATACTCGTTTGATTACAGGTGTTGGTGGGTTAATTACGGCAGTAGGTTATATTCTCTCTAGTTTAGGTGGCAATATTCCCACATTAACTATTACCTATGGTGTGATTGCTGGTATGGGCGTGGGTATCGCTTACGGTGTACCCTTGGCTGTGGTGGCTAAGTGGTTTCCTGATAAGAAAGGTTTGGCTGTGGGCGCTACTGTAATTGGATTTGGTTTGTCACCTTTAATTACTGCACCTTTGGCCAAGTTTCTGATAGATGCTTTCGGAGTCAAACAAACTTTTGTTATTTTAGGTATTGCTTTTGCAGCTATTATTACTGCTATTTCTACTGTCCTCACAACTCCCCCTCCAGATTGGCAACCAGAAGGATGGACTCCACCTGTATCTGTTCAAGTAAATACTGACACGACAACTTCAGGATCAATTCTGCAAACTTCCAGTTTTTATGGCTTGTGGTTGTGTTATACCATTGGTTCTTTTGCGGGACTGGCAGCTATTGGTATTTCTAGTCCTCTAGCCCAGGAAATTATTAAATTAGATGCAGCTACAGCCGCAAATACGGTTTCTCTGTTCGCTGTCTTTAATGGTGCCGGACGGTTGTTTTTTGGGTGGTTCACAGACAAATTTACGCCAAAATTGGCGGCAATTGTTTCCTTTGTTTTAATTTTGATTGGTTCGATTATGATGCTAAGTGCGGAAGAGGGAAATGTACTCACTTATATAGTCGCTTTTTCCCTATTTTACTTGGCTTTGGGAGGTTGGTTAGCGATCGCTCCTACTTCCACTTTAATCATGTTTCAATCCCAAGACTACGCCAAAAATTACGGTATTGTCTTCACTGCTTACGGTATGGGGGCTTTGGGTGGAACTTTATTAGCTGGCAAAATTAGAGACATTTTCGGCAGTTACACTAATTTCTTTTATCCAACTGCGGGATTAGCCATTGTGGGAATTATTGTGGCTGTATTCATGCTGAAACGCACTTCTAACAATGCCGATTTAGTAAAATAATTTCTTCATTTTCGACATCCCCTCTTTGCTTGTGCTTTCCCACATTAGTTAGAGGGTTGTCGGATTATTATGTGCATTTTCTAATTATTTTTAATTTTTTATCTGAATATTGTAGGGTGGGCAATGCCCACCAAAATCAGCATATTGTGGGCAATGCCCACCCTACGTATATGTTCAAAAAATCAAATAGTAACCCTATATATAAAGATCGTGTGTTTAGCTACAGTTATTATGCCGCAAATTGAGCAACAATAAGGATTATTAAATTCAATTCTGACTCCTGAGTTATTTCTTAATAGCTGATATGTAGCCATTTATATAAATTTTATGTTGCTGTTTTATGAAACCTCGAATTATTGTTTGTGGCTTAGGACGTACAGGATATAAAATATTTCGGTTACTCAGACAACATGGGGCTTTAGTAGTAGGTATTCATCGTAAACCCGTTTCTGGTGAAAATGCTGCTAATGTAATTATTGGTGAGTTACACGCAGCTTCTACTTTACAAGCAGCGGGAATTGCCGAAGCACATACTTTGGTAATTGCCACTTCTGATGATGCCCTAAATTTATCAATTATGATGCAAGCGCGGGTACTTAATCCCCAAATTAGGATTATTAACCGTTTTTATAATACAAATTTAGGGGAACGTCTCGATCAAACTTTGTCAAATCATTTAAGTTTGAGTGTTGTCGGTTTAGCCGCACCAGTATTTACCTTTGCCGCTTTAGGAAATAAAGCCATTGGCCAAATTAAACTACTTGAGCAAACTTGGCCAATTCAAGAAGAATATATTCACGAAAATCATCCTTGGAAGGGTAAAAAAATCAGCGATTTATGGGAAGATCCCACACGGATGCTGATTTATTATGTCCCTGTACAAGGAAAAATGAATGTAGTTTCTGCGGTGCTATCAGAACAACAATTAAGGATAGGAGATCGATTAATTATCGGCACTCAACCCCGCATTCGTCCACAACGTAAATCATTTATTAGAAAATTAATCAAAGCTTTTGCTAATATTAGGGAATTTCAGAAACACGCCCAATCAGTTGTCGGCATGGCAATAGCTTTATTAGTAATTATTTTACTCTCTACATTTACCTATGTTGCCAGTAAGCATAATCTCTCTTTTATTGATGCTTTATATTTTGCTGTCGGGATGATTACAGGGGCTGGTGGTAATGATAAAGTTGTAGAAAATGCACCTGATAGCATCAAATTATTTACCGTTGTCATTATGCTCATTGGGGCTGCGGTAATTGGGCTTTGGTACGCTACTCTGACAGATTTTATCCTGGGTAGTCGCTTAAAACAATTTTTAGACGCAGCGAGAATTCCCCAACATAATCATTATATTGTTTGCGGTTTAAGTGGTATCGGCATTAGAATTATTCAACAATTGCATCTGAGTGGCCATGAAGTAGTAGTAATTGAAACAGATGCTAATAATAGATATGTGACTACTGCCAGAGGTATGAGTATTCCTGTCATCCTTGCTGATGCCAGTTTTCGGGCTACTCTACAAGCTAGTAATATCAATACTGCCACCGCAGTCTTAGCTGTCACCAGTAATGATGCGACTAATTTGGAAATTGCCCTCAAAGTTAAGGCTTTAGCTCCGAATATTCCTGTAATTGTCAACTATGCTGATCCCGATTTTGCCAGTATGGCACAACAGGTATTTGATTTTGAAGCTGTACTTAGTCCTGCTGAACTCGCTGCCCCCGCCTTCGCTGCGGCGGCTCTCGGTGGTAGGATTATTGGTAATGGCATTATTGCTGATAATCTATGGGTAGCTTTTGCAACTACAATTACACCAATACACCCTTTTTGTGATGAGTGGGTGAAAGACGTAGCTAAGTTTGCGGATTTCGTGCCTTTGTATGTGGAAATCAACCACGAAACTGTACAAGGCTGGGATTTATTGGAAACAATTCTCGCCCCTGGAGATGTTTTGTATTTAACCATGCCCGCTAACAGGTTAAATCAGTTATGGCGAGAAGAAGGACAAGGTATTGGCGTTTAATTTACTTTTTATTGCAAGATAGTTCTTCCTTATCAAGATTAACTATAGCAGATTTCCAGGCGCAAGTCAACTACCTTAACTCATAAAATGCGAATTTTTTTCTTTTTGTAGGATGATATAGCAGTATTGACTCCTGACTCCTGCTATAATTTAGCACCTATACAGTGTTGTTGCATTCTCAAATAGGAAAATAGCGTGTCAATTCAAGAACATAAAATTACAGTAGATTCTTTAGAATGGTATTATCGGGAAGCTGAACCGATTGGGAGAACTGATTTGATTCCTGTGTTATTGTTACACGGGATAGTTTCTCAAAGTTATAGTTGGAGAAATGTTATCCCTAGTTTAGCAGCACAGGGAAATAGAGTTATTGCTCCTGACTGGATTGGTTACGGATTTTCCGGTAAACCAGAAAAACAGGATTTTGCTTATACTCCCGACGCATTTATTACAGCTTTGGATGGATTTGTTCAATCTTTAGAATTAGCAAGATTTTCCTTAGTTGTCCAAGGATTTTTAGGTTCAGTTGGGTTACAATATGCCTTACGTCATCCTGAAAAGATTGCTAATATTGCGATTTTAAATACACCGATTTCTACTTCTGCCAAAATTCCTTGGAAAATCAAACAAATGGGTTTACCATTGGCTGGAGATATCATTACCCAAGATCCTTTGTTAGTTGATAGAACCTTAGAGGGTGGGAGTCGTTACCGCATTGAAGATCAAGATTTAGATATTTATAGAAAACCATTTTTGAAAAGTTCTTCGTCTGGGAGAAGTCTCCTCACCACAATTCGCAATTTCCAACTAGAAAAAGCGATGATAGAAATAGAAAATGGGTTTAAAAAATGGCAACAACCTATTTTAGTCCAATGGGGGATGATTGATCCTTGGTTATCTGTAGATATGGCGGAAACGTTCGTTAAATCTGTACCAAATGGTGAAATAATCAAACTGAATAATGTGGGACATTATCCCCAAGAACATTATCATGAAGTAATTTTACAAGATTTACTGCCATTTGTCCGGCGTTCCCAGTCTAATTAAAATATTTTTCGGTTCAAGGAAAAAGAAAAAGGGAGAGAAAATATTTTTAACTTCAATTCTTTATTGTTTGCATAGAAAATCAAAAGCATGAAGTCTATAATTTTTAACTTCATGCTTTATCTTTTATTTAAACTCCCCAGGCCGGATTCGAACCAGCGACCAATCGATTAACAGTCGATCGCTCTACCACTGAGCTACTGAGGAACGCTCTTAACTTTAGCTATAATAAACCGAAATCCAAAATAATGCAAGAGGTTTTGGAAAAATTTTTTAACTTTTTTTTGGTCGCTGCTGAAACCTTTCATTTTTAATACCCCAAACCCTTTCCAGCAGTGATATTCAGAGATTTTAGAATTATAAAATCTATAATCCCATGCGTAATTCCGCTAACCGTTGTCTGGCTTTAGCATCAATCGCATTAGCCAGAAATCTACTTTTAGATTGTTTATGTGACTGATACCTATGACGCATTCGACAAACAGTAGTTTCTACTTCACCGCATAGTTGATGCGCTGACAACCATTCAGCCCCATACCCCTGAACTGTTAATTGCTGCGCCCGATCTGATGTAGCGACAATCATGCGGGAAAGTAAAGATTGGGCTATTTGGTGACGGAGAGACGCACAGGTTTTTTCTATATATGTGTCTGCGGTCTGGCCAAAATCCGTATAATGTACTGTTAAAAATTCTGTAATAGTTTCTCTGTTACTAGGAGTGTTCTGATATTGAGCATCAAACACCACCTGAGTTTCATAACCTTGGAAAGCACTATAATTAGTCATTGCTTCCACTAATTCACCCCGTGCAGCCTCAAGTCCAGAATGATCACGGGTTTTTATCAAGCAAGGCCAAGCGCCTATAATATTGTAACCGTCTACTAAGAGAACGGCCGGGACTATGGAACGAGACATGGTTTTTAATCACAATTATCTAGAGTTAACAAAAATCATTCATAAGACTTATAGTAAATGAAGCATTGCTTGTAACCCCATGTTACAAAAAATAAAAAATGCTGCTTTCAAGCAAAATTAGACCCTAAGATAGAAGCCTTAATTCCGAAAACGCCCATAAAAATAAGGATTGCTGAAATTGTTTTCTCTAAAAAATATTTTTTCCCGGCCTGGAAAATTTTATATTTCGCTATATTAAAAAACCAGATACCTATACAGCATCCTGTATTCTGGCATCTGGTCAAAAATTTCTCAAAATTGCGGCTTTTACTTCTTCTTCCTTCTTTCTTTTTCCTGATTGGGCGCAGGCCCTGCGCCCCTACCTCTAATGATGTACTTGCATTAATCGCTGTTTGAGCCGTTCTGCTTCACCAGTATCAACTAAACAGCCTTTTTCCAATAAGAAAGCACCATCACAGTAATTTAACTCTTCTAACCGATGAGTTACCCACAAAGCCGTAATCCCGCGACTTTTAACGAGATTACGCACACTAGCCACTAAATCGAGTTGACTATCTGGATCTAATAAAGCAGTGGGTTCATCTAATAGTAAAACATCACAGTGACGAGCGATCGCCCCAGCAATTGCTACCCGCTGTTTTTGTCCACCAGAAAGGGCATAAATAGGTCGTCGCTGGAGAGACAATAAATTTACCGCCCCCAAAGCTTCTTCCACCCTAGCTTTTACCATTGCAGGTTGTAACTTTTCCGCTACCAATCCAAAAGCCACATCTGCACCAACTGTTGGCATTACCAATTGATGATCAGGATTTTGGAACACAAAACCAACAGGAGGTGAAACCATAACTTCCCCTGATTGAGGAGCTAATAAACCTGCTATTAATCTCAGAAGCGTAGATTTCCCACTGCCATTTGTCCCCAGAAGCATCCAAAACTCACCTTTAGGTACTTGCAGAGAGCAAGATTTGATCACTTGCTCCCCATTAGGCCAAAAGAAGTTTAAATTATTAACTTCGATGCCTACTGCTGTCATGTTTATACCTTGGGTTACTCAGCAGTAAAAGCAGCAAAGCCGGGTGGTTTACCACTGCTAGTAGCTGCACTATCTTTTTGGATAATCTGAACTCCCGAAATTTCACTAGCACGGACAGCAATTTTTTTCTCTGTTTTGCCTTCGCACTTGAGTTCCACAATATCAGGATTACCAGAGCGCATTGCCGCCAAAATTAGCTGATAGACAGCTTCGGCATCTTCAGTAGACTTACGTTGTACTGATATGGGGAAAGCAGTATTTCTGATGCTTAAGTCAATGGTAAACATTTAGAATTAATGAATTTTCACTTTAAAACCCATTCTAGCGTCATTAGTCAGTTGTCAGTTGTCGGTTGTCAGTTGTTAAGAATTTTCTTCTCTTGCTTTTCCGCTCCTCCAGTTCCCAAATAAAATTTTCTTTCTAACGCACTAGCAAAATTAGAGATTTTCACCTATTATGATAGAAAGCGTAAAAAATTGTAAACTAGGTTGACAATCTGGTTAAATTTCTGTATTAGGCTAAGTTTAGCCGTTTATAGACGCATAAAATCCGTAATTATAAAACATTTTGGAGATTTGCTCTCATGACCATCGCAGTTGGACGCGCCCCTAGTAGAGGGTGGTTTGACGTATTAGACGACTGGCTAAAGCGCGATCGCTTCGTATTCGTAGGTTGGTCAGGAATATTACTATTCCCCTGTGCCTTCCTTGCGTTGGGCGGTTGGCTGACCGGTACAACCTTCGTCACATCCTGGTACACCCACGGACTAGCATCCTCCTACCTAGAAGGAGCTAACTTTTTAACAGTAGCAGTATCCACACCAGCGGACAGCATGGGACATTCCCTGTTGTTCCTGTGGGGTCCTGAAGCTCAAGGTGACTTCACCCGT
>CAINGU010000058.1 GCA_903848645.1 uncultured cyanobacterium | reverse complement strand
GAGTCAAAGCCTCTCCAGTATTAAGAGTTATTCCTTTTCCCTCTCCTTGTAGGAGAGGATTAGGGAGAGGTTTGTTAGCTGGAAGGGGGAGTCAAAGCCTCTCCAGTATTAAGAGTTATTTCTTTTCCCTCTCCTTGTAGGAAAGGGTTAGGGAGAGGTTTGCTAGCTGGAAGGGGGAGTCAAAGCCTCTCCCCTGGTAGGGGAGAGGTTTGGAGAGAGGTTTTATATTTAATTGTGCCAAGCTACGTAATTGGTAATTGGTCATTGGTATATTATTTAATAACTCTACGAACCGCGAATAAACTACCCATTAATCCAACTGTTGAACCGAAACCTAGCAGAATCAGAGGTAAAAGGAGGGTTTGGGAAATAGTGAGTTGTAAACCGTGACGGAGAAATTGGATAAAATCGGGTTGATTGCTTAGTAAGCGGTTGAGAAATTGTTGTGTGAGAGAAATGAAACTCCAAGCCATTGCACCACCTAATAAACCAAAGGAAATTCCTTGTAAGATAAATGGTAGATAAATCCAAGTGGCAGTTGCTCCCACCAATTGCATAATTTCAATTTCTTGACGACGGGCTATAACAATTAAACGGATGGTGGTTGTAGTCACAGCGATCGCTGTTAAAGTTAAAATAATTGTAATTGTTAAACTAATCCAGTTTAAACCTCGATGCAACTGGGCAACACGTTTTACAGATTCATCAACATATTGCACCACATTTACTCCTGGTAATTTAGCTAACTTTGTCGCTAAATTTTGGACAACTTGGGGACTGAGTGCTTTTACCTTCATTTCATCAACGAGAGGATTACCTCCTAGTTGTTGGGTAGCACCGTCAATATCAGTTAAACCTAATTCTTTAACTAATTTTGTCCAAGCTTTTTCCTTAGTAATCATTTCCACACCAGCAACTTCGGGCATTTTTGCCATGACTGGTTCGAGATCAAAAGCTTGTATTCCTGGTTCTAAATAAACTGATAATTCTAACTGACTACCAAATTGATTTAATAGAGTTTCTACTTGCCAAGACACTTGCAGACTTAACCCAAATAGAAACAGTAACACTGTCACTGTACTAATAGCAGCCCAATTCATCCATCCTCCCCGTTTTAACCCCAGGAAAGTTTCTTTTAGCAGGTAATCAAGTTTTGTAAAATATTTAAACATCGAATGATAATTGGTAAAAATTCTTGTCCGACAACTGACAACTGACTACTAACAACTGACAACTGACTACTAACGATAGAATCAAATTAGATTATTCACCATGAAGCCATCAAAAACCATGCCCTCTGATATTGCTGTTGAGAAGAAAAAGTTAAAAAATCCACCTTTGCAAATGCACTACTTAGGCGATCGCGTTTTGCGTCAACCTGCAAAGCGTGTGACTAAAATAGATGATGAACTCCGCCAACTAGTGCGCGAAATGCTACAAACTATGTATAGCTCAGATGGCATTGGTTTGGCTGCTCCCCAAGTTGGTATTCATAAACAGCTGATCGTCATTGACTGCAAACCAGATGAACCAGATCATCCCCCATTGGTATTAATCAACCCCACTATTAAACAGGTTAGCAGTAAGCTCTGTGTGGCTCAGGAAGGGTGTTTGAGTATTCCCAACGTCTATTTAGATGTAAAACGTCCAGAAGTAGTAACAATCGCCTATAAAGACGAGTATGGCCGCCCCCAAACATTAAAAGCTGATGATTTGCTTGGTCGCTGTATTCTTCACGAAATGGATCACCTTAATGGTGTGGTATTTGTAGATCGTGTAGAAAATTCCTTGACTTTAGCCCAGGAGCTATCTAAAAATGGCTTCTCGTATCAAGCAGTGAAACCAGTAGCAAAGTCAGAGGTCTAGTAGTGTATTTAACTCCAAAAAGCGGTTTATTTTTAGGTGGTGCTTGTGTAGCAGCGATCGCGGCTGTTGGTTCGGTGTTTGAACTTAGTTATGGAGAACCAGATTTTGGTTTTCAAGCCACTGGCATTATCCTAGCTTTGAGCATTCCTCTGACAGTATTCTTTTTTATTGCCGCAGTGAAGGATGCACGAGCTAATATGAAATAAGCATCAGGTATATGAAAAAGGTAAGGGGATGAAAGAGGAATGCACACTTCACCCTTTTACCTTTGATTTTTTACTGGGTAATTGATAATTGGTAAAATTCTTGCGACCTGCGACCTGCTCCCCTGGCTCTTTTTAAACTTCAAACATTTTAGTTTGAAACAGCTTCACTGAGCGATCAATACCTTTAAAACGAAAGTCTCCCATATCATAAAAATCTGATTTTTGTAACAGCATATTGTAAGTAACTTCACTAATTACGCATTCACCGGGAGAACAAATTCCTTCCATTCTTGCTGCTAAATTAATTGTTGCTCCTAAAGCAGTATAATCTACTCGTTGAGAACTACCAACATCACCAACAACAGCTTTACCACTATTAATAGCAATGCGTAGTTGTAATGGTTCTTGCCAAAAATTATTGGCATTTAGATGCTGTAGACGAGTGAGCATTCCCTTAGCAGATGCAACTGCCCGATCTGCATGACCTGGATCTGGTTCAGGAGCGCCAAAAAATGCCATAATACAGTCACCAATATATTTATCTAAAGTGCCACTATACAAAAACACTTCTTTCAACATTTCTTCAAATAAATTATTTAATAATTGAGCAATCTCTGTGGGTGTCAGTCGTTCAGAAATTGCCGTAAAACCTACCAAATCAGCAAACAAAATACTAATTTCATTTTCCGCAGGAGCTAAACGTCCATCTGGTGAACCTCCTACAGATATTAACTGTTGGACGACGGCGGGAGAATGATATCGTTCTAAGCGATGACGAATTACTTCTTCTGTTCTGAGTTTTTCTAATAATAACCAACGTTGGACACTAGAAGCCACAATATTTGCTAAAGCTGAAAAAAAGCTCAGTTCTTCTTCACCTTCACTTTCCCAATGATATGAAGAAAGACTAGCATCAGCATAGAGAACTCCAATTACATTTTGTTCATCCCATAATGGGACTGCCATTGCACTACGAATACCTTTAAATAAAATACTTTGTTCACTAGAAAACCGTTCGTCAGATTGAGTATCAGCACTTTGAACAGCCACTTTTTCTGCAAATACTTTCTGGCAAATACTCCGACTAATCCAACTACCATCTGTTGCTAGAGTTTCTTGATCAGAAACATCTCTAGTGGCCGAGTTTATTAACTCCAAATTCCCGGAATCATGAATTTCTACTAATAGTGCTAACCTATCAATACTATCAAGATAACGAAAAACTACTTGTTGTACTTGGGAGAAAATTTCCTCAATGGATGTGGCAGCACAAAGATTTTTAGCTATATCTACTAAGTCTTTAAGACGAGCAATAGTTTTGTCTTTATTATTGCTCTTGCCATTAATACCACTAGCACCTATCCATTGCTGTTGTAGTTGCTCAACGTTCCTAAAAATTGTTCTTTGTGGATAATTATGTCCTAGTGTTGAGAACCCATCTGTATATTCAATATCATCAATTTTTGTAAACTTGACTACTAATTTGATATTACCCAAGCAAATTACATCGTTATTAGATAATTCTTGAGTGCTGGTAATCATAAATTGATTAACTTGTGTACCATTTTTGCTACCTAGATCCTCAATAGTCCACACACTCTCAGCAATTTTGACGATTCGCGCATGATTGCGGGAAATTCCTCCAAAAGGTAACATTAGGTTACATTCTGGCAACCGTCCGATAGTAAATATATCTTTATCTACTGGAACTAATGTTTCGGTAGTTCCTTCTTGTTGGAGGATAAGCGTGAGTTGATTCATGAGTGTTATACATTCAGGCTGGTAAGGGCGCAAGTATCAGTGGAACTGGTTAAACATAGGGTTTATATTTATCAGCACTTACGCAGTAGATACCAGACATCTGCTTGCTGATTGGGGTGTCGCTGGCTCAACAGAAGTTGGTTTAAATACACCAAAGTTTGCTGTGTAAGTTTTAACATTTTATTTATGATACTATTTACTGCCTTAAAATGATGATTTGTAGTTAATATTACTAATAAATTAACATGAGAAACGTAAAAAGTAATCTTATACCATTTTGGATTTTAGATTTCAGATGGTCGCCGGTGGAGTACCTAATGTTTATAGTTTTTCATCTATGACAATCATTTTTTTCCCATCGGTATTAACTTAAGTTACTAGTCAAGAAAACAGGAAATAGGTAATAGGGAGTAATTACCCATTACCAACCTAAATTCGCCTACGGTGGAGAATGATAACCATACACTACTGACAATTTTTCAGATATCACAGTCATAAATTCCTGATAAGTATAAAATCATCGCAGAGATTTTGCAGTTTCCAGTTTGAATTCCACTTTTACTGGTGGTACAATACGAATTTAGAAAATATGACAGCGCGGGTAAAAATTAGTTAGCGGTTAAATTTGTGGCAACTCCAAAGATATATTACCTAAGAGTCCTTTCCGAAAATCGGTGATCATTTGTCTAGCTGCGCGTTCTACATCTCCTTTATAGCGATGTTCTGCTAAGGCTTGTAAATATGCTTCTCCTGTGTGCAGGATTGAGTCGAGATCATACCGTGTCAGTAAGGGGTGATGTGGTAAAAAACTGGGGTATGTTTCTTGAAGTTCATTAAGTATATCTACGAATGCTGCGGCTATGAGTTGATTATCATAAGCCGCTTCACCGATATCATCACAAATAGCTAATTTAATTGCTGCGGCTTGGCTGTCAAGTCTCGCGGGAATGACACCAGGAGCATCTAATAATTGTAATTGCTCGGAAATTCTTACCCACCGCAATTGACGGGTAACACCGGGACGGGCTGCACTTTCTACGACTCGCTTTCCTATCAGCCGGTTAATTAAGGCTGATTTCCCAACATTGGGAAATCCAATGACGACAGCACGGACTGGACGGGGTAACATTCCCCTATCTTGGCGACGTTGGTTAAGTTCTATACCCGCAGCCTGGGCTGCTTTGGCAATGGCCGTGACACCTTGACCATGTTGAGCGTTGGTAAAATATGGAACTTCACCTTGATTTTTAAACCACTCTATCCACCGCGATCGCACTTGTGGCAAAATCATATCTACTCGGTTGAGTACCAATATCCGGGTTTTAGTCCCCACCCATTCATTCATTTGCGGGTGGTTTGTGGCTATGGGAATGCGAGCATCTCGGACTTCTAAAACCACATCTACACGCTTTAGCTGTTCCTGGAGATTTTTTTCAGCTTTGGCGATGTGGCCGGGATACCATTGGATCAGATTTAATTTGTAGTTTTGTGTTATTGACATTTATGTTTGTCAGTTGTTAGTTGTCAGTTGTTAGTTGTCAGTTGTTACTAATGACTTACTATATGAGATTGATGTAAAATTAAACGGTTGCCGTCGGGGTCGTAGGCGTAAATTTCTTGACCGTGGGAAGCTGTAGAAATTGCTCCGGGTGGGGGATAGCCTAAAGATGTGAGGTGAGATATGGCGGTTTCTAAATTATTTACTTCTAAACACAAACTGAGCGGGCTTTGAGAATTAGTACCAAATTCTCCTAAGTTTGCTGGTTTGGGTTGAAAAATACCTAATTTTAAAGTAGTAATTTGAAACTCAGCATAGACATGGGGAATGAGTTTTTTTGGTTCTTGTTCTAGTAATTGACTATAGAAATTAACTATATGAGCAAAATTGACTGTGGCTATGGTAAGGATGGCACTATTATACTGCATATTTATTTTTACCATAGATTTGTCCTAGAAGCGCAGTTAATTAGCTATTTTGAGAATTATTAAGCATTGACACTTTCTCATAAATCTTGTTTTGTAGTAATGGGTAGAGAAAATATCTGACCTGTTGCAATTGTTTCCATTTCTTCTTGGCTTTTAAGCATAATATTGTGACATAAACTTATCAGTCACACGCCAAAGTGGCTCATCTAATTTTGATAATGCCCATTCGGCGATTTCTTGGGGAACTCCACCATAAAAGGCTTCGGCAATACTACCTGTAATACAAGCTATGGTATCACTATCACCACCGATGGAAATGGCATTGCGAATTGCGTCTTCAAAATCCGTAGATTCTAAAAAGGCAATAATGGCTTGGGGAAGGGAATCTGGACAAGATTTATGGAATTCGTAATTTGGTCTAATGTCGCTCAGGCTGGGTTGTAAGTTATAACCAAAGGAATTTTGGATATAGGATTTAATGCTAGATTTATCATAGCCTGTCCGCGCCAAAAATATGGCTGCTGCGGTTGCTTGTGCGCCTTTAATGCCTTCAGGATGGTTGTGGGTAACTCCTGCACTATTTTGAGCTTCTTGTAACACAGTATCTAGGTCATCAAAGGCAGATGCTATGGGACTGACTCGCATGGCTGAACCGTTCCCCCAACTGTTGTATGGTTCGGTGCTGTTGGATGTTGCCCATTCCCGAAATTTATCACCATAACCAGCTTCTGGATATTCAGAGTAGTATAATTTAAAGTTTTCAGTATATTGAAGTTGGTCAATATACTTAGTATTATCGGGAAATGTATCCGCATTGAGAATGACTTCTGCCACTGCGACTGTTAGCACTGTGTCGTCTGTGAAAGTGGATTCGTCATCAAACAGCGGAAAATCTTTAGTTTTGATATTGTGAAACTTGTAGATAGATCCAATGATATCACCAGCGATCGCACCCAGCATAATTAATTATTAGATTAAATTAGTTTTTCTCAGCATATTACGGTCTTCTAGTCTTACACAACTGTGAGCAATCTTTAACTTTTTTTCTGATGAAACATTATTTACAAAGCAATACTGAGTAGTTGTTATGTAGTAGTTTACATAGAATAATCAGAAAAATCACAGATAATAGGATTTTTAATTCTATTATCTATTATATTTTAATAATCATGTAAAAATAGCTATAAAAAGGTGCGTTTTTAACGCACCCTACAAAACATTAACTTTTAGTTTTCATCTTCCAATCTGGTTTGACAACTTGACGACTCCGCGCAATTACCAAAGAATCATCAGGGACATCTTCAGTCACCGTTGAACCTGCGGCTATGTAGACATCATTCCCCACAGTAATAGGTGCAACTAAAACACTATTAGAACCGGTTTTGGTGCGATCGCCTATAGTTGTTCTATGCTTCTTCACACCGTCATAATTAGCAGTAATTGTCCCCGCACCGAAATTTACCTGAGTTCCCGCTGTCGTATCACCTAAATATGACAAGTGTGCTACATTAGTTCGATCACCCAATTGAGTATTTTTCAACTCCACAAAATTACCAATGCGACAACCGATACCCACCTGAGCATGACCACGTAAATGGGCATAGGGTCCAATTCGAGTTTGAGATTGAATAATACTATCTGTGACTACAGAATATTGAACAGTGACATTTTCACCCAATTCACTATTTTCAATTAAACTCCCCGGACCAATGCGACTACCAGCTTGAATTATCGTTTTTCCGCGCAAATGGGTTTGCGGTTCAATAATTACATCTGGCTGTAATTTCACAGTTTCATCAATAGTAATACTGGCAGGATCAATTAGGGTAACACCTGCTAACAACCATTTTTCCTTAATGCGTGTTTGCAAGATATCATTAGCAGTTGCTAATTGCAATCTATCATTTATTCCCAAAATTTCTTGATAATCTTTGACATCTACAGCCATTACCTTACCCACCTGAGTTACAGCGTCAGTCAGGTAATATTCTTTTTGGGCATTATTAGCTTGTAAATGTGGTAATACCTGAGCCAAATCTGGCCAACGGAAACAGTAAATACCAGCATTCACCCGGTTATTTTCTCTTTGGTTAGGAGTACAATCTTTATCCTCAACCATTTTTTGCACAATCCCATTACTATCACGAAAAACCCGTCCGTAACCTTGAGGATTTGCTAATTGTGCAGAGAGAATAGTACAGGAATTTTGATTTTCTTGGTGAGTTTGTAAGAGATTTTTTAAAGTTTCCGTCCGCAACAAAGGCACATCACCATTTAAAATCAATAAATCTCCTGTGTAACCTTGTAAATGGGGAAGTAATTGTTGGATAGCATGACCCGTGCCTAATTGTACAGTTTGTTCGACAAACTCCACGCCATGAATTGAATCCATAGCCGTTTTTACTTCTTGAGACTGATAGCCAACAATCACTAATCTGCGGGAAGGTGAAAGGGATTCGACACTTTCAATAACGCGTTCAACTAAAGATTTTCCACCCAAAGAATGTAAAACTTTAGGCAGATTAGATTTCATTCTTGTTCCTTTTCCAGCCGCGAGAATTGCTACAACAACCATAATTATATATCAGTAAATTTGCGATAAATGCTTTTTTTGATTTGCTCCCTTCCAGGTCAGATCATATCAGTTAATTATCTGTAGTGGAAGTCTTCTAGACAATTTCTATTATCAATAACATATCCCAATGCAATCTGATCTCACCACCTAACATGGATAGAATTAAAAGTGACAAATTGGAAATTTCAACTTTGACTACTTAAATCAGAGCAGCTACCGAGATAAGCGGACATCATAAATTCGATAATTTTTATTTTGAAATGCTAATGGATAGTGAGTTTTATAATAGGGTTCATTTGCTTGCCAATCATGAATTTCACCAGGTCCAATGACAACATAACTAATGCGATTTCGTTTTAATAATTCTTGTGTACCTACACCACCAAGAAACATACTCTTTAAATCTTCCTCTTTTTTTCCAGCTAAAAAGCCATAGTTATATACCCATCCTCTATCCCCTAAAAGAACAGGTCTAGCTCCCCACATCATGACTAAATGATTATGGATAGGTGCTGTTAAAAATCTAGCTAGAGGATTCGTTTTTCCACGAATTGAAATACCTAGATTAATATCTTCCTGACTGGTCATGAAAGGGTGATTAGTTTTTTCAATCCGCTGGAGACGAATGAGTTCTAAAAATCCTGTCAAAGTTAGCATAATGATGATGAAAATTACATCTATTCTGCTGATATATTTACCTCCATGTTTCCAAAGCCATGCTAAAGACATTGTGGTTAACCCAGAAAATCCAAAATATGCCCATAAAAAGAGTTTTGAATTATCCCAAGGTGTAGGCTGAAACATAATCAAATTTGCCATGGCAAATACCATTAAAAAGCCGATAAAAAAGGCTTTAACTATTGCAGATTGATGACATAACAGGAAAAATCCCAAGCCGGTCATAGGTAACATCAACCCCCATATTTTTAGCCACATAATTACCCAAGCAATTAAACCACCTTGAGTAGTCCAGCCTGGTGTCCATTTCATGAAGTTAGGGTTTTCAATACCTCCAGCAATAAACAGAAAATAAAGTGTTAATGCTAGAATTCCCGTAGGAATAGCGTAGTAAAATAATAATTGTCGCCAACGATCATAGGAAATTATACATAATAGCCCAGTGATGATAAATAGAACAATAAAACTGTGCATATGTGTAATAGGTAATATTCCTGCTAGGAATGATGAACTGAGAAGAATAAACTTATGTTTTCGTTCACTTCCTGCTTCGTCTTGTAATACATGAATAATGCCAACTAAAACCCAAATTGCCATAGTCATACCCAGCAAAAATGCCCGTTGTGGTAATAGCATCCCGACAATGAAATTGCCAGTGTACCACTGATATTCTACTTCTTGACTGTAATCTAATCCAGGGTCAGGAAAGAGAAGTTGTCCCCAACTATATTGATGGTATAAATCTCTAAAAAATTTAATAAATCCGACACCGGAAGACAGGAAAAAAATAGAAATAGCAAGCAGGGTTTGTTTTTGGGATTTTAACACTAAATAAAATAATGTATACATCCCCAATAAAAGAAATATGCTGTAGATAATAGATGGAACTATAAAGGCAAAGTAGAGAGAAAAACCTGCTCTCATTAACATTCCTGAAATGAAGTTTGTTAAAAATCCATAAGTAAATTTACCATCAGCATACATGGGATGATAAGCAAACCAATCTTGGGGAGCTTTGTAGGCAAATATGTTGGCCATGCCAATATGAATTGACCAATCACTCCAGACATTAATATGATTGGCATATAAGCCTTCTGGTTGGAATTCTAGGGTACGTAAAAACAGGACTAGAAAATAAATTCCCCAAGTTCCCAAGAGAATGAATAAGGATTTTTTATGAATCTGAAAAAGTCTGCATAAAGGCTGCCATTGTTGCTGATATTTATGGCAGAAATCAAGAATATTTTTCATGTACTATGACCAAATTTAATACCAAGAACGAAACCACATCCGAGATTGAAACTCTATAGGTGAAAGGGGAAATCCTAAATAGATTGGCAACCAGAATAAAAATGAAATGACAATAAAAAAGATCATGAAAGCTGTGGTTAATTGATAAACTAGATGAGGCGAACGTAAACAACGTTCAATCAACCAAGCGATCGCTAAAAGAGAAAATACTGAAGCTCCCATGTAATGATATAAAAATGTACAGCGAGTTACTGATATCCAAGGCAATAAATTCGCTATATAATTCGCTAACAAATAGAGAACAATCCAAAATTTATGATCCCTGACTAATAATATTTTTCGTTCATTAGTCACTAAATTGGAAGTTAGGATGATAAATTTTTGGATAAATAACCCGATAATAACAGTGATCGCCCCTGTAGACAGCCACCATAAAATTGGATTACCAATGGCATGAACATCATAATAAGTTTCAGCAACTTGATTAAGAGATGGATTAGGATTTTTCACCGACTGGAAATAGTATCCTACAGGACGCAACATTAATAGCCAAGTATACCAACGAGAGCAGTAAGGATGAGCATCTGCACCCACACTATTTTGGGATTGATACAAATATTTTTGCCATTGCCAAAAGTTCATCTCGGTATTAAGTTGGAGATGGGGAATCCAAACCAGAATATAAATTATTAAGGGAACAATTCCCAATTCAGAAACTATATCAATCAGGCGAAGTTTTGCCAGTTTTTGTAAAGTTGTTTTCGGGTGATTATCTATCAGAGAATTTACTTCAGTCTGTGTCTGCCAACGGGTTTGAAGAAAATCAATGATTTTTGCAGCTATCCATAATAGATAAACACTGAGCAGAAAGGCTAAACCGTTCCATTTCACAGCAAAGGAAGCTCCAAAACAGATACCTGCTAAAGTTATAAAAATGTTTTGTTGTTTGGGAGATCGCTCTAAAGCCAGTAAAAATAGCCATTGTCCTAGTAAGCCAAACATGACTAAATACACATTAATCAAAGCATAGCGAGACTCTACCAAAAATAATCCATCTAAGGCGGCCAAGAATCCCGCAATTAATGTATAAGAACGCCGTTTACTTAACTGATAAGCAATTCCAGCTATAATTAGAGGAATAAAAGACCCAACCAAAGCATTCATCCATCGGTAGCTAAATGGTGTTAATGCTGAACCTGCCAGAGTATTCGATTCTCCGGGAATCCCCTGAGTTAACCAAATACCGATAGCGATGAAATACTTGCCTAGTGGTGGATGATTCTCAAAAAAAGTTTTGCGAATTAAATAATTGTTGGCAAACTGAGCAAAGTGAACTTCATCAAAAACTAAAGTATTAAATTGGCTTAGTCCCCAAAAGCGTAACCCGGCTGAGAGTAAAAATATACTAAAGATACCCAGCCAAAACCAGGGAATATTTCGGCTAGATGGCTCTTCGATGCTACCATACGGCGGTTCTGACTGCATATTTATACGTAATATTTACAATGGATAGTATATATAATTTAATCACGCCTACCTACTTGTGAGTAACGTTTCTTATTATTCTCGATAAGATAGCACTCCTATAGGATTTCTATTTGATTTTTGATAGCTTGCGTGGCGTAGCCATACTATATGTAGGGTGGGCAATGCCCACCTTTTCAGGAATCATAAATGATTCCTATATTTGATTACAGTTACTCAAGATTTGATGAATTTATTATGAGATTGTCTAGCGAGAAAGAATAAATTCAGCAAATTTTGCAGTCAGTTCAGGATTACGCCAACCAGCATCAGCTTCTTTCCGCATTAATGAAATTGCTAATTCTGGAGTCAAACCTTTTTTATAAGGTCTTTCACTAATCAAAGCATCATAAATATCAATAATTTGAAATACTTGGACTATATAAGGAATTTCATGTTCTTTGAGTCCATCTGGATAGCCTGAACCGTCCCAGCGTTCATGGTGATGGCGGATAATAGGAAGTACACCTTTCATACTAGCTAGCGGGTGACAAATTCTTTCCCCAATCACAACGTGCTGTTTCATAATTTCCCATTCATCTGGAGTAAGTCTTCCCTTTTTTAATAACACTGCATCAGGAGTAGCTATCTTACCGATGTCATGAAGATAAGCACCCCAATTTAAATCTCTAATTTCTAAAGGTGAAAGTTCCAGATATGCGCCAAATTCAGAGCCAATTTTCACCAGTCTTTCACAGTGATTACCTGTATCAGGATCACGTTTACCAATGGCTACAGCAAAGAAAAATAACAGTTGATCAGTACCTTCTAAATTTGAATTCTTTTCTAAAAGACCTGATGTTTTATAAATTATAGAATTAGAAATATTAGTAATATCATATTCAATTTCAGCAGATAAAGGTACTGCTACTTCCAACATTATATTTACTTCTTTGGTCGTGGAACTTATAGACTTGAATTGTTGTTGAATCACGAAATTATCTCCTGATTATTTAATAACTGATCACAGAGTGAAATTAAAAATTAAAAAGGCAGATTTCACAAACTTTTTGCGAAATTTTTAATACTTATTTGACTGATGCCGTTATATTTTTGTTAGATATAGAAGGATCTATATAAAGAATTATTACACAAATATTAATTTTGGTAAAGTTTTATTGAGAAAATCACAGTAAATATACACAATGTGTGTTTAAACCCCATCTTCGCCATCTTTTGCGCCATTGTGAGGTTGATTCTAGAGCAGAGACTTGTGCTTCCTGTTCTCGTCGTCTGAGGATAACTTCAGCAGTATCACTTAAACAGGGATCTCGATAAGGAATAGCCGCACGAGTTAGTAAATGTTCTTTTTCGGACTGGGAAAGAGGTGGAAGATAGGATGTAGTTGATTCTTTAGTATGTTTGGGATAGCCGGCGATAGTCCCAGGAGTGCGTCTTCCTACTGGTGAACTAGAAGCGACAACTAAGCCAGCCGCTAACAGCGCAGTCCGTACAGCCGCAGCACAGGAATAAGTAGCAATTAACCCATTGTGATGTAAACACTCTGATATTTTTTGTATAAATTCCACTGTCCATAACTGCGGACATTGCGGTGGTGAAAAGGGATCAAGAAAAATTGCATCCGCTTGAAAACCTGATTCATGTAGTTGTATAATTAAGCTTCTAGCATCACCAATGAGTAAAGTGGCTTGAAGATGATCTATTTTTATTTCATGCTCAAAAGCTATTTGAGTCAAAATTTTTATATACTTATCATCCCAAGCATCAAATAACTGATGGGTAATTGCTGCTGTCGGTACTGCGGGATTTAGTTCTAAACCTATGACTTCGACATAACAACGAGGATTTACTTCCCAAATCGTCTGCAAAGCTGCCGCTGTGTTGTATCCTAGACCATAACAAACATCTAACAGCCGCACAAATCCCGTCTCGGCTAATATTGGTAGTCGTGTAGGAACAGCAAACTTCAGTAAACTCTCCTGTTTTGCTCCATAGTGGCTGTGAAAAGCTTCATTAAATTCTGTGGAGAAGAAGGTAAAAGAACCATCTTGTGTTTGTTGGGGTGTAAAATCTTCTAAGTTTGACATTTTGTTAGGAGTTAGGAGTCAGAAAATTTTAGATTTTAGATTTTAGATTTTAGATTTTAGATTTTAGATTTTAGATTTTAGATTTTAGATTTTAGATTTTAGATTGGAGTTAATTAAATCCAAAATCCAAAATTGAATTACCAATTACCAATTACCAATTACCCATGATTAATCAATTTATTGTTTCTCCACAATGGCTATTTGAAAATCTCAATAATCCTCAAGTTGTGATTGTTGATTGTCGGTTTTCCTTGGCTGATGCCCAATTAGGAAAACAGCAGTATCATACTAATCATATCCCAGGGGCTTACTATTTAGACTTAAATCAAGATTTATCTAGTCCTGTAGAAGAACATGGGGGAAGACATCCTCTACCAAGTACCACAAAGTTAGCAGAAAAGTTATCAGCTATTGGGGTGAATTTTCAAAAAACTTTAGTAGTGGCTTATGATGATTCCCGCTTGGCTTTTGCCTCTCGTTTATGGTGGTTATTGCGGTATTTAGGACATGAACAAGTAGCTGTTTTAGATGGTGGTTTTGACCGTTGGCAAAAAGCAGGTTATGCTGTTACAGATGTAATTCCTACCGCTGCACGAGGAATATTTATTCCCCAATTACAAGCGGATAAACTTGTAGATTTTACTTATGTCAAAAATCACAAAGATAGTCCAGATGTAGTTTTAGTAGACTCTAGGGAAGGAGAACGCTATCGCGGAGAACGAGAACCAATTGATAAAATTGCTGGACATATTCCCGGTGCTGTTAATTATCCTTGGCAAGGAGTAACCGATGCTTCTGGTTGTATACTTCCCCAGTCAGAACAATCACAACGTTGGCAAAATATAGACTCAACTCAAGAAATTTTAGTTTATTGTGGTTCTGGTGTCACAGCTTGTGTAAATTTACTTTCTTTAGCTATAGCTGGAATTCCCACAGCTAAACTTTATGCTGGTAGTTGGAGTGATTGGATTAGTTATTAGTCAGGGAACAGGGAACAGGGAACAGGAAAGAATTTTATCAATTATCAACTGTCAATTTAAAACCTACCCAATTCAAAATTGTAATTGACACTGAAAAACCAACTGTTAAAATCAATATTGCTAACACTAGAATCACCAAAATTAATCCCAGATTGCAAATTCACATTACTTTGATCAGAAATGCTGTAATTTAAATTTGCATATAAACGATGAAATTGATCTTCTCTTTCTTGTTGGGTAAAATCTGATAGGTTCACTTGGTAATTAATCCCTAGTTGTAAGGGTTTTTGTAAAGAGTAGTTTAAAGAAACCCCCAAAGAATTAATTACGCGGCTACGACTTTCTGGTTCAGAAAAATTAACACTTAATTGATAGCTACTATCCAAAGTTAATTTCTGGCTGAGAGTATCCCTTCTTCCCAAAGATAGCTGTAAGGAATGTTCATTTAAAAAGCGTTCTCCTGCATTAAAGAAATCGCCATTTTGAGCATAAAACAACTGTTGATTACTCCAACCAAGTTCTCCATACATTTTCTGAGATAATTGTTGGTAAATACTAAAATTCAATTTTAATTGGTTGTAACTGTATTTCGATTGGTCAAGATAACGAATCAAATTACCATCAATAGAGCCATTTAAATAGGTATGAGAACCTACGGGTAAATACGCAGAAGCTAAGGTTAATCCAGAAAAAACCAAACCATCTTCTATGGGATTATCCCGAGCAGAAAAAATATTACTTGTCTGGAAGTAACCAACATGAGCTTTTAAAAAGCCTATAGGTTTGAATTCAACTGCCGGTATTCCCTCCACTGGTTTTGGCCTCACCCGTAAGCCTAACTCCTGTTCAACATCTGATTCTGGTGGTAGCTGGGTTTGCTGTTGTAAGTTCGGTAAAGGAATCTCTATCTTCTCAGGTTGGTATAGTTGCTCTGTTGTATTTGCAGTCTCCTTTGCTAAATTAGTAGATTGTCCCTGCTGTTGAAAACTCTTAACATCATCTGTGTTTGTTGCTACTTGTATTTGTGAGGATATTTGTTGCAAATCCGTAGAATGCTGATTTTCTTTTGTATCATAAAAGTATGTTATATTAGATACAGTTAAATCTAAATTCTCCTGAGCCTCTAAATTAGCTGCCCAGACTTCATTGTCACCAATGTAACACAACTCACAACCAGTAAAAAGTAATACAAATGAGAAAAACAGGTTTTTCCAGGCTTTAGGTGGAATTTTTGGGAGTATTGCTTGCATCTTATTAACGGAATTTAATAATTCTTATTAACGGTAGCCAAAAACCGTAAACTAAAGTTCTGATTTTTATTTATTCCCCTTTTTTTAATTGATTGTTCTATAAATTAATTCTCATTGATTTTTTTAAGAGGTATCTCAATTATGCTTACTAAACTTTTACCACATTTTGTGCTGGGTTTATCAACAGTTATAGTTTTATTTTTACCAAATCAGGGAATTGCTCTTACTCCTTTGACAAAGGCAGAAATTCAAAAACTTCATAACATAGTCCAATTTATTCCCAAAGATAACTCAAATAAACGTCCTGCCCGGCAGTCAGATATTATAATGCCTGGAGATGGTGTCGCTACTGGTAAATCTTCCCTTGCAGATTTGCGTTTTAATGATGGATCTTTGGCACGGTTAGGAGAACAAGCAGTATTTAAATTTCTGCCTAAACAACGCGATTTTCAACTATCCAATGGGACTGTATTGCTACTAATCCCACCTGGACAAGGACAAACACAGATTAAAACACCTAATGCAGTTGCCGCAATTCGTGGTTCAGCCTTATTTGTTCGCTATAACCCCACAACAGATACAACTATTGTGGGAGCGTTGACAAATAGTGGTATTGAGGTTTCTAATCAAAAAGCCTCACAAAATCATGTCCTGCAAGGGGGACAGTTAATGGTTGTAGTTAAAGATAAATTTCAGGGTTTATACGATTTTGATTTGAGAAATTTTTATGAAACAAGTAATTTAGTAAAAGGACTAAATTTAACTAATCAAACTTCTAATATCATACCAGATCCAGCCCTGGCTAGTGTCCAAGCTGAAATTAAGGCGGCTTTAGTAATACAGTCACCAATTACCGGACAGGGAGTAATTGAAAACCCATCTTTTTTATATAACTCTTCTACTGCTGAAAATATCCCCAATCAAGACTTAACCACAGGAAATTCACCAGCTAATAATACTAACAATAGTCTTCCAATTCAATCTTTTGTAGAAACGGGACAAGTTATATTACAAATCCAGCAAAGTAGTAATAATAACAACAACCCTGGCAATTCCGCTAGTAATAATAACAATTCTAGCAATCCCAGTAATAATAACAACAACCCTGGTAATTCCGCTAGTAATAATAACAATTCTAGCAATCCCAGTAATAACAACAACCCTGGTAATTCCGGTAGTAATAATAACAATTCTAGCAATCCCAGTAATAATAACAACAACCCTGGTAATTCCGCTAGTAATAATAACAATTCTGGTAATTCCGCTAGTAATAATAACAATGGCGGAAATGGCAATTCCGATGGTGTTCCTGGTGGGGGCAATGATAACAATCCAGGTAATTCCGGTAATAATAATCGGAAGAACTAAGCCAACAAGGGAATTTCCCGTGAGCATGACAGGAGCTACGCTAGATTAAATCTAGGCAACCTGACTATATCTAGTTCAATAGCCTATTTTTAGTTAAAAAAAGTAGAAATTTATGACTTTTGATTACGACCTGTTTGTGATTGGTGCGGGTTCTGGGGGTTTAGCTGCTTCCAAGCGGGCTGCTAGTTATGGCGCAAAAGTGGCGATCGCCGAATATGATTTAGTTGGTGGTACTTGCGTAATTCGCGGTTGTGTCCCCAAAAAACTCATGGTTTACGGTTCTCACTTCCCTGCCCAATTTCAAGAAGCAGCCGGTTATGGTTGGACTGTGGGAGATGTAAAATTTGATTGGGAACACTTCATTACATCCATAGATAACGAAGTTAACAGACTTTCAGCCCTGCATATCAGCTTTTTAGAAAAAGCCGGAGTCACATTAGTTTCTGGTCGCGCTACCTTCATAGACCCCCACACAGTTGAAGTAAACGGCAAAAAATATACAGCCGAGAAAATTTTAATTGCTGTGGGTGGTCGTCCCGTTAAACCAGACATACCAGGAATAGAACACGGCATTACCTCCAATGAAATATTTCACCTGAAAACCCAACCCAAACATATCGCTATCATTGGTGCTGGTTATATTGGTAGTGAATTTGCCTGTATTATGCGCGGCTTAGGTTCTGAGGTGACGCAAATTATCCGCAAAGAGCAAATTTTAAATGGTTTTGATCAAGATATCCGCACCAGTATCCAGGAAGGAATGACCAATCATGGTATTCGCATTATCGAAAATACTGAGGTGACAGCAATAGAAAAAGTAGACGAAGGACTGAAATTAACCTTATCTGGAGAAAATCAAGAACCAATTATTGCTGATGTATTTTTAGTAGCCACCGGTCGCAGTCCCAACATAGAGGGGTTAGGCTTAGAAAATGCCCAACTTGATTGTGTTCCCAGTTCTGAAGAAGAACCAGGATACAGCACCTCAAATGCTATAGCCGTCAATGAATATAGTCAAACTTGCCAACCCCATATTTTTGCCGTTGGTGATGTCACAGACCGCTTAAATTTAACACCTGTGGCTATTGGTGAAGGACGCGCTTTTGCTGACAGCGAATTTGGCAGCAACCGCCGCGAATTTAGTCACGAAACCGTTGCTACAGCCGTATTTACTACCCCAGAAGCGGCCACAGTCGGGTTAACAGAAGCCCAAGCTAGGGCAAAATATGGTGATGCTATTAAAATCTACCGTACCAGTTTCCGCCCCATGTACTACACTTTGGCGGGTAAGCAAGAAAAAACCATGATGAAGTTGATAGTAGATACCAACACCGATAAGATTTTAGGCGCTCACATGGTGGGAGATAGTGCCGCAGAGATAATTCAAGGTGTCGCTATTGCGGTAAAAATGGGCGCAACTAAAGCTGATTTTGATGCCACTGTAGGTATTCATCCTTCGGCTGCTGAGGAATTTGTGACAATGAGATAATAGCTATTAGCACTTGGTAGGGGTTTAGCAGTGATCATAAGTGTCAACTTAACGTAAAACCCATACCCCGACTGGGAATGAATTCCCAGTCTAATAGCAAAAGTTGTCTTTTGATGACTAAATAAACAGAAAACTCTTTAGTAAACTAAAGTTTACTTTGGTTATTAGCCCTGAAATGAATTTCAGGGTGGGTTTGTCAGCCAACAGATAAGCTATTTGTAGCCTAAGTTGACACCAATGAGCAGTGCTAAACCCTGACAATTGTGATAAGTTTAGTTTGCTTATATTTCATCAAAGTGAATGATCAAATTTATAGACTTATTTAGTGGTACAGGTGGATTTAGATTAGCAATTGAAAGGATTTGTGATCATTATAAAATTCAATCTCAATGCGTTTTTTCTAGTGATATTGATATAAATGCCCAGAAAATATATGCAGAAAATTTTGGAGAAACACCCATAGGTGATATTACAAGAATTGATGAAAATGATATTCCTGACCATAATATATTATTAGGTGGTTTTCCTTGTCAACCTTTTAGCATTTGTGGAGAACTGAAAGGTTTTGAAGATACCAGAGGAACTTTATTTTTTGATATTGCCAGAATTATTAAAAATAAACAACCTTCAGCTTTTATATTAGAAAATGTCAAACAATTACAAGGACATCAACAAGGGCAAACATTAAAAATAATTATTAATACATTAAAGGAATTGGGATATTATACAGATTATAAAATTCTCAATGCCCTTAATTTTGGTTTACCGCAAAAACGAGAAAGAATTTTAATAGTTGGATTAAAAAACAAAAATCATTATCATAATTTTAATTGGCCATTAATCAAAATGCCCATACAGCCTTTATCAGAAATATTAGAAAAATCCGTTTCTGAATTTTATTATGCTTCTGAGAAAATTAGACAAAATCGTTTACAAAAAGTCAAACTTGAGCAAAAATATAATCAACCCACAATATGGCATGAAAATAAATCTGGTAATATTAGTATACATCCTTATTCCTGTGCATTGAGAGCAGGGGCATCTTATAATTATTTATTAGTCAATGGAGAAAGAAGATTAACTGAAAGAGAAATGTTAAGATTGCAAGGTTTTCCTGAATCTTATAAAATAGTAGGAAGTTATCAAACGATGCGGAAATTAACTGGTAATGCCATCGCTATTCCTTGTGTGGCTGCGGTGATTGATTCTGTGATTAGTTCAATATTAGGAAATCTGAATGTTAAAAAAATCCAAGTAGGGGTTTAGCATTGCTAAACCCCTACAAAAGATGTTGTTTTTTCCAATTACCAATTAATAACCAATGCTTAAATTCATTCGTTCCGATTTATCTCAACTTAACGCATATAAAGCTCACCCTGGCAGTGATAGTGCTGAACCTGTAGCTATTCAATTTGACCGCTTAGATACTAATGAAAGTCCCTTAGATTTACCACCGGAAATCAAAGAAAAGTTAGCTTTTACCTATCAGCAAGTTATTGAAACTAATCGTTATCCTGATGGTGGCCATGCAACTCTGAAAAATGCCATCGCTGAATATGTGAATGAATCAGCAAATCTAGCAAATTCAACTTTCAGTGCTGATAATATTTCCGTTGGTAATGGTTCTGATGAACTAATTCGTTCTTTATTAATTGCCACCTGTCTAGGGGGAGAAGGTTCTATATTAGTTGCCAATCCCACTTTTTCCATGTATGGAATTCTCGCGCAAACTTTGGGAATTCCTGTAGTTACAGTAGGCAGAAATCAAAGCAACTTTGAAACTGATTTAGAAGCTGCCAAATCTGCCATTGCACAAACTCAAAATCCTCCTATTCGCGTCGTTTTTGTCGTTCATCCTAATTCCCCCACAGCTAATTGTTTAACAGCAGCGGAACTAGAATGGTTAAAAAGTTTACCAGAAAATATTTTGGTAGTTATTGATGAAGCCTACTTTGAATTTAGTCAAACTACCTTAGTCGGTGAATTATTACAACGTCCTAATTGGATAATACTACGCACTTTTTCCAAAGCCTTTCGTCTCGCAGCTATGCGTGTAGGTTATTGTATCGCGCATCCGCAAGCGATCGCTATTTTAGAAAAAGTCCGTCTTCCTTACAATCTTCCCAGCTTTTCTATTGTTGCTGCCCTCATAGCCTTGGAAAATCGCCAACTTTTACTAGAGTCAATTCCCCAAACCCTCAGCGAAAGAACCAAAATAATCACAGCTTTATCAGCACAACCGAACTTAGAAATTACACCCAGTGCCACTAACTTTATTTACGTGCGTGTTAAAACCGATGATTCTCACTCACCAACTACAGTTTTAACAAGTCTCAACCAAAAACTTAGAAGTCAAGGGACTTTGATTAGACTTCTACCCAGTGGCTTAAGAATCACCATAGGTACACCAGCAGAAAACACTCGCACCCTAGAGCGAATAGAAACAGCCTTAAAGGAATAGGCAGTAACTACTAGTCATTAATTGTCTGTATCAATACCTAAAAGGCGGACTATTGTGACAGTTTGTGGTAAAACACCCACCAACATAGCAAAAGCCTCATTGGGAATATCAGCTACTATTTCAGCGGGAAAAAATACTTCAAACTGATCAAGAATCTTTTGTACTCGTTGTTTAGCAACTGGACTCTCTGTAATTTGTTTGATTAAGCGAATCCATTGTCGCCTAATCAAGTAGGCTTTTTGACGATCTTCATGGGATTCAGGAGACAACAAAGATAGATTGCCTATGGGTAAAATCCCTTGGCAATCACTATCATAATCTCCACCAATCGCTGCTCCAGGTCCTGCAAACTCTGCATGGTATTCTTTAAAGAGTATTAACCCATTTCTTTTCCGACTATTAACCATGAGAACCTTACCACCATGAATCAGTTTGAGGATATCAGAGCCATTGTATTGCTCAGTTCCATCCGGCATGATAATTTGGTTAATAACACTATTTTTAGCGTAACAATTTGACACCATAGAGGTCTGATAGCGTCTACGCTTTTCGCTATCCATATTGTGTTCTGCTCTTCACGATTTGATTATAGATATGCTCTTTAAAGCACTAATGGCTATTGAATTTACCGTTGTTAATTTTCCTTAATTATTAACATTATTCTGAACAGTATAATTTATTTCAAGAATAAATACTCATTGTTCAGCCATTTTAATTATCCTATTCTATGGGATTAACGAGAAATTAATCTCAATCTAGGGTACTCTTTGTGTAAAGTTTTTGTAAAGATAAACATGAAATGATAAAACAGGGAAGAAGAAAATCCTGTTCCCTATTCCTTAATAAGTACCTGAGCAAAATTACAACACTACAAGAGTGTTATGAGGTACATATCTAGCGAGCAAGACTTGTACTGAGCTTGTCGATAGCGCAGCGTGGCGTTAGCCATAGTATGCTCGCACTACAAGAGTTTCATGATTCAACTTTGTACCTCATAAGAGCGGAAACCGCTGTAATTGCATATTTTTGGAAAAAAAAAATCCCTGTTCCCTCTCCTAAATGTACAATTTATTTTGCACGACTACTTATATATGCTTATGTAGTAGTATCTGCCGTGAGCGGTTCAGAAGCAGGGCATTCCAGGGAAATTCGACTCTATAAACCCGATATGCCAACTTAAAATAAAGCTGACGAGCGTGATAATTGTTTTCCAAAACATGGAGATATAAATCTTGAAACCCCCATTCTTGGGAGATTTCCTCACAGCGAACCAGTAAACTAGAAGCCACACCCAATCTCCGGTAACTTGGGTGAACAGCTAAATTAGATAAATAAGGGAAAGCTTGATTTACACTAGCCCAAGAATCACTGAGCCTGACACTCATTTCTATAGTTCCCATAATTTTTTGATCTTTAGTAGCAGCATCAACAGCAACCAAGCAAATATGACAGGATGTGGGAAACTTGAGACGATTCCTGAGATCCTCGTAAATGCCCAAACGAAATAAAGGGAAAGCCCAACCCCATAAACCCTGTTGGGAGTGAAAGCTTTCAGCCACAATTTGGGCAATAGTCATGAAATCATCAGGTGTAGCTACACGAATTTGCAGATGCCCAACGGATAGAGTAGCAATTTCTGGGCTTTGTTGGGGGTGGGGAGGGTGAAAAAACCAGGATTTCAAAGCTAGTTGGGGATTAATTTGATTTAACAAGATATTTTCCCAGTATCTTTGCTAGTCATAACTGAATGGTATCTTAAGAAAACAATCAGTTAATATCATGTAGCTAGGGTAACTTCCTATCAAGGTAGTAAAACCTATCTAAATGCAATATTCTAGCGCATTAGAGCTAATAATCCCCCTAATTGGGAACTAGAGAGACTGGCACTATAGTTACTGAGTAATGGATACTGGGATAAGAACATATAAAGAAGGAGTCAGTAGCCACCGAGTCAGAATGAAGAAGAAATAAAAATACTCAATCCTTCGTGGACAACTTACCTAAAACTACGACTTGCTTTAGTATTAGTTTTGATTGCTAAATTAGCAGGAGGTATTTGTTTAATAGTATACTTTGACTACAAGTCAGATTGATGTATTATTCATAACCCTATCATCTCCACTAAAAATACAGTTAGATTTAAAGTGTTAGTACAAATGCTGAAATGGATAAACTCAATGTATAGCTTCCTGCCACGTATTCACCAACCTGACAGTAAATTGTTTATCAGCAACTACTTACAGGGGTTAAAATCCAAAATAGTGGGTAATTGGGTGATGAAAGTCCCTATCCTTACCCATCCTTAGTCATGTAGCCAAACAAACAGTTAATGGTCGAAATAACCTGCTCTTACCTGACTTATACATATCCCTACTTGAACATTTTATTCTTTATCCGACTGCCATTGCAGCAGCAAAGCGGTGCATGATATCACAAGCAAACAGTAAGCCGAAAATTTTGGTTGTTGATGATGAACCCGACAACCTAGACTTGCTTTATCGCACATTTTATCGTGACTATAAGGTGCTAAGGGCAAATTCTGGACCTGCGGCGCTGGAACTACTGGCGCGAGAAGGTGATATTTCAGTCATCATCTCCGATCAGCGGATGCCGATGATGAGTGGTACAGAATTTTTAAGCCTCACAGCTACCCAATATCCAGATATTATTCGCATTATTTTAACTGGCTACACCGATGTTGAAGACTTGGTAGATGCCATTAATTCTGGCAAGGTATTCAAATATGTCACTAAACCCTGGGAATCGGAAGAACTAAAAGCAGTAGTTCGTCAAGCTATGGACACACACAATGTCCTCAAAGCTAGAACTAGAGAACTCACCCGCACACTCCGCCAAGAATCGCTGCTGAATACAATCACAAATACGATTCGCAGCGCCCTAGACTATCGGCAAATTTTGCAAACTATTGTTGATACAGTGGGACATATTTTAGAGGTAGATGTTTGCTTATTACGTCCTTTTCAAGATCAACAGTTGACGGATGAAGGATTTATTTACCAAAAGTTGATTACCCCTAGAGAGGATAGCCAGCAGGAGATTTCTGAAGCCAGCAGTATTTCTCTGCCTATTTTGGTGCAGACAGTCTGGGAAACCCGCGAATTACAGGTGATTAACAATGTTGCCGATGATGAGCGCATTCAAAGCGATGACGGAAGCAGTAATCGTACTGCGGCTTTTACCTCTGCTAATATCCGTTCTAGTTTAGTTGTGCCTCTGATTTGGCAACAGAAATTAATGGCGGTATTGGCTCTACATCAGTGTTCCCAAGAACGGATTTGGGGAGAAGATGAAATTCAGTTGGTTTTGGTAGTGGCAGATCAAGCTGCTTTAGCTTTGTCTCAAGCCTATGCCTATGAACAGGTGCGGGCTTTAGCAAAGCGTGAGGCTTTAATCAATACAATTACTACGGCGATTCGTTCTAGTCTTGATCCTGAAGATATTTTTGCCGCCATTACTCAACAGTTAGGACAAGCTTTACAAGTTGATGCTTGTGTGCTGTCTTTATGGACTCAGGAAGATGAATTTGTTCATTGTGTAGGCTTGTATGATAGTTCTGACAATATCGAAAATTACCGGGAAAATTACCAATTTTTATATAATCAACTCCCTAATTCCCAAGTCAGAATTCAGGATAATCCCGTTTTGCAAGAAATATTGCGGACAGAAGAACCAGTAGTAATCTCGGATATCACCCTGTCTGCTGCCGATATTCAGGGTTTTGATTTACCTTTCAAAATGCCAGTAAGATCGCTCATCGTTGTCCCTCTACTGGCTGATGGCCAGTGTATTGGTAGTATTACCTTGCGGGAAGGTAGCAAAGCTAGAAGGTGGCTATCCTCAGAGGTGGAGTTAGCTAAATCAGTCGCATCCCAAGCAGCGATCGCCGTACAGCAATCACGCTTATATCAAAAAACCCGCGAACAAGCAGAACGCTTACTAGAACTAGACAAACAAAAAACCGAATTTTTCCAAAATATCTCCCATGAATTTCGGACTCCCATTACCTTAATTCAAGGACCTCTAGAGTCCGCAGTTAATACAGGTGAAGGTTTATCCCATGCTCAAAGTATCATCGCTCTCCGCAATTCTCGCCGCTTACTGCGGTTAGTCAATCAACTGCTCGATTTACAACGTCTCGACGCAGGGAGAATGCAGCCCAGTTTCCGCCCTTGTGATATCGTCGAGTTTGTTACCCAAATTGTTGATTCTTTTCGTCCTTACTGCGAGAAAAAAGGACTTCAAGTTTACACGGATTTGCTTAACTGTCCCACAGTCTATTTAGATATAGAAAAGTTTGACAAAGTGATTTATAATCTGTTGTCAAACGCCATGAAATTTACTCCCGAACGGGGAACAATCACAATTAGACTGGCTGCAACAGGTAATCATTGTATCTTACAAGTCAAAGATTCAGGTATTGGCATTCTTCCCCAACAAATTCCCTATCTGTTTGAACGATTCCGTCAAGCTGAAGGCTCAGAAAACCGCACCTATGAAGGTAGTGGCTTGGGTTTATCCCTCGTCAAAGAATTAGTAGAATTACATGGGGGTAATGTCACAGTTGACTCAGTTTATGGACAAGGTACTACCTTTACTTTAAAGCTATTAGCTGGTTCATCTCACTTACCCACAGACCAAATATTAGATGCGTCGGCTGATTTAAATCTTAGTCGCGCTAGTGTGGAATTAGCTGATTTAGAACAAGTTGATTTAGATATAGAAATTTTTGCTCAACAAACAGATTCATTAGTAAATGCAGAAATTAAAGATTCTCAACTTCTGAGTATTACAACCCAAGGGACTGGACACACAATTTTAGTTGTTGATGATAATCCTGATTTGCGAGTCTATGTAGCTGATATTCTCCGTCGCAACGGTTATCAAGTTGATACAGCCCGTAACGGTAATGAAGGATATCTGATCGCACAAAGAATCAAACCCAGTTTAATTATTACTGATTTAATGATGCCTGTGGTGACAGGACTGGAAATGATTAAAATGATTCGCAATGAAGAGAATTTAAAGGGAATACCGATTATTCTCCTCACAGCGAAAGTTGATGAAGAAACCCGGATTCAAGGCACAGAAAAGGGTGCAGATGCTTATTTAGCTAAACCTTTTAATGATCGGGAACTCCTGGCTGAAGCACGCAATCTTTTAGCTTTGAAGGAAAATGAAAAACGCATCTTGGAATTAAACTCTTATCTCACAGAATCTGTACTCAGCCGATTTTTACCCACTGCATTAGTTAGAAAAGCTGCTGCGGGAACTTTGACGCTAGATTTACAACCAGAACCGCGGTTGGTGACAGTTTTATTTAGTGATATTGTTGGTTTTACCCAGCTATCTAATACCCTAAGATCCCGAAAAGTTGCCGAAATATTGAATGAATATTTAGAAGCTATGACTAAAGTTGTATTTGAGAACGGTGGCACAGTAGATAAATTTATGGGAGATGCTATCTTAGCTTTATATGGAGCGCCAGAAGACCTCACACCTAATGAACAAGTTAGACGTGCTATCAACACAGCTAGAGCCATGCAACGCTCATTAATAAAATTAAATCTGCGTTGGCGATCCCAAGGTATCTTTGAAACAGATGGTCGTAATGGTTTACAATTTCGCTGTGGTATTCATCAAGGTACAGCCGTTGTGGGAATGTTTGGGAGCGCCGAACGTGCTGACTATACAGCCATTGGTCCAAGTGTGAATATTGCCGCTCGCTTGCAAGCTGCTGCTGTTCCTGGTACTATTCTAGTTTCTGCTGCTGTAGCAGATTATTTACATGAAGAAGAAATTACCAAAGGTAGTCCCTTAGAACTAAAAGGTATAGACGAAACAGTTCTAACGTTCATGGTGATAGCAGAACCTTGTAAATAATTGATTTGGTATCAGGGTCTCGGAAGCAAGAATACAGGATTATGGCTAACTCTGCACTATCAGCAGGAAGAAAAAAAAGAAGAAAGAAACAATCAGGAAATTTCTCCCCTGTTCCCTGTTCCCTGACTTAACATGATACCAACACTTACAAATAATCATTCAAATAATAGTTCAATTAAATCTCAAAATTTAAGACGACATACTGATCCACGTTGGTTATGGATTGTTGTATTTATTGGTTCAGTCTCTCTTCATTTGTTAGTATTTTGGTTAATGCGTTCATCTGATGAGTTTAAAGCTTGGTTTCCCCAATCTAATCAAAGTTCTATTCCTGTTGACTTTATCGAAATTGCTGCTGAACCAAAATCTACAATCAAACCCCAACCAACAACTCCAAAGGTTAAACCAGAATCTTCTTTTTCACCTTCACCAAAATTAGCACCCATTACACCCAGCAATCAAGATGATAGCGAGATAAGTGCTAGGGTTAATTCACCGCAGCAGGATAAAACTCAACAACCCGAAGTTAAAAAACCCGAACCTGAAAAACCCGAACCTGAAAAACCCGAACCTGAAAAACCCGAACCTGAAAAACCTGAACCTGAAAAACCCGAACCTGAAAAACCCGAAGTTAAAAAACCCGAACCTGAAAAACCCGAACCTGAAAAACCCGAACCTGAAAAACCTGAACCTGAAAAACCTGAACCTGAAAAACCCAAACCTGAAAAACCCGAACCTGAAAAACCCGAACCTGAAAAACCACCAATTAGACAACAATCATATCCCACAAACCCGACAGCAGAAACAACACCCATAATTCCAGAAAGTGAACGGCCATGGAATAATCGTCAAGAAGTTAAACTAGGTGAAGGAACTCCCCTACCTGAAGATATTGCTTCCAATTCCTCAAATCCCAATGGAGGGGGTGCTATCGCTACAGTTACGCCTATACTTAAAGAAGAAGTTGGTCAATTAATACAACAAAAACAAATTATAGCCGATGCTTTACCAGATGTTTTTGCTGAATACAAGGGAAGTAAAGAAAAGGAATTACCAGTTAGTGTTCTCCCTAGCGACGAGGTAATTAAACCAGCAAATATACTGGCTAGTTTAATAATTGATAAAAATGGACACTTTCAACAAGCGATAGTCATAGCGATTGAACCAGCCGGACTCCGTAGCAACACAGGTATTTATGAGCAAGCAATTAATCAGATGTTTCAACAAGAGAGTTTTCTCGCTGCTTATAATCAAGATGGATCAAAGCCAGATTTGAGCAATTTATATATTCGTCTGAAAATTGCACCAATAAATTCTCAATAAGTGCTTGCAATTTTCTAAACCTCATGTTATATTGATTGAGTTGGAAATTTGCGGGTGTAGTTTAGTGGTAAAACTTTAGCCTTCCAAGCTAATAATGCGGGTTCGATTCCCGCCACCCGCTTTAGTAAAAGACTCATCCTGTATTTAGTTTCCGAGATTTTCGGATACATCGGTAAATAATCAGATAATTATCGCTGAACAAGCATAAACTTCTGATTTTATCATGTAAATCCTCGTTTTGACAATAATTACGAATTCATCTCTAACAACACCTTTAAAACCCCTTTGGTTTTTGCTTTTTCAAAAGCTTCTAAAGCTTGAGAAAGAGGATAATGAGCATGAATTAAAGATTGGATATCTACCTTTCCCGTCGCTAACAATTCCAACGCTGGAATAAAGGGACCGCAACGAGAACCAATGAGGGTAATTTCATCTACCACCAAAGCAGAAGCAATACTGCTCGGTTAAGGAAAATGGGAAGTAAAACCAAGAGAAAAGTGTTCGCGGTTGGTATACGAGAACAATTAAAATTGAGAGACTTACTTTTTCTCTTTGAGGCTATCGTACAAATCAACCCAATTTTGTCGGAGAG
>CAINGU010000057.1 GCA_903848645.1 uncultured cyanobacterium | reverse complement strand
GTTTAACATTAAAAATTGATGGACTCACAAAAGCAGCGAAAAAAATCAAAAGTAAGCGCAATTGCAATATCTGTCGTACTGGTAGTTGCCTTGAGCGTCTAGGAGGATAATTGACTATCCTTTTTAAGCGCGTCTTAAATAATCTGCGTGTCTTTAGACCGCAGAGTGTCAAAATCATAGGACTTACGCGAATTTAGTTATGGTGCGTAAGTCCTATGAAAACTCCCCAAAAAAGATAATCCAATCTTGTGGGATGGGCATCTTGCCCGTCCTTGTATTATTAGCAAATATCGCTGCACCACCAGAAATTTTGGGATATTTTTTTATTTGAAAGTTTATTGCAAGATAGTTCTTCCTTATCAATTTTATCATAGCAAAATTCAAATCAATTGTCAACCCCCTGATCCTCTCTATTGGCGTTGAACGGTGAAAGCTTTACCGTAGTTCAGCGCAGCTATTTCATTTAGTCAAGGATATTCTCAATCCAAAACTTACCACTTCAAAAACGCCTCTTCAATTCCTTCCTCTCGTCTAAGTTTCGCGTCTTTTTCAAACCAAGCAATGATTTGTTTTGTTGTTAATTCTTCAACACGCATTTCCTGCTCTTTAGCAATATGTTGTAAAATTCTTAAAGAAGAAATAGTCAATCTCGTTAAAAACTTCTCAGGAGAAGACAACAAAGCCGCGTCAACTTGAGCGGATTCTTCTGAGGATAAAAATTGAGTTGATGATTGATTAGGGGCGATATCCATAAAAATTCAAAATTCTGTTTAATTGCCTTTCTACCATTAAATCATATTATTGTCACCCCTGAGCAATAAAAGCCGAGCAATAAGTAACTCAACCTTAAAAAACATAATACCCAGATATCCGACTTCTTAATTTAATCAGGAAGTTTGTGTTTTTAACCAACTCCGAAAATTCTTAATCATTGACATTTCACCCACTTGTAAACTAGAAGCTAAAAACCGAGGAACTTCTGTATTTAAAGGTAAATTCGCAAAGGTTGGTGAACCATTGCAAGGAATATATTTATCTTCAGATAAACTATAAATTTGCATCACAGGTTGATCATAACGCCAAACTTCAGGAACACCTAAAGCTAAATAAATCGGTAATTTATCAATAGAAGAACTAGCATAATCAACTTCTATTACTAAATCAGGTGGAGGATCTTGAGTTAAATCTAAACTGGTTTTATTTCTCATGATTGGTTCATTTTGAATATAGAAACTAGAATCAGGTTCTACACCTCTAGCTAAATCTTCTCTTTTACAAGTTAATGAACCAGTGCTTTTGACATTGAGATTTAATTCTTCAACTAAAACAATAATTAGATTTTGTAACAAACGGTTATTATGTTCATGGGGCATTAATGGAGTCATAATTTCTAAGATTCCCTGATTATAAGTAAACCTGTTATGGCGATCGCCACCTGTTTCTAATAAAATTCGTTCAAAAGTATTCCAAGAAATATTATGGAGGATGACGCTATTTGTGTGAGTGTCGCTGTGAGTAGGTGCTAGAGTTACCATATAAATTCACCTCGCAGTTTTAATTATTCTATTATATACTATAATCAATTTCAATTAGAGGAAATGATTTATCAAAGGGAAAAGCTGGACGTTTCTTGGTGGTAAATATATCAGAAAAAGGAACAGATATAACATCACCTTTAATTAAATGTTCTATAGATCCTTCCATGCTTCGTCTTCCTCTGGATCAAGCCAAACTTTATTTAATGATGATTCACTCATTTCTAAAAATTCTTTAACTAATATTTTATCATCATCTATATCAACAGCTTGTAAATTTTTAACTACTGCTAATGGTAATCCAGTTAGTTTGACGATAAAATCTAATTCAATACCTTCTCGTAACATATTTATAGCAACTTGGGTTAAACCTTGCTGTAAACCTTTTTCCCATGCTTCTTGTAATGTTTGCGCTGGAATTGATAGGTTGTTCATATTTTTTATATTTATGTAGTTATATTTTTGGAACTTGATTATATTGTATCATAAGAGGATAAGAAATGTAAGGGTTTAGCGATTTGCAAATATTGGGAATAATTGATAAACTAACCAGCCTAAAAAGATGCTTAACCAAGATGTGCCAATTGTAATTAAAAACCTATAGGATTTAATGAAAAATTTTTCTAGTTCTTTATTCACATTAATAATACAAACAAAAATAAAAAGAGCATTCAAAAAGCAAAATACAACTAAGGCCACACATATTACCCAAGTGTAGTATTCAACGCCAAACAAAGCAGCCAAAGTACAAGCCCAAGCTATAAGCAAAGTTCCAGCCCAAGCCAAAAGCCAAACCCAAGAATCAGCAGAGGCAAAACTAAAAGCAAAACTGAAAGCCCAAGCCAAAATACCAGCCGAAGCTGAACGCGCTGATAAAAAACCGATTATTAAATAATATAAACTCATTACTCCTAGCCAAACCCAAGAAATATTCTTACTTTTACCTCTTGCTTTTATAGGATTATCAGGACTAACAATAACTGGAAATGTTTTATTTGTTTTAACAGTCCTTTCCTCTATCTTATTAGTAACATGAAAAACCTTATCACTAAAATTTACACCTTTAACCGTCGATAATAACTTTAACCATTCCTCCATAGATTGCGGACGATTTTCCGCTTCTAAATTCATACCTTTCAGAATTACCCTATTCAACTCATCACTAATACCAAAAACATATTTATTAGGAGGAATTAAAGGCTTATTATATAATTTTCTATCCAGCGAACTTTCAGGACGTTTACCTGTAACCGCATAATATAAAGAAGCAGCAAGAGTATAAACATCAATCGTTACTTGTCTATTACCTCCCATTTGTTCATAGGGTGCAAAAGCAATATTAGCAGGATGATCAGAAGTAAAATATCCATCTTGAGGCATTATTTCCCCAGCAATACCAAAGTCAATTAATACAGTTTTGCCATTTTTTTGTACCATAATATTACCAGGGTGTGCATCCCGATGAACTAAACCCTGATGATGAACAAAAATTAAAGCCTCTCCAATTTGTTTTATATATCCTACCGCTTCTAATTCTGGTAATGCTCCCTGTTTTTGGACTAAATTAAATAAACTTTCACCAGGTACAAAGTCCATTACTAAACAATATGTTTTACCATCTTCAAATAATTCTGTTATACGGACAATATTCGGGTGTGGTTGTTGAGAAAGTTGTGCTAATTTACATCCTTCTTGAATAAATCTTTTTACATAATTGGGGTATTCAGAATCATTTTTTAGGATTTCATTCGGCGTTTTTATAACTACCCACTGCTTTAAAAGTGTATGTTGTGCTTGATACGTAATTCCAAAACCACCTTCTCCCAGGACTTTTTCTATAACGTATCTTCCACCCTGTAATTTATACCCCTTTTGCCAAACCATAGGTTACAAATGCCCAAAAATAGTTATGTACATTTTGGCACAGTCGGGTATGATTTGGGTAGTGTGGTGATGTTATTGTAATATGAGGAGGCAGAGCCTCTATATGGCATTCCCAGTCTGAGACTGGGAACGAGGGAATAAAAACTTCTTCACTATTTGAGTGTTTTCACATCAGGATAATTAAGAATTTTTGCATCAGCAGTTAACAGAAAGCAATCATAAAATCTGGCAGTAGCGACAATAAGTTGATCAAAAGGATCGCTATGAAAACAGTTTAACTGAGTTGAATTAACAATTATTGGCAAGGATAAATTTAATAATTTTACTCCTGGATAAGCTAAAGCAAATTCTAGCCATTTATCAATAGCTAAAGGTAAAATGAGTCTATTTTTTTCTACTAATTTTGCTACTTCCCAACAAGAAAGAATGCTAACTCCTAAACCATCAGATTCATAATCTTTTAACCATTGTTTTTGTTGTTGTGTCAGTCGTGAATCGTTCTGAACCCACCACACCCAGATATGTGTATCAAGTACAATCATTGTAGAACTTCCCAATCTTCTAAACCAACGGGTTCTGTAGGATCTTCATAAGAGTATGGCTGTGTATTTTGCAATGGGTAAAGATTTGTATTTGATTGTGGTTTTATTGACACTTGCTGCTGTGGATGTTTAGCTTCGAGAATAATCACTTCCACTGCTTCACCTGCGTGAAATGGTAAACCCCGCAGCGTCAGAGTTCCATGTTCAGTTAAAGTTATTTCTATTTTGTGAGCGTTCATATTTTTTTGTATAATGTACTTCCTGCTCTCTAATTTATCACCTTTTTGTGGAAAAAATACCAGATGAAGCCTCATGGGCAAATAGGTGTTACAACAGTACGAGAAGTTCGTAAAGCAGGTGGTGATGTAATTAGAACTTCTGGTAGAGATTATCATGCAACATTAACTGGTTTAACTTCAGAACAAATTAGTAATTTGCTCACACCCACAATTCCTAAACCAAAGCCATAATATAATTGTCAAATCATCTATTTTCATCCCACATCCACAACAAAAATAACGGACTTCCTTATCTGCGTCTATCCGCGGTTATCTGCGTTCAATTACTTCCACCCAACCACCTAACTTTTTTCCACCAAATAACCACAACGATGTTCACCATGAATCAACCAGTGAGTCCGTTCCACAGTACAATCTGGGAGAATAGCCGCAAACATTTCCAATTCATGACCACAAACGCTGGGAAAAGATTCAGCAACATTAGAAATAGCGCAGGTATGTTCCATAAAAATGAATCTCTCCGCACCACTAGCATCTGATTCCATAGCGTGAAACTCCGCCATAAAACCTTCAGCCTTTCGCAATTCTATCAAATTTGCAACCCGTTCCTGCAAAGAACCATTACCCACCCGTTCCCGATATTCTTGGGCTTTGCGTTCCCATTGTTTCCGTAAAATAGACTTTACTTGATCACGTCCCACCGTTTCCGCTAAGGTATCAAGGAGAGAAACTGCAAATTCGCCATAACCATCAACTAAGCGGTTGGCACTTTTTTGCAAATGTGATCTTCCTCCCCGACTCAAGTGATAAACGTGCTGCGGCCTGCCCATACTCGGTTGTTCTGATACCGAATACAGAACTAGTTCCTCCGTCTCTAAATCCTTTAAATGACGGCGAATCGCTTGGGGACTGACATCGAAAACGTTCGCCAACTCCACAGCCGTTGCTTGTGAGTGTTTCAATAGATATTCTAATATATCTTGCTTCGTTGAGGTCTGCTGGGTAGTCGCCATCTTCTTTACTAGACGCTTCGCAAACGTCCCAAAATAAAAAACTTTTTTTTCTGAAAATTTGACTTAAACAACATTGTTGTTGTTAATCTATCGTACAATGAAAATAGATTAAACAACAGCCGAGTTGTTTTAGTCGTTAAACCTATTCTAGCAGTCCTGTTAGGAATCGGTAACAGAAAACGGGAATTAGCTTTTTTGCAGCCCGTTGCCCGTCCTTTAAAGAGAACACAAGAGAACCGATGAGCGCATCCGTCACCACCTTAGTCAACCAACCTTACAAGTACGGCTTTGTTACCGATATTGAAGCCGATACTATCCCTCGTGGGTTAAGCGAAGATGTTGTCCGCCTAATTTCCGCCAAAAAGAATGAGCCGGAATTTATGCTGGAATATCGCCTCCGCGCATATCACCAATGGCTGAAAATGACAGAACCAACTTGGTCTCATGTCCAATATCCGCCTATTAATTATCAGGATATTATTTATTATTCCGCACCGAAACAAAAGAAAGCCAAACTCAATAGTTTAGATGAAGTTGATCCAACTTTATTGGAAACCTTTGCCAAATTGGGTATTCCTTTAAATGAACAAAAGCGATTAACTAATGTTGCTGTTGATGCGATTTTTGATAGTGTTTCTGTCGCCACTACATATAAAGAGAAACTCGCTAAAGATGGTGTAATATTCTGTTCTTTTTCGGAAGCTTTGCAAGAACACCCAGAACTAATTAAAAAATATTTGGGTAGCGTTGTTCCCATTGCTGATAATTATTTTGCAGCTTTAAATGCGGCTGTATTTAGTGATGGTTCTTTCGTTTATATTCCTAAAGGACTAAAATGTCCCATGGAATTGTCTACCTATTTCCGCATTAACAACGGCGATACAGGACAATTTGAACGGACATTAATTGTCGCCGATGAAGGTAGTTATGTTTCTTATTTAGAAGGTTGTACAGCACCAATGTACGACAGCAATCAATTACACGCGGCGGTTGTGGAATTGGTGGCTTTAGATAATGCGGAAATTAAATATTCTACTGTGCAAAACTGGTACGCTGGTGATGTCAATGGGAAAGGCGGAATTTACAACTTTGTAACTAAACGTGGTTTGTGTCAAGGTGTCAATTCTAAGATTTCTTGGACTCAAGTAGAAACAGGTTCTGCTATTACTTGGAAGTATCCTAGTTGTGTTTTGATTGGTGATAATTCAGTGGGTGAATTTTACTCGGTTGCATTAACAAATAATATGCAGCAAGCGGACACTGGAAGTAAGATGATTCACGTTGGTAAAAACACCCGCAGTACAATTATTTCTAAAGGTATTTCTGCTGGTAAATCTAGCAATAGTTACCGGGGTTTGGTGAAGATTAATCCCACTGCTAAGGGTGCGAGAAATTATTCTCAATGTGACTCGATGTTAATTGGGGATAATGCTCAAGCTAATACTTTTCCTTATATTCAAGTTCAGAATAATACGGGAAAGGTGGAACATGAGGCTTCTACTTCTAAAATTGGCGAAGATCAATTATTCTTTTTTGCTCAACGAGGTATTTCTTCGGAAGATGCTATTTCGATGATGATTAGCGGTTTCTGTAAGGATGTTTTTAATCAACTTCCTATGGAGTTTGCTGTTGAGGCTGATAAGTTGTTGAGTTTGAAGTTGGAAGGTAGTGTTGGTTAAGGAAACGAACCACGAAGGCACGAAGAAAGAAGAAGAAGAAGAAAGAAAAGAGAAGAGAGAGAACATGATTATTGAGAATAGTGGTTTGATTTTGTCGGTTAAGGATTTGACGGCTGATGTTGATGGAACTCCAATTTTAAAGGGGTTGAATTTGCAGGTTCGCGCTGGGGAAGTTCACGCGATTATGGGTCCGAATGGTTCTGGTAAAAGTACGTTTTCTAAGGTTTTGGCGGGACATCCAGCTTATACTGTTACTGGTGGTGAGGTGGTTTTCCAAGGACAAAATCTTTTGGAAATGGAAGCAGCGGAAAGAGCTAGAGGTGGTGTGTTTTTAGCTTTCCAATATCCTCTAGAAATTCCTGGTGTGAGTAATTTGGATTTTCTGCGGGTGGCTTATAATTCTCGTCGGAAGGCTCAAGGCTTGGAAGAGGTTGACGCTTTCGATTTTGATGATTTGGTTGAGGAAAAGTTGGATGTTGTGAAGATGAATTCTTCTTTTCTTAACCGCAGTGTGAATGAGGGTTTTTCTGGTGGGGAAAAGAAGCGGAATGAAATTCTGCAAATGGCGATTCTAGAACCAAAGTTGGCGATTTTAGATGAAACTGATTCTGGTTTAGATATTGATGCTTTGAAAATTGTTGCTAATGGCGTTAATCAATTAACAAATGCTGAAAATGCCACAATTATGATTACTCATTATCAGCGTCTTTTAGATTATATTGTTCCTGATTTTGTTCACGTTATGGCGCAGGGACAAATTATTAGAAGTGGTGGTAAGGAGTTGGCGCTTGAGTTGGAATCTCGCGGTTATGATTGGGTTCTCGAAGAAGCTTTGGGAGTGGGTGTGTAATGTCTATTCCAGTTTCTCTTACTTCTATTCCTGATTCTCTCTTAGATAGAGATGCTTTTTTGAGTGGTTTGTTAAGTCGGGTAACTACCAAAAAATCAGATGGTTGGTTACAAGATTTGCGAGACGGTGCTGCTAATTGGGTGCGTCATTCTGTTATGCCCAATACTCGTGAGGAAGAATGGCGGTTTACTGATTTATCACCTCTGAAACAGGTAGATTTTAATTTGGGGATGTTTCAAGAAACATCTTTAGAATCTTATATTTTACCTGAAGTTTCTCAACGGTTAGTATTTGTTAATGGTGTTTATTCACCTGATTTATCTAACATTGAAAATTTACCTTCTGGGTTAATTGTTGGTAATTTAGATATTTTACCTGGTGAAGTTATCCAGGAATATTTAGCTCAATCAGAAGGTGCGAAGGAAGTTTTTACGGCTTTAAATACTGCGGCTTTAAATGATGTGGCTGTGGTGTGGGTTGGTAAAAATGTGGTGGTAGAAACTCCCATTCATTTACTATTTGTTTCTGTGTCTGGTGAATCTGCGACTATTTCCCAACCTCGTGTTTTAGTCGTAGCTGAAAGTAATTCCCAAGTAACTTTAATTGAGGAGTATATTTCATCTTCACAAAATGAGGGTGTTTACTTCACTAATGGTGTTACGGAAATTTGGGTAAATGAAAATGCTCAGGTGAGTCATAATAGAGTTGTGCGGGAAGGTAACGCGGCTTTTCATGTGGGAAAAACTGCTGTTACTCAGGCGCGATATAGTCGTTATAGTTGTAATGCGGTGACGGTTGGGGGGAAAATCTCTCGTCACAATTTGGAGATTTTGCAAACTGGTGAACAAACGGAAACGACGCTGAATGGTTTAACTGTGATTGCTGATAATCAATTGGCTGATACTCACAGTGCTTTGTCTTTAAATCATCCTCATGGTGTGAGCAAACAGTTACATAAGTGTATTATAGGCGATCGCGCTCATGGTGTCTTCAATGGTAAGATTTTTGTTCCTAAACCAGCACAATTAACTAACGCATCTCAATTAAATCGCAATTTGCTGTTATCATCTAAGTCGAGAATTGACACCAAACCGCAATTAGAAATTACTGCTGATAATGTTAAATGCGCTCACGGTGCTACTGTCAGTCAGTTGGAGGATGATCAAATATTCTACCTGCAAAGTCGCGGTATTGATGAAAATAATGCTCGCAAATTATTAGTTAATGGTTTCGCAATGGAAGTTATTAACTTTATTCCTGTTGCTTATTTGCGTGAGAGTTTGTTGAAAACTGTTACAAGTCTCACGAATAAATAGGCGATTAGAAATCGCGGCTATACAAACAAAGTCCACCTGCGTGGACTAAAAGAAAATTAAAGGTATTGAACCCACGAAGGTGGGTTTCGCCTGTGTAGCCGCGATTTCCAATCGCCTGATGTAATTAAAAACTCCTGAACTCTTTATTAAAAATGACATTCACTTCTACCAAATCTCTCGCTGATAAAGTTCGCTCGGACTTCCCAATTTTACATCAGGAAGTTCACGGTAAACCCCTGGTTTATCTCGATAATGCGGCTACTTCTCAAAAGCCTTTGTTCGTGTTAAATGCTTGGCGTGATTATTACGAACAATATAATTCTAATGTTCATCGTGGCGCACATTTTCTCAGCGGAAAAGCTACTGATGCTTATGAGGGTGCGCGTGATAAAATTGCTAAATTTATTAATGCTAAATCACGCCAAGAAATTGTTTACACTCGCAACGCAACGGAAGCTATTAACCTAGTCGCTTACAGTTGGGGAATGAGCAATTTACAGCCAGGAGATGAAATTATTCTCTCAGTAATGGAACACCATAGTAATATCGTTCCTTGGCAATTTGTTGCTCAAAAAACGGGTGCGGTTTTAAAGTTTGTCGAATTGACGACCGAAGAAACTTTTGATTTGGAACAGTTTAAAACGCTGATTTCTGAAAAAACAAAACTGGTGTCTATCGTTCATATTTCTAATACGTTGGGTTGTATAAATCCAGTTAAAGAAATTGCAGAAATTGCTCACAAGTACGGTGCGAAATTCTTACTTGATGCTTGTCAAAGTGTTCCCCATACTCCTATTGATGTCCAAGAACTTGACTGTGATTGGTTGGTAGCTTCGGGACATAAAATGTGCGCTCCTACAGGCATTGGGTTTTTATATGGTAAGTTGGAATTATTAGAATCTATGCCGCCATTTTTCGGTGGTGGTGAGATGATTTCTGAGGTGTATTTAGACCATTCCACCTATGCAGAATTACCCCATAAATTTGAAGCGGGTACTCCGGCTATTGGGGAAGCGATCGCCCTTGGTGCAGCGATAGATTATCTTACTAATATCGGTATGGACAAAATCCATGCTTATGAAGCGGAATTAACGGCTTATTTATTTGAGCAATTAACGCAAATACCCCAAATTAGAATCTACGGACCAAAACCTAATGCTGAAGGGGAAGGGAGAGCCGCATTAGCAGCTTTTACAGCAGAGGGTGTTCACGCTAATGATTTAGCAACTTTGTTAGATCAAGAAGGTGTAGCAATTCGTTCTGGACACCATTGTACTCAACCATTACACCGTTATTTAGGTCTAGCGGGAACTGCACGCGCAAGTTTATCTTTTTACAATACCCGCGCAGAAATTGATGTTTTCATCAAGGCTTTAAAGGAAACGTTGGACTTTTTTGCTAGTGTGTTCAATGAGTAAATGTGGGATCAATACTGTTCGGTTAAGGAAATGTAGATTGGATTGAGGTACGAAACCCAACATGATCAAGGATTTTGTTGGGTTTCCTTGCGTCAACCCAACCTACGATATAACGACTTTTTAGTCTTAACTGAGGAGTATTGTATTTGTACCTCATTTACCTGCAATCTGCTGTAAAAAAAATTATATTAATGTAATACGCTTTAAAGCTTAAATACCAGCTATAGCAAGATTCCTGAACCGCTTTTTTATTTTAATTACTTGTGTTATTACAGATAAAAATAAACCACGCTGTATAATTAACCAGTCTCCTCAATCAAAAAACTATTTTGAGCATCAGCGAGTAGTCCATTTATTTTAGCTATATCAGGGATATTATGTGGCAACAACAAAAAAAAGATAGTATAATTATCAACCTCTCCTTATTAATGGCTGTCGCTACCAGTCCCATGGTAGCAAATTTATTGATTTCTGTACCTATTCAGGCAGAATCTCAAGATAATATACCTGCTTTTCCCCTACCGGAAAAAGTGGAAAATGGTACTTTAGTTAAAGTTGATGGTTCTATTAATTCCGTAATTCTCAACCAAAGCCTGAAAGAGAACTTTGAAAAACAGTTTTCAGGAACTCAGGTAGAAATTGCGGTCAATGGCAATGAAGATGCTGTAAAAGCTGTTTTAGATGGTAAAGTTGATATAGCATCACTTGGTCGCAAACTCACCTCAGAAGAAAAAGCAAAAGGGTTACAACAGGTGTTGGTACGTCGAGAAAAAGTTGCCATCGTTGTTGGTATGAATAATCCCTTCTCTGGGAACTTGACTACTGAACAATTTGCGAAGATTTTCCGAGGAGAAATTACAGATTGGTCACAAGTGGGAAATGCTAAAGGTAAAATTAGATTTATAGATCGTCCCTCCATTAGTGATACTCGCGCTGCTTTTACTGAATATTCAGTATTTAAGTCTGATCAATTGCTAACAGGTGCTAATGCTGTACAAATGGTAGAAGATAATACAGTTAACATCATTAAAGAATTAGGTAATGATGGTATCAGCTATGTTTTAGCCAATCAGATTTCTAAACTACCAGATGTCCGGGTATTGAAAGTACAGGACTACTTACCAGATAATTCTAAATATCCCTTTTCTCAGTCTTTTGTTTACGTTTATAAACAAAATCCCAGTCCCAAAGTTAGGGATTTTCTAGGCTTTATTTTAGCTAAACCAGGACAGGAATCCATAGAAGCGGCTAGACAAGCAGAAGCACTTGCGATAGCGGCTAGTACATTACAAACTATTTCCACTTCTACAACCACTTCTACAACACCTTTCACCACTCCCACAACCACTCCCACAACCACTCCCCCAAAACCCCAAAACCCCACAACCCCAAAACCCCAAATTCTCGTATTCGAAACAGAGTGAGATGTAATCAGCAAATAAAATTAATTAATAAGAAGTTTATGAATTAGGCGTACTAAGAGACCTGCACATTTCTTTTGGGCGTTCGTACGCCAATGATCAAAAACTAAGCTCGTCAATTATTGACAAACCAAAGTGGTCCCTTAAGCAACTCAAAAATGACCAATGACTAACTCAACCAAAGTCACGCCTGAGATATCTAAACTGCAACCAAGGATCAAATGGGCAATGACGTGACTGCTGCAGTGTCTGAATGATGATGCGGAGTTCTCATTGAATAAGCAAAAGAATAAGGTGGGGTGAACTCTAAGAAGTTAGGAACACCGAGGAAATTCACTTACGAATCGGC